>NZ_JBIGHW010000039.1:0-2673 GCF_043555875.1 Pelomonas margarita | reverse complement strand
TGAAGTTCCCGAAGATTACGTCCCGAGGGGTAGCCCAGCGCGCTCAGCGCCACGTGCCGACGTCAATCACGTCCTTGCGGCACCTGCTGAGCTATGAGTTGAACCTTCGATTGGGCTCATGCACGTGCTGCGAACGAACGTCGCTATTCTTGTGACACAGTAAGACTATATGCTCTGCGATGAAATGGTCGGCTCCTCACTGAGCTGGATGTCGCTACAGGCGACATCTACGGTCCGAAACAGACGACTCAACGCCGACTCGTAGCTGCTTATCGCCAAGTAGAAGAACAGCACGCCGTAAAACAAGGCAACACTTGCGATGAAGGCCTCCGTTGTCGGAGGTTTGCCAGCCATCGCCGCTTCCATGCCCTTGACGAAGAGGTACCCCCAGCCAGCCCAAGAGAGGTTGACCAGCCAGGTCAGCGATTGGAGCCGGGTCTTGCAACGTTCTTCGAAGACCTTGAGCGTCTGCTGCACGATGACAACCCTGGTCTTCGTGGCAAGGCCCCTTCGACGTAACGCCTGGGCAGCAAATTCGGCGTCGTCTGACGAAACACCCGTAGAGGCTCGCACGCTTGGCATCGGAAAGAGCGCTAGCGCAATCGGGCAGATGACGCACACCCAACTCAGGCCTTGCCCGAGCAACGGATCCGACGCCACCTGACCCATGATCCAGTTCTTCATCATCAAGAACACCAACGAAGCCAATGTCCAAGTCACAAGAGCCTGAACCTTGCTACTCAGTCCGATCACCACAAACTTTGTAGGCAACCAGAGATGCCGTTGAAGTGAGCCCAGGATCGGAACCCGGTTGGCCACGTCGCCGACAAGGTGCGCCTCGACGTCCTGCACAAGCATCAACGACTGGTGGAATACCGTCGGCGGTTTGCGCTCTTCTTGATGACTCCGGAACTGCGAGAGGATGGAGCTAAGCATGGAGGGTGGCCTGCTGAGTGGGGATTGATAGAGCGCCGCGGCCGATCAAATCGGCAGTGAAAGCGAGGGACGATATCCGCCGCCGTTTGCACCTTCGAAGTCGTATTCGTACAAGGTGCTCCGGCCCATCCCAGGCTGCCGCTGGCCCAAGAAGAAAGTGAAGGCATTGGGCGCCGCGACAAAGAAGTGCGCTGCCCCGCTGGCGCCCTGCCGCTGTCGATTGAACTCCTGTGCCAACGACTCTGCCAAGTCGAAAGCATGCCGGCCGCACACAACGGATCGTGCACCGGGACCACACCTTGGGCTGGCTACCAAGAGCGTCCCGACTTGCGGCAACGCTGCCGCTAAATGCGACCTGACGGCGTTCGTGACATCGTGGGTGAGGCAGACCGCGACAGCGATATCCCCGGTGGGTTCGCCGATAGACTCAACTTTGAAATCCCATCGGGGCCACGCTGGATCGCTGGGCATGTCACTCGCATGCCAGACGTTGCGGTGCATCGTCCGCTGTTCGATCTCCACGCTCCGGCCAGACTTGATGTTCAACACGGACCCTGCCGCGAAGGCTAGGGTGACGTGAGCGTCAAGGACCAAGCGCAGATGGGGGTTGCTACGGGCCGCGTTCTGCAAGAATGCCCTGAGCTTGGGATACAGCGTAGATGTCCAGTCGGCTTGGTCTCGAATCAAACGCTCGTCGAAGTGCGGCACCAGGTCCAACACGACGGTGCAGCGCTCTTCCAGCCGGTCAAACGGGTGCTCGAACGACTTGACGCCAAAGACTAAGCGTCCCTTGCCGCCGTTGTCGAGCAGCCCTTCACGCCTGCAAGCTTCCCTGAAACTTGCGCGGTCAAATTCCAGCCTCCCTTGCGACAGCCACTGGAAGGCCACGTCGTCGTAGACGAAGCTGCTCTCGTTGGCGGGTACCCGTCGCAGGCCGCGGTTCTCGAACAGGAGATCGAGGTTGTCGCGGTGGTCGTCCAGTGAGGTGGAATCCGTATCGAGCGCGAGCGTGCGAGCCAACAGCTTCAGGGCATCGTCGTCGACGCCCAGGTGCTCGCGCCAAAGCTTCCTGATCTTGCCTGCCTTGGAGTTGTCGCCAGTGCCGTCAAAGAGGTCCTTCAACCGGAGCGATTTGGATTTCTGATTGATGAGGGCTCGCAGCGGATCGGCCTGGCCCACTCGCCAATTGGTCACCAGCTTGAACCTTGCACCTGTTCCGTCACAGGCGTGCGCAAGCTGGGCGGCATGTGCGCGCTGAAGCAGCGAGAACCTGTTGGCATTGATCCACTCGGGGCTGACGAGATCGGAATAACCAAAATCGTTGACCGACACGTGCCACTTGCACTGCGTGTGCTCGCGAAAAATCGGCTTGCCCTCATGGTCACCGGGCGCACGCTCGCGCGCGTATTCCACCCAGACGTCGTCGAAGCCCTTCGGGCCCGACTCGAAGCCAACTCGGATGATCGGGCCGAGCGGGTCAAGGAGACACGCAGCCTTGCGCCAGAAGATCCTGGCCTGGAATGCGTCTCCATCGCGGCGAACCGCTACTGCCTGCGTCATCCGATGCTCCTTGAGAGGTTGTGTCTTGCTGGCTCGATCAGACCTCTTAGTCTTACTGTGTCAATAAAATCAAGGCATTATGCGGACTTCTTGATTCTTTGGTTGAGGATCGATGAACGTCGCAGACCGCTTTGAGGAATACCTGGAGCATTTGGCTTCGGGGCTGGGACACGCCGA
>NZ_JBIGHW010000038.1:0-2694 GCF_043555875.1 Pelomonas margarita | reverse complement strand
TGCGTATTCCACTGATCGCGGACACCCATTCCAGGCTGATCGCGGACAGTGTTCCAGGCGATCGCGGACACCCTGAGTGGGGTGCCTGAGTGACGGGCCGGATGGTAGGTCAACTGTCCGCCATCAATCTGGAACGGTGTCCGCGATCAGCGTGGAACGGCGTGCTGGGTCAGGCGTGGGATGAGCCCCGGCGCAGCGATTCGCCCTTGAGCGCAATGCTGTGCGAGGCGTGCATCAGCCGGTCCATGATGGCGTCGGCGATGGTGGGCTCACCCAGCCATTGATGCCAGGCGCTGCTGGGCATCTGACTCGTGATGAGCGTGCTGCGGCTGCCCACCCGGTCGTCCAGCAGCTCGAGCAGATCCTGGCGTTCCTGCGCGGCGATGGGAGCAATGGCGAGATCGTCCAGGACAAGAAGGTCAAGTCGCGCCAGCTGCGCCAGACGACGACCGAAGCTGCCGTCGCCGCGTGCTACTTGAAGCTCCTGTAGCAGCCGGGTCGAGCGGGTGTAGAGCACGGTAAAGCCCTGGCGTGCGGCCTGCTGGGCCAGCGCGCAACCGAGCCAAGTCTTGCCGCAACCGGTGGCGCCCGTGATGAGCACGTTGCGGCCATGCCGGATCCAGTCGCCCTCGGCCAGCGCCGTGACCAGGTGGCGATCCAGGCCGCGGCCAGATCGCCAGTCAATGTCCTCGACGCAGGCGCCGCTGACCTTGAGCTTGGCCGCCTTGAGCAGCCGCGCCACGCGCTTGCCATCGCGCCAGTCCAGCTCGCGCTGCACCAGCAGCGCCAGGCGCTGTTCGAAGGGCAGCCCCTCGGCGCTGGCCTGCATGGCGGTGTCGTTGAGCGCGGCAATCATGCCGTCCAGGCGCAGGCCGCGCAGTTGGTCCAGGGTGTGTTGTTGAAGCATGGTTTGTTCGTAATGTTTGATGGTTAGGCCAAGGGGCTGCTTTGCGGCAGCGCCTCAGTGGTGTCCGTAGTAGCTGGGGCCACGCACGTTGTCGTGGGCGGGCATGACGGGCGTGTCGCAGCCGAGCAGGTTGGTGCCCTGCCGGTCCAGACCGCTGGCCAGGATCGACTTGACGCTGCGGTAGTGCGGCGCACGGATGGACTGCGCCCGGGCGCATGCCGCCTCCAGTCGCTCGTCGCCGTACTCGCGCGCCAAGCGCATCAGGCCCAGGCAAGCGCGGTAGCCCTGCTCGGGGTGCGTGCGGTGTTCCATCTGCCAGCGCACCACGCCAGCCGTGGCGGCACCGATGCGCTCGCCCCAACCGATGAGCTTGGCCGGCGTCCATTGCCGGTGCGCGCGGTGCGACGCCGGCATGTGCTCGGCCACCGTGGTGAAGCCACCCACGATGTGGGTGAGGGCGTGTGCCGCGATGCGCTGGCGCCGCAGCAAGACCTCCAGCGTGCCGGCCGTGATGCGCAGCTCCACGGCGGCGCCGACGTGCTGGTGCGGCACCGAGTAGTAGTGGCCCTCGAAGGCCACGTGGTAGTCGATGTTGACCCGCGCCGGCTTGAACTGCGCGAGCACCATCGGCGTGGCCGGCAACGGCTTCAATGCCGGTGCGTCCAGCGCTGCGAAGGCCGCAGCCCTGCAGCCAGGCAGCTTCTTGAACGGCCGCTGGTTGAGGTCAACCAACAGCTGGGCGATGGCGCGGTTGAGCTCGACCAGGCTGAAGAAGCGCCGATGGCGCAGCCGAGCCAGGATCCAGCGCTCGACCACCTGCACGCCCACCTCGACCTTGGCCTTGTCCTGGGGCCGGCCGGGACGTGCCGGCAGCACCGCCACGCCGTAGTGCTCGCCCAGCTCTTGCATCAGCCGTGCGGTGACGGGCTCGTAGGCATCGGGGTTGGCGATGAGCGCGCGCGGCTGGTCGGGCACCAGCAACTTGGGCACGCCATTGATGAACGTCAGCGTCGCGATGATGGCGCCCACCCAGTCGGCGGCCGTCTGTTGCCACGTCGCGCAGGCGTAGGTGTAGTTCGACGCCCCCAGCACCGCCACGAACACCTGGGCGCGGCGGATCTCCCCCGTGCCGGCGTCCACGACCGGCATCGTCTGGCCGGCGTAGTCGACGAACAGCCGCTCGCCGCCAGGGTGGATCTGACGCATCGACCGCTTCAGGCGCTTGGCCCAGGCGCGGTACTTCTCGCAGAAGGCGCTGTAGCGGTAGGCCGCCTCGCCGGCGCCCGCGCGGTACTCCTCCCACAGCAGCTGCAGGGTGACGCCGGGGCGCTTGAGCTCCTGATGCAGCACTGCGTAGTCGGGCTCGCGCCGAGTGCTGCTGCGCGGTCGTGGTGGCGGGTACAGGCGCGACTGCAGCTCGTCGTCGCTGAGCGTGGCTGCCTGGGGCCATCCGACGCCGGCATCGCGCGCATACATCGCGATCTCGCTGACGGTGGTCTTGCTGATGCCCAATGCGGCGGCCACCTGCCGGGTGCTGAGGCTGGCGTCGGCCAGCAGTTGAAGCGCTTGTCTGATCTTGCTCATGAGGACCCTTGGTGTGGGCATCGCCTCTCCCGGCCAAAAAGCCGGGCAGCCTATGCCTCGTTGGGTCACTCAGGGCACCCTCCCGGTGTCCGCGATCAGTTTGGAATGCTGTCCGCCATCAGCGTGGAACGGTGTCCGCCATCACGGCGGAATGCTGTCCGCCATCAGAGCGGAACGGTGTCCGCGATCGCGTGGAATACGCA
>NZ_JBIGHW010000037.1:0-2708 GCF_043555875.1 Pelomonas margarita | reverse complement strand
TGCGTATTTCAGCGATCGTGGACGCCCATTTCAGGCTGATCGTGGACGGCAAAACTGAGCTTGCCGTGGCGGCGCCGGGGAGGCGCGCAGGAACTGGTTTGAATGTAGCTGAATCGTCCACGATGAGACTGAAATGCTCTCTCGTGGTGCCGCTGTCGGAGCGGGTTAGGTGCCCGACTTGAACTGAAGTTTTAGGCTCCTGCCAGGCCGCCGGAGGCGCCCCCCTCGGCCGTGTCGCGCAAGGACTTGGTGGTCTTCAATTCGATCTTGTGGCTGGCGTGCACGAGCCGATCGAGGATGGCGTCGGCCAGGGTGGGATCGTTGAGGTAGGTGTGCCAGGCCTTGACCGGCAGCTGGCTGGTGATGAGGGTGGAGCGCATGCCGGTGCGGTCGTCCAGCAGCTCCAGCAGGTCGTTGCGCTCGGGTGCGCCCATGGGGGCAAGGGCGAAGTCATCGATCACGATCAAGTCAAGCCGGGCCAACTGCGCCAGGCGTCTGGCAAAGCTGCCATCGCCGTGGGCCACCTGCAGCTCGTCGAACAAGCGTGCTGCGCGCACGTACAACACCGAGAAGCCGTTGCGGGCTGCCTGGTGTGCCAGTGCGCACGCCAGCCATGTCTTGCCGCTTCCGGTGGCCCCTGTGATCAGCAAATTGCGTGCGTGACGCAGCCAGTCGCCGCCGGCCAGCGCGGTGATCAGATTGCGGTCCAGGCCGCGGCTGGTGCGCCAGTTGATGTCCTCGATGCAGGCCGCACTGACCTTGAGCTTGGCAGCCTTAAGCAGCCGCGCCACGCGCCGGTCGTCGCGCCAGGCGATCTCGCGCTGCACGAGCAGCGTGAGCCGGTCGTCAAAGGACAGTTCGGCCGCAGCGGCGCTGTGGCCTTGGTCCTGCAAGGCATGCACCATGCCGTCCAGGCGCAGCGCGCGCAATTGGTCCAGGGTGTGTTCGCTCAACATCGGTGGTGCTCTCTCTCGTGGTTGTCAGGGGTCAGTGGTAGTAGTCCGGCCCGCGCACGTTCTCGTGAGCGACGACCGGGTTGTCTGCGGCGTCCAGCGGCTTGGGCTGGCTGTCCAGGCCGCTGCGCAGGATGTTGGTCACGCTGCTCAAGCTGGGCGCGCGGATGGCCATGGCGCGGGTGCAGGCCGCCTCCAGGCGGGCGCCGCTGTACTTGCGCGCCAGCGCCAGCAAGCCCAGGCAAGCGCGGTAGCCTTGCTCGGGGTGCGGGCGATGCGTCATCTGCCAGGTCACCACCGCCGCCGTGCTCACACCGATGCGTTCGCCCCAGGCGATGAGCTTGGCCGGCGTCCACTCCAGGTGCGCGCGGTGCGAGGCCGGCATGTGCTCGGGCGTGGTGGTGAAAGCGCCGCGTACGGGGCTCAGCACATGGCTGGCCACGCGTTGGTTGGAGAAGAAGCACTCCAGCAAGGGGCCGGTGACACGCACATCGACCTTGGCTCTCACCAGCCTGTGGGGGACGCTGTAGTAGTGGCCATCGAACTCGACGTGGTAGTCGATGTTCACCGTGGCTGTCTTCCAGCGGCTGATCGTGAACCGCTCAGCCGGCAGCGGTCGCAGCACCGGCGCGTCCAGCTGCTCGAAGGCACTGCGGCGGCAGCCGGGCAGCTTCTTGAAGGGGCGCTGGTTCAGGTCGACCAGCAACCCAGCGATGGCCCGGTTGAGCTCGGCCAGACTGAAGAACTGACGGTTGCGCAGGCGGGCCAGGATCCACCTCTGGACCAGGAGCACCGCGGCCTCGACCTTGGGCTTGTCGCGGGGGTGAGCTGGGCGGGCTGCCAGGACTGCGCAGCTGTAATGCTGGGCGAACTCTTCGTAGGCCCGGCCCGGCTCGGGGTCATAGCGGCCGGGCGTCTTGATCAGCGCGCGAGCCTGATCTGGCACGATCAACTTGGGCGAGCCGCCGAAGAACTCCAGCGCCAGCACCTGCGCACCGATCCAGTCCTCGGTGGTCTGGCGCGGCGTGGCGCAGACGAACGTGTAGTTCGACGCCCCGAGCACGGCCACGAAGATCTGGGCGCGCGAGATCTCGCCGGTGCCCGCGTCCACGATGGGCACGGTGTCACCGGCGTAGTCGACGAACAGCTTCTCACCGGCGATGTGCACCTGGCGCATGGAGCGCTGCTGGGTCTTGGCGAACTCGCGGTACTTGATGCAGAAGCTGGTGTACTTGTAGGCCAGCGGGTTGGCGCTGGCGTACTCCTCCCACAGCAGCATCAGCGTGACCCCAGGGCGCTTGAGCTCCTGGTGAACGACGCCGAAGTCGGGTGCCAGCTGATGGCTGGATCTGGGCAGCGCCGGCCGGTACAGCAGTGCCTCCAGGGCCTCATCGCTCAGGCCGTCAGCGACGGCACAGTCCACGCCTGCGACCTTGGCCAACGACACGTACTTGCCGACCGCGCTCTTGGAAATCTTGAGGGCGCGGCCGACCTCGTTGTAGCTCAGACCTGCCTGCAAATGCAGGCGCAATGCCTCTCGGATACGGCGCATGGTGACTCTGTTGGTTGGCATCGGCTCGGGCCGCAAAAAGCGGCGAGCCTATGCCGGTCAGAAATTCACCTGCGCACCACCCCCAGCGTCCACGATGACGCTGAAACAGCGTCCACGATCAGACTGAAACGCCGTCCACGATCACGCTGAAATCCCGTCCACCATCAGTCTGAAACGCCGTCCACGATGGGCTGAAATACGCA
>NZ_JBIGHW010000036.1:0-2716 GCF_043555875.1 Pelomonas margarita | reverse complement strand
CCCCAGCGTCCACGATGACGCTGAAACAGCGTCCACGATCAGACTGAAACGCCGTCCACGATCACGCTGAAATCCCGTCCACCATCAGTCTGAAACGCCGTCCACGATGGGCTGAAATACGCACCCGAAGACGCCGCGGCTGAACATCAGCTATCCAGCGGCCCGGCTCAAGACCGAGATCGAGCGCAGCGTGCAACTGCCGATCGATTACGAGCGGCTGCGCGTGGCTGCATCCATCGTGGCCGAGCATCTCCGGCGGACTCCAGAGGGCTTCGCGGCGGGCTGGCCCCTGCAGAACCGCCGCTACACCGAGCAGCAACTGAGCCGCCTGGACCAGCCGCTGCACTGAGCACGCTGCGATGACGAGCAAGTCCTCATCCAGGAAGGTGTGCGGACTTTGCTCGACCGCGTGTCGACACACCGTTGACGACATGTCTCCTGGATCAAAACCTGTGTAATCAAGAATGAACGACAAGTGTCCAACCAGGCAGGGTTCCAAGACCCGGGCGCTGCCGGCCCGCAGGCGAATGGTCAGCGCGGACAGGTCCGCCCAGCCGACCCGCCCCGTCAACTTCCGGATGGCCCCGAAGGAGATCGCGCAGCTGGATGAATGTGCGATTGCCGCGCATCGCAGCCGCTCCGAGCTGATCCTGCTCGGCCTGCGCCGCTGCATGCGCGACGGGGTCTGGCATGCAGCAAGCGCGCCGGCCTTGGCATCCCGAGACTCGGTGTCGCCGCCCGCTGAACTCGTGCGGCTGTCGCAGGTCCTGCTCGGTCTGGCCATGAGCCTGGACAGCGTCTTTTCGGGTGCCCGCCGGTCATCGAGGCGGATGCAGGATGCCGCTGCGAATCTCGCCGATGCGAAGATCATGCTGGCCCGTCTGGCCGAGGACCTCGGGTGCTCCTGAAGATCGTCAACTTCAGGCGCAAGCAGCCCAGGCGGCGATGCGATCTTCGGCGTCTGCTGCGATATTTGTTCTCGCCGCACCAGTCCATGGCGGGCGCGGGCGTTCGCTTGCTGGGGGCGCCGCAGCTGCACAAGCTGGTGCTCTCGGCCATGCCCTGGGGCACCGAGATCCGCGACGCCGCCTCGCAACTGACGCAGCAGATGGACCGCTATTGCCGCGCTGCTCGATCAGGCCAGGCCCTGCCGGATGTCTGGTACGCCCACATCATCATCTCGTTCTCGCCGGCTGCCACGAAGGTGCTGCGCGCGCCGATCGATCCGCACGACCACATCCCGCGCAGGAAGGTCTCCGGCCCAGAACGCGTATCGGATCGCGCGCGACGTGCTGGACTTTCTGGGCTGGACAGAGAACCGGCCCAGCCTGTTCGTCGCCCACGGCGACAAGCGGCACGTGCACGTCCACGTGGTCGCTGTCCTGCCGGTTTTCAATGACGAGGACTGGGCGGTGCTGCACCTGTCGCGCCGTCAGCTGGACGAGGTGGCCAAGATCTGCGCGTGCGCCTTCGGGATCCCGTTGGCGTCGCGCGCGGCGCACGAGCATCATCGGAAATGGGAGCAGTTGCAGGACTGGATTCCGCGTGGCGATGTGGGATGAGCACTTTAGATCCAGTTGATCGCTCATTGCCTACCGCTCCTCGCCTTGACGACTGACTATTGGCTGCTCGAACTGGAGCCCGATTAGCTCACGTCTGACTTTTCTGGGTGGTCAGTTGAGAAACTGGCCCCGCTCGTGGCCGTTGCACGGCCATGGACTTTGAAAGTTAAGCATCGCAGTAAGCGCCGCGAGCGACAACTCGAAATTGACAAGGCCCAGGTGCCAAAATCCGCTACAGCTTGCCCACCAGTGGCATATCCACGGTAAGCCAGAACTCGGGCGTCCGCGGCGCTAGCCCGTTGACTTTGAGCTTCACGCTGGGCACGGCCGTCCACCCCGGCGCCGGCTTGAACGAAATTACGCACATATTTGTGTTCTGGTCCCAGCCCGTCGACACTGATCCGTCGGCAGAGGTATCGGGCTTCCACTTCAAGTCGCACAGGGTCTTGGTGAAGTCGCGGAAGGAAGCCTGGAAACGATTGATCACCACGCCGGCGTTCATCGTATCTGGCGATGACGTGGAGGCCGAGGCGACCAAGTCGGACACAAGTGCGCGGAGCTCTTTGATGCTCATCGAAGAACTGGGCTGCAGCGCCGTATCCTGGATGAGGTAGGTGTCGAACGACTCGAAAGTTAATTCCCTAGAGATTGATCCGCCCACATCTGCGGAGGCGGATGCGGTGGCTACCCCAACGCCGGCACCGGCGCCTCCCTCGATGCGGGCGGAAGCCTTCGCCGAGGTCTTGCCGTTATTTGAAGCCCAAAGCAGGCGTAGCTCGCGCGGGATCTCGAAGGTCAGGGATTCAGCAGCGTTTGGCTTGAACTGGTCAATTTCCACGACAGCCGAGAAAAGCAGTTCCAGCCGGTCCCGATCGCTTAATCGCATCTTGTCCGGGACAGTTGTGGGAAAGATCGCGGCCATGACCGGAGAGGTCACGGTGGCCAAACTGATCGCCAAGCTGCGTGCCCCGCTCATCTGGCCCTGGGCGAACGTTTTCAGCGAGGCGGCGGGGACCGTGACATCTAAGGCTACGCTGAACAAGTTGGCGATTTCGACGCTCCGTCATGCCGACGGCTGACGTGTTCGAACTGATGTCGTTTTGGCCCGCACATGCCGATCCTTTCGGCTCTTTTGAGGCAGCAGGCGCACCGCG
>NZ_JBIGHW010000035.1:0-2965 GCF_043555875.1 Pelomonas margarita | reverse complement strand
CGTGTCCCAGCCCCGAAGCCAAATGCTCCAGGTATTCCTCAAAGCGGTCTGCGACGTTCATCGATCCTCAACCAAAGAATCAAGAAGTCCGCATAATGCCTTGATTTTATTGACACAGTAAGATTAGCAGTCAAGCTGCTCGCGGTCGCATCGATGAGGCCGAGGCCGTGGTTAGTACAGCCACGCTCCGTCGCCTGATCCTTGAGGTATCACCCTTCGATCGCTGCGTAGCGCGATGGGGACCGACCCACGCGAAGAACAGATGGCGCTATAGCTTGGAGGGCATCGATGCAGCGCGTGTGCTGGCTCGGTACGAGATCGATCACACGATCCTCGACATCGTCGTCGTGCACGACGTGACGGGCCTGCCTATGGGGCGCCCGACGATCACTGTCGTTGTCGATAGCTACAGCGGCTACATCGCCGGCCTCTACATCAGCTTCTGGAGCGCCGGCCTAGCCAGCGCCCTATCTGCGTTCAAGGTGGCGATTCGCCCGAAGGATTTCCTCACGGAGCACGCCGGTCTGCTGCATCGCTGGCTGGCCTTTGGCATCCCGGATCTCATGGTCGTGGACAACGGCCTGGAGTTCCATTCCCGCCATTTCCACGCAGCGGCCTGGCATCTCGCAACCGACGTGTTGCATTGCGCCGTGAGGCAGCCCTGGCTCAAGCCGACTGTGGAACGCACGATCGGCGAGATCAACGGCTATCTCCCAGCCGCAGGCCGAGTTGAGAAGCCGCTGAACAACTACTTGCCGGAACGTCCTGAGAAGAACGCCTGCATCACGTTTGGCGCCCTTTGTATGGGTGTTCTGAAGGCCGTAGTTGACGTTCATCCCTTCGAGGTGAACGAACGCAGGCTCGACCGGGCCTATGACCTCTACAGCGAAGGCCTGGCCACGCAACTGGCACCTCGACTGGCAAGCAGTTTCAATGAACTGGACATCATCATGGCTAGCGCAAAGACCCTCACCGTGGGCAACGAAGGTGTCGTCAAAGACTACCTCCGATACAACTCGCGTGAACTCCAAGACCTTCGCCGTCGGGTGGGTTTGACTTTCAGGACTGAGGTCAAGGTCAATCCAGAGAACCTCCACCACGTCTGGGTCCAGGACCCGCGACAGAAGACTTGGCTGCAGGTGCCGTCTTGCCATCCCGAATACACAGAGGGTCTGTCGGTCGTCCAGCACAAGGCGATCCGCGCGGTCAAAAAAAAAGAGCTGACCCTCCGAAACGCCGCTGAGACGCTGACACGCGGCCGTTTGGAACTCATGGACATGTGGGGCGGCGCGATCCGCTCTGGCAAGCGTGTGAAGTCCGCCTTTCTGAAGGCCGCCGAAGGGTTCACGTCCACATCGACGCTCGGCGCCGCATCGCGCAAGCCGGAAACCGCCGATGCCGTGACTCCGCTGATTCCGGTCACCAAGGCCGAACTGATGACGCTTCCCAAGGAGATGGAGACCTATGCGTTCGAATGACTACGGATTCGATCTCACGGAGCCGGAAGAACTGGAAGTCGACGTGGGCCGGCGCAAGGCCCGCGAGCGCTGGTTGGCGACGTACTCTGCGAATGCGCTCAGGCACGGCGCCATGATCGACAACGCCGTCGTACAGCACCACCGATTCACCGAACTGGTCGGCAGTCTCGACCGCATGTTCCTGCTCAGCAAGGAACTTCGACAGCCGGTGGGTGGCGTCATCGGCGGCAACGCCGGCGTGGGCAAGACCACGCTATGCCGGTATTTCTTGGATGCCCTGCCGGTGCATGACCTCGCTGAACGCGGGTCTGGCGTGCTCTACATGCGCCTGCGGCGCGGGCGCTCGCTGGCGGCTGTAGTTCAGCGGATCCTCGGACTATTGAACTATCCGCTTTTCAAGGTCAGCAACGCAAATCTTGACGCGCGCCGCTCCCTGTCGATTGATGCGCTGCGCCGTCAGAAGATCCGGCTGCTGCTGGTAGATGAAGGTCACCAGATGATCGGCCACAGCAAGGCAAAGCGCGATGACGGCACATCGATCAGCGAGTACTTCCGGGAGATCATGGACGAAGCGCAAATTGCCGTCTGCATCGTGGGTGGCATCTCGTTGTCCGAGCTAGGCAACGTCGACCCGTACCTTCAAAGTCGCTGCGTAGTGAACGAGGTCCTGAGAGACTTCGCGCTGGACGACTCGTGGCTATCGCTGGTGCAGTCGCTGATGCCCAGCAACGACGCCTTGAACTTCAAGCAGCTCCAGTCTTCGCGCGAGATCAGGGAGGCGATCCACAAGACCGCCCGCGGCAACCTGCGTCGGCTCAAGCAGTACCTGGCGGAGCTTGCGATGGCGACGGTCGATGCCCGCAAGAGCACGCCGGACTCCGCGGAACTGAAGCTGGCCTTCCAGCGGGCCTTCGGCAGTGAAGAGATGCCAAGCAGCCCATGGCGGTAGTTGCGTCCTGGCCCGACCTAGATAGGCAAGCTCCCGCATGTCGTCCAGCCCGTTCCGATGGACTGTTCCGGTCCTGAAGCACTTCGATGCGCGGGTGGCCGCGCTCGTTGGCGTTCCATATGCACAGGACCACGAGGCCCCGAACTCGTGGCTCATGCGTGTGGCTGCGCTGCAAGGGTGCGATGCCGCCGAGCTTGCTGCCTACCTGGGCTTCACCTTCAGGGCGGACTTTGACCGTTCGTACTACTTTGTCTTCAGGAAGGTCCGATCTGAAGCTCCACAGATCCGGGGGCTTGAGCTGGGGCGGATCTACGCCGATTCTTCGCCACCACGCGCGCCCGCCGGCCGATGGATGTACGCCCCTTCAGGGCATCGCGGCCGCTATCGCTTTTGCCCACGGTGCCTGAGAGTCTGCGTATTTCAGCCCATCGTGGACGGCGTTTCAGACTGATGGTGGACGGGATTTCAGCGTGATCGTGGACGGCGTTTCAGTCTGATCGTGGACGCTGTTTCAGCGTCATCGTGGACGCTGGGGGTG
>NZ_JBIGHW010000034.1:0-3465 GCF_043555875.1 Pelomonas margarita | reverse complement strand
CGTTCGAACTCCGCGCCTTGATCGGCTGCCGCTGCCAAGGTTGCTTGCTTCATGCCAGCATGACCTCGAAGTGGTGCCAGCATTGCCACCAGATCAACCCGGAAGGCGGACCTTAATCAGCGTAGCCCTAGCGTGCCGCCCCTAGTCGTACTGTGTTAATAAAATCAAGGCATTATGCGCATCTCTTCAAGCAAGAGGTGAGCCCTGATGAAGGAACTGCAGGAATTCGAGCGCTATCTGGCGCATCTGGGCGAAGGCCTGGGTCACGCAGACCGGCAGGCTTGTTGGCTCAAAGTTCGGTCGGCGCCAACACACGCACACCGGCAGCTATCAGCTCGGCATTCCTGACGCGTTCCAGCATGTGGCTCACGCCGTGGCGCTCAACGAGTACCGCAGTCTGTTCCCGCTGGAGTCCATTGCCGGCAGGGCCACGCCTGATGGCAAGACACGCATCGAGCGCGGCTTTCTGGGCTCGCACTCCGACATTGGTGGCAGCTTTCCCGATGGCGACCTGGCCAAGGTCGCGCTGGTCTGGATGATCGACCAAGCCAAGACTGCAGGTTTGTCGATGGATGAGCCAGACCGGAACATCATTGCCAACCCCGTGCTGCACGACAAGAGCAGCAATCTCTTTGCCGAGGATGGCCCTGCGCCGACCAACTTCAGTGAAGATCGCAAAGTGAGGGGCCTGCCCGGAGGCACCCAGAAGCAGCGTCAGGCCACTATCGGCGGCATGAGCTATGCGGACACCGTGAAATACATCAACTACGACAGTTCGCCCAAAGGCATCGTCTCTGGCACGGTCGACATGGCCAAGTATGCCAAGTGGCTGCAAGGCAACGGCTATGACGTGAAGTTGAACGTAGGAGGAGGCACATGAAGCACCTGGCGCTCTGCGTACTCACGGCGGCTGTTTGCAGCGCCTGTGCCAATGGCGGCACTTCGTCCCAGGGCCGGCGCATCGGAACCGGGTTGGTGGTTGAGTATGGGCTCGCCCATTCAGGCGTGGAGCCTAAGGCGGGCCTGCAAGCGATGTCCGACAAGGGCGCGCGACTCTTTGGTGGAATGATGGAAGGCTGGTACGGAGGGGCTAGCACCAATTCATACATTGCCGGCCATCTGCCGAAAACCGTCCGCGTGACCTGGCGTACAGATACGGTGCCAGGGCAGCGCTTCACCACAGGTCGCGTCATCGGCGACTACCTCATCGAGGTGGACAAGCGAGTGCCCGACGAGGTCATTCGCTACGCCAATGCAGGCCCGGGCCGCGCGCTGCGGCTGGTGTTTCGCATCAAAGACGATGGCGTGTTGTTCGGGTGGGATGTAGAGGAGGTCGTTTCTCACCCCGCAGGCGGCAGCGGCTTGGTCTATGCGATGCGTGGGGGCGATGTGCCGTGCTACGACCTGCCGCGAGTCGCCAACGCGAGCCAGAACTGCACGGAGGGTCCTCTTGAGAAGGCTGCGTGGTTCAACCCACAGTGGATTCGCGGGCGCAAGTCCTGAGGTGGGTGATATGGCAGATCAGCGCGCAGGCGGAGCAGTGGCGGCGAAGCGGCAAGTGAGGCGTAGCTTGAATCGCGTGGCGCCATGGGCGCACGGAGGCACATGAAGCGCAGCGCCGTTTGTGTTCTCGCAGCGCTGGCGTGTGGTGCCTGCGCCAACGGCGGAGCGTCATCGCAGGGGCGGCGCATCGGAACCGGGTTGGTGGTTGAGTATGGGCTCGCCCATTCAGGCGTGGAGCCGAAGGCGGGCCTGCAAGCCATGTCCGACAAGGGCGCGCGACTCTTTGGGGGAATGATGGAAGGCTGGTACGGAGGGGCTAGCACCAATTCGTACATTGCCGGCCATCTGCCCAGCACCGTCCGCGTGACCTGGCGTACAGATACGGTGCCGGGCCGGGACTTCACCACAGGCCGCGTCATTGGCGACTACCTCATCGAGGTGGACAAGCGGGTGCCCGACGAGGTCATCCGCTACGCCAATGCAGGCCCGGGCCGCGCGCTGCGGCTGGTGTTCCGCATCAAGGACGATGGCGTGTTGTTCGGGTGGGATGTGGAGGAGAAGTTCGGAGGCCTGCTGGTCAACACGATGCGTGGTGGAGATGTGCCGTGCTATGACATGCCACGTGCATCCAATGCCACTCCCACTTGCACGGAGGGCCCGCTGCAATCCGCACCTTGGTACAGCCCATTGGGGTTCAAGCGCGTCGCGCAGTGACTGCAGTGGCCCGCGTCGGCGTAGCCGTGGTGACATGTGCCGGCGGAGGCTTTAGTCGCATGCATCCACTATGCCGAGCCGTACCTTGAATCGTTTGGTGCCCGACATGGACCGTGCCCACCGACCCATCACGTTGCTGCGCCACATGGTGGCCTGCATGCTGGCGCTGCTTGGCAGCGCCGCCCACGCCGGCTGTACGCCGCCGCAGGAGCCCCAGGGCGAACGCCTGTTCATGCAGAACGGCGCGGCCTTTCGCGCGCAGCTGTGCTGGCACCCGCAGGGCGACGTCGGCGCAGCCGGCGGCCGCTTGGCCGTGACGGTGTGGCAGGGAGAGCAGCGCGTCGCGCAGGTGAGCTTTCCGGTGGACATCGAAGGCACCGTGCGCGACATCCGGTTCGACCGCGCCAACTACGCGCTCAGCGCCCAGGCGGCAAGCTTTGGGGTGTTGGTGGACGCCCGCCTGCGCGGCGCGGGCTTCGACCAGTACAGCACCGATCTGTGGTTGCTGGTGCTGGATGGCGGGCAGCTGGCGCGTGTGTTGGTGCAGAACATGGCCTGGGAGGCCTGGGGCACGCAGTGCGAGCCCGACTGCATCGACACCAGCAAGACCAAGTCCATCGTCGTCATCGGCGCGCAGAAGGCGCCTCAAGGGATGAGCGAGCTGCGCGTGCGCACGCGCGGGTGGACCACGCCCTACGGCAAGGCCAGCCAGGCTGCGCAGCGCGTCGACAGCGCGACACGCTACGTTTTCAACGGTGCGGTCTACGAGGCCAAGGACTGATGCCTGCGGGCGCCTGACTAACCAATCCCGGCGGGCTGATCACGCGGGCCATGCACCCGGGGTACGTGCGCGACACGACTGGTTACGTCGGTAACGCGAAACAGGCCGCACCCCCTGCTGTTCAAGGGCTTACCGATGGCGGGCAGCCTCTGCATCATCGCGCCGCGTTCGGCGTCAGTGCCGTTGTCGCCTCTGCAATGACGTGTGCTTGGTGTGTTAGCGGCTTGGCTGCGTGCTGGGCGTGCGCGGCTGCATCAGCCTCCTGCGACCTCCATGCCAGCTCCACTCGCCCTGCCTACACCCCTGCCGCTCGCTTCAACAGCATGCCGCCCTGGCCGCCCCCCGCATCGCCAGCGGGGAGCGGGCCTGGTGGAGAGCGTCATCGTGATGCCGACGCTGCTGTTCCTGGTGCTGGGGATCTGGCAGGCGGCGCTGGGGTACCAGGCCAAGAGCAGCGTGAACTACGC
>NZ_JBIGHW010000033.1:0-4976 GCF_043555875.1 Pelomonas margarita | reverse complement strand
GCTCAGCGCCACGTGCCGACGTCAATCACGTCCTTGCGGCACCTGCTGAGCTATGAGTTGAACCTTCGATTGGGCTCATGCACGTGCTGCGGACGAACGTCGCTATTCTTGTGACACAGTAAGACTAGATTACTGGTGGCCCCGGGGCGAGTTACGGCCTTGCCTGCGCGGAGGCCTGCTGCGACAGATCAAGCAATCGCTTCCGGATGGGCGCCTCGCGTGGACTCCGCTCGCTCAGCGCATCCAGCACGCGCTCGAATTCCTCGTTCATCGCGGTGTTGGCTGTGCAGGGCTCGGACTCGCCTCCCGCCTGCTTGCAACGGGGCTCTGTCAGCAAGGCGCCCTTGAGCATCAGCTGGCCGTGCAACTCCTCCCAACCCTCGGAGCTGTACAGCATGCCGCTGCTGAAAATGCGCTCCACAGTCTCCACGCGCCGGGCCTTGCGGTTGTAGTAGAAGCTGAAGGCGCTGGTGATCTCGCCACCGCGGCTGTTGAAGAGGTAGGGGCCACGGCTGCCCTGCTTGAAGGCCTCGCTGGCCGGGTGGTAGAACAGGGCGGCGGACAAGTCGGTCAGGATGATGGGCAGACCCGGCCGTTTGACGGCCTCGGCGTCGACCGACAGCAGGGCATCGCACCAGCCGTCGCCGTCGATGTCGAGCCAGGTGACGCCTTGGGCTGGGCCGAATTCGGGTACTGCGCCCTTCTTTGTCTGCATCGGGGGAACTCGCAATCTGAGGGGCCAGTCTTCGACGTGGGGCAGGGTGTCGTTCCAACGCTCGACGCGCCAGCTGACGTCACTGAGCCGGCGAGGATCATTCCACATCTTGTCAAAGCGCTGCACTTGCGCCCACCAGGCGGCGTCGTTGCGCTTGCAAGCGGGCAGGTCGGGGCTGATGTCCGCCACGGCATGGATTCGCTTGTCAAATTCCTTCTCCAGCTTGCTGCCAAACCGGGCATACACCTGTGCATGGGGAGCGCTGGCCAGGAGCAAGAGGCCGAAGAGGGTGATGAGTCGAACGCAAGAAGACATACTGGATTTTCTATGCAACGTTCAGCCTGCAGAGGAGGCCGAACTAGAAGCTGGCGCACTGGCGGGATCGAGCTGGAAGCGTGGCGCTGAAACGGATGCGCAGGGGCGCTTGCTGGTGTCCTTCCACTTGCTGACCAGTTCCTTCACGTATTTCAGCCCATCGGCTGTGCTCAGGCTTTTGGCATTACCACCGCTGTTGTGGAAGTAGCCGATGAACTTGACAAGATCTTCTTCCGACGTGTTCTTGTCTTTGTTCGCTGAGTACTCGGCGTACTTCCACTTCATTTCACGGTCGCTGATGATGTCGAACTTCGTGCTTGACTTGAACAGCGAGTCTGCGTCCGTCAGGAGGAAGTTCTTGACCTTGCTGTCCGTGAAGATGGCCGCGCTGCGGAATCCTTCCCAGCCTTCGTTCCAGATGATCTTTTCCCCAAGGTAGACGCGCGTATTGCTCTCGGTCATGCCAAGCCCTGACAGCAGACTGTCGAATCGTTCGCGGGTCGTGGGCTTCGTTCCCGCCTTCTTCTCATCCGCAGACTTGTCGTCGATGGCCTTGATGGTGGCGTCAGCATTGGCACCGCGCAGCGGGTCCACCAGCAGCTTCATCTGTTGCCAGCGGACCATGCGCTCATACATGGTGCGCGCTTCGCTCGTCTTGCTTTTGGCGACATGCGCGAAGCCGGTGTCCTTCGCAAAGGCCACCAGGTCGGCATCGGAGACGGAGGTCGGGTCTGTGGTCGTTGTGGTGGCCCCCGCGATCTTCCCCTTCCAGGTGGTCACGGCCTGCGCGCGCTTGTCGGCATCCTCCAGCTGCTTCTGGAGTCCGGTGTCCTTGCCGTCCTTGTCCACGTAGCCCAGCGTCTTCTTCTCGGCCTCTGTCAGGTTGGCATCCTGATTGAAGAGCTGCTTGAAGAACTCGTTGCTGTTGGTGCTGAGTGGGCGCTTCTTGCCGAACTTGATCAGGCGGTCCACGAAAGTCGCCACCACGAACTGTGTAGAGCCATAGCTCGCGGGCGTGCCGGAAGGATTCTTCGTGCCGGCGGGGCAACCATCGCTGCTGCAGTCCTTGCCTCCGGACTCTTGAGCAATCACTGCTGACTTCAGCCGCGCAAACGCGCGGGCGGGTGTCTGCAGCTGGTCACAGCTTGCCGTGTCGGTGCCTTGGTCGACGCGCGATCCTGCACCGTCGTCCCGGCTGCCCAGGATCCCCCCCGGACTCAAAGTCAGGCCTCGCCAGGTGACCGCCGGATAGACCAGCTTGGGCGACCCCTTGTCGCAGTAGTACTTGTTCAGCACGTCGCCTGTCTTGCTGAGGTTGTTGGCGATCTGCAGGGCAGCCCCCTCGGCGATCTCGACGGTATAGGCGTCCGGGGACTGCATGTCCTTGAGGTAGTGCGCGACGAAGGCCTGGATCGGATTGCCGAGCTTCTCGTCAGCGAGATCCTTGGCTGTCCACCGCGCATAGTTCGTAGCCACCTCGGTGGCAACGCCACTCTTCAGCGGGTTCGTATCCGCGGCCAGGAAGCTGCCGCCCGCGTCATAGAGGTATTGATTGCTGTTGCCCGGCGCAATGTCGCGAAGCCAGAAGCCCCAGCGCATGGTCGCCGTGGTCTTGTTGTCCGGGCTGCTGTCGATCAGGTAGTAGGTCAGCTTGGCCGCGCCGTCGGGATCGAAGTAGTGCCAGGGCTGGGCAGCAGCGTACACCGTGGTGTCCAGCTGCAGCGCTGCCGGTGTGTGCTTGTCGATGCTGTCGTGCAGGCCAGAGGGATCGGTGCTCAGGAAGCGGCCCGAGCGGGGGTCGTAGTAGCGAGCCACGTTGTAGTGCAGGTCCGTCTCGGCGTCGTGCCATTGGTTGACCAGGCGCAGTCCCGGGTCCAGTTCCGGACCTTTCTGCTCAATGAGCCGCCCCTTGTCGTCGAGCCTCGCTGTCCAGCGCAGCTGCTCATCTTCCAGGCTGCGGACGGAAACAGCAGCGCCGCGGCTGTCCGTGTCGATCTGAAGTCCCTTGCCTTGCGTCAGCATGGCAATCACCCGAAAACCGGCATAGACGAAGTGCCGCGCTGGCTCGGGATCGGCTTCTGGCGATCGCTGCTTCCACACGCTCACCAGCTGGGTTCCGTCGTAGAGGAAGTACTCGCTGCCGTCGGCGCCGTGCTTGGCGACACGGCGGCTTCGCGCGTCATAGTCATAGCGGACCACGGGCTGGCCGTCTTTACCTTGGACAGTGGCGAGTTCACCCGAAACGGTCCAATGCAGCTGCAGGACGCCCGCCTCGTTGCGGATCTCGCGCGCACGACCCCTGGCATCGAGCGGGGGCAATTCGCCGAGTTGTACCGGGGGCGCGCTCGCCGACTCCGGCAAGCGCTCCGCACCCGTTGATGCGTCAGGGGCCCTCCGCGCATGGCTGGCGACCAGACGTGTCGGCCACCAGTGTGCAGGGATCCAGCTCAGCTTGTCGCGCCAACCCGCCGGGATCCGCTGTTGCCGGACTTCCACGACCTGCGCGGTCGTCACGATGCCAAACTCCTGACCATCATTGAAGCGTCGGCCCGTCAAGTGGCCGTGCTTGTCGTGAAGATTCTGGAAGCCGGCCACGGGTGTCTTGCCCCGTTCCGCCACAAAGAGATCCTGCTTTACCAGCTGGCCCCAGGCATCGAAGCGAAAGCTCAGACGATTGCGCAGCTTCCCGGCTTGATCGAGCACGTCTTCGGTGAGCCTGAAGGCGCCGTCCCAGGCGAACTGTCGAACCCTGGCTTGGTCGCCCTGGGCATCACGGAGCTGCTGGAGCTGCCCTGCGCGGTTGTAGACGAAGGTCCGGACGGATCCGTCACCCTGGTGCATTGCCTGCAGCTGGTCCGCTGCGTCATAGCGTGCCCAGCGACGCGCCTCATGGGGCAACTGAAGGCTCACCAGTCGCCCCCAGTCATCCATCTGCCGGCTCGCTTGGCGGTCCGGCGTCGACAGGGCAAGCGCCAGCCCGTCCGTGACGGACCCGGGTATGCCAAAGCTGGCGGTCACGACTCGGTGTTCCGGGGCCGTGGCGGCGATGCCCTCGGCTCGGGGCTCCCGGGAGATCTCCAGCTGAGCGCCATCCCCACGAATGACCCGCAGGACCTCGCGCAGGGCCTCGAACTGGCGCAGCTCCGTCCGGTCTGCCAGTACTTGACCTCCGGCAGACAAAGCCCGTGTGTGCAGACTGCGAACCTCGCCGTTGAGGTCATACGCCAGCTCTCTGCGGTACGTCTGACTGCCCCATCGCTCCTCGAGCGAGGTGGGCCGCAACGCAGCGGCCTCGTAGCGAAGCGTCCAGCGCAAGCCCTCTGGGCGCTGAACCTCGACGAGCCTTGCGCCGCGCTCATCCCAGCTGAAGCGCGTCACATCCGAATCCTCCGGCGTCCCCTTGCGCCCGTTGGGCAGAGGGCCGTCGATCTCGGCGAGCAGGCTCTTGCCGGCGATGGTGATGTAGGCGTAGCGGGTGGAGCGCTCGATGGCGGTGGGCGTCTCGCGGCCCTGCTCGTCGATAGGGCTCCAGCCTCGCTCGGTGATACGCAAGACCTGACCCTTGTCGTTGTAATCAAACTCGGTGCTGCGGGTTTTGCCTGCGATCACGCTGGGCTGTGTGATGCGCGTGGGCTGTTGGCCCAAGGCGATGCTGCCGTCGGCGTAGCGCAGGTCGGTGTACTCATAGCGCTGCAGCCATTGCGGCGCGCCCACCGGCTTGCCCTGGCTGTAGGCCTGGCGGCTGCGTTGGGACAGACGCCCCCAGCGGTCATGGCTGATCAGCTCAGCGCTCAGCGGCTGGCCCTGGGCGTCGAGCGCGATGCTGCGCAGAAGCTGGCCCGCGGTGCCGTAGGCGTAGCGCCGGTTGGCCGGCCCGCAGGTGCTGCAGCCCGCCCCGGTGAACTCGATCAGCCGCAGCTGCCCGCCGATCACGGCGGTTGTCAGC
>NZ_JBIGHW010000032.1:0-5712 GCF_043555875.1 Pelomonas margarita | reverse complement strand
GCGAAGCAAAAAGCAGATTAGAATCTCGCTTCTTTGCTGCTGACAAGTCAGCGGCGCAAAACGAAGAGTAAATCAGAGTTTTGCGATGTTCTTTAATAATTAACAGCCGATAAGCGTGGGCGTTTGAGGCGAAGTGATGTTGCAAGGTGACTTGCAACGGTCCTTCGGACTTTAAACGCTCACGGAAATTAGATTTGAATCATGCAAATGGTTTAAGTCGATTCCGTTGAGTAAATTCAAGATCGAACTATAGAGTTTGATCCTGGCTCAGATTGAACGCTGGCGGCATGCCTTACACATGCAAGTCGAACGGTAACAGGTTAAGCTGACGAGTGGCGAACGGGTGAGTAATGTATCGGAACGTGCCCAGTCGTGGGGGATAACTGCTCGAAAGAGCAGCTAATACCGCATACGACCTGAGGGTGAAAGCGGGGGATCGCAAGACCTCGCGCGATTGGAGCGGCCGATATCAGATTAGGTAGTTGGTGGGGTAAAGGCCTACCAAGCCTACGATCTGTAGCTGGTCTGAGAGGACGACCAGCCACACTGGGACTGAGACACGGCCCAGACTCCTACGGGAGGCAGCAGTGGGGAATTTTGGACAATGGACGCAAGTCTGATCCAGCCATGCCGCGTGCGGGAAGAAGGCCTTCGGGTTGTAAACCGCTTTTGTCAGGGAAGAAAAGGGTGTTTCTAATAAAGATGCCTCATGACGGTACCTGAAGAATAAGCACCGGCTAACTACGTGCCAGCAGCCGCGGTAATACGTAGGGTGCAAGCGTTAATCGGAATTACTGGGCGTAAAGCGTGCGCAGGCGGTTATGCAAGACAGAGGTGAAATCCCCGGGCTCAACCTGGGAACTGCCTTTGTGACTGCATAGCTAGAGTACGGTAGAGGGGGATGGAATTCCGCGTGTAGCAGTGAAATGCGTAGATATGCGGAGGAACACCGATGGCGAAGGCAATCCCCTGGACCTGTACTGACGCTCATGCACGAAAGCGTGGGGAGCAAACAGGATTAGATACCCTGGTAGTCCACGCCCTAAACGATGTCAACTGGTTGTTGGGAGGGTTTCTTCTCAGTAACGTAGCTAACGCGTGAAGTTGACCGCCTGGGGAGTACGGCCGCAAGGTTGAAACTCAAAGGAATTGACGGGGACCCGCACAAGCGGTGGATGATGTGGTTTAATTCGATGCAACGCGAAAAACCTTACCTACCCTTGACATGTCTGGAATCCTGAAGAGATTTGGGAGTGCTCGAAAGAGAGCCAGAACACAGGTGCTGCATGGCCGTCGTCAGCTCGTGTCGTGAGATGTTGGGTTAAGTCCCGCAACGAGCGCAACCCTTGTCATTAGTTGCTACGAAAGGGCACTCTAATGAGACTGCCGGTGACAAACCGGAGGAAGGTGGGGATGACGTCAGGTCATCATGGCCCTTATGGGTAGGGCTACACACGTCATACAATGGCCGGGACAGAGGGCTGCCAACCCGCGAGGGGGAGCTAATCCCAGAAACCCGGTCGTAGTCCGGATCGTAGTCTGCAACTCGACTGCGTGAAGTCGGAATCGCTAGTAATCGCGGATCAGCTTGCCGCGGTGAATACGTTCCCGGGTCTTGTACACACCGCCCGTCACACCATGGGAGCGGGTTCTGCCAGAAGTAGTTAGCCTAACCGTAAGGAGGGCGATTACCACGGCAGGGTTCGTGACTGGGGTGAAGTCGTAACAAGGTAGCCGTATCGGAAGGTGCGGCTGGATCACCTCCTTTCTAGATAGATCGAGCCTCGTAGGTTCTTAGGGACTTGCAGAGCAAGATCAAACTAAAGAGCGAAAGCTCAAGCACTTAGCTTTAAGCGCCCACACTTATCGGCTGTAATACAACAGTGAGTGAAATCGCGTGCCTGTGGAGCTGGCCTCAACAAGCCTGGCGATGATGCAGAGCGACGCAAACAAGTTTTCGCGTGGGTCTGTAGCTCAGTCGGTTAGAGCACCGTCTTGATAAGGCGGGGGTCGCTGGTTCGAATCCAGCCAGACCCACCACGAGAAATCGGGGGATTAGCTCAGCTGGGAGAGCACCTGCTTTGCAAGCAGGGGGTCGTCGGTTCGATCCCGTCATCCTCCACCAGTTTCACTCATTCAGTTGGTAAACCTTAGCGAATAGCAATGTTCGTTGAGGTTTACCAGCTCTTGATCGAAAGATCGGCTGTTGTTCTTTAACAATTTGTAGAGTCGAATCAGCGTTGCTGACGGAAAGTATCTTCTGATACACCGTGCCGTCAGCAATGATTTTGATTGCGTCAAACATAGACTTCAACTAAGCAAGAAATTGATTAGGTATGAAGAACGGCGTAACGCGTGAATACTCAAAAACAGTTTGGATCTGAGGATCTGAATTGAGTCCTTGACGACAGTGCAGTCAGCGCTGTCAAAGTTATAGGGTCAAGTGACTAAGTGCATGTGGTGGATGCCTTGGCGATTACAGGCGACGAAGGACGTGATAGCCTGCGATAAGCTTCGGGGAGCTGGCAAATTAGCTTTGATCCGGAGATTTCCGAATGGGGAAACCCACTCCGCGAGGAGTAACTTTGACTGAATACATAGGTCATTGTGGCGAACCGGGTGAACTGAAACATCTCAGTAGCTCGAGGAAAAGACATCAACCGAGATTCCGAAAGTAGTGGCGAGCGAAATCGGAGTAGCCCTCGCGTTTTAGCAGTTTGCATATCAGAACGGAATGGAAAGTCCGGCCACAGCGGGTGATAGCCCCGTATGAGAAATGCAGATTGTGGAACTAGGCGCGAATAGAGTAGGGCGGGACACGTGAAATCCTGTCTGAATATGGGGGGACCATCCTCCAAGGCTAAATACTCGTAATCGACCGATAGTGAACAAGTACCGTGAGGGAAAGGCGAAAAGAACCCCGGGAGGGGAGTGAAATAGATCCTGAAACCGCATGCATACAAAAAGTAGGAGCCCGCAAGGGTGACTGCGTACCTTTTGTATAATGGGTCAGCGACTTACATTCAGTGGCGAGGTTAACCGAATAGGGAAGCCGTAGAGAAATCGAGTCCGAATAGGGCGAATAGTCGCTGGGTGTAGACCCGAAACCAAGTGATCTATCCATGGCCAGGATGAAGGTACCGTAACAGGTGCTGGAGGTCCGAACCGACTAGTGTTGCAAAACTAGCGGATGAGCTGTGGATAGGGGTGAAAGGCTAAACAAACTTGGAAATAGCTGGTTCTCTCCGAAAACTATTTAGGTAGTGCCTCAAGTATTACCTGCGGGGGTAGAGCACTGTTTAGGCTAGGGGGTCATGGCGACTTACCAAACCTTGGCAAACTCCGAATACCGCAGAGTACAGCTTGGGAGACAGAGCACCGGGTGCTAACGTCCGGACTCAAGAGGGAAACAACCCAGACCGCCAGCTAAGGTCCCTAAAATTGGCTAAGTGGGAAACGAAGTGGGAAGGCTAAAACAGTCAGGATGTTGGCTTAGAAGCAGCCATCATTTAAAGAAAGCGTAATAGCTCACTGATCGAGTCGTCCTGCGCGGAAGATGTAACGGGGCTAAGCCAGTTACCGAAGCTGCGGATGCATAGCAATATGCGTGGTAGGAGAGCGTTCTGTAAGCCTGTGAAGGTGGGTTGTGAAGCCTGCTGGAGGTATCAGAAGTGCGAATGCTGACATGAGTAGCGTTAAAGGGGGTGAAAAGCCCCCTCGCCGAAAGCGCAAGGTTTCCTACGCAACGTTCATCGGCGTAGGGTGAGTCGGCCCCTAAGGCGAGGCAGAGATGCGTAGCTGATGGGAAACAGGTCAATATTCCTGTACCGATCAATAGTGCGATGTGGGGACGGAGAAGGTTAGCTCAGCCGGGTGTTGGATGTCCCGGTTCAAGCCTGTAGTCGTGCCTGGTAGGCAAATCCGCCGGGCTTAGATGAGGGGTGATAACGAGTCTGCTTGCAGACGAAGTGAGTGATACCCTGCTTCCAGGAAAAGCCACTAAGCTTCAGCTATTGACGACCGTACCGCAAACCGACACTGGTGCGCGAGATGAGTATTCTAAGGCGCTTGAGAGAACTCTGGAGAAGGAACTCGGCAAATTGACACCGTAACTTCGGAAGAAGGTGTGCCTTTAGTAGGTGAACCTGCACAAGGGGAGCCCAATGAGGCCGCAGAGAATCGGTGGCTGCAACTGTTTATTAAAAACACAGCACTCTGCAAAGACGAAAGTCGACGTATAGGGTGTGACTCCTGCCCGGTGCTGGAAGATTAAATGATGGGGTGCAAGCTCTTGACTGAAGTCCCAGTAAACGGCGGCCGTAACTATAACGGTCCTAAGGTAGCGAAATTCCTTGTCGGGTAAGTTCCGACCTGCACGAATGGAGTAATGATGGCCACACTGTCTCCTCCAGAGACTCAGCGAAGTTGAAATGTTTGTGATGATGCAATCTCCCCGCGGAAAGACGGAAAGACCCCATGAACCTTTACTGTAGCTTTACATTGGACTTTGAACAGATCTGTGTAGGATAGGTGGGAGGCTTTGAAGTAAGGTCGCTAGATCTTATGGAGCCAACGTTGAAATACCACCCTGGTGTGTTTGAGGTTCTAACCTTGGCCCGTTATCCGGGTTGGGGACAGTGTATGGTGGGCAGTTTGACTGGGGCGGTCTCCTCCCAAAGTGTAACGGAGGAGTTCGAAGGTACGCTAGTTACGGTCGGAAATCGTGACGATAGTGCATTGGCATAAGCGTGCTTGACTGCGAGACTGACAAGTCGAGCAGGTACGAAAGTAGGACAAAGTGATCCGGTGGTTCTGTATGGAAGGGCCATCGCTCAACGGATAAAAGGTACTCTGGGGATAACAGGCTGATACCGCCCAAGAGTTCATATCGACGGCGGTGTTTGGCACCTCGATGTCGGCTCATCTCATCCTGGGGCTGTAGCCGGTCCCAAGGGTATGGCTGTTCGCCATTTAAAGAGGTACGTGAGCTGGGTTTAAAACGTCGTGAGACAGTTTGGTCCCTATCTTCCGTGGGCGCTGCAAGATTGAGAGAGCCTGCTCCTAGTACGAGAGGACCGGAGTGGACGCACCTCTGGTGTATCGGTTGTCACGCCAGTGGCATTGCCGAGTAGCTAAGTGCGGAAGAGATAACCGCTGAAAGCATCTAAGCGGGAAACTCGTCTCAAGATGAGTCTTGCCGGGGCCTTGAGCCCCCTGAAGGGTCGTTCGAGACCAGGACGTTGATAGGCTGGGTGTGGAAGCGCAGTAATGCGTTAAGCTAACCAGTACTAATTGCCCGTGAGGCTTGACCCTATAACTTTGACTGCCAACAGCAGATCAGGGTGAGTGTTCAAGTTATGCTGTTCTTCAGAAGTATGAAGACGCAATCAAAATATACTGATTCCGTTGCATGTAAATGCAATGTGCAGACAAGTTCTGCTGACTCTACGAATTGGGTTTGTTGACTTCGTCAACAAGCCAACCAGTCAAGCCTGACGACCATAGCGACTTGGTCCCACTCCTTCCCATCCCGAACAGGACAGTGAAACGAGTCAGCGCCGATGATAGTGCGGATTCCCGTGTGAAAGTAGGTCATCGTCAGGCTATTATTTAAAGCCAACCCCCATCAGTCTAAAGCTGGTGGGGGTTTTGCTTTTGGGGAATTCAAATCGATGGGTGACAGCAATGTCGGCCGCGGCGCGTTGCATCCTC
>NZ_JBIGHW010000031.1:0-7381 GCF_043555875.1 Pelomonas margarita | reverse complement strand
ACCTTCGCTGAAGTCCATCTTGGGCACGACCCACTGGCAGACGCGACGAAGCATTTGCTCGTCGGACCACTCAGCCTTCGCCACGAAGTGATGCAGCGACTGATGCCGCGCACTTGCGTGGACCGGGCCCACACGCGCCGCCATGGGCTCAATGCTCTTGCGAGCCAGCGGCAACATCAGTCCCGTGCAATAGCCACGAAGCCCCTCGTGACGGTCGGCGTGTCCCAGCCCCGAAGCCAAATGCTCCAGGTACTCCTCAAAGCGGCCTGCGACGTTCATCGATCCTCAACCAAAGAATCAAGAAGTCCGCATAATGCCTTGATTTTATTGACACAGTAAGATTATGTGAGTTTTCACAAGCAACCCCCGCTCAGGGGGAGGCCACCAAGCTTGGTGGTTGGGAGGCGCGCTTCGACAGCACACAATCCGCTCCGCTCAAATCATGGGAGAGAAAGTTGAAGAAGGCCGTTGTAGCCACTTGGTTAGCTGTCGCTGGCTCACTGTTCGCAGGCTACGTCAGCGCAGGCCCCGTACTGCTGATAACGCCAACCAGCTCTCATGTCGACGTTGGCCAAGTGGCACGCATCAACGTGAGCATCAGCGGGCTCGATGCAGAAGTGTTGTCGAGCTTCGACCTGAATTTCATCTACGACTCGTCGGTGGTGCGGCTGGACGCGGCGAACCTGAGCGGCGCCGATGACGCATTGGGAAGCGCATTTGGCGCGCCACCGTTGGTGTTCAGCGATAGCGCAGTAGATGGCAACTACGGCGTGCTGGGGCAAGCACTCGCAGACGATGCCACACTGATTGCGAATCAGCAGGACGCCTTCTTGCTTTTTCAGTTTGATTTCGTTGGCATGGCGAACGGCATGACGACGCTTTCGTTGGGCGCCAACGCTGATTTCGAGCGCAGCTTCATCGGCTTGAACTTCGCAGCGTTGCAGGGCGTCAGCATTCAAGGAGCCTGCGTCGCCGTAGGCACCGGCTCTTGTTCATCATCCAGCGAGTTGCCAGAGCCTGCGTCGGCTGTGTTGGCGGCCGCGGCAGGGTTGGCAGCGTGCGGTAGCCGACTGCGTCGGCGCCAGTCGCCGTGAGCTGACTTGCCTTCGTCTTTACCGTCGGGGCCGCCATACACTGCAAGCAAAATAGCCGCACCTGCTGGCTGCGCGGCGTCACGCTGCATCTTCAACTGCATTTCTCCGCGATAGCTGCCGATTAGCGCAGTTGTCAACGGCGCGTCCTCACTGACACTCAGTCGCTACCCGTGCGTGAGCTATCCCTCGGCCCGGCTACTACACCACAAGATCCTGGCGACCATGATGCAGCGCGACGCCGAGCATCAACTAAACGACGCCGTATTCGACGATGTCTGTCTTGGTGGCGAACGCGCCGGCGGCAAGACCGGCCGCAGTTCCGAGAACAGAATCCCCTTCGTCGCTGCGGTGTTGCTTGACGCAGCCGGCCGTCCGCAGCATTTCAAGCTCTCGCCGCGGATGACCGGTTCCTGTGGTCCAGCAGTCGCTCAACAGGCAAACCGTTCGATAACCGTTGCCGCCGCTAGCAGCCATTGGGTCGCGAAATTTGGGGACCGCAGCCAGCCTATTGCTGTTGTCCGGCGGATATCCGCTTTGGGCACATTGCTGACCCACGCATGCCCACTGCGAGCGGTGTCAGCCAGCCTTGAGCTGACTTCGCTGCGGGTCTGAGTCAAGAAGTCCAACTCCGCCCAGCGCACCTTTTGCAGCGAAAGTTCGCCGCCGGGCGAGTTGGGCCAGGCAGCGCCGGGAGGCGCTTCTGCTGGCGCGCAGCGCGGAAGCCCCGCCATGGACCGCGAACGACCCTACACGCGGCTTTCACGCCCGACCGAAGGCTATCCGCCGTCGCACCCCTGAGCCCTCCCCTGGAGACCGCTGGCAGTCCAGCGAGCCCGGTCACCGTGCTCCGTCCTGGCATCCGAAAAGTTCAGACTTGAATGAACAAAGTTCAGAACTGAATGGTTTTCGACATTTCTGTCGAAGTTCATTGAGTTCTGAACTCTACCCACTGCCGAATCAAGCACTTGGACAAACCATACTCAATGAGTCCTGAACTCCGTGCTCATTCAACTCTGAACTTTTACGGATTTCGTTCATTCAACTCTGAACTTTTACGAATTCTTATGGGCCCCGCCCTGGGCTGCACTTGCCTACCTTCCGACCTCCCAGGCGTCGCTCTGCCTTCACGACCGTGATGCCGCCCGCCCGTGAAGGCCATCAGCCTCACGATGACCCCTGCTTCTTCCACCTTGGCGTTCAGTATTTGCCGGCCCGCTGTTCTGCTTTCTAGGCAAGGCAGCGCATGCATCCGGCGAACTCACCGGGAACCGTCCGTGGACGACAGCCGAGATGGCGTCCACTGTCAACAGCCTCGCTTCACCCGGGCTGAATCTGGACGTAGCGGAACCAAGGGACTCAGATGACGGTAGCAACCGTAGGCGCAGGTGGTGTGGTGATCATGCCGACGGCAGTGCTTGATGCGCTGCAAATGCAGGAAGGCGACCGCATCGAGTTCGTCCTCCTCGGCGACGGCGATTGCCTCTTGGTCCTGGTCAACAGGTCAGTCACAGAGCTCCGAGGCATGTTCGGCAAACCATCGAAGCGAGTGTCAATCGACGGGATGAATCGCGCCGTGGCCCGCCCGGGTAGCGGCGGCGAGGCGCAAACCTAATCCTGTCCATCCCTCACGGTCGTCGATGCGCACCCGATGTAGGCGTCTGGCCAATTCACCTTGAACCGCCCGTGGCAGACGGCTAGCGACTTCATCGCTGCCTTCGTAGCGCGGCATGGAATCGTCTACGAGTTCACCGGTTCCAGCGCTTTGGCCCAGGCGATCACGGGCCTGGCAGGCGAAGACGACGCGAAGCCTGATGCGACCGAGTGCTTAGTGATCGCGCTACGGCGGGCCGGCGTCATTGACGGAGCCACGATGGTGATGCTGCTGGGGCGGTACTTCGACGAGAAAAGGAATAGGCGCCAGGGCTACGATCAATAGCTGACCGAGGGCCTATCTTTCCTCCCTAACTGCCTCGATCCGCTGGCGTCAGATCACACTAGCGCAGGCGCTTTTTCTTTGGCGTCACCAGCCCTCGCCGGGCTTGTCGAACTCGGAGGCAGGGTTCGGCGTGAACGTGTAGCCGGCCAGGTCGCCAGGTTGAACCGCGAAGAGGCTGCGCGCTGGTCGGCGCCCAGCTGCCACGTCTGCCGCGTCGATAGCCTGCTGATCATTGAGCAGCGCCTGCACGCCGATATCCCGTGTGAGCTTCAACGACCTGGCCAGGCTGCGCATGTTGGACCACACCAGCTCATGATGCATGCCGTCGTCGGCGTGGATCTGCTCGACGACCTTGGCCAGCATCGACATGGGCGCCTCATCGAGCAGCGTACCGATGTGCGCCATGAAGTCGGCCGGCATGGCGCCGGTGCGCAGGGCATCGCCCAGCACCTCGGGCGGGAGGTTGGTCCGATAGCTCGTACTGGCTGACTGCGCGGCCACCAAAAGTGCAGGCCGGCGGACCGACCTGGCGGCGGGCTGGGCGGGCACAGGTTTGGCATCCATGCACTCATTCTCTCGTGGCGAGCGGCAGGCGGCCATTGCCAACGTTGGAGATTCCAACGTCAGAACCGGCCCTGGCGGGCACGCCTATGCCTGCTCGCTTGGCACGACAAGGGCCGTCACCACTTGCGAATGGCGACTCCAGCGGCCAGTCCATCTCGGACAGTGGATCCTGCTATGGCACTCGCCCTGTCCTTGCTCATCGTCCTGACTCACGGCGCGGCTCTGCCATCACGACCGTGGTCCCGTGCCCCCCTTTGAAAGTCACCTCAAGCCGCTGGGCGACTTCAGGCACACGATCCATTTGATTGAGATCGTGGATGACAACCTGGCGGCGGCCAAGATCCTGCACGGCAAACCTGTCGGTGACGGCTACAACCGGGCCGATGTACTGCCGATCCTTCTCGCCCGATATCGGCCCGACGATGAAGCCCGCCTCCTCCAGCTTGGCGTTCAACTCGTGCAGGGCCTGCTCGTCTGGCTCCTTCGCTGCTAGTGCAGCTTCGGTGCCGGCCCCTGCGTCATCCCGATCGATCCCGTGCGTCCAGCCTGACACGTTGACGTAGTAGCGGATCGCCTTGCCGGCGCCGTGCCTCCACAGCTGCCTGGCCGCAACCATCTCAGCCAGATCGCGCGAAGCGGTGGCCCTGGCAATTCCGGTCATCTTCATGTATTTGTCGGCGTTCAGGCCACCAAGGAAGCCGCCGTTGCCATCATCCAAGAGCCGCTGCAGGACCTTGCGCTTGCGTTCCGGCAGCCCTTTGCCGTGCGCCTCCCAGAACTGCCGCTTCTCGATAGCCCTGTCAATGATCTGGCTCGTCTGCTCGTAGGCAGCCGCGCATTGGGTGGCGAACCACTGCACCCACTTGGTCACGTCGCCGTCGCCGCGCTGTTCATGATTTAGCGCGTCGTAATAAGCACTGCGGTTTTTCTCCAGCTGCCTGGACAGGCTGATCAGTCGCACGGGCGGTTGAAGGTGCTGCATCATGACCATGTCCACAATGGCGCGACCCAAACGTCCGTTGCCGTCCTCGAACGGGTGGATGCTCTCGAACCAGACATGCGCGATAGCTGCTCGCGCCAAGCCATCGATGCGCTGGCCACCGGAGCCGCCGGCAGTGGGGGGTGCCGTTTCGTTGAACCAGCTCAGGAAGCGCTGCATGTGCTCCGGCACGTCCGCCGACGGCGGTGCTTCGTAGTGAACCTTCTCGTGCCCCATAGGGCCGCTGACGATCTGCATCGGGTCTGGATGGTCGCGGTAGCGACCCACGACGATGCGGCGGATGCTTGTGGTGCTTCCCGGGAACAGGGCCGATTGCCAGCGGCACAGTCGCTCTTCGGTGAGCGGCTGGTCATGAGCCAACATGGCATCGCTGATCACGTCCACCAGGCCGTCAACGTGGCGATCGCTGGAGCCTGCGTTGGGCAATCCGAGTCGGCGCAGGACCGAAGACCGTACCGAGTCGGCGTTGAGCCGCTCGCCTTCGATGGCGGCCGTGGAGACCACTTCGGCGCTCAACACGTCGAGCGCAACTTGGCTCGTTCTGCCCAGGCCGATCGCAGCGGCTTTGCCCGCCACGAGGCCGTGCATGGTGTAAGCCTCGGCCAGTTCCGGCGCGGCGAGTACGGCGTCGTAGACGAGATGAGGCCACTTCGGCTGAGTCCAGATCCACTTGCTCATGAGGCGAATCGTACTCCATTCGCCTCAAAATGTGAGGCAATTACGCGGTGATTCGCCTCACAGTGGCTGTTTGCATCCCAATGCCTAGCTGACGCTCGCGGTCATAGAACTGACCGTGGGCAGTTACTCCCGTCCATTCCGGCAAAGACGGAAATTCAACAGAGTGATTAATTAATACACATGCACAGGGTTTTGCAGCAAAACTTCATGTGCATTATTTAATTCTCGTAGAAAACCCTAGGTCGGATTAGCGCTTGTTGCGGAATTGCATGCCGAATGCATATAGTCGCGTCCGCTTCTCGCGCTGCATAACACTTCATCAAAATGAACACGGGACCGAATGACATCAGCTGGCAGGCCCAGGTGGCTCGCGTTCGGGCTGATTTCAACGAGCGCGGTGAGTCAATCGCAGACTGGTCTCGCCAGCACGGATTTCATCCGAACGCCGTGTACCAAGTTCTTGGTGGCTACACGCAGGCCATGCGCGGGAACGCGCATCGAATCGCCGTTGCGCTGGGCATCAAGCAGTCGCCAGCACCAAAGGAAGCTAAGGAGAACAGCATGACATAGCGCGAGCACCAACCGTCCGCGCGAAAAAAAGCGCCGCGAACCCCGGGAAGGGTTGCGGCGCCCGGGAGCTTGAAGCTGCCCTCAGAGACTTCAGTTTCATTCTCCCCGCGCAAAAAGTCAATCCCAGGTTACCGCCTGGGCGGGACAACTATTGCCGATCGGGAAAATGAAACCCCCAAGAAAAATCATCACGCGCTCCCCGCATAGGAGCGTTGGAGCCGTGCACGAGCCATGGTTCCAAGCCGAACCCATTCAGCACGAATCCAGGCTCGAAAAGCACTGCATTGAAATCCTGCTGTTGACGCCCGGCGTCGTCCGAATCGAATCCCAACCGCTGGCGATCGAATTCAAGACGGGCGAGCGTCAACAGCACTACACCCCCGACCTGCGGATCACGCTGTCGGATGGAACCCAGGCCCTCGTCGAGGCCAAGGGTCAGCCTTTCGAGAGGCGGTTTCGGGAGCTGTTGGACGCCGGGCTGCGGGATGCGGTGCGGTCACTTGGCCTGCCGCTCTATTTGGTGCCCAGCCAGTTGCTCGACCCAGAGCGCACCGCGCAGGTCTCCGCGCTTCGGGCGATGGCGCGCCGTACGCCCCCACCTGGCGCTCTCGATGCGCTGTTGACCTGGGCCTCCTTGCAGTCAGGCGCCACGGTCGGCGACGCCGAGCAGGCGGGCTACGCCTTGGGCCTCATCGGCTACGCCGTAGGCCGGCGTCTGCTGACCGTCGGCCCGAGCTTCGACCTCAAGCCCCAACAACCCCTCTTCCTGGCAAACAACCATGAGCACCTTCACCCTGACCATTGGCTTGGTCATCCGGGACGGGCAGAGGACGTGGCGGCTTGACCGCACCCTCGACGACTCCCGCAATGTCTTCCTCGACCTTGAAAGCGGCGCGCCCAAGACGATTTCCACAGCGGAGCTTCAGCGAGATCTGCTCGCTGGCAAGCTGCTCGTTGTACAGGAGCACCCTGTCGCCCTCGCCAAACAAGCGGAATCCGCAACTCGGCTGGTCCAGACCATTGAAGACCTGCCTGAAACGGAGCAACGACGACTGCAGCACCGTCTGGCCATCGTCAAGCACATGCTCCGGCGCGGCATTCGTAAGGGGATGCGATCACGCATCGACGCTGAACTCACCAGGTTGTCTGTTCTTACAGCGACGGAGCTGACAGAGGCTGGAGCGATCTCCGACGAGCAAGTCCCAACTGCATCAACGGTCATGGACTGGATGCGCAAGTTCGAGCGGTCAGGCGGCAATCCCCTGTCGCTGCTCAGCGGCAACTGCTTCCGGCAAACCCGCAGCAGGCTGCACCCGCTGGTCCTGGAGATCGCGCGTCGCAAGGTTCGCGATTTCTACTGCTCCCGCAAGCGCCCGACGGCCAGAGCCACCAAGCTCCTGATCGATAGAGAACTTAGTCTTACTGTGTCACAAGAATAGCGACGTTCGTCCGCAGCACGTGCATGAGCCCAATCGAAGGTTCAACTCATAGCTCAGCAGGTGCCGCAAGGACGTGATTGACGTCGGCACGTGGCGCTGA
>NZ_JBIGHW010000030.1:0-8503 GCF_043555875.1 Pelomonas margarita | reverse complement strand
CCACCCCCAGCGTCCACGATGACGCTGAAACAGCGTCCACGATCAGACTGAAACGCCGTCCACGATCACGCTGAAATCCCGTCCACCATCAGTCTGAAACGCCGTCCACGATGGGCTGAAATACGCACGCATCTATGTGATTCGCTGGAACAAGCAGGATCTGCTGATCTTCACGCCCAACGGGTCTGAGTGGTCTACGGTCGTCTACCCGTGCTCTAGCCTTGACGAAGAGTTCGGCGGCTCGATCCACAACATGGCCCGCCAGTCGCTGCTCGATGCTGTCGCCGGCTGACCCCAGCGTCAGCGCCGAGACCAAAGAGCCCGGCCACGCGCTGGGCTCTTTTCATTCGGTACCTGACTTGATCGGACGCATGCAGGGCAGCACTTGCGAGGCCTCCTTCCGCCGCGTTGTGAACGCCATCCCAGCCCAGCCCACCGAGACTCTCATCGCCCGCATTGCCACCACGGACGACCCGCTGAAGCTCTGGGTCCTTCACCTCGCGCTTGACCGCCGCAACGTGCCACCCTGCCTGCGCTGGCCCACGAACGACACCACTGCCCAAACCGAGTTCATCACGCTGCTGGCTGACCTCCTCTGGTTCACCAAGCGCACCCCGACCCACCGCACCGAGTTCAAGGGCTGGCGCGACCTGCTCAAGCACGAGCCCGACTCGCCCGCCTGGCATGCCGGGGCGCTGAGGCAGTACCTGTACCACCGACGCGGCTCGCTCGCGCGCCGGTGCGCTCTGGGCCTCGCGGTGACCGGTCCTCAGCGCCAGGAACTCATGACCATGCCAACGAAGGCCATGGCGGCAGACAGGCGCCAGCTTGAGCCCCGGGCCTTCCAAGAGCTTCGCCAGGCCCTGGGGCAGCAGGCCCTCGACAACCCAGACCGGGCGGGTAAGCGGACGCCGGCCGAGGTCGCTGAACGCCGTGCTCGCATCTGGCGCACCTACATCCTGGCCGGCCGCAGCCCAACCCGCGCGGCGGCGTACTGGCAACTACTCACTGGCGAGCCCATCACACGGCAGGCGCTGTCCAAGCAGTTGGTCCACGTCGAAGACGCGAAGCGACAAGAGCGCGTCAACCGACCGACTGCATGACTTGTGACTTATGTGGGGTGCGTCCCCACCTTCGGTGGGGGGTGTCTGCGCAACCCCTGAACCCCGCGCCAGTGCTAGCTTTCATAGGTTGCGCTAGTCACCCCCAGAAGGGGTTGCGCCCATGCGCCGTCATGCAACCCCTTCTGAATTGTCATAGGTGCGCGTTCCAATCGCCGACAGCGGCCTTCGCGCAGTCGCCGTCATTCACAGAGCGGAGGAAGGTTTGAGAAAAATATCGGTCGCGCTGATTCTTCTGTCGGTCGCAGGCGTCGTCTATTCGATGCTCTTTTTCGACTTCACTGTTGACGCGCCCGGGGTCGGCCGCGTAGCGAACCTGAGCCTCATGCAGCACCAGAGGAATCTGCTGTTGCTGTCTTGCGGGGTCGGGGTTGGAGCGGTGATCCTTTTTGGGTTCTCGCGCCCGGGGGTACGGCGCGGGGTTTCCATCGGGAGCAGACGTGGTGAAGACGCGCATGTGAAAGCCTGCCAGTTCTGCGCGGAGTCGATCAGGCGCGAGGCGTCGCTTTGCCGGTACTGCGGAAAGGAGCAGGCCAAATCCCCTGTAGGGCATCGACCCGTTGAAGGTCAGGAAGAAATGATGCGCGCCTGGGGCGTCCAATTGGAGGATGGCAGCTACGTGGTTGGAGACTACCGGTTCCCGACCTTGCTGGAGGCCATCGTCTTCGCGAAGAAGGCCCCACGCAACCTTTGACCCCCTATCCAGAAACGCCCGGTCTCTAGCCCTTCGAGAGGTATTTTTCGGGCGCCTAGACCGTCGCCCTATAAGGTCTTCGCGCTGGTGTTGCCCATCATGATGTTGAAAACGTCACCTTCCAGCAAAAGGCGCGCTCGGGTCGGCTCGCCAGCCACGCCCGATGGCGGCCTTGCCCAGCAGGCACTGGGGACAAGCTGCGCGCCAGCGCGTACGGGGGCGCTCCGAACGTCAAGCATCCGTCAACGAAACCGCATACAAAACCGCAACGCACACACATTCTGAACCGCACACATTGCGCCGGAGGCGTCAAATTCACGTCAACGCCAAGGCGACCGAACGCAACGAGCCCCGGGTGCCACGACGCGCAGCGCGAGCGCCCTGCAAGAACTTTTGCAAGAACTCGGCGAACGAAGAGACATAGCCCTCAATAGCCATGCGGGTTTGCGGGCATCTTTCGGTAGAGCCCTTGCCACCAAGAATTTCTGAATCAAATCAGGCGCTTAGCCCAATCGAACCCGGTTGGGCTTTGTTGTTTCTGCCCCCCCCCTGTAGGCAACTCGGACAATGGCCCGGGGTCCAGAAACGGCAAACCCGGCATATGGCCGGGCTCTGGTGAGCTAGACGCTTCCTGCGCGTGTATCGATCCCGCAATCCTGGCGGGAGCTACGACACCCAATGTCGGTTCTCGTTCATGCCGAAACTGGCCGCCCGCAGCGTCGCGGGCTTAGCCACGACCACCTCACGACACCTTGAACTGCCGTCTCACTGAAGATTGAACTTCCCCGAATCCGTTTCGTTCAAGACGAAACTTGGGCGTCGCGTCCAGCTTCCGAAGGGCCGGCGCTTGCGCCTACTTGACGCCCCAGAAGATGAGCGAGAGTGTCGCGCCGAGAGCGAGAACCAGGAACATCACACCGACCCACCATTGATCGAAGGGAGACCTGCGCCGCGCCACCAGCATGGCCGAGCCGAAGCCGACAACCAGCATGCCGTCGAACAGCGCGATCATCGAGAACAGCCCGACGCCACCGGCGGTGATGGTGAGCAGCGAGTGGCAAAGTGCTGTCAGCGACAGCCCCAGCGTGAAAGAGATGATCGAGCTGGCAAGCTGCGCCAGCCTGGTTTGCAGATGGTCAACCACGCGTTCAAGCCTGGGCCAGTGAATGTTCAGCGCCGCCAAGCAGGTGACAGCTGAGCCGAGGGCCAGTAAGCCAAGGAACACGAGTCCGAACGCGTTGAAAGACACGAAGTCTGAAAAGAGCGCGTCCGCCAATGAATCTTTCGGCCCCATGCCGGTCTGCGTGAGCCGGTACTGAACCAGCATCAACCACCCCACGGCAACGCCACACGTGCCGAAAAAGGGCAAGTCCTTGAGAAGCTCCTGCTTCAGGAGCCGCGCGACCGTCCTGATTTCGGCATCCATTGGGCTCGACGCCGGATGCTCAGATTTTCTTGCTTGGCCGTCAGCTACTGGTGGTGTGTCGCTCATCTGCTTCCCTTGATGTGCCATGGATCTGGCGCAACGAGGATAGACACCACCTAGCTCATGACATGAGCCACCCGACCCGAAGGAAGCAGTTAGCGTCAGAGAGTCGGTCTGCCGATGCAGGATTTGCGGCAGCAGAGGCACGTTCATGCTGTTCAGCGTAGTCCGTCGATGGGTCACTGAATGAGCCAGCGCCACGGACCACGCCTTGAGTTGAACGAACCCAGTGGGCAGCGGGACGCAGCAAGCTGATCTTCCCTACAGCCTGAGTGGCTTCAAGATGCACGAAATACTGTTTTTGTGTACAGTCTACGTCCTTGTCGCTCGATCGCCTACCGCAACTAAAGCGTCGAGTTGCAGGCTTGAATTACATTACCGCGCAAGCACTTACCGACTCATCGCAACAGAAAGGAGGGCACCATGGCTTACGACGCGAAGGCCGTCGCCAACTACTTTCTGGACAAGGCCGAGTCCAGCGGCACCACGCTGACCCCAATGAAGCTGCAAAAGCTCGTGTTCTTCGCGCACGGCTGGCATCTGGGGCTCAACGACGAGCCGCTCATCTCCGACCCGATCGAGGCGTGGCAGTTCGGCCCGGTGGTGCCCTCGCTCTATCACGAGTTCAAGCACGAGCGCGCTGGCGCCATCACGGGCCGAGCCACGGAGCTGGATCTCGAGGACTTCGAGTACCAAGCACCGGCCGTGCGCGACGATGACATAGGCGCCAAGAAGCTGATGGACAGCGTGTGGAACACGTACGGCAAGCTCACAGCCGTGCAGCTGTCCAACCTCACGCATCTGCCGAATTCGCCGTGGGACCTGGCCCGCAAGAAGTACGACGGAGACATGCGCAGCGTGCCTATCGACGACGATCTCATTCGTACGTACTTCCGCCAGGAGGCGGAGAAGAACCGGGCCAAGCGTGCCGCCGCAGCTTGACGACGATCTCTCGCTGATTGGGCCCGATCTGTCTGCCGCGGCGGACAGCGACGGGCAGTCTAGGCTTTACCAACAAGAGCTGCAGACCTACGGCTCGGCTGAGGCCGAGGATGACGAGGCGTACGAGCGCAAGGTCAAGCGCGCATTTCACATGCGTGAGCTTCGTCAGATCGACGAGGTCATCACGTCGCGAAAGTCGTACGCAAACAAGATCTTCTTGCTCGTAGTGTGGTGGCTGGTGGGGCTGGCAGCGTTCCTGGCGCTCTCAGGCTTCAGTACCTTCACGCACTTTTCGCTGGACACGAAAGTGCTGCTCGCTCTGGTGGGTGGCACGACGCTGAACGTGCTGGGCATCTTCACCATCGTGGCCAACTATCTGTTCCCCAAGAACGGCCAGTCCATCATGTCGCGGACGGCGGCACCGGCGCCGGCCAAACCGGCGGCTCGTGCGCGCGTGTCTAGGGCCAAACGCGCCAGCGCCAAAGAGCCGGGCGACGACATCGCCAAGTAGCGCGGTCGGCCTAGGACGAGCTGCCATCGCGCGGAGCTACTAGGCATGCGCAAATGGTTCTATGTATTGGAGCTGACCGGCGACCACTTCTACATCGGCATCTCTGACAACTTCGTCCGACGGCACCGCCAGCACGTAAACGGCAAAGGAGCGGTGTGGACCAAGCTGCACGAACCGATCCAAGTCCTGTTCCAGCACCAGCACGAAGTGGCCGACTACAGGGCCGCTGAGTTGCTCGAAAACGAGATCACCGTTCGGATCATGATCGAGCGTGGCTGGCAGAAGGTGCGAGGCGGATTTTTCTGCGCACTCGATGACAAGGTCGTCGAAGCGCAACTGCGATCGCATGGTCATTGGGACCGAGTGCTGCAGTCGACCCTGGCACCGGCGCATCCACCCGGCGACTGGGCGAAAGCCATGCAGACGCTGTTGACCTTGGCGGAGAGCTACCACGCGGCCAACGCCAGCGATGCGGCCCGCGACCCGTTGCTGGCCCATTTGATGAGCCTTCGCGAGCACCGCCACTGGCGTCCGGACCTAGAGCCCGCGCTGGAGGAGAAATTCTGGGGGGCCAAGGGTGTGCTGCGCGTACTGCTGTCCATCCGATGCAACCGCGTGATCGGCTTCAAGCTTCAGGATGTCTTCGCGGTGCTAACCAGCGGCATGCAGATGGGGCGAGGTGCTGTGCAGCCGTGGACCCACCTCTTTCTGATTGCATGGGATGCCTACCGACCCGACGCCACCGATGCGCAGCACCGGCGGGTCGAGGACTTTGCTGCGGATTCCAGCCAGCGAGTGCCGGACCGGCGATACGACCCATTCGTTTCGCTGCTGTTTCCTGAGATGCGCTGGCGTCTTCGGGAGGCCGCAGCGCAAGCCGCTGACGATGGAGCGCACGCACAGCGCTAGCGCTATCGATGCTGTTCCGCTGACGCTCCGTGCTGCTTCTGGTAGCTAGCGAGCGCTATCGTCCGACCAAAGCAATCGGATCCTCTTCGCCTGCGCTGGCCGCGTGCCGAACGCGCTGTCCACAACGGCACCGCAATCGGTGTCGACGAGCCAGCAAACCTCTTTGCCACGCGGCTCCCGGCACTCCCACACGGACAGGCATTGCGCCGTAGACGCGCCTTCCTCAGTGGGCGAACTGGGCGGCAAGAGCACATACAGCCGTACCCGGAGCCACTCTCGGCTGGCCATCACACTGAGCGCGTACGGCAAGCTGGTTGTCATCAGCCGCCGCCAGCGAGGCGCGTCGTCGGACGCCGCAGGGCCAGGCAGAACGTGTATCAGCCAGGTAGGCAGATTGGCGATGGGCTCGATCAGCTCGTAGTACGCCGAGCCCGGGTCGAGTGCCGATACGGCGGACGGCATTCGCACGCGGTGCATTGCATCAGCCCTGAACATCCATGTTCTCCTTCGATGGGCTCAGCCGAGCGGCACCGCGCCGCCACATGCATGTGGAAGATCGGCCGTGGTGTGATCGTCATCATATGCGGACGATCGTTGCATGCCAATTGCCTCGCCGCGCCACGCACAGCACCCCGTGCTGGTCGCCCTTGGGCAGGCCATTCGTCAGGCGCGGATAGATCGACAGATTTCCCAGGAGGAGCTGGCTCATCGCAGCGAGATCGATCGTGCGTACATGAGCAGCATCGAACGAGGCCAGCAGAATCCGGGTTTTGTATCTGTCGCGCGCGTTGCCAGCGCGCTGGACATGACACTGGCCGAGTTGATGGCCGAGGCAGGCCTCTAGGTTCAACAGTTCGCCGGGATGGGTCACGCGGTACGCACATCGGCTCCGGCCCAGTCTGCGCGTGAGCCAGCCACGGCGACAGTGGAATTCAGCAGGTGTCAGTCAGGCGTGCGAGGCACGACGCTGCGTTCTGCGGCCACCTGATCCTTGGCCAGAGCGCGTGCCAAGCTCGCCGCTCGGGCTGCAGCGCTTGTCATGGTGCCTTCCACCACCGCTTCGCAGTCCGCCAGGAACTCGGGACTCGGTTCGAAACCCTCGATGCACACACTGGCAAGTGCTTGTTCGTGCGCCAGGCGTCGTTCGGCCTTGCTCAACTTCGTCATGTTGTTCCCCTACAGCCAGTGCCCAGCATGCCCAGGGCGATGAAAACCGACCTGTCCATGCTTCACTTTAGCGCCCTGCTGGCCACGGCCAACTATCGCGGACATCGACTCGATTGCGTGCCCTCGCGGAGGGCTCCTCGGGCACCGGCGCTTGCGGTTCGAGCAACCGAGCTTCGAGAGCTTCGGCCAGAGGTGGGCCAGATCTGCTCGGCATTGCCGGTGCACGCGCCAGATCCCAAGAGCACCGCTGACAGTGATTCTGAGAGGCGCAACCTGCGCGCCCAGCTGCCGAATTGAAAACATCGCTCGGTGCGCTGATCTGGCCTCGGCACCCCGGGCACCTTAGTTGGAGGTCGCAGCCATGAATAAGGCAGACACCGAAGTGAAGAAAGCGCCAGTAGATGTCGAAGTAGGGAGTGCGCCTTTCGGAGAGACAAAGCGGGCAGTAGCGAAAACGTGGCCACCCTGCATGACGAAGCCACTGCACATCCATGGACTGCAACGCGATCTCGACACGGCGAAATACCGTTGGGGGTAGGCCACATCGGTAGCGCACGACGCTGGCAATGCCCCCGACAAACACACTGTCCACGTCTCGCACACCGCGAGCGGCAAGGCCAAGAAAGTGCTTCACTTCGACGACTCGGCAGCCCTGGGCCAACGAGAGGCGTCCGAGCCAACCGCTGGGAGCCTCCCATTCAAAGGGCATTGGGACTCCGTGACGGAGAACTTCGTTCATACGATGAAAAGCGGGAGCTGGCCCCGCGGTCGGCTGCCGGCGCGGGTCGATCCTGGGTCGATCCCGCTGCGCATGCTTTGGATGAGCCACCAAGCAAGCGCCCTGTCTTCCTCCGCTGCAGCGTCCGTCGCGATCTGTGCCAACGCCGGCTGGTTCGCGACCCCGGATAAACGCATGGCGACTCCCACGTCGGCCTCAATCGCGCTCAGGCGCTGCAGTCCTCGCTGCACGACAGCACCCAAACCACGAGGTGTTTTGCACCCAGAAAGCGCTGAACGGACCGAAGTCCCTGGCCCTTCACACAGCCCGAGCGCTTCGACGATGCGAAAGGCCCCGTCAATGCTCAGATGCAGCATGGCAGCCGGAAGCGCTGGGAACGGTGGCGGCAGCGTGTTGGTCAGGCCACCCTCCAACCAACTCAGCCAAGCCTGCACCTCAGGCTCCAACGGAGCGGCTGGCTCGCCCCTGAAATGTCGCCCGCATCGGCAGATGTCTACGTCTGGCCTGTTCCAGCCAATCGATTCACCGCACTGAGGGCACATCCCGATCAGGCTGTAGCCATGCTCCGCGCATCCGACCGCAGCGCGGAGCTGCCAGCTCAGCTTGGTCACGCCATGCTGACGCAAGCACTGAGGGCAGATCTTGGCGTACAGCTTGTTGGTCGCAACCTGCCGCCGAAATCGCATGCCGGCGTACCGAACCCATCCAGGGCGACTGCCGTCTTGCATGACCAGGCGCGGCCCCAACAGACTTGCATCGACGTTGAGCGCCCAGGCGATTCGCAGCACCGTCTGGTGATCCAGCGGCTGCGTATTTCAGCCCATCGTGGACGGCGTTTCAGACTGATGGTGGACGGGATTTCAGCGTGATCGTGGACGGCGTTTCAGTCTGATCGTGGACGCTGTTTCAGCGTCATCGTGGACGCTGGGGGTGG
>NZ_JBIGHW010000002.1:0-546989 GCF_043555875.1 Pelomonas margarita | reverse complement strand
CTTCAGCGCCTCGTTGTACGCCTTCCAGTTCGTCGTGCGGTACTTCGTCCGCTTCCTGTTCTTCGCTTCTGCCTCTGTCACGCCGTCAGTCTATGGCTGACGGCGGGGCGATTTGCGCAACAAAGCCCTACGCCAGTGTTGCAGTTGGGATTTGAAATCCGCCCCGTCTGGCGTTGGGATTATGCCGTTTGCTTATTGATTTGCGCAACAAAGCCGTATCAAAGAATAAGCCTGCTCAGCCAAGAATCCAATATACATAACCCACATTCCGGCAAGCTTGATGGTCCTCGGGATGCCGCCCGCGTCTGGCGTATAGGCGCCTATTCCAAAGAACATCGATTTTCCATTCCGAAACGCCCACGTATTTTGCGCAACAAGCAAGCTCGAAACAATTATCAGAATCGGGTTTCCAATCTCACACACCAACAACGCAGCCACCAAAAAGGCCAGCAGAACAGCACCCACAACAGCACAGATCAAGCCAATCATCTCAAACGATGCTTTTTGCATAACTATTGCCCTCGTGGACCATTTTTTGGCGGAGAGTACGGCAAAGGCGCCGGCCATTTAGGTGCCGGCGAACTAAAATCCTTGATCAACGGCTTAACGAAGGCGTCCCAGCCTCCCTGCAGATCAACAAAGGCGTTAAAGCGTGCCGCATTACCTGCCGAGTGCCCCAGCAATGAAACTATTACGCTCGCACTCACATTCTGAGCCGCCATCTTCGCAACCTCAGTTTTTAGATCTGAATCTGTTATGGCGGCGCCAATATTCGCCACGGTGCCGATGCTTGCGGCCACCCCACCCACGACTCCAGTCGGAGAAACTAAAATTCCTATATTTGCAGCCTTGTTCATGTCTTTGAATATTTGCGCATCGGCTGCCGCCAAATACAATTTGCTCGCCGCATCGCTTCTGTCGATGTTGTGCGCACCGGCAACACAGTCAGCAGTCGCACAAGGCCAGTATTTTGCAGAATATTGCTTTCCATCGAGAACATAGTTAATAGTATACCGCCCTTGGGCATCTAGGGGCAAACCAGTCCTCGTGTCGCGCGGCTGCCCAGGCGAAGCGGCTTCGGGCGGCAGCGCAAACATGCGCGGCATGTATACCGAGCTCAACCCACCTGTCTGTTCTTGCAAAAACTTTGTCGCCTCAGGCGATACGGACCTTAGTACTTGCACGAGCTTTTGCCCGTCGGCGCCGACCGTCCATGCCGCATTGGGATCAAAGATCTCCTTTTCCCAATTCGGTATATTTACTCGCATTCCTGCTGAAATATCTTCACCGAGCGCCCGATTTCCCAACGCGCGCATCGCGTCCTCAATCTGAGCAGCAGTAAATCTTCCTCCACTTCGGGCTGCCAAAGTTTGAGCTAGCGCGCGTTCGTCAGGATGCAACTGCCGATTGTTCGCATCTGCATTGAACGCCGCCGCCGCACCGGCCGTGCCGCCGACGCCTGCCCCAGCCACCGTCACCGCCAGGTTCTTCAGCGTGTTGATCGCCGTGGGGTCGGTGATGCCCAGGCTGGTGACGACCTTATCCATCGCGTTCAGCGCCAGGCTGCCGGCGATGTTGCCGGTCGCCCCCGGCGTGCCGAAGGCGATGCCGCCAATGGCCGTGTGCAGTGCGCTGCGGTACAGCCCGCCGTCCTTCCACTTGTCCGCTTCAGCGCAATCCTTCTTGTCAGGGCACGCATCAAACGCTTCTTTGTACTTGGCCCCCGCGTAGTCCCCCGCCGCCTTGTAAGCCGCCTTCCCGAACGCCGCCGTCACCGCCACCCCGTCGCGCAGCTCCTGCGTGGCCTTGGTCTTGTCAAACGTGTGCAGCAACGGCTGGTGCAGGCCGCTCGGGCTGGTGCTCAGGCTGGTACGGTCCTGGTAGACCCTGGCATCGACGGCGTTGATGCGGCTGTCCAGCGCCGCAATCTCGCCACGCAGGGCTTGCACGGCCTGGTTCCATTCCTGCCATCGGCTGTTGTTGCCGTAGTAGTCGGTGCCCGCCCCAACGCCCACTTCCACTGGCGCCGGCAGGCTCGCCGTCGTGGTGGCCGCCTCGGCTTTCCCCGGCACACCCAGCACGCCCGGCCGCACGCTGTCCACCGATGGCGACGGCGCTCCCTGCACGTTGTAGTAGCAGTCGTCGCACGGCGGCGGCTCGCTCCACAGCAGTTGCTCCAGTTCGCTTTGCTTTTGGCTGCGCTGTGCCGCCAGCGGCTCCCGCTGGGCTGCCTTCATGGTCGCTACCCGCGCCGGCTGCAGGTCCGCTCGCGTGAGGTGCACGCCGCCGGCAATGCTGCTGCGGGTCGTGAAGGTCTCCTGGGTGTCCAGCCGCGCAAAGCCCATGGCGCTGCCTGCGGTGCCGCCGCCGGCCGGGGTGACGCTGGTGCTCAGGCTCACGCTCCAGCTCTTGCCTGAGACCACATCCCGGTTGGCCACGTCCTCGTGCGTCAGCGTCTGGGTCTCGAAGTAGTTCTTGCTGGCGTCTGCCTTGCTCGCCACTGCCGCGCCACTCAGATGGGTGTGTCCCCACACCTGTACGTCCAAACCGCGCGTGCCCGCCACGATGGCGCTTTGCTGCTTGATGGATTCGTACTCGGCCAGCAGTCTGAGCTGGCTGGCGCTGAGCCCCAGGCTGGGGGCGCCAATGCTCCCGCCGGGGATTGGGATACTCACATTGATGCCCCAGCTCTGTTCCTTGGCCTGGTAGAAGGTCTCGTCCTGCGGGCTGACGAGGCTGAGGTTGCCCCCAACACGGTGGCCGACATACACCTGTGCTCGTTCGCCGGTGGCCTTTGCGCCGCTCAGGCTGGTGTCTCGTCCGCTGAACATGCTCAGTTCGCCGCCGGCCGTCAGCTCGCTGTTGAAGAACGTCGTGCCCCAGCCGTTGCTCCAGGCGTTGGAGCGGCTGGCGGCGAGGTTGACGCTGAAGCCTTGTGACGGCCCCCCAATTCCGAAGCTGATGCCCACCGATGCCGAGCTGCTCGTGCGTCTGGTCTGCTCGCTGTCCCGGCCGACTGCTGCCGTCAATGTCAGGTCGCGGTCTGCGCGTACGCTGAGGTTCTGGCTGGCTGTCACGCGGCTGCCGATGAGGTTGATGTCGCCGTTGTCGCCGGTGCCGGTGGCGGTGAGGCTGGCGTTGCGCCCCGCGTTGATGGCGGACTCGATGGGCGTGCTGGTCTTGCTGAGGCTTTCGAAGTCACTGGCGCTGGCGCCGATGCTGGCGCTGAAGCTCCAGCCGCCGGCCGTTGCCGCGCCCGACAGCGTGTCGGCCTTGAGCAGATTCTCGAAACTCGTGTAGTTGTTGTAGATGGTCAGCCCGCTGGTGAGCAGCGCCATGGCTTGGTGGCGGCCGTTCTCGGTGCGCTTGGCGACACGGTTCATCTCGCCGACGGTCTGCACCGCGCTGACCAGCGGGCTGGTGGCCGCCAGCGTCAACCCGCTCTGCCGCTCCCGCACGATGTTGAGCACACTGCGGGTGTTGTTGTTGCTCTGCAGCGTGATGTTCTGCGCAGCGATGTGGATGTCGCCGATGGGGGCGGTGATGTCGCTGGACAGCTGCAGGTAGCTGCCCCCGGCCGTGGCCAGCACATCGCCGGCCAGGCTGCCCACGCTGGTGCTGGCCTGGCGGGTTTCCTGGGTGCTGGTGATGTCGCTGCGGCTCTTGGAGCCGATGGTGATGGACAGGCCGCCGTTGCCGAAGATGCCGCTCTTTTTGACCGCGCGCGACTCGTACGCATAACTGGCCTCCTGCGTGGCGAGCAGGTTGAGGTCCTGGTCAGCGTGCAAGCCCACGGCGCCATCGGCCATGACGAGGCTGCCGACGATGTTGAGATTGCCGCCGGCACCCAAGGAGACCGAGCGGCCGCTGATGTCGCTGGGGTTGGCGGTCTCCTCCAGGCTGGTCTTGGTGATGTCAGTGACGCGCTTGCTGAACCACTTGCGCTTGACCTCGTAGAAGCGCTCGTAGGTGGTGTCGGTGGTGATGTCGTGGGCGACGTCCAGGTCCCGCGCGGCCACCAACGAGACGTGGCCGTTGTTGGACTCGATCTTGGCGCCGGTGATGAAGAGCTTGCCCTGTTCGGCACCGGTGCCGCTGGCCAGCAGCGCGACGTCGCCGCCGGCCACCAGGCGGGCCTGCACCAGGTTCTCGGTGGTGGGCATCAGGGTGGTGTTGCCGTTGACCGTGACCTCCTTGGTCAGGTCTTTGCGGGCCAGCAGCGCAACGCCGTTGCCCTGCACGGCAATGCTGCCGCCGGCCTGCACCTGGGTGCCGTCCAGCGTGACGATGCCGCCGGTGGACTGCAGGGCCACCGAACCGCCCGCGTCCAGCGTGGTGCGGGTGTAGCGGGTGAGGTCGCGCGTGGTGTTGCCTTCATAGACGCGGCTGCTGCTGGAGGTGGGTGACAGCGTCAGGTCAGCCGCCGCTGTCATGGCCACAGAGGCCCCGGCCTTGAGGCTGCCGGCCTTGTAGGTCAGCTCGCCGCCGCTGTTCAGGCGGATGTCGCCCGTGGCCTGCAGCGTCAGGGCATCGGTATCCATAGCACCTGCGGAGGCCAGCATCACGTCGCTGCCATTGACTGTGCCGCCCGTCCAGTTGACGGCAGCGGCGGACTGCACCAACGCCAGGCCCGTGCTGTCGACGGAGGCGCCCGCCGCGCTCACGCCCTGGGCGCTCACCACAGCGGCACCGCCGGCCGTCGTCTTGAGCGTGCCGGTAAAGCCCAGGTTGCCGGCGGCATCCAGCGTCAGGCCGCCTGCGCTCGCCTCCAGCCGGCCACGGATGTTGACGCCCGGGCCGGCCTCGTTGGCCAGCAGGTAGATCTGGTTGGCCAACATGCCGGCGGCGGCGCCAATGTCGATGGACACGGCGGGCTGGGCGTCGCTGCGGCCTTGCGGCGTGGCCGCCAGCGTGGTGTAGCTGACCTGGTTGGGGCCTGCCACGGCGTAGATGGCGCTGTTGCCGGCCGGCAGGTTGACCGGACCGTCCACCTGCACCGCGCCACCGATGAGGTCCAGCGAGCTGAGGCTGCTGCCGTTCAGGCCGCCCGCGCCGATGGCGACCGTGCCGCCGCTGACCGAGAAGCCGTCCAACGTGGAGCCCACCAGCGGCCGGCCGCTGACCAGGCTGGCGCGGTGGGTGTTGATGAAGCCGCAACCATTGCAGGTGATGCCATTGGGGTTGGCGATGACGACGTCGGCCGGCATGCCGAACACTTCGATGCCACCGGCCAAGGTGCTGGCGGCCGTGCTGGTGACTTCGTTGACGATGAGGCGGGCCTGCGCGGCCGGGTTGCCGGCAAACAGCACATTGCCGCCGATGGCGCCGGCCAGTTGCGAGGTCGCGGTCGTGGCAGTGGCGAACTTGGCGTCGGGCTTGGGCGCCATAACCGGGATCTGGCAGCGTGCGCAGGGGCGTGGCTCGGGAGGGGGCCGGGGTGTGGGAGTCGGCGCGGGGGTGGGGGCCGGCGGGGGCGGCGGCGCGAAGCTGCCGGGCGCGGCCGTCGAGTTGTTGAGCACCAGGCCTGCGGCGTTCACGTTGAGCTGCGTGAACAGGTTGTGCGACACGCCGGAGCTGTTGGCTGGCGCGATGTGCACGACGGTGGTGCCGTTGCCTGCCGTGTCGATTTTGGGCTTGCGGCCAGCGGGCGCGTTGGCTTCGGCCGTGGCTTGCGCCCAGGCTTGCGGCAGGCCGGCCGGCGCCAGCGCGTGAAGGCCACCCAGCAGCAGGATGGCCTGTGCGATGCGGGTCTTGGTGCTCGTCTGCTTCATGGTCTCTCCCTGAGATTCAGTAACTTGCATTGACGCTGGCATACAGCACCGCCGAGGACGCCTGAAAGCCGCGCGGGTGCTGCAGCGGCGCGGCCACGGCAATGTCGACGGCCAGCCCCCCCCCAACTTGCCACCCACCTGGCCACGCAACCCGGCGGCTGCACCGGCGAGAGTGCGCCCGCCCGGCGCGCCGCCGGCCACGCGCCCGATGTCCAGCGCCGCATAGGGCTGCACGGCCCAGCCGGCGCGCCACTCGATGCCCGGGCCACACCAGTCCTGCTTGAGGCTGACCTGTTCGCGGGCCGCGAGCAGGTCACGGGCGTCAAAGCCACGCACCGTCCAGCGCGAGCCAATGACCGGAAAGTCGGCACCGCTGGCGGGGTCGCGCACACCTGCCCAGGACAGGCGCAGCTCATGGCGCCAGCTGCCCCAGCCCCGCTGCCAGCCGATCTGCGCGCGCGCCGTGCGCGCCAGCGGCGGAGGCTCGAGAGCCACGTCGTCGCCGAGCGGCCGGCGGGTGCCGACGCCTTGTTCGTAATCAAGCTGAAATTCGCCACTCTCGCGACGCCACCAGCCGTTGAAACCCCAGTCATGCGAGCGCAGGTTGCGCCGCTGCAGCACCAGCTCCACGTCGTCGATGTGGTTGCGCGTGCGGCGGTCACTCACACCCAGCCACACGGCCCAGCGCGCCCGCGCTGCGAAACGCCGTCCACTGCCAGCGGGCCTGCCACCCGGCGTCGTGGCCGTTCTCGCTGAAGGTGGTGGACAACCCCTGTATCGGCCGTGAATGCTCGCTGCGCGTGCCGTTGAGGCTGAACAGGTGGTATCCCCAGGGCAAGGTGTAGCCGAGCATGCCGGTGCGCTGCATGGGGCCACCGCCGCCTTGCAGGTTGCTGGACACGTAGGCCGTGAGCTGATCAGCCAGGCCCAGTGGTGCGTCCAGCACGAAGCTGAGGGAGCCCTGCAGGCGGCCGAATTCCCGCGTGCCGGCGTTGTCGGCACCAACGCTGAGCCGCCAGCGTCGCCCGCCGGGCGCGGCCATCACCAGCACGCTCTCGTCAGCAGCTTCGGCGGCCTCGATCTGCATCTGGGCCGCCTGGCTGGACAGCCGGGCCAGGTTCTCCAGCGACTGCTCGATGTCACGCAGGTTCAACACCTCCCCCGCATGCACGGCCAGTGCATTGCGGCTGGCAGCCTGCGCTGCGCCGCGGCTCTCGATGCGGGCAATGCGCCCCAGGTGCAGCGCCAGACGCAGCGTGCCGTCTGCGACGGTTCTGCGCCGGCAGGCTGAGGCTGCTGGTGACATAGCCCAGCGCCACCAGGCGCGCCTCCAGGTTGCGGCGCAGCCGGTCGATGCTGTCGGCGCCCAGGCAGGCATCGGTGAAGGCGCCCAGGTCGGTGAGCACCACGTCCAGAGCCGCCGGTGCCGCCGACGGCGCCAGCCACTGCACGCGCTGGATCGGAAAGCACGGCGACTCCGCCCTGACGGGCTCCAGCCAGGGCGCCTGCCTCGCGCCCGACCATTGCGGCGCCTGGCGCGATTGCGCCTCGCGGATCTGCTGGGTGCGCTCGCGCTCCAGCGCCTCCAGCTGCTCACGGCGGTCCTGAGCGTGACCGGCGCTCAGCGCCAACGCCAGGCCGGCGCCCCACAACCGCCTTCGCCACAACCGCCACGCGCACCCGTGGCGCGCCCTCGCCTGCTCCACACGCCCTCCCTCACGGCCGCAGCGTCTGGGAACTACTTGGCCAAACGGGAGGGATTCTGATCAGCCATGCCAGCTTGTGCCCAGGAGACTTCCTGTCCCATAAGCCAGCGACGGGCGACCCCGCAGGCTCAGCGCTTGTCGCCCTTGCTCGAAATGCTGCCCATGCCGGACACCGAGCGCTGCACAGCGGGGCTGCCGAAATAGTCCACCGAGCCCACACCGGAGATGTGGGCGGACAGCTCGTCCGTGACCCACAGCACCACGTTGCCGATGCCGCTGACGCTGACCCGCGCCTTGTGTGCCTGCAGCCGGTCTGCCACCACCTTGCCCTTGCCAGAAATCTGCAGCGACAGCTCGTCCGCTCGGCCGCCCAGCTGACCGTCACCGGCACCGCTGATGCCGAAACTCAGCTGGCGCACCTGCAGTTGGTCCAGCCGCACGCTGCCGGCGCCGCTGATGCTGAGCTTGAGCTGGTCAAGCTTCAGCAGCCCGGGCGCGTGCAGGTCGCTGGCGCCCGAGACCGACAGCTGGCTGAGCTGGCGCATCTCCACCTGCACGAAGGGCTTGTCCGCATGCCAGAACTTCCAGCCCCCGGCCGGCTGGATTTCCAGCCGCCGGCCGCGCAGGCGCAGATCCACGCCCTTCTGCACCTCGTCATCGCCGGCCACGAAGACCTGGTCCCGCTCGCCCAGCACCAGCACCACACGCGCCGCGCCGCCCAGGTCCAGCCGGTCGAACTCGCCCGGCGTGTAGACGCGGCCGGGCCCCGGCGGCAACGGTGGCGCCGGGGTCGCGGGCAGCGCCGCCGGGGCGGCCGGCGCGGGCAGGGCGGGCGCCGCCGCCGGGGGCTGCGCCTGGGCGGCACCGGCCGCCAGCAGCAGGGCGCGCAGCAGCGCCTTCACAGCGACTGCTCCCGCAGCATCTTGGAGACCTCGCGGTTGGCCGTGATGCGCGTACCGTCGCGCAGCTGCACGACGAGCTGCGAGTTCTCGTCCGGCGTCAGGCTGTCGACGAAGTCCAGGTTGACGATGCAGCCGCGCTGCACGCGCAGGAAGCGAGTCGGGTCCAGCCGGGTCTCGAAGTCCGCAATCGGCAGGCGCACGAGGAAGCTGCGGCCGCGGCTGGTGATGGCGGTGTACTTGTTGTCGGAGCGCAGGCACTCGATGTCGGCCACCTGCAGCGGGAAGATCTTGCCCTGGTCGCGCACCAGCAGGCGGGTCAGCGGCGCGTCCGGCGGGGCCGTCAGCGCCTGCGCCACCTCGGGCGTCAACGGTGCCGCATCGCGCAGCGCATGGGCCACGGCCTCGTCGAAGCGCTCGCGCGAGAAGGGCTTGAGCAGGTAGTCCACCGCGTGCAGCTCGAAGGCGGTCAGCGCATGCTGGTCATAGGCGGTGGTGAAGATGATGCGCGGCTGGCTGGCGTCGCCCTGCAACGCCTGCACCACCTGCAGCCCGTTCAGGCCGGGCATCTGGATGTCGGTCAGCACCAGCGCGGGCCGCAGCGCGCGGATCTTCTCCAGCGCCTCCTCGCCATCCTCGCAGACGGCCACCAGCTGCAGGCCCGGCGTGGCACGCACCCAGTCTGCCAGCGCCTCGGCGGCCAGCGGTTCGTCTTCGGCGATCAGGACGGTGGTCGTACTCATGCGAAGGCACTCCGGGATTTCTTGGTGATGGACGCAAAGCCACCGGTCGAAGTTGCCCAGCGACTGCCGTGGAACCGGCTTTGCCGGGCCACTGGCAGTGCCCCCTTGAGGGGGCGCGCGAAGCGCGTAGGGGGTGGCCTCATGCCTGTGGGATGAAAAGATCGACGCGAAAGCCCGCGCCAGGGGCCGTGTGGATGCGCAGCCGGGCCTGGCCGCCGTAGTCCAGCGAGAAGCGCTTCTGCAGCGCCGCCAGCCCGACGCCACGGCGCTGGCCGGGCTTGGGAGCCAGGGCCTCGGGCGCGCAGCCGGGGCCGTCATCGGCCACGGCGAGCTCCAGGCCCTGGTTGAGCGCGTTGCGGCGCGCGGTGATGGTGACGGTGCCGCCCGCGCGGCGCGGTGCCACGGCATGCAGGATGGCGTTCTCCACCAGCGGCTGCAGCGTCAGCGGCGGCAGCTCGTCGGCCATCACGCGCTCCTCCAGCTGCCAGTCCACGCGCAGGCGCTGGCCCAGGCGCAGCGCCTCCAGCGCCAGGTAGTCGCGCAGGAAATCCACCTCGTCGGTCAGCATGACGCGGTCCTCCGTGCCCCGCTTGGTGTCCAGCACGTAGCGCAGCATGGACGCGAACTGCAGCAGCGCCGCCTCGGCCTGCGCGGCGTCCTTGCGCGTCAGCGCGATCAGCGTGTTCAGCGTGTTGAACAGGAAATGCGGGTTCAGCTTGCCGCTGATGGCCGACAGCTCGGCCTTGGCCAGCGCACTCTCGGCCTGCGCCGCCGCCACCGCCGCCGCCCGCACCGCCCGCGCCTGCAGCACCGCCGTGAACGCGGTGACGATGGCCGCATACACCACCAGCCCCCACACCGAGCGCCACAGCAGCCCGGCCATCAGCACGGCGCCGGCATGGTCGCCGCCGAACAGCAGCGCATTGACCGCGAACTCGCCGGCCTGCCACAGCGCCGCGAACGCCACGGCCGCCAGCCCATGCGCCATGGCCGTCGCGCCGGGCTGGGCATCGCTGGCATGCAGCCGGCGCGCCACCGGCCACACGGCCACGCCCAGCAGCATGGGCGCCCACAGCATGGTGGTGGCCTGGTAGACGGCCAGCCAGAACGGATCCAGCCCGCGGTCGAACTCGCTGCCGGCCAGCACGAACAGACACCAGGCCAGCGCGCAGCAGCCGGCATAGGCCAGCCACATCCGCCGGTTGGGGCGGGGCGGGGCAGGGCGGAGTCCGAGGGTGTCCATGCATTCATCTTAGGGAGCCCCGGCACGCGGCCGGCGGCTGCGGAGACGAAGTGCGGGCCGCCGGGTGCGGGATGCGGTCTGCGGGGTGTTGCTGACGGTGCACGGCCCCCCGCCCGGCATAATTCGCCCCCTTCCCCATCGAAATTCAGGCGAGCGTCATGGCCAGCGTCAACAAAGTCATCCTCATCGGCAACGTCGGCAAGGACCCCGAGGTCCGCTACAACCCCAGCGGCGGCGCCTGGGTCACGCTGAGCCTGGCCACCACGCGCAACTGGAAGAACCGCGAGACCGGCGAGCGCCAGGAAGAGACCGAATGGCACCGCGTCGTCTTCAACGACCGCCTGGCCGAGATCGTCGGCGAGTACGTCAAGAAGGGCCGCCCGCTGTACGTCGAGGGCCGCCTGAAGACCCGCAAGTGGCAAGACAAGGAAGGCCGCGACACCTACACCACCGAGATCATTGCCAGCGAGATGCAGCTGCTGGGCGGTCGTGAAGGCGGCGGTGGTGGCGACGAAGGTGGCGGCGGCTACAGCCGTGGCGCCGGCGGTGGTGGCGGCTACAGCCGCGGCGGCGATGCCGGTGGCGACGACTTCGGCGGCGGTGGCCGCCCGGCCGCCCGCCCGGCCCCGCGCCCCGCGCCGCAGCGCGCCCCGGCCCCGGCGCCCAAGGCGTCGACCGGCTTCGACGACATGGACGACGACATCCCTTTCTGAACGGCACCTGCCCGCACAAGACCCGGCCCGTGGCACATGCCACGGGCTTTTTTTCGCCTGCACTGCGTCGGGGCTGGCCAAGACCGGGGCGGTGCCTGTCGCACCAAGCCGGCACCGGCTCACACCCCGGGTCGCACAGCGGCGAAGACGGGCTTCACCAAGTCTTCCCCTCAGAAGCCCCCGGGTTACCCCCTGTCCGCAGGGGGAGGCGTGACAGAGTTGGCACGCATCCCGCTTTATTCTCATTGCCCATAAATTCAAACCAATTTCCAGGGGGTTTCCATGAGCTTCAAGCCTGTCATCTCGGCTCTGCTGGCCACGGCTGCGTGGCTGAGCGCGTCGCCGGCGGCTGCCGTTGTTGCTGCGCCTGCAACCCCGCAAGTCAACGTGGAGATGACAGCCGTTGAGTACAACGGCCTGACGTCGGACACACCGGCCTTCATCAGTCCGTCCACCACCTACACGGTCGCGACGGACTACAGCACCAGCTCGGTGACGACAAACAGCACCATCAGGCGAGTTTGGGAAGCGCCCACCGAAACCACGGCGGGCCTGGCCTATCTGTACGACGTCGCCGAGACGACGACGACGGTCACCGACCACATGGCCTCGTACGACCACTACAGCTGGGGCCAGCAGCTGAACACCCCCGATGTGTCTGGCACGAAGTACGTGACCTTCAGCGCCACGATCGAGTCCAGCGCCATGACGTCCGTCTGGCTGAACGTCTACACCACGGGGAGCTACACGCCCGCGTCCAGCCCCTTCGGCGCCAGCGTGCCGGCGCTGCCGTCGTTCTACTTCCGCATGGCAGGTGAATCCTCCTGGACACTGCTCAGCGCCTATGGCTCGACCTCCGCCGAGTCCAGCACGTTCGGCACCGAAGCCAGCTTTGGGCTGAAAGTCCTGGACGGCTCAACGACCCACATCCAGTTTGCTGCCGTCGCCGGCAACGGCATTGCCCTCGATGCGCTCAGCGTGTCGATGGGTCAGGGCTACTACAACCCGTTCGATCAAGTGCGCAGCGTCACCACCACCACCACCGAGACGCTGGTCGGCGCCGAAGTGCTGGCCCCCGTGCCGGAGCCCGAGACCTACGCGCTGTTCGCCGCCGGCCTGCTGTTCGTCGTGATGCGGCTGCGCAACCGCAACCGCTGAGCGCCGGGGCAACCGCCCCTGCCGCCCTGCCTCGAAGCCCGGCCACCGTGCCGGGCTTTTTCATGCCCGCGCCGAATGACACCCGCACGGCACACCCTCCCCTGAAACCGCGACAGGCAAGTCCCGAGCACCCCGTGCCGAGGGCGCTGTTAGGTTGCGCGCCCCACTTGGTCTTGAACGGAGAACACCATGGCATGGCAAGGATGGAAGGGCACGGCGCTGACCGCGCTGGCGGCACTCGCGACCTGGACGGCAGGGCCTGCCCGGGCCCACGGCGAGCATGAGCATGGCGCCGCGGCCGGGCCGGCGGTGTCGTTCGTGCAGTTCTCGTCGCCCAACCTCACGGCGCCCGGCACGCCGCTGACGGTGCAGGGCAAGCTCAGCGTGCCGCGCCAGCGCGGCTGGCACGGCCACCGCAAGCTGCCGGCCGTTGTCATCGTGCACGGCTCGGCCGGCATCGACGCGCGTGGCGACTTCTACGAGGCCGCGCTGAACGATGCCGGCATCGCCACACTGCAGATCGACATGTGGCAGGCGCGCGGCTACACCGCGCCCGGCCAGCGGCCCGCCGCGCCCATCCTGACCTACCCCGACGCCTTCTCAGCGCTGCAGTTCCTGGCCCAGCAGCCTGGCATCGACGGCGCGCGCGTTGGCGTGCTGGGCTTCTCCTGGGGCGGGCTGGTCAGCATGGGCACGGCCGAGCGGCTGTATGCCGGCCAGTTCGGCGGCGGCCGGACCTTCAAGGCCCATGTGGCGCACTACCCGGTGTGCTACGCCTGGAACAACGCGCCGCTGCTGGCCGCCGTGCGCAGCACGCCGGCGCAGTACGGCGTGCAGTGGTTGGCCCTGACCGGCGCGCCGGTGCTGATCCAGGTCGGCACCAAGGACGACTACGACAACAGCGCCAAGCCCTGCCAGGACCTCGCCGCCGCAGCCAACGCCAGCAATGGCAGCAACAGCCTCGTGCGCGTGGTGGCCTATCCCGACGCCACGCATGGCTGGGACCGCCTGATGGTGCCCATGACCGTCAACGACCCGTTCGCCAACCAGGGCAGCTTCTTCAGCACCGGCGTGCCGCCGGCGGTGAAGTTCACCCCTGATGCCGAGCAGGCCTACCAGTCTCGCGCCCGCGTCGTGCGCTTCTTCGAGCGGCAGCTGTAAGGCGGGCGGCCGGGCCGCAGCCCCATCGGCCTGTCATGCAGGCCGCCTACGCTGGCCGGGCTCGCACTCCGCCATGCTGTCGCTCCTGCACCTATCCCCCTGGGCCTGGCCCCTGATCGGCGTGCCCGCGCTGGCGGCCGCCGTCGTCGCACTGCAAGGGCGGCTGCTGTTCGGCCGCACCTGGCACATCCGCCGCGCCGCCCCCGGCCCTGCCGCCGCGCGGCGTCGCAGCGAGGCCGTGTGGCTGGCGCGGCCCGGCGGCATTCAGCTGCAGGGCTGGCTGACCGTGCCGGCCGAAGCCCCACCGCGCCGCCTGCTGCTGTGGTTTGGCGGGCGCAACGAGCATGTGGCCTGGACGCCCGACCTCGCCGGCTGGCTGCCCGACGACTGCGCGCTGCTCGCCTTCAACTACCGCGGCCTCGGCGCCAGCAACGGCTGGCCGGGCGAGACCGCCTGCGTGGCCGACGCGCATGCCGCTGCAGACTGGGGCCTGGCGCGGCTCGCGCTGCCGCCCGGCGCGCTGCACCTTGCTGGCCGCAGCCTGGGCACCGGCGTGGCCATGCAGCTCGCAGCGCGACGGGCCGCCGCCGGCACGCCGGTGGCCAGCATCGCCCTCATCACACCGCTGAAGAGCCTACGCGCCGTGCTGCGCCGAAACCCGCTGACCGCCCCGCTGACGCCCTGGCTCCGCTCGCCGCTGGACAGCCTGGCCGCCGCACGGGCGCTGCGCTGCGAGGTGCTCGTGCTGCTGGCCGAGACCGACCGCCAAGTGCCGCACGCGCATTCGCACCACCTCGTCGACGCGCTGCGCCGCGCAGGCTCGGCCGTCACCGTGCACCAGCTCGCTGGCACCAACCACCGAAGCTTGGCGCGCACGCCGGCCGCCATGCAGCACTTGGGCAGCTGGCTGCCGCCCACACCGCCGGCCGCGCATTCGTCATCCCGCTGAGCGTTGCTGGTGGCGCGGGCCCTGCCCGACAGCCCGCTGGCACACTGCGCCGGCATGAAGCGCCGCCTGCTGCTGTCGACCGCCCTGCTGCCCATGCTGACCCTCGCTGCTCCCCCGGTGCCCACCGTGCTGCCCCTGTGGCCAGAGGGCGTGCCGCCCGCCCGCCGCGCCGACGCGCCGGCCGCACGCGGCGAGGTAGCCCCTGAGCGCACCGACGAGCAGGGCCGCATCGCCCATGTCTCGCTGCCCACGCTGACCGTCGTGCCGCCTGCGGTGGACCGACCCAACGGCACGGCCGTCATCCTGTGCCCGGGCGGCGGCTACAGCGTGCTGTCCTTCCAGCGCGAGGGCCTGCAGTACGCCGCCTGGCTCAGCACGCTGGGCATCACCACCTTCATCCTCAAGAGCCGGCTGCAGGACTGGGGCCACCCCGCGCCGCTGCAGGACGTGCTGCGCGCGCTGCGCCTGGTGCGCTCGCGCGCGGCCGAGTTCGGCGTGCGGCCCGACCGCATCGGCGTCATGGGCAGCTCGGCCGGCGGCCACCTCGCGGCCACCGCCAGCACGCTGTTCGAGCACGCCGACGGCCGCACCGGCGCCGCGCTCGATGCCGTCAGCGCGCGGCCCGACTTCGCCGTGCTCGTCTACCCCGTCATCACGCTGATGCCGCCCGCCGCCCACCCCGGCTCGCGCAAGGCGCTGCTGGGCGAGCAGCCCGAGTCGGCGCTGCTGACGCTGCTGTCCGTGGACCAGCAGGTCACGCCCGCCACGCCGCCCACGCTGCTGCTGCACACCCAGTTCGACAAGACCGTGCCGGTGGACAACAGCCTGCTGCACTACCAGGCCCTCACGCGCGCTGGCGTGCCAGCCGAGCTCTACGTCTTCGAGCAGGGCGGCCACGGCATCGGCATGCGCGACGGCCTGGGCAATGCCTCCGCCTGGCCCCGCCGCGCCGAAGACTGGCTGCGCCAGCGCGGCCTGCTGAACAAGGACACCCCGCGATGAAACGCCGCCACCTGCTGACCGCCACCGCCGCCCTGGCCGGCACCGTGCCCGCCTGGGCCCAACCCGCCGGCACGCTGACGCTGCCCGGCATGGACCTGCACGACCCCTTCATCGTCACCGACACCGCCAGCCAGACCTACTGGCTGTTCACGAAGAACCACGGCGACTTCACCGGCCGACAGGCCATCGGTGTGATGGCTTACCGCAGCCGCGACCTCAAGCACTGGAGCAAGCCCGAGCTGGTGTTCCAGCTGCCCGCCGACACCTGGGCCGTTGAGGGCTGCTGGGCGCCAGAGGTGCACCGCTGGCGCAACAAGTGGTACTTGTTCGTCACCGTGCACAACGAGCGCCTGCCGCTGGCCGACCCCAGCCCGGTGCCGGGCCAGAAGACCTACCGCCGCAGCACCGTGCTGGCCGTGGCCGACACGCTGGGCGGCCCCTTCACGCTGGTGCGTGGCGGCGAGCCCGTGGTGGACAAGTCGCTGATGACGCTGGACGGCACGCTCCACCTGGACCGTGCCGGCAAGCCCTGGATGGTCTACGCCCACGAATGGCTGCAGCTGCGCGTGGGCGCCTTCGCCGCCGTGCCGCTGGACGACGAATTGCGCGCCGTGGGCCCGCCCCGCGAGCTGTTCCGGGGCAACGCCTCGCCCGCCGCCAAGCCGCAGCAGGGCCAGGGCATCATCGTCACCGACGGCCCGCAGCTCTACCGCACGACCGACGGCAGCCTGCACATGCTGTGGTCCAGCTGGGGCGACGACGGCTACTTCCAGACCGTGTCGCGCTCCCCCTCGGGCGAGCTGTTCGGCCCCTGGGAACACGGCCCCGTGTGGCTGGCCAAGGGCAGCGGCCACGGCATGCTGTTCCGCACGCTGGACGAACGCTGGATGCTCGTGGTGCACCGCCCATTCAAGAACGCGCGCGGCAAGCTCTACGACGTGCGGGAGCTGGCCAGCGGATTCGAGCTGGTGAGGCAGCGGGTGGAGCTGGATTTGGATGCGGCGCCGTTGGGGCCACAGGGGTGACGCCAAGCGAAAGTTGCCCCGCCGCCGGCCTGTAAAGTCGTTAGCGAGGGAGGCAACATGCTGTTCAAGAAAGCTGACGACAAGACCAAACGACTTCGCTTGCTGGAAGACCTGCACGCATCGCCCGTGCTGGACGCACGCCAGAAGAATCGACTCAAGGATGAGCTCTGGCGGGTCAAGCAGGGCCTCGACGGCGAGCGTGACGCAGCGTTCCACATCGACAGCCTGATGCGCGACGGTGCCAACACGGCAGTGCTGCACGACCTGCGCTTTGTCGTAGACGGCGAGGTTGCACAGATTGACCACTTGGTCTTCAACCGGTTGCTGGACTTCATCCTGGTGGAAACCAAGTGCTACGCCGGCGATGTCGAGATCAACGATGTAGGCGAGTTCACGGTGCGCTACAACAGCGGCAAGCGTTTTGGCGTGGCATCGCCATTGGCACAAAGTGAACGGCATGCGCGCGTGCTGGCAAAGCTGTTGGATCGCCTGGGCATCACCGGCAGGCTGGGCACGCAGCCCAAGTTCCACCATCTGGTGATGTTTCACCCCAAGGCCATCATCCAGCGGCCCGATGCGAAGCGGATGGACACCAGCAACGTCATCAAGGCCGACCAGTTCGCTCAATGGCGTGATCGCTGGCTGGATAGCCCGTCAACCCTCACCGCGTTGGCCAGCATCCTCAACGTGCGCGGCCGGGACACGCTGAAGGAATGGGCGGAGTTGTTGGTGCGAGAGCACCAACCGGCGGACTTGCTGGCGCTGCCAGACTTCATGCAACCGCGTGCTGGCGGATCAGCATTGGCCAACTCGGGGGCGGTCGCTGGGCAACAAACGTCGCGCGCTGCGGCTGCCCCTGAACAGGCGCCGGCCGCGGAGCCTGCCAAGCGGCTCATCTGCGCCAGTTGCGATGCCAAGATCAGCTACGCAGAAGGCAAGTTCTGCTGGAGCAACACGAGGCGTTTCGGTGGCCTGCAGTACTGCCGAGAACACCAGCAGGCATTCCGCTGACATCGAAGTCAATGGGGCCGGCCACTCAAGGCAGCAGAGGCAACCCGAGTTCCTTGAGGAACTCGTTGTGCTTTTGTTTGGCGCGCTTGATCTGCTTGTCTAGTTCGACGAGTTCGTCATGCACGGCCTGCAGATCGACTTCCTTTTCGGCCTGCGCCGTGCTCACGTAGCGTGAGATGTTCAGGTTGAAGTCGTTCTTCTCGATCTCGTCCATCGGCACGCGCCGGGCATACCTGGGTTCTTCTTCCCGGAACTGATAGGTGCGGACGATCTTGGCAATGTGCTCTTCGGTGAGCCGGTTCTGCCGCTTGTCCTTGACGAAATTTTCGGCGGCATTGATGAACAGCACGTCATCCGGCTTCTTGCATTTCTTCAGCACCAGGATGCACACCGGGATGCCGGTGGAATAGAACAGGTTGGACGGCAAGCCGATCACCGTGTCGATGTGCCCGTCCTTCAGCAGCTTGGTGCGGATGCGCTCCTCTGCCCCGCCACGGAACAGCACGCCGTGCGGCAGGATGATGGCCATCACGCCTTCGGGCTTCAGGAAGTGGAAGCCATGCAGCAGGAAGGCGAAGTCCGCCGCCGACTTGGGCGCCAGACCGTGGTTCTTGAAGCGCACGTCGTCCGCCAGCGCCTCGGTCGGCTCCCAGCGGTAGCTGAACGGCGGGTTGGCCACGATGGCGTCGAACGCCGGCTTTTTGGCCGGGTTCAGCTCGCGCAGCATCTCCCAGTCGTTGGTCAGCGTGTCGCCGTGGAAGATCTCGAACTCGGTGTCCTTCACCCCGTGCAGCAGCATGTTCATGCGCGCGAGGTTGTAGGTGGTGATGTTCTTTTCCTGCCCGTAGATCCTGCCAATGGTGCCGCCCGCGGCCTTCATGCGATGGCGCACGTTCAGCAGCAATGAGCCGGAGCCGCAGGCGAAGTCCATCACGCTGTCCAGCCGCTGCTTGACGCCGGTCCTGGGCTCCTGGCTGTCCAGCGTGACGATGGCCGACAGAACATCCGAGGCCTGCTGCGGCGTGTAGAACTCGCCCGCCTTCTTGCCCGAGCCCGCCGCGAACTGGCCGATCAGGTACTCGTACGCATCGCCCAGCGTGTCCACGTCGGTCGAGAACGCCGCCAGCCCTTCGGCAATCTTCTGGATGATGGTGCACAGCTTGGCATTGCGCTCGGTATAGCCCTTGCCCAGCTTCGTCGAGCTGAGGTCGATCTCCGAGAACAGGCCCGCAAACGTGCTTTCGAACGACTCGGTCTCGATGTGGCGAAAGCCGTCCTGCAGCACGCCCAGCAATTCGCCGTCGTGCGTGCGGGCCATCTGGGCGATGTTGCTCCACAGGAATTGGGGCTTGATGACGTAGTGCGCCTTGCGGCGCATCTGCTTCTCGAAGGCCGGCACGTCACTCAGGTTCTCTTCGTACCAGACCTGCAGTGGCGTGCTCGCGCCGGTTTCACGCAGCACGTCACCCGCGATGTCGGGGTAGTCGCTTCCCAGCTCCTTCTTCGCCGCGGCCTCGTAGTTGTCGGACAGGTAGCGCAGGAACAGGAAGGCCAGCATGTAGTCGCGGAAGTCATCCGCGTCCATCGCGCCGCGCAGTTGGTCGGCGATGGCCCAGAGGGTCTTGCCCAGCTGCTTCTGTTTTTCTTCGGTCATGGGGAATCGTTGATCCGTGAATCAGTGCAGCTCGGACGGTGCGCCGCAGCACTTCTTGAACTTCTTGCCACTGCCGCAGGGGCAGGGCTCGTTGCGGCCCACCTTGCCGCTCAGCCGCCGCGCCTGCTCACGCTCGGCCACGGCCTGCCGCAACGGCAGCCAGAACGCATGCAGGCGCAGCAGGCTCTCCTCGATCTGCGCCGCCAGAGCCTCGCGCTGTTCGGGCGTGCGGGTCAGCGCATCCTGGTCGTCAGAAAACTCGTCGGCGCCCAGCAGGCCGATGGGCCGGTACCAGCGGCTGGCCTCGGCGTCGTCCAGCAACGGCTGCCAGGCCGGCCGGCTGAGCTTGACGCCCTCGTCGAAGCCGTAGGCCCAGGCCTCCGCATCCTCGTACTCACCCAAGTCGCCGTACTGAGTCGTCCCCCAGCAGGGCTCCACCATCGGCGGGCGCTGCTCAAAGCCGCGCACGATGCTGTTGAAGTGGCGCATCACGAGGCCGATCAGGTGGTTGGCCTCGTCCAGGCTTTCCACAACGGGCAGCATGGCGCCATCGGCACGCCTCCAAACCAGCGGCAGCCAGCGGCTGGGCATCACCGTTTCCGGCCCGATCGCCAGCGCATGCAGAAAGCCATCCAGCATGTCCAGCCTCATGCCTTCGTCGGTGTCTGAATCCAGCAGGAAAGCGTCCAGCTCGCCCAGCTCGTCGTCCGACAGCGGCGTCATCATCAGTTCCGCGCCGCTCGGCAAAACGGCCGGCTGCCCGGCCTGTGCCAGCCGGTGCAACAGCTCCGGCTCGGCGGCCTCGGCCTCCTGCTGGGCGTGGGTCACGAAGTGGTGGACACCCTCTTCCTCGAAGGCCTCGAAAGCCGCCGCCAGCGCAGCGGCGTCGGTCTCGAAATGCTCGTCCCAGACGGTGGCCGTGCCCAGTTCGTCCACAACTTCCAGAATCCACGCTTCGCCAGCCCCCCGGTAGATCTCGATGCTGAGCGTGTGCCCCTCGGCGCTGTACGTTTGCGTCAGCGGGGAGTGGATGAGTTCGATGTCGTCGTCGGTCATGACTGGGCGGTGGCCATGGTGGGCGTCTTGCCGAAGATGTCCGGCAGGGTGAACTGGTAGCGGCCGAGGAAGGCATCGAGGATCTGCCGGAACAGGCGCTTGTTGTCCTCCACCATCTCGGCGGGCTGGTAGATGTCGTACTTGCCGTGGCTGAGCAGGTTCAGCGCGCGGGCGAACAGGTCTTCATCGTCCAGGCCGTGGATGCAGGCCGAGAAATCGTCGTTGCCAAAGAAGGTCGCCGTCTTCTCCAGGATGCTGCGCAGCATGTTGAAGTGATAGGTGTAGAGCCTGCCGGCGTCCGCGGCCTGCTTGACCTCGGCCAGCATGGACACATGGTGGAAGAACGGCGTGTCGTCGGTGGCTCGCAGCGTGTAGGCGTCGCCGCGCTCCGGCCGGTGCAGGAAGTAGCGCTTGTGCGCATCCTTCTTCAGCTCGTTGCACACCACGTTGAAGAACAGCGCATGGTGGGTCGACACCACCGCCTTGATGGGCGCGGGCACCTGGCGCGGCGGGTGGTCGGCATCGCCCGGCCCGGCCGGCGCCGCGGCTTCGGGCCGCGTCCTGCCCTTGGCCCGGCGCAGCAGCTTGGCCAGGTCGCTCGCCACGGCAATCGCGTTGTTGTCGTCCAGCGAGGTGATGGGGTCGTCGATGTAGAGGTGCTTCACCCACTGGTAGGACTCGGCCCCGTCGATGACGCGCTCGCAGATGGCCATGAACACGCACCAGATGAAGATGTTCTCCTCCCCGCGCGACACCTTGATGTGCTGAGCCTCGCCCTTGCGGAAGCTCACCGTCCAGCGGTCGTAGTCGATGTCGAACAGGAAGTCCGCATAGCGCGCCAGGTAGTGGCCGATGCGCTCGTCCAGCGCCAGTTCCTTCAGGCCCTTGAAGAAGGTCGAGTCGGTGTTGATGTGCAGCCGCCGCTCGCTGTCCTTCTCCAGGTCGTTGTCCCAGGAGAACAGGTCTTCGGTAAAGGCGTTGAAGTACAGCGTGTCGCCCACCGTCTCGTCGATGACGAGCGGCTGGCCCGCGCGGTCACCGGCACGGAACGGGCGCTTCGTCTTCTTCTTGCCCGCGTCCTTGAACGCCATCGACAGCCGCGTCTTGCCGGTGCCGTTGTAGGCATAGAGCAGCACGAAGTCCTGCCCGCCGCCGTTCAGGTCGTCACGCAGGCGCTGGACGAGCCGGCGCATGTCGGTGAAGCGGTGGACTTTGGGCGGGGTGCTCATGCGTCGAGAGCCGATGTCAAAGGAAACAACCGCTGCATCAGGCCGTCCTTGTGCCGCCGAAGTGCATCAAGTTGTTCCCGTTGGGCGGCTATTTGATCGTTGAGGCACCCAAGCGAATTGGCGATGCACTGTTGTTCGTCGATATCACTCGGCAGTGTCACTTGCAAATTTGCCTGCTCAATGATGCCGATGTACGCGCGTGTTCCGCCCCCGCTAGCTTTGAGTAAGTTCTTCTGAAATACCGGAGCACAGAATAGATGTGCCAGGAACGCATTGGAGAGCTTTTCTTTGTTTCTGACCCGGAAATAGGTCACCTGCGGCGTAAGCATTAAATAGGGCACGGGGATCGCCGGAACAACTGCCACTGAACCGACCGTTCCTTTGTGCGACAGGAGAACATCACCTTCTTTTGCAAATCCCTTTTTCAGACGATCAGCCAGTTCCTCTTCAATAAAGTGACAGCCTTCGATGTCGACCTTCCCGTCCTTCAGATCGCTGGCCATGATGAAGGGAATCCCTTCCGGTACGTAGTCAGATGATTTCGGGTGAATGCTTCCGTGATTCCCGTCTCTAGGCGGGTAAAGCAACCCTTCATCAACCAACTTGCCGATTTTGGTTGCTCGCCATTCCGCCCTATCCCGGAAGCGGGGAAATCGCAAACGCGGCAGATTTTCTCCTTCGCAGGGGAAAAGCCGCTGCATCAGTCCGTTCTTGTGTACCTCCAGCGCTTTCACTTTGCGTGCTTGCGCGCCGATCACTTCGTCCAATGAACTCAGGCAGTCGGCGATTTTTCGTTGCTCGATGTTCGACGATTCACCCGTCGGCAGCGGTACGGGCAGCTTCATCAGGTCAGCATCGTTGATGCTCAGCGAACCGTGCGCGCGAGCGCCCACCTGGATGAAGTTCCGCAACCACTTTCCATGCAAATTGCCTTGGAAAAGGTAATTCAGATATGCCGGCACGGCAGAGTCGTATTTGCTACGAAAGCAAGTGAATATGCTATTCGGCACCGCAGCCAACTCGCTGCCGCTGTAAAGCGTCAGGAAGCCCTCAGGATATTCCTTGGTGGAGCTTTTGTTGTAGGCGAAGTCATTTGGCTCCAAGCGCAAGTAGTTCTTGTAGGAATCTCCTGCAATCACGCGGCCAAATTTCTCTTCCTGGCTCACGAGCCCAACGCCTGAAGTGATGCTCATCGGAACACAAGCGGCATTGCCGACTTTCTCGGAAGTGATGGACACCATCGCGCCCAGCTTCACCGTCGTCCAGTTGCCGGCGTTCTGAAACTCCGGAAACCGCAATTTCGGCACCAGCTTCTTGTCTTTACTCATTGCCCGCATCCCCCGGCATTGCCAGCAACTCATGCAACCTCGCCGCAATCACCTGCTTGTCCGGCAACTGCAACTCATACTGCGCCACCAGCGCCGGCGACAGATTGCGTGACAGCGCGTACTCCACCACTTCGTCATCCTTGTCCCGGCACAGCAGCACGCCGATGCTGGGGTTCTCGTGCGGTTTCTTCACGTCGCGGTCCAGCGCCTCCAGGTAGAAGTTGAGCTGGCCCATGTGCTCGGGCTTGAAGGGCCCCACCTTCAGCTCGAAGGCCACCAGCGCCGACAGGCCGCGGTGGAAGAACAGCAGGTCAATGAAGAAGTCCTGGCTGCCCACCTGCAGGCGGAACTCCTCGCCCACGAACAGGAAATCACGGCCCAGCTCCAGCACGAAGGCCTTCATGTGCCGCACCAGCGCGCGCTGCAGGTCGCCCTCGCTGTGGGGCTCGGGCAGGCCCAGGAATTCGAGGACGTAGTGGTCCTTGAAGACGCCGCCCGCCGCCGGGTGCAGTTCTCTCAACGCTGTTGAGAGTGTTACCGGCGCCGCCACGATGCGCTCGAAGGTGCTGGCGCTGATCTGCCGCTCCAGCTCGCGGAAGGTGTAGCGCTCCCGGGCGGCCAGCGCCAGGTAGAAGCGGCGCTCGTCGGCCGCCTTGCAGCGCGAGAAGATGGCCAGGTTGTGGGACCAGGGCAATGCCCTCAACAGCGTCGGGAGTTCTGCGTCGCCGGCCTCGGCCTGGTAGGCCTCGTAGAACTGCTTCATGCGCCAGAGGTTCTTGTCGCTGAAGCCCTTGATCGATGGGTCGGCCGCCGCGATGTAGCGGGCCAGCTCGGCCACCACACCCTTGCCCCAGCCGCCCTGGGCCACCTGGTGGCTCAGGGTCTGCCCGACACGCCAGTAGAGGTCGATCAGCGCGGTGTTGGCCTGCGCGAACACGCGCTGCCGCGCCTGCTGGATGTGGCCCAGCACGTCGGCGAAGGCCGGCGGGTGCGGGCTGGCGGGCAGGTCACTCATAGGCGCTCAGCCCCGAGATCTCGCGCCCTTGCGCCCGTTTGGCCAGCAGCGGGATCAGGTCGGTCATCAGCGCGGCCTCGGCCTGCGCGCGAGCCTTCCAGCCGAGGTCCAGCGGGGCCATGAGGTCGCTCAGCGCGTCGCCGTCGAGGATGAGGCGCTGCAGCAGGGCGTCCACGAAGGCTTGCAGTGCCGTGGCGGCCAGGCCGTGCGTGGCGGCGATGCGGGCCAGCTCGGCGCCGTCCTTTTCTTTCTTGAAGTGGGCATAGCCCTCGCGAATGGCAGCCTCACTCAGGCCCTCGCCGGCCTTCAGCGTGTTGATGTAGTCGGCGATGTCGTCGCCCTCGTCCATGAACTTGGCGTCGGCTCGGATGAGGCCCATGAGCTGGTCGCGGCTCATGGTCTGCCGGCTGCCCGTGCCCTGCTGCGAGTAGCGGGCCATCAGGCCCATGATGTAGTCGTAGTCGATGACGGCAGAGGCGAACAGCACGAACTCGAAGTCGAGCTGGTCGGCCTCGCTGGAGCCTGTGCCGTCGGCGCCCTCTCCACCCTTGGCCTGGTGGGCCTTCAGGTCCTTGGCCGTGTCGAGGTAGACGCCGCGGAAGGCTTGCAGGTCTTCGCGCGGCAGGATGGCTTCGATGGCGGCGGCGTTGTCGGAGGTAAGGTCGGTGTACTGGTCGAGCTGGGTCTTCAGGCGCTGCACTTCCCTGAAGGCCTTGATGAAGCCCGCGCGGGCGTCGTCGCCCAGGAGCTGGGGCACGGCTTCGGGCGCGCAGGGCAGGCCCTGGGAGGTCATGAAGTCAGCGAGCTTTTGCACCGCAGCGTCCAGCTTTTCGATCACCACGGGCGCCTTGTCCACCAGCCAGATCTTGCGGGCCTCGGCGTCAGACTTCTCGCCGGAGAACAGCGCGATGGCGGCGTCGACGTTGTCCTGCTGCTGGCGGAAATCGAGGATGTTGCCGTAGGGCTTGCTGCCATTCAGCACGCGGTTGGTGCGCGAGAAGGCCTGGATGAGGCCGTGGTGCTTCAGGTTCTTGTCGACGTACAGCGTGTTGAGGTACTTGCTGTCGAAGCCAGTCAGCAGCATGTCCACGACGATGGTGATGTCGATCTTCCTGGCATGCGGGAAGTCGGCATTGGGCCATTGCTGATCCTTGATGCGCTTTTGCACGTCCTGGTAGTAGAGGTCGAACTCGCCGATGCTGTGGTGGGTGCCGTAGCGGGCGTTGTAGTCGGCCAGGATGGCCTTGAGGGCCTGCTTCTTCTGGTCGGGCTCGACCTCGTTGTCGGCCTTTTCCTGCGGCAGGTCTTCCTGGATCTGCTTCACATCCGCATTGCCCTCGGCCGGCGGCGAGAAAACGCAGGCGATGTTGAGAGGGAGGAACGCGGGGTCGGCCTGCGCCCGCGCCTGTTGCAGGTCGCCAAAAAGGCTGTAGTACTCGATGGCGTCGTTGATGCTCGCCGTCGCCAGGATGGCATTGAAGCGGCGCCCAGCCGTGGCGGTGTCGTGCTTGGCCAGGATGGCCTCGAGCACGGCCTTCTTGGCCAGGGCTTCGCCGGGCTTGGTGGCGTTCTTGCCCTCAGGCCGGTAGTAGTCCACGTGGAAGCGCAGCACATTGGCGTCTTCGATCGCGTGGGTGATGGTGTAGGCATGCAGCTGCTTCTGGAACAGGTCTGCCGTGGTCTTGAACTGCCCCTCTTCGCCCTCGAACTGCTTGGCCGTGGCGTTCTTCTCGAAGATGGGCGTGCCGGTGAAGCCGAAGAGCTGGGCCTTGGGGAAGAAGCTCTTGATGGCCTCGTGGTTGTCACCGAACTGCGAACGGTGGCATTCGTCGAAGATGAAGACGATGCGCTTGTTGCTCAGGGGCTCCAGTTGCTCCTTGTAGGTCTGCAGTTCGTTCTTCTTGCGCTGCTTGTTGCGCTTGCTGGGATCAATCAGCGCCAGGCCCAGCTTCTGGATGGTGGTGACGATGACCTTGTCGGCGCGGTCATCGGACAGCAGGCGCCGCACCAGCGTGCCGGTGTTGGTGTTTTCCTCGACGCAACCGTCCTGGAAGCGGTTGAACTCCTCGCGGGTCTGCCGGTCCAGGTCTTTGCGGTCCACCACGAACAGGCATTTCTCGATGTCGGGGTTGTCCTTGAGCAGCGTGGAGGCCTTGAAGGACGTGAGCGTCTTGCCACTGCCGGTGGTGTGCCAGACATAGCCGTTGCCACAGTTCTGGTGGATGCAGTCCACGATGGCCTTGACGGCATACACCTGGTACGGCCGCATCATCAGCAGCTTCTGCTCGCTGACCACCAGCACCATGTAGCGGCTGATCGTTTCGCCCAGCGTGCATTTGGCAAGAAAGACCTCGGCAAAGCGGTCGAGGTGGGTGATCTTCTTGTTGGCCTCGTCGGCGAACTGGTAGATCGGCAGGAAGCGTTCGTCGGCGTTGAACGCGAAGTGCCGCGCGTTGTTGTTGGCGAAGTACCAGGTATTGGTGCGGTTGCTGACGATGAACAGCTGCACGAAGCACAGCAAGGTTCTGCTGTAGCCGTTGCCCGGGTCGTTCTTGTAATCGACGATCTGCTCCATCGCCCGGCGCGGGCTGATGTCCAGCGTCTTCAGTTCCACCTGCACGCAAGGCACGCCGTTGATGAGCAGGAGAACGTCGTAGCGGTGGTGGCTGTAGTCGGTGTTGACGCGCAGCTGGTTGACCACTTCAAAGCTGTTCTTGCACCAGTCCCTGATGTTGACCAGGGTGTAGTTGAGCGGGGTGCCGTCGTCACGCGTGAAGGTGTTGCGCTCGCGCAGGCGGCGGGCGGCAGCAAACACATCGGGGGTGACGACTTCTTCCTTCAGCCGCTTGAACTCGCCGTCAGAAAGGTGAACGCGGTTCAGTGCCTCGAACTTCTCGCGAAAGTTCCGCTCCAGGCCCACCAGATCGCGAATGTCGTCGCGGTACTCGTACTTGAGGCTCTGGAGCTTGCCGATGAAGCCGTACTCGATCTGCTCTTCCTTGACGCCCTGGCTCAAAGAGGCGGGAGGCAGTTCATAGTGTTGCTTGGCAGGGGGCATGGGCGGTGCGGTGGAGAAGCCGCGGTGCGGGCGGTCGATGGGCGAAATGTGCCGTGATTCTGGCGCCGGACCAAGTGGCTACGGAGCGGCCTCGGCAGTCACTGCCCACGCGCGACAGACGCACCGATCGCTCAAATGCAAGAGCCCGGCTGGCCGGGCTCTTTGCCATGTGAGAGGCGCTTTGCGGAGACCATCCTTCAGCGCGACCCAGCAGGAAGATGATGATCAGACGTCGATATTGCCCGCGCGCAGCGCGTTCGTTTCGATGAAATCCCGACGGGGCTCCACTTCGTCGCCCATCAGCATCGTGAACACCTTGTCCGCCTCGATGGCATCGTCGATCTGCACGCGCAGCAGGCGGCGGACCGTGGGGTCCATCGTCGTTTCCCACAGCTGCTCCGGGTTCATCTCGCCCAGGCCCTTGTAGCGCTGGCGGCCGACGCTGCCTTCGGCTTGCGTCATCAGCCAGGCCATGGCGGCGCGGAAGTCGTCGACCTTGGCTTCCTTGGCCTTCTCGCCCTCGCCCTTGCGCACGATGGCGCCCGGCTTGATCAGCCCTTGGAAGCTCAGGCCGGCGTCGGCCAGCACTTCGTAGTCGGCGCCGTGCACGAAGTCGGCATGGATGACACTGGCGCGCACGTTGCCATGGTGGGTGCGGGCGATCTTCAGGAAGAACTTGTCGGTGCGCGGATCGGTCTCGACGGTGACCTCGGCGTTGTGCAGCCGGCCCTTCAGCGCGACGGCGCTGGCTTCGGCGTCTTCGCGGGTGTCGACCTTCAGCGCCAGGCCGTTGGCCAGCACGTGCAGGGCTTCGCCGTCCATCCAGTTGGACAGTCGCTCGATGACGCTCTGCGCGGTGACGTACTTGCGGGCCAGCGTGTCGAGCGCGTCGCCGCTCAGCGTGGTGCCGGCGCCGGTGTCGAGGTGCGCGTCCTGCAGCGCGACCTTGAGCAGGAAGGCGTCGAACTCGTGGCCGTCCTTGAGGTACTGCTCGTGCTTGCCGACCTTGACCTTGTACAGCGGCGGCTGCGCGATGTAGATGTGGCCGCGCTCGACGAGCTCGGGCATCTGGCGGTAGAAGAAGGTCAGCAGCAGCGTGCGGATGTGGGCGCCGTCCACGTCCGCGTCAGTCATGATGATGATGCGGTGGTAGCGGAGCTTGTCGGGGTTGAAGTCGTCACTGCCGGCGCCGCGGCCGATGCCGGTGCCCAGGGCGGTGATCAGCGTGATGATTTCGTTGGACGTCAGCAGCTTTTCGTAGCGCGCTTTCTCGACGTTCAGGATCTTGCCGCGCAGCGGCAGGATGGCCTGGAACTTGCGGTCGCGGCCCTGCTTGGCGGAGCCGCCGGCGGAGTCACCCTCGACGATGTAGATCTCGCACAGCGAGGGGTCTTTTTCCTGGCAGTCGGCGAGCTTGCCGGGCAGGCCCAGGCCGTCCAGCACGCCCTTGCGGCGCGTCATCTCGCGGGCCTTGCGCGCGGCTTCGCGGGCGCGGGCGGCGTCGAGGATCTTGCTGCAGATCATCTTCGCGTCGAGCGGGTTCTCCAGCAGGTAGTCGGTCAGCAGGCGGGAGACGATGTCTTCCACTGGCGCGCGCACTTCGCTGGACACCAGCTTGTCCTTGGTCTGCGAGCTGAATTTGGGCTCGGGCACCTTCACCGAGACCACGCAGGCCAGGCCTTCGCGCATGTCGTCGCCGGCGACTTCGACCTTGGCCTTCTTGGCCAGGTCGTTGTCGTCGATGTACTTGTTGATGACGCGGGTCATCGCGGCGCGCAGGCCGGTCAGGTGGGTGCCGCCGTCACGCTGCGGGATGTTGTTGGTGAAGCAGAGGACGTTCTCGTTGAAGCCGTCGTTCCACTGCATGGCCACTTCGACGCCGACGTTGGTACCCTGGTCGCTGGTCTTGTCGCCCTGCGCGTGGAAGATGTTCGGGTGCAGCGTCGTCTTGCCCTTGTTGATGAACTCGACGAAGCCCTTCACGCCGCCCGCGTAGGCGAAGTTGTCTTCCTTGTTCGTGCGTTCGTCGACCAGGCGGATCTTGACGCCGTTGTTCAGGAACGAGAGCTCGCGCAGGCGCTTGGCGAGGATGTCGTAGTGGTAGTCGTTGTTCTGCTGGAAGATTTCCGTGTCCGGCAGGAAGTGGACTTCGGTGCCGCGCTTGTCGGTCTCGCCGATGATCTTCATGGGACGGGTCTCGAAGCCGTCGACCATGACGCTTTCGCCGTTCTGCGGGATGCCCTTGGCGAACTCGATGAAATGCACCTTGCCGCCCTGGCGCACGGTCAGGCGCAGGAACTTGGACAGGCCGTTCACGCAGGACACACCCACGCCGTGCAGGCCGCCGGAGACCTTGTAGCTGTTCTGGTTGAACTTGCCGCCAGCGTGCAGCTCGGTCAGCGCGATCTCGGCCGCCGAGCGCTTGGGCTCGTGCTTGTCGTCCATCTTGACGCCGGTCGGGATGCCGCGGCCGTTGTCGATGACGGAGATGGAGTTGTCGGTGTGGATGGTGACGACGATGTCATCGCAGTGGCCGGCCAGCGCCTCGTCGATGGAGTTGTCGACAACTTCGAACACGAGGTGGTGCAGGCCGGTGCCGTCCGACGTGTCGCCGATGTACATGCCCGGGCGCTTGCGCACCGCCTCCAGGCCTTCCAGGATCTGGATGGAGCTGGCGTCGTAGGCGGCCGGCGCGGGAGTGGGGGCCGGTGCCGGGGTGTTTTCGGGGGTGACGCTATCGCTCATGGGGCAACTCTCAGAGGCCGCAACGCGGCCGGTACAACTCTCAAACTAGAACCCCCGCTTGGCGGGGGCAGGGGGTGCACCACATTCAGGCACACCGTGCCAATGAGGATCGTCAGATCCTCATTGGCATCACGACGTACTTGAAGCCCGTCGTGTCCGGGATGGTCAGCAGCGCACTCGACGCGCTGTCGTTGAGGTCGATGCAGACCATGTCCTGGCTCATGTTGGCCAGCGCATCCATCAGGTAGGTGACGTTGAAGCCGGTCTCGATCTTGTCGCCGCCGTAGTCGATCTCGATCTCTTCCTTGGCCTCTTCCTGCTCGGCGTTGCTGGACGCGATGCTCAGCAGGCCCGGCTCGAAGGTCAGGCGCACGGCCTTGAACTTCTCGCTGGTCAGGATGGCGGCGCGCTGCAGGCTGCTCAACAGCGTCGTGCGGCCCAGCGTCAGGCGGAACTTGTGGTTCTTGGGGATGACGCGGTTGTAGTCGGGGAACTTGCCCTCGACCAGCTTGGTCACGAACTCCATGCTGTTGAAGCTGAACTTGGCCTGGTTGCCGGCAAAGCGCATCTCGATCGCATCGTCGTCCTTGCCGTCCTTCAAGAGGCGCTGCAGTTCCAGCACGGTCTTGCGCGGCAGGATGACTTCCTGCTTGGGGATGTCGACATCCAGCTCGGCCTGGGCCAGCGCCAGGCGGTGGCCGTCCGTCGCGACCAGCGTCAGGTTCTTGCCTTCGGCGACGAACAGGATGCCGTTCAGGTAGTAGCGGATGTCATGCACCGCCATCGCGAAGTGCACCTGGTTGATCAGGCCCTTCAGCGCCTTCTGCGGCACGCTGAACGCGGGGCCGAAGTCGGCGGCTTCCTGCACCAGCGGGAAGTCGTCGGCCGGCAGCGTCTGCAGCGTGAAGCGGCTCTTGCCGCCCTGCAGCGTCATCTTGTTCTGGTTGCTCGTCAGGCTGACGGCCTGGTCACTCGGCAGCGCGCGCAGGATGTCGATGAGCTTGCGGGCACCGACGGTGGTGTTCAGGTCGCCGGCATCGCCGTCGAACTGCACGGTCGTGCGCACTTGAATTTCGAGGTCGCTCGTCGTCAGCTCCACCTGGTGGCCGGTCTTGCGGATCAGCACGTTGGCCAGGATGGGCAGCGTATGACGCCGCTCGACGATGCCGGACACCGCCTGCAGCGCGCCGAGCACCTGGTCCTGGGGAGCTTTCAAAACGATCATGAGGGCCTCTTGGGGGGAGAGATTTCAGCTGGGGCAAGCCCCAAAACCGCGCGCGCGCGTGACGCTGCGATTGTCGCCCGGAAAGGGTGCGCCCCCGGCCAAGGGGGCAACGCCGGCAGCTACGGGACAACCCGTAGCCCAACCCTGAACTCAGCCTTTCAGCGTCTGCTCCAGCACGTGCAGCTGCTGGTTGAGCTCAGTGTTCTTCTGGCGCTCGCCGCCAATCTTGCGCACCGCGTGCAGCACCGTGGTGTGGTCACGCCCGCCGAAAAGCTCGCCGATCTCGGGCAGGCTCTTCTGCGTCAGCTCCTTGGCCAGGTACATCGCAATCTGGCGCGGCCGCGCGATGCTGGCCGGGCGCTTCTTGGAGTACATGTCGGCGACCTTGATCTTGTAGAAGTCGGCCACCGTCTTCTGGATGTTCTCCACACCGATCTGGCGGTTCTGGATGGACAGCAGGTCCTTCAGCGCCTCGCGCGCCAGGTTGATGCTGATCTCCTTGTGCGAGAACTTGGCATAGGCCAGCACCTTGCGCAGCGCGCCCTCCAGCTCGCGCACGTTGGCGCGCACGTTCTTGGCGACGAAGAAGGCCACGTCTTCCGGCATGGGCGCGCCTTCGGCAATCGCCTTCTTGATCAGGATGGCCACGCGCATTTCCAGCTCGGGCGGCTCGATGGCCACCGTCAGTCCGGCATCGAAGCGGGAGGTGAGGCGCTCATCGATGTCCACCAGCCCCTTGGGGTAGGTGTCCGACGTCATGATGATGTGCGCCTTCTTGGCCAGCAGCGCCTCGAAGGCGTTGAAGAACTCCTCCTGCGTGCGGTCCTTGCCGGCGAAGAACTGCACGTCGTCGATCAGCAGCAGGTCCAGCGAGTGGTATTTGGCCTTGAGCTCATCAAAGGTCTTGCGCTGGTAGTTCTTGACGACGTCCGAGATGAACTGCTCGGCGTGCAGATACAGCACGCGGGCATCAGGCCGATCCTTCAGCAGCGCGTTGCCGACGGCGTGGATCAAGTGGGTCTTGCCCAAGCCCACGCCGCCATAGATGAACAGCGGGTTGTAGGTCACGCCCGGCGCGCCGGCCACGTGCAGCGCCGCCGTGCGGGCCATCTGGTTGGCACGGCCCGGCACGAGGGTGTCGAACGTGAGCGACGGGTTGATGCGGTGCTTGGCAGAAGCCGGCGCCTGCGAGGGCAACACGATCGATGACGCCGCCGGCACCACGGGCTTCAGCGCCGCGCTGGGCTCAGCCGGCAGCACGGACAGCTGTTGCGGCGCCGCCGCCGCACCGGGCGGCGGCACGGCAATCGGGGCTGCCGTGTCACGCGCAGCCAGCGCCAGTTCCAGCCGCGTCGGGCGGCCGGCGAGTTCGGTCAGGATGGCCTCGATGCGCGCCGCGTACTGGCGACGAATCCAGTCGCGCTTGAAATGGTTGGGCACCTTCAGCGTGGCCACCAGCGCGCTGGCGGCATCGGCGCCTTCGCCGGCCACGGTGGCAGGCGGCAGGGGGCGGATCCAGGTGTTGAATTGCTGCTCGGGCAGTTCGGTGGCCAGGCGCTCACAACCGCGCCGCCAGAGGTCCGAAGCCCATTCCGCCGTGTTCATGCTCGCTGACACCTGCATCCCATCCGCCCTGTTGTGTTCTTCTAGGCTCATTGTGGAAAACTTGTTTTCGAGCAGCCGGATTGTACGTCTCGAGCGCTCGCAAAAGCAGGGTTATCCACAGAATTTCCAGCAGGGTCAATCCCCGGCAAACCCGCCTGGCAGCACGCTGCTTGTTGACCGGCAAGGCGGCATCTGCTGTAATCGCGGGTTTTCGCGCACTGCGACTGCTTTGCCGTGCGCTCCTTTTGCCGGGGACCAACCGCTGTGCCCGGAGCGAACAAACTCCTCCAAAGAGGTTCCCCATGAAGCGTACTTACCAAGCCTCCAAGACCCGCCGCGCCCGCACCCACGGCTTCCTCGTGCGCATGAAGACGCGTGGCGGCCGTGCCGTCATCGCCGCTCGCCGCGCCAAGGGCCGCAAGCGCCTGGCCGTCTAAGGCCTTGTCGCACATGGCGGCGCGCCCGCGCCGTCGACTGCCGGGCAGCTGATGATCGGTCGCATCCAACGCCCGGTGGATTTCGAACGCGTGCTTGCGCGTCCGAGCCGCTCGCGCAGCGCGCACTTCGCGCTGCACCACCTGCCTGCCAACCCGGCGCCCAGCGCCTGGGTGGCTGCTCGTCTGCGCTCTGCTCAGGCCGAGTTATCAACAGGTGACGCACTCGTTATCCACACCCCTGTGGAGCCCATCCCGCCTGCGGCGCCTGAAAGCTGCTGGGTGGGTATGGTCGTTCCCAAACGGCATGCAAAGCGATCGGTCACGCGCCAGCTCTTGAAGCGGCAGATTCGCGCCGCATTTGCCGAGCGCCCCGGCATGCCGCCGGGCTTGTGGGTGGTGCGCTTGCGTTCTCCGTTTGATCGCCAGAAGTTTCCCAGCGCCGCCTCTGACGCGCTGCGTGCTGCTGCGCGCGCCGAGCTGGCCCAGCTGCTGGACCGCGTGCTGAAGGCGGAGAGCGCGCCATGACCCCTAGCTGGCCCGCGCGCGCATTGATGGCCGTAGTGCGCGGCTATCGGCTGATGCTCAGCCCCTGGCTGGGCAACAGCTGCCGGTTCGAGCCGACCTGCTCGCGCTACTCCCTGGCAGCGCTCGAAAAGCATGGCGCACTGGCCGGCAGCTACCTGACGGTGCACCGCATCCTGCGCTGCCAGCCCTGGTGCGACGGCGGCCACGACCCCGTGCCGGACAATGCGCCGCGCCTGTTTTCCCGATTGATCTCCCCGGTGCCCTGCGCGCCGTCTTCCTCCGAGCCCCCTCATGACTGATATTCGCCGCACCGTGCTCTGGATGGTGTTCGTCATGTCCCTCGTCCTCCTGTGGGACGGCTGGCAGAAGCACAACGGACAGCCCTCGATGTTCAGCCCCACGCCGCGCGCTGCCGCGCCGGCACCGCAGGGCGCGGCTTCGGGCGGCGTGCCGACGCCCACCGTCGCGGGCGCAGCCCAGGCCCCGGCAACCACCGCGCCCGCCGCGGCACCGTCCGAGAAGATCACCATCCGCACCGACGTGCTGACGGTCACCGTCGACACATTGGGCGGCGACATCGTGCGCGCCGAGCTGCCCAAGTACCTGACGTCGCCCGACCCCACGGTCACCGACCAGCTGCTGCAGATGGTGCGCCTGAAGGACCCGGCGCCTTTCACGCCCGAACCGGTCGTGTTGTTCAATGCCGCCCAGCAATACCGCGCCCAGACCGGCCTGGTGGGCGGCTCCGGCCCGCTGCCGACGCACAACACGCCCATGACGGCCGTGGCTGGCGAGCGTGAGCTCAAGGCCGGCCAGGACGAAGTCCAACTGCGCCTGGAGTCGGCCGAGGTGGGCGGCGTCAAGCTGGTCAAGACCTACACGTTCAAGCGCGGCGCCTACACGGTGGGCGTCGCCCACGAAGTCGTCAACGCCGGCACGGCGCCGGTCACGCCGCAGGTCTACCTGCAGCTGGTGCGCGACGGCTCCACCGTCACCGGCGGCGCAGCGTTCACGCCCAGCTTCACAGGCCCGGCCGTCTACAACGACAAGACCAAGTTCAAGACCGTCACCTTCGAGGACGTCGACAAGAACAAGGTCGACATCGAGAAGCAGGCCGCCGATGGCTGGGTCTCGATGATCCAGCACTACTTCGCCAGCGCCTGGCTGGTGAACGAGGCCGGCAACCGCGAATTCTTCATCCGCAAGCTGCCGGGCCAGGCGGGCGTGCGCGGCGACACCTACGCCACCGGCATGGTGTTCACGCTGCCCACGCTGGCGCCCGGCGCCAGCACGACGCAGAAGGCCACGCTGTTCGCCGGCCCGCAGGAAGAGAACAAGCTGGCAGAACTGGCGCCCGGCCTGGAGCGCGTCAAGGACTACGGCATGCTGACCATCCTGGCCGAGCCGCTGTTCTGGCTGCTGGACAAGCTGCACGGCATCATCGGCAACTGGGGCTGGACCATCGTCGCCCTCGTGCTGCTGCTGAAGATCGCGCTGTACGGCCTGAACGCCAGCGCCTACAAGTCCATGGCCCGCATGAAGGCCGTGGCGCCGCGCATCAACGAGATGAAGGAGCGCCTCAAGGACAACCCGCAGCAGATGCAGCAGGAGATGATGAAGATCTACCGCGAGGAGAAGATCAACCCCATCGGCGGCTGCCTGCCCATCTTCCTGCAGATGCCCATCTTCATGGCGCTGTACTGGGTGCTGCTGTCCACGGTCGAAATGCGCCAGGCGCCGTGGATCTTCTGGATCACCGACCTGTCGGTGCGTGACCCCTACTTCATCCTGCCGCTGCTGATGATGCTGTCCAGCCTGTTCCAGGTCTGGCTGAACCCGCCGGCCGCCGACCCCATGCAGCAGAAGATGATGTGGATCATGCCCGTCGCCTTCGGCGTCATGTTCTTCGTGTTCCCGGCCGGCCTGGTGCTGTACTGGCTGACCAACAACATCCTGTCGATCGCGCAGCAATGGATGATCAACAAGCAGATGGGCGTGAACTGACCCCACCCCACGTGACCGGAGTCACGTGAATCTGCACAGCCCCCGTGCTCGGGGGCTTTTTTGTGCCCGGCGATGGGCGTTCAATCGCGTTGCGGGGCAGAGAACACCGGCCCGGACGAGGCTCACGAGAGTCCTTGAACCTGGCCTCCCCCGCGCCAAACATCAGCCGCAGCGCCTCCCGGTCGCTGCGGCTTTTTTCATGGCCTCAACGGCCGCGGGCTTTCCACGAAGCCAGCTGGTCCGGGCCGATGACGAAGTAGGACTTGTACTCGCCACCCTGGCGCGAGCCCATCTCGATGGCCTCGATGTCCACGTTGAGCTTGGCATTCGCGCCCTGGCGGTGAACGATGGGCATCGAGTCCGTGTTCGGGCCCGTCACGCGGCCCCAGACACGCATCATGTCCTTGCCCTTCTCGCGCAGCGCCTCGATCTCGCGGGCGCGCTCCAAGGGCAGCTTGACGGTGAACTGCAGGTCGCGGCAGCCGCCGCACAGGCCCTCGAAGTCGGGCACATAGTTCAGGTTGCTGCGGTACTTGCCGTCGTCAAAGCCCACGCCCATGCGGCGCGCGCCGTTCCTGACGAAGACGTAGTACTCACCCGTCGCAACGTCCGGGCCGCTGAGCGAGACGTACTCGGCCTGGTAGGCCATCACGATCTGCAGCGAGGCCGGATCGGCAGGCATTTCCTGGCGGGTCTTGTCGGCCCACGCCTGCTTCTTGAACTCGTTGGTCTCGTCGGCGCTCTCGGGGTGGACGATCTTCGAGATCAAGGCCCAGTCAGGCTTGGGCACCGAGGCGGCCTGGGTCTTCCAGCGGGCCAGGTAGGCGTGGAAGGCGCTGTCGGGTTGCTTCTCGTACTCACCCTCGACCCACTCAGTCGCCTCCTGGCGCTGGTAGCCGGCGAAGCGCGCCGGCAAGGCCGCCGTGCCGTCCAGCACCAAGGCGCTGACAGAGCCGAACTTGCCGGCGTCCTTGTAGCGGGATGGCTGCGGCTGGGCAGCGGCCGGCTCGGCAGGCGGCGCCTCGGCCTGCTTGCCGCAGCCGGCGAGGGTCAGCGCGGCCAACAGGGCCAGGGTCAGGGGAGCAGGGCGGATCGACATGCGGGCATCTCCGATGCAGTGAGGGATGTCCTGCTTCACGAGAAATTCCGCCCCCAGGCGCCAGGCGCGTCAGTTGCCCCACCAGGTCCAGATCACGCCGTAGCCCGCAGCCTGCATCAAGCGCCCAGCCGGCGCCACCCACAGCGGGCTGCGCAGCACGTAGCGCTTGCCGGTCACACGTTCGGTGACCTGCAGTTGGCAGACCGCACTGAACTGGTTGGTGTGGGTGGCGCCGGGCGCGATGGCGTAGGTGACGGTGTTGGCGAAGTTGCCCTGGGCATGCGTGAGCGCCACGCCGTCGCGCACCAGGCCTAGCCGCGGGTCCTGTAGGTCGGCCGCACAGGCCAGCAGGCTCGGGCTCTCAAAGCGGACCAGCCAGTCGTCGCTGGACCACACATCCACCCCGCTGCCATCGGCACGACGCACCTGCGGCTGCAGCGTATGCGCACAGGCCTGCACGGTCTCCAGCAACTCGGCCTGCAGGCCGTAGAAGGGCTGCATCCAGCACGCGGCGTCGACGTTGAACGCGCGCCGCACATCGGCAGCCACGGCATCGACCGCCAGCACCAGCTGGTAGCCACTCAGCAGCTCGGCGCCAGCGGGCAGCGGCAGCAGCGAGAGACCGTCCACGGGCGCTGGCGTCGGGGTGGGCGTCGGCGTGGGGTCGGTGGCCGGCGGTGTCTGGCAGGCGGACAGGTCGCCGCCACCGCCCAGCAGCCACGGCGCGGTGGCCGCACTGGCCTGCGCGTCGCCATTCGCGCCCAGCTTGAGCGTGGCGCCGACCTCCAGGCCCAGCTCGGACTTCCAACCCAGGCAGTTGCGCAGCCCCGTGGCGACGAGTTGAGCGCTCACGCCCAGGTTGGCGCGCAGGCTGGCGCTGAACGGCGCGACGGTCTCCAGAATCTTGAGCTGCAGGTCCGGCCCGGCCTTGAGCTGCAGGCCCAGGCTGGTGGTGGAGACGGCCGCGGCGGGCGTGCCCGTGGGTGCCTGGCTGGCACCGCTGGCGTCGATGCGGTTGCTGGACTGCAGCTGGCGGGTCGCGGGGTCGTAGTGCAGCGCCACGTGGGCGCGCGTGTCGCCGGCGATGACCCGCATCTCCAGCTTGGCGTCACCGCTGGCCTGGGCCTGCAGCATCACCGGCACCTCCACCTGAGCCAGGCCCAGCGTCTGCGGGATCACGTAGCGAAAGCGCGTCAGCTCCAGGCCCTTGCTGGTGCTGCCGTCGGCTGCCGTCGTCAGAAGCTGTAGCAGCAGCGTCTGCGTGAAGGTGAGGTCGCCGGTCAGGTCGAAGGTCTTGAACCCGCTGGCGGCCGTGAAGTCCAGGTCCAGGTTCAGCTTCATCGCGAGCTGACCCTTGTAGCTGATACCCACCGGCCCCAGCGAGCCCAGCTCCGCGGAGAAGCTGGTGCCGGCCGTCGCGCTGGCCAGCGGCCGGGCCATGCCGGCGGGCGTGCTGGCTGGCAGCGCGCTGGCGTCCTGCACGCTGGCCTTGATGCGCAGGCTGGCGAACACCTCGCCCAGTTCGGGCGCGCGCGTGCCCACTTGGGTGCCGGTGGCGTCCACCGCCGTGACGAGATAGGCGCGCCCCGCCACGATCAGCACCTGCCCCACCTGAGCGCCAGGGGCCGCACTGAATTGCAGCGTGCCGGCCGCGTCGCTGTGCAGCAGCTGCGGGCTGCCGCTGGCTGTGCTGAGCTCGCGCACGCCGGGCTGGTAGGCGGCCTGCACGGTGGTGTCGCCGCTGGCCGTCGGTGGTGCCGGCACGGTCAGCGGGCTGGGCGGCGTGGGCGCGGCGCTGTCGCTGCCGCCACCGCAGGCGGTGAGCAGGGCCAGCAGACCGATGGCCGCCACGCGGCGGGCGGGGGTGAGGCGGGCGCGCGTCATGGCGGGCGCGAGATCAGGAGCTCACCAGCAGGGACACAAAGCCCTTGCTGCCCAGCGACGCATTGCCACCGGTTGGGGTGGCCTGGATGACGATGACGTAGCGCGGCGTGCCGCCGGGGCGTGCCAGGCTGTAGGCGTGCATGGCATAGCTGCCGGCCGCCAGGCCCGCCGTGCTGGGCACGGCCACGTCGCCCACCATGCCCAGGCCCGTGCCACCGCTGGCCAGCGCAGCGCTGATGGTTGCGGCCGAGATCGTGAAGGCCGTGGCGCCGATGGGCGACACGGTCACTGAGCCATCGGCGTTCACGACGGCGCTGTCATTGGCGGTTGACGTGACCTTGGCGATGTCGCCCGTGGGCGCGCTGCCGGTGAACCGGCAGTCCTCCGCCACGTAGAGCCGCGTGCCGGCAGGAATGTCCGTGGCCTTCATGAGCGCCGTGGCCGTGGGTGCCACCATGACGACCATGCTCTTGGCATAACCGCCGACGGAGGCGCCGGTCACGTCCTGGCGCACCACTGAGCATTGCTGGATCAGCCGGCCGTCGGCACCCGGCGCGAGCCAGCTCAGGTCGGCCGCCAGCACGATGGCACTCTTGAGGCTGACACTGTCGGTGCCCAGCGTGATCGTCGTCTCGCCGCCACCCAAGGCGCCGCGAAAGCTCGTCGATCCCGTGGCCAGGATGCCCTGCGTGGCCGACGCCGAGGCCACCGTGTTGGTGCCGATATTCAGGCCTGTGCCGTACAGCGCGTAGACGTCGTAGCGGGTGAAGGGGAAGCTGGTGGTGCTGCCCGAACTTCCAGAAGAGCCCGAGGACCCGGACGAGCTGCCGCTGCTGCCCGTCGAGGCGCTGGCGCCCCCATCACTGCCGCCGCCGCCACAAGCGCTCAACAGGGCGGCCGTCAGCAGGCTCAGGCCCAGGGTCGAAAACTTCTTCATTGCCGGTTCTCCTTGATTGCAAGAGGTGGCTCCGGCGATTGCGCCAGGGCCTTCTCCTGCATTCACGAGAACGGGCGCCGAAAAGCGCCATGCCCCTCACCGGCCGAGATCAGCCGCCGCGCAACAGCGCCATCGGCGTCGCCAGCAACTGCTCTCCGCCGGCAGCTTGCAGTTGCTGTATCAACCGCTGCGCGACGGACTGGCCGGCCGCGTCCACGGCGTGCGCATCGCGCAGACGCGCAAAGGCCTGGGCGCGAGCGAACACGATGCTGGGGTCATCAAGGCCAAGCACCTGCTTCCAGCGTGCCGCCGCCTCTTCGGTGCGTCCCTGTGCGGCCAACCATTCGCCTTCACGCAACCACAGCACGGCTTGGCGAGCCGGCACCTTCGCGAAGAACTGGGCTGCCACCGCATGGCCCTGGTCCAGCAACGCACGCGCGCGGTCGAGGTCCCCGGCGTGAACGGCTTGCGCCGCGCAGGCCTGCTGGATGCGAATCCGCAGCGCCGGCTGCGGCGCCTGGACATCGCGGCCCCAGTGCTGGCAGCCCTCGCGCAGCGCCTCCCAGTCGCCGGACTGCTGCGCAACATCCAGCGCCGTGGCCTCCACCGTCAGCCCGAAAGCGGTCATGGCGCGGTTGGCTGGCAGCAATGCAATTCGGCGCGCCTCAGCCACGTGAGCTCTCGCCCGATCGTGCGCGCCAGCCGCCATCTCCAGCAACGCCAGGTTGGCCTCGCCACGCGCCAGAATCACCACGTCGGGCCCCATCGCCTTGCGCAGCCCTTGCAGGCCGTGGTTGATGAGCGCCACAGCTTCAGCGGGACGCAACGTCAGCATGGCCAGCTGCCCCACCTGGTCCTCGGAGGCGGCAGTCTTCCAGTCATCGACGCCACGCTGCACTCGATTAGCCTGCACACCGCGCATGCCTGCCTGGTAGGCAGATTCCATGTCCCCCTGGCCCAGGTAGGCCACGATCAGCTGCTCGTAGACCGTCCCCAGCAGGTTGGGGCCTGGCAGCGGCGCAAGCAACTGAGCGGCGGTCTGCAGATGGGCGATGTCGGCCGGCACTGGCGCATGCAGGCGGGCGCCGAAACCACCAACCGCGAGATGGGCCAACGCCAGCCGCTGCGGGTCTTGCTCGCCCAGCGCCTCGTAGATGGCCAGGGATTCCGTGGCCGACTGGAAGCCCTCCCGGTAGCGGCCCGCGCTCTCCCACAGATCACGCTGACCAAGCAGCGCATCGGCATAGGCACGGCTGCGTGTGCCATGCAGGATCCGAGCTTGGTGAACCCGCTCCTCAGCCAGCTGGCGGGATAGGTCGGGCAGGCCAAGCTGCTGGGTCAGCGTACCCAGGTCCACCAGCAACTGCTCGCGCGCCAGCGGCTCGTCCTGGAGCGCGCCCAGCACGCGCCGCGCGCCGTCCTCGATCAGCTGGCGCGCGGGAACGTCGCGATTGCGTGTGTCAGGCTGGGCCTCGCGCAGCGGGTTGAACAGCCCCGTCAGGAATTCATACATCGCCCCGGCGCGGCGAGCCTCCTGTCGCGCCTCACGAGCAGCCTGCAGCGCCCACCCCGTCGTCCCCACCAACACCAGCACCGCCAGGGTCGATGCCCCCACCGCCCAGCGGTGACGCGCGATGGCGCGGCCCGCGCGGTAGCGCCAGGACGGAGGCCGGGCCTCCACAGCATCGCCGGCCAAGTGTCGGCGCAGGTCAGCGGCCAGCGCGTCCATCGTCGCGTAGCGGCGCGCGGGCTCCTTGGCCAGGGCTTTGGCGACGATGGCGTCCAGGTCGCCGCGCAAGTCCTTGCGCGTCGCGGTGTCACGCGTGGCGGCGGACGGCACGGGCGGCTCGATCTCCAGCACCGCGCGTTCCAGCGCATGGCGCGAGGCCGGCGCGGCGGCTGCGTAGGGGCTGGCGCCGCCGAGCAGCCGGTAGGCCAGCACGCCGAAGGCATAGACGTCGCTGGCGATGCCGGGCTCCTCGCCGCGCACCTGTTCGGGCGACGCGTACTCGGGCGTCATCGGGCGCTGGCCCAGCTGCGTCAGCTCGGCCTCGCCATCACCGTCACCCCTGGCCGCGAGGCTGCGCGCGATGCCGAAGTCCAGCAGTCGCACCTGACCGTCGTCCTGCACCATGACGTTGGCGGGCTTGATGTCGCGGTGCAGCACCAGGCGACTGTGCGCGTACTGGAGTGCGTCGGCCACCTGCAGCAGCAGGCCCACGCGCTCGGGCACGCCGGACTGTCGGGCCTCGCACCAGGCCAGGATGTCACGGCCGGCCACGCATTCCATCGCGAGCCAGGGCAGGCCGTCGGCGCTCACACCGGCGTCGTACAGCCGCGCGATGCCGGCATGCTGCAGCCGCGCCAGCAGGTCGCGCTCGCGCTTGAGGCGCTCCAGCCATCCTTGGGCCGGGCTGTGCGGCAGCTTGAGTGCCACTTCGCGCTGGAAGTCACCGCTGTGCGGGCGCGCCCGCCACACGCTGGCCATGCCGCCACGGCCCAACTCCTCGATGAGTGCCCACGGGCCGACATGCTGGCCGGCCTGCCACTGGGGCGCGCCGGCAGCGCTGCCCTCGGTGCCGCCGGCCAGGCTGGCGGCGAGGCTCAGGAAGCCGGCGTCGGCCGCCGCGGCCTCGGCCTGCAGCAGCCGGTCCAGCGTAGCGCGCCAGCGCTGCTGCGCCGGCGGCAGCGTGTCGAGAAAGTGCTGACGCTGATCGGGGGCCAGGGCCAGGGCGGCGTCAAGCAGGGGTTCGACGGCCTGCCAGTCATCAGGAGTGAGGGCGGACATGAGAAGGCGGCGAGGCGCCGCGGGGCAAAGGTCAGTCGTTCAGTGAGGCCCACAACAGCGCGCGGGCTTTCTGCCAGTCGCGCTGCACCGTACGGCGCGACTGGCCCAGCGCCTCGGCGCATTCGGCCTCTTCCAGGCCGACGAAGAACCGCAGCTCGACGAGCCGGGCCAGGCGTGGGTCCTGGCGCTCCAGGTCGGTCAACGCGTCATGGATCTGCAGGTATTCGCTGTCGCGGTGGGCCAGCGTGGGCAGCTCATCCAGCGGCACATGGGTGGCGCCGCCGCCGCGCTGCTGCGCTTGGCGCGCACGGGCGTAGTCAACCACGATGGAGCGCATCACCGTCGCGGCATAGGCCATGAAGTGGTCGTGGCTCATGGCCTGCCAGCCAGCCTGGCGTTCCAGCTTGAGCCAGCCCTCGTGCACCAGGGCCGTGGTGTCCAGCAGCGTCAGCGGGCCGCTGCGGCGCAGGCGCTGGCGGGCCAGTTGACGCAGCTCGCGGTAGAGCTCATCGCGCAGGGCGGGGTCCAGCTGAGTGGGAGATTCGGTCGGGGCGGCGTCGATCGGGGTCACGGGCGGGGCGCGGGTTGCGGAGCGGCAGAGGTTCGACAATGCCGCCATGCTGTCTCGCCATGCCGACCCCATCGCCGCCATCGCCACCGCTCCCGGCCGGGGCGCGGTGGGCATCGTGAGGGTGTCTTCACCGCAAGACCTGACACCATTGATCTTAGCCGTCTGCGGCCGCCCACTGAAAGCGCGCGAGGCGACCTACCTGCCGTTCCGCGACGCCACCGGCGCGGCCATCGACCAGGGCCTGGCGCTGCACTTCCCGGCGCCGCATTCCTACACCGGCGAGCATGTGCTGGAGCTGCAGGCCCACGGCGGCGCCGTCGTCATGCAGCTGCTGCTGGCGCGCGTCATCGAGGCGGGGCTGAACGTGCGCCTGGCTGAGCCGGGTGAGTTCACGCAGCGCGCCTTCCTGAACGGCAAGCTGGACCTGGCCCAGGCCGAGGCGGTGGCCGACCTCATCGACGCCAGCACCGAAGCCGCAGCGCGCAGCGCCAGCCGTGCGCTGGGCGGCGCGCTGTCGCATGAAGTGGGCGTGCTGCGCGACCAGCTCATCCAGCTGCGCATGCTGGTGGAAGCGACGCTGGACTTCCCCGAGGAGGAGATCGACTTCTTGGAGAAGGCCGACGCCTTCGGGCGGCTGGACCGCCTGACGGCGCAACTGAGCGCCGTCCAGGCCCGCACGCGACAAGGCGCACTGCTGCGCGATGGGCTCAAGGTCGTGCTCGCCGGCCAGCCCAACGTGGGTAAGAGCTCGCTGCTGAACGCGCTGGCGGGCGCCGAGCTGGCCATCGTCACGCCCATCCCGGGCACCACGCGCGACAAGGTCAGCCAGACCATCCAGATCGAGGGCGTGCCGCTACACATCACCGACACGGCCGGCCTGCGCGACGACACGGCCGACGAGGTGGAGCGCATCGGCGTGTCGCGCTCGTGGGACGCCATTCGCGATGCGGACGTCGTGCTGTTCCTGCACGATCTGTCCCGGGTCAATGACCCGGTCTACGCGTCCGAGGACGAGCGCATCCGCGCGCGGCTGGCGGCGGTCGATGCCGGCCGCATCGTGCAGGTCTTCAACAAGACCGATCTCGGCACGGCGTCGGCCGGTGAGATCGCGCTGAGCCTGAAGACCGGCGAGGGACTGGAAGCACTTCGCCAGCGACTGCTGAAGACCGCCGGCTGGCAGGCCGTGCCAGAAGGGCTGTTCATCGCCCGCGAGCGCCACGTGCAGGCACTGGCTCGCACAGCCGAGCATCTCGAACTCGCCCGAGCCATCGCCGCGCAGCGTGACGCGGCGCTGGACCTGCTGGCCGAGGAGCTGCGCCTGGCGCATGACGCGCTGGGTGAGATCACAGGCGCGTTCTCGGCGGACGAGCTGCTGGGGGTCATCTTCAGCAGCTTCTGCATCGGCAAGTAGTCAGCGGTGCGCAGCCCGCCAGCGCGGGTAGGCGTCCAGCGCCTTCTGCGGCCAGGTGCCCCACCAGGTGTAGCCGTTGCGGCGGCCCTTGGAGATCTCATTGACGTCGTCGTGGATGGTCTTGCCCCAGTCGCCGAAGACGGGGCGGCCGGTGGCGACGTCGTAGACCCGCGCCCACAGCGGGCCGGCGCCGGGCTGCGAAATGAGCTGGCGGCCGTCGGGCGTCATCGTGAAGGCATGGTCGCGCAGCGCCTGGGCTTGTAGCCAGGCGATGCCGGCCTCGACGGCAGCCTTCATCGCGGGCGTGGGGTGGGGCTGCTGCATCAGGAACAGCAGCACGCCGGCGCTCTCCGCGCTGGCCAGACCGGGTGGCTCGTAGTTGCGGGCGGAGATGGGCGCGAGGGTCAGCGCATCGGCCTGCTGTGGCCAGATCGTCAGGCGGCCGTCCACCTTCACCTGCGCAGCAAGCAGCAGCTCGACCGCCCGCACCGCTGCCGCGCGCGCCTGGCGGCGCAGCGGCTCGGGCACGAACGCGAAACCGGGCGCGCCGTCAGCCACGTCCTGCAGCAGCCGCGCGGCCTCGGCCACGGCGTCGTCGTTGAAGGTGATGCCGTCGTGGAAGCCGCCTTCCAGCGGGTAGTTCTGCGGCCAGCCGCCGTTCGGGGTCTGGGCCATCAGCAGATAGCCGATGCCGCGCAGGATGGCCGCCCGGCAGGCGTCGTCGGCGCGCTGCTCGTTCACACGCGCCAGGAAGCGGATCTCGCTGTGCGTGGCGTCGTTGTCCAGCGTGCCGACAAAGGTCCAGAAGCGGTCTCGCGGCTCGTCGAAGCTACCGGTGCCGACGGTCATCGTCTCGGCGTTGTTCGCGTAGCGCTGGCCGGGCAGGCGCGGCGGACCGCGGCGATCCTGGTTCTTGCTCCAGCCGCCGCTGGGGGTCTGGAAGCTCAGGATGGTGGCGGCAATGCGGGCCGCCTCGGCCGACGCATACCAGCCGAGCTCGCGGTCTAGCGGCGCGTTCATCTTGCCGGCAGTGGGCGGCGGCGGCACGGCATCGCCGGCCTTCAGCTCACGGGCCAGCGTGGCGCGGTCCAGCGCCATCTGGCGGTTCGACTGCTCGATGTAGGCCTGCCAGGCCAGGCGCTGCGCGACAGGCAGCTCGGCGATGCGGGCAGCGCTCAGCGCGGGCGCGGGCGTGTTGTGGCCGATGACGGCGGCCAGCGCCGCCCCCGGCAGCAGGGCAAGCAGTAAAAGGCGCTTCATGGCAAGGGCAGCAGGCCTTCGGCGCGCAGGTCCCAAGCGCCGTCCTTGGGGAATCCGGGGGCTGGTCCGGCCGGAGCGCCGTCCCAGCCACCGGCCATCAGGCCCAGCGCCATCAAGTAGGCGGCGTTGGTGGGCAGGTAGGCCACGGCACCCTCGGGGTCGCGCGGGCGGCGGCTGTAACCGCTGGGCATGAAATGGGCCGCAGCACGGGTGTTGCCGAGGATGGCCACGGCGCGCTCCGGCTCGCCCAGCCTCGCGGCCGTCAGCGCGCCCTGGCCCATCTGCCAGCTGACCCAGCCGCCATCCACGCCGCGCTGCTCGTGCACGGCATGGAAGGTGCGGCGGGCGGTCTCGATGTCGATCTTGTCCGTGGCCGGCAGATAGCCCAGCGCCAGCAGCATGGACGACGGCGCGCCGCGCTTGCCCGGGCCGAACACGTTGCGGATGCCCTCGATCTCCAGGTACTTGCCGTCCTGCTGCGGCAACGGGGCGAGGTGCTTGATGACGTCGGCCCACTTCGGTTCGGGCGGCAGGCCCTGGCGCTGGCGCCACTGCTGCGCGACCTGCAGGCCGTAGTACCAGAAGGCCACCTCGAAGGTCGGGTTACGCACCAGCTCGACGGACGTGCTTTCGCTGACGTTCTTCAGCGGCGGACCCAGGTGATAGATGCCGGTGGCCGAGTCGCGGTGCGCGAACGAGGCCAGGAACTTGGCCGACTCGGCCACCAGCTCGCCATAGCGCGCCAGCGTCTCTTTCGTGGGCTTGGCGCGGTAGACCAGCTCGGCCAGGTAGATGGGGTTGGGCTGGTTCCAGATGATGTAGGGGTTGATAGCGCCGGGCGTGGGGCGGCCGTCCAGGCCCGACATCTTCGGCCAGCGCACGCCGTCGAAGCCCTCCTTCCTGGCCTGCGCGATGCCCTGGGGCAGCTGACCCAGGTACCAGGCCAGGCCCTTCTCCAGCAGGTCCACATGACCCCATTGGTAGAACTGCGCGGCGTGGAAGACGTAGACCTCGGAGTTGTGCTTGCCGAACCAGCTCAGATGCTGCAGCCCGGTTTCGGCGGGCGGGAAGCTGCCGGCGTAGTTCACGCGCATCAGGTACAGCGACTGGATGGTGCGGCGCTCGATCTCCTGGGCGCGCGGGTCGGTGGCGGCACTCAGGTCCACCATGCCGCCCTTCGTCCAGTAGTCGCGCCAGGCCTGCTTGGACGATGCCAGCGTGCTGTCAACCGTCTCGTTAGGCGCCGGGTGCTCGGCGTCGGCAAACGCGGCCGTGAAAGCGATCGTGTCGCCCGTCGTCGCACGCAGCCGGTAGTCGTGCGGCGCGGCGAGCTGCGGCGTAGCGGCGCTGACCAGCTCGGCCAGCGTGCTCCAGCGCAGCTCGGTGTCGTAGCGCGTGCCGTCGGCCTCGCGGGCGATGCGGGCGTGGCCCGGGGCCACCTGGGTTAGCGTGCTGCGGTGCTTCTCCGGCTGCTCCCAGATGAAGGGCGGCTTGTGCGCGATTGACGTGCGGTAGGCATACGGGAAGCGCACGCGCACCTGCAGGTCGCCGCTGGCAATCAAGGGTGAGCGCGCCTGCACGGCCAGCACGGCGGCGCTGCCGTGGGCGGCGGTCGTCACCTCCAGCGGCTGGCCGCGCACCAGCAGCTTGCTGGTGACGATGCCGGTCCACAGGTCCAGCGTCTGGTGGATGCCGGCGATGTCTTCGCTGCGCAGCACCTCACCGTACAGCGTGAATTGAAACTGGCCCAGCGGCATGGGCTGGGGGTTCTCGCGGTAGTAGCGACCGGCAGGGGTGTTCTGGTGGATGGGGTAGAGGATCTGGCGGCCGTGGAAGGGCACGGGCGCCAGCGTGTCCTCGAAGCGCAGGCCCTCGGGGTTGGGGAAGCTGTGCCAGCTCCAGGTGTTGCGCGTCTCCAGCGGCAAGCCGCCGTCGTAGTAGAGGCGCTCCAGCGTCTGCAGGCCGGTCACGTCCACGGTGACGGCGAAGTCGCCGTTGCCAACGGTCAGCGCGGACTCGGGGTTGAGGCCGGTGTTGCGCACCGCATGGCGGGCGACGACGGCGGCGCGGTCGATACGGTCGACAGGCTCGGCGGCCTGCAGGGCCGAGGCCGAGAGCAACAAGGGCAGCAACAGGCGAGCGAGCATGGGGCACTGTCGCCGAGATCACCGCGCCCATGTGCGCAAGCGCTTGATCGCTTGGCAAGAAGGGCTGCCGGCTGCCTCCCAACGTCGCTGGCGCGGCGTTCCGTGCTGCCGTCAACGCACCAGGCGCTTGGCGCCATGGTCACGCCAGGGGCAGCGTGGGGCTGAATCAGCGTTGAACAATGAGGTCCGAGCCGCTCGCCGCACCGCATGCGAGGGCACTGTCGAACCCTGCGCAAAGGCGCGCCATGGCGTCTGTCAGGCAACGTCGGCAACCCAGTTTTCCAGCAAAAGCCCCGGCACCCGCTCGAACTCGCCAACGTTGTTGGTGACCAGCGTGAGCCCTTCACTGCGTGCGTGGGCAGCGATGTGCGGATCGTTCACACCGATGGGCCGGCCCGCCTTCTCCAGCGCGCCACGGATCGCGCCGTAGTGCTGCGACGCCTTGGCCGTGTAGGGCCGCACCTCGAGCAGGCTGGCGAACTCCTCGATGACCGCCAGGTTCTGCGCTACCTTGGCACTCTTCTCAGCGCCGTGATAGAGCTCACTCAGCGTGATGGCCGAGATGGCCATGCGGCCAGCGTTCTCGTTGAACACGCTCATCACCTCGATCGGTCGCCGCTTGATGACGTAGATGACGATGTTGGTGTCGAGCAGGTACTTGAGCATGGCGGCTGCCGCCTCAGAGGGCTTCGCGCTCTGCTTGGCCCTGCGAGGCTCGCTCGGCCATGAAGTCCTCGGATGGCTGCGGCCCGCGCAGGAAGAATTCGTCCCAGGTCTGGCCCACTGGCGAAATGATGCGCTCCACGCCGCGGGCACGCACCTGCACCTTCTTGACGCCTTCGGGCAAGCGCACATCGGCCGGCAGACGCACGGCTTGAGACCTGTTGTTAGTGAAGACGGATGTGATGCTCATGGCCCCTCCAAGCGGGATATGGCAATTGTATATACCACTCGGATGCCCAAGGCTTTCTCAGTCGTCGTTGAACAGCGTCTCGGCCAGGTACAACCCCGCCGCCACCGTCATGCCGAACAGGCTGCCGGACTGCGGCATGGCCATCAGCTCGGCGCTGCTCAGGCCCACGCGGGCGGTGGTGACGGCAATCTGGTCGCCGCCGGGGCCGCCCAGGGCGGGGCAGGTCACGTCGCGCACTGGCACGCTGTAGCGGGCCAGCAGGCGGCCGTCGGAGGCGTAGCGGGCCACGGCGCCGTTGCCCCATTCAGCGTTCCACAGGCAGCCCTGGGCGTCGATGGTGGAGCCGTCCGGGATGGCGGCCTCGCCGTCCTTCCTGACGAACACGCGCGGCTCGCTGACACGGGCGCTGGCCGAGTCGTAGTCGCACACCATGATGCGGCGCGTCGGCGAGTCGCAGTAGTACAGGCGCCGGCCGTCAGGGCTGAAGCAGATGCTGTTGGCGATGGCCACGCCATCCAGCGGCAGGCGGCGCAGGCCGCGGGCGCGGCTGTATTGGTAGAAGCCGCCGATGGTGCGGCGCGGTTCGGCCTCGTCCAGCGTGCCGAAGACAAAGGCGCCACTGCGGTCGCAGCGGCCGTCGTTGGCGCGGGTGCTGGGCAGCTGGGCCTCCAGCGGCGCGAGTTCCTCGGGCTGGGTGTCGACGACGCCCGTGGCCTGCAGGTCGGGCAGCGTGAGGCGCGCGATGCGCTTGGCCATGGCCAGGATGAGCGCGCCGGAGCGGGCGTGCACGAAGCAACCCACGCGCTCGGGCAGGCGCACCTGCAGCGTGGTGGCGGCGCCGGGTGTCCACGCGTGGATGCATGAGCCCTGGATGTCGGTCCACCACCAGCGGCCGCTGGGGGCGTGCCATTGCAGGCCTTCACCGAGGCTGTGGGCCTGGGCCAGGGCGAGGGTGAAGGGGTGTGCTTGCGAGCTCATGCGGATGGGCTGTCGGTGCGGGATTCGAGGGCGGCACGGGCCTGCTTGCGCGCGATTGCCGAGGCGTGGCGCTGGCGCTCCTCCGGCGTGAAGGGGCGCAGTGGCGGCACGGGGGCAGGCTTGTTGTCGTCGTCCACGGCCACCATCGTGAAGTAGCAGCTGTTGACGTGGCGCTTCTGCTGGGTGCGGATGTTCTCGGCCACGACCTTGATGCCCACCTCCATCGACGAGGTGCCGGTATGGTTGACGCTGGCCAGGAACGTCACCAGCTCACCCACGTGGATGGGCTGGCGAAAGATGACGCGGTCCACCGACAGTGTGACGACGTAGCGGCCGGCATAGCGGCTGGCGCAGGCGTAGGCCACCTGGTCCAGCAGCTTGAGGATGTTGCCGCCATGCACATTGCCGGAAAAGTTGGCGGTGTCCGGCGTCATCAGCACGGTCATCGTCAGTTGGTGGGCGGGCAGGTCCATCAGCGCTCCTAGGTGAAGCGGTGGATTGTGGTGCTGCGGAACACCTCGCCGGGCCGCAGCACGGTGCTGAGCCAGTCGGCGCCGGCTTCGTGGTGCGGCGAGTCGGGGTTGTGCTGGGTCTCCAGGCACAGGCCGTCGCCCTGGCGGTAGATGTGGCCACCCGGGCCGGCCAGCGTGCCGTCCAGGAAGTTGCCGGAGTAGAACTGCAGCGCAGGCTCGCTGGTCAGCACGTCCATGCGGCGGCCGGTGGCGGGGTCCTCCAACGTGGCGGCAGCGCGCAGGCCGTCGGCGTCGGGCGCGCCGTCCAGCAGCCAGTTGTGGTCATAGCCCTTGGCGCGCAGCAGCTGCGGGTGGGCCTGGCGTATGCGGGCCTCGATGACGGTCGCCGTGCGGAAGTCGAACGGCGTGCCGTCCACGGCGGCGTGCTGCAGCGGGATCAGGTGCGCATCCACCTCGCTATAGCGCGACGCGGGAATCGTCAGGCGATGGCCCAGCACGCTGCCGCGACCGGCGAGGTTGAAGTAGTCGTGGTGCGTCAGGTTGACGACGGTGGCGCGGTCGGTCGTGGCCTCGTAGTCGACGCGCCAGCTGTTGTCGATGGCGCTCAGCGCATAGCGCACGCGGACCTGCAGCTCGCCGGGGAAGCCCTGGTCGCCATGCGGACTGGTGAGGCTGAAGCGCAGCGCCGCTGCTTCGCCCGGGCGGGGCGGGTCAGGTTCGGCCTGCCAGAGCCGGTGGCCGAAGCCCTCGGTGCCGCCATGCAGGCAGTTGGGGCCATCGTTGCGGGCCAGCGCGTGGGTCTCACCGTCGAGCTCGAAGCTCGCCCCGGCGATGCGGTTGCCGTAGCGGCCGACGATGATGCCGAAGGACGGGTTGCGGTGGACGTAGTCGTCCAGGTTGTCGAAGCCCAGCACGACGTTGGCTGCGGTGCCCTGCGCGTCGGGCGTCCACAGGCCGGTGACGATGCCGCCCAGCGTGATGGCGGTGAGCTTCAGGCCCAGGCCGTTTTCCAGCGTGTATTCATGCACCGCCCGGCCATCGGGCAGGCGTCCGTATTCGCGGCATTCCACGGTCATTGGTGCACCCTTCGGCCTGCGGCCTGTCCCGCCAAGCGGGAGCGAGCTTGCTTGGGGCGGCCCTGCGCGGCGCTCATACCCAACCTCCGTCCACGACGAAATCCTGTGCGGTGCACATGGCGCTGTCGTCAGCAGCGAGGAACAAGGCCATGCTCGCAATGTGCTGCGGCATCAGCGGTGCGTTGATGCACTGACCCTTGGCGATTTCCTGCTTGGTCTCTTCGGTGACCCAGAGCTTCAATTGCTTTTCCGTCATCACCCAGCCCGGCACCAGCGTGTTGACGCGGATGTTGTGCGGACCGAAATCGCGTGCCAGGCAGCGCGTCAGACCTTGTGCGGCCGCCTTGCTGGCCGTGTACGCGGGCATGCCGCCCTGCTTGAGCATCCAGCTGATGCTGCCGAAGTTGACGATGCTGCCGCCGCCCAGCGCCTTCATGTCGGGCAGCACGGCCTGGGCCGCGAAGAACTGGTGCTTGAGGTTGACGGCGGTGCTCGCGTCCCAGAACTCGGGCGTGGTGTCTTCGACCGCATGGCGCTTGTCGTTGGCCGCGTTGTTCAAAAGCACGCTGAACGGGCCGGTGCGCTCGCGCAGCGCAGCGATGGCGGCGCGCAGCGCATCAACCTGGGACAGGTCCGCCGCCATGAACTGCGGCGCGTAGCGCGAGCTGCCGGCCAGCCGCGCCGCCAGGGCCTCGCCCTCAATGGCGGCCAGGTCGATGAAGGCCACCCGAGCGCCCTGCGCGGCGAAGGCCTCGACCAGCGTCTCGCCGATGCCGGTGGCACCGCCCGTGATCAGGACCGCCCGGTCCTGCAGGCTGGGAAAACGGGCGAGGGAACTCATCGAATGTCTCCGGAAGATCAGCGGCCCCGGCTCTCCGGCCAGGCAATGTTTGAACCTGGATCCGACAGCTGACCGCTTGCGATTGACAGCAGGTGCTGCCCGGTCAACACGTTGGCGCTGACGCCGGGTTCCCCACGTCAGCGATCAGCGCTTCACACCCGAGGGCGTGGCGCTTCGAGCCGCTGGCTGTGTTGCTTCTCCTTGTGGGCACGAGCCCACTGCGTCGGCGCGCCTTGCCAGCGACCCGCCTCGCCACGCCCTCGGGTGTGCCCAACTGCCGGATCCAGGTTCAATTATTAGTCATACTTTTTTGTTTGCAAAGCCGGCAATTTTCGGGTTAACCCCAATGATCTTGCTTAAATAGTCATACTTTAATGATGGCATGCCGACGATGACAGCCGGCCGTGCGCCGCGTCACGCCGGTGCTTGATCCAACTTCCCCCAGAGACAAGGGACCGCACATGAGCGCCTCCACCTCCCGCCCCTATCGCGGCGTCTTCCCCGTCGTGCCGACCATCTTCAACGCCGACGGCACGCTGGACCTCCCCGGCCAGCTGCGCTGCGTGGACTTCATGATCGACGCCGGCTCCACGGGCCTGTGCATCCTGGCGAACTTCTCCGAGCAGTTCGTGCTGTCGGACGCCGAGCGCGAGACGCTGACGCGCGCCATCCTGGAACACGTCGCCGGCCGCGTGCCCGTCATCGTCACGACGACGCACTACTCCACGCAGATCTGCATCGAGCGCAGCCAACTGGCGCAACAGCTCGGCGCGGCGATGGTCATGGTCATGCCGCCGTACCACGGCGCCACGTTCCGCGTGTCGGAAGGCCAGATCGAAGGCTTCTACCAACGCCTGTCCGACGCGATCGCGATCCCGATCATGATTCAGGACGCCCCTGTCGCCGGCACGCCGCTGTCGGTGCCGCTGCTGGCGCGCATGGCGCAGAACATCGCCAACGTGAAGTACTTCAAGCTGGAGATGCCGCAGGCCGCCGCCAAGATGCGCGAGCTGATCCGCGTCGGCGGTGCCGCCATCGAAGGCCCTTGGGATGGCGAGGAAGCCATCACGCTGCTGGCCGACCTCGACGCCGGTGCCACCGGCGCGATGACGGGTGGCGCCTTCCCCGACGGCATCCGCAAGATCTTCGATGCATTCCACGCCGGGGACCGCGAGACCGCCGTCGTCGAGTACGGCCGCTGGCTGCCGCTGATCAACTACGAGAACCGCCAGGGCGGCATCCTGACCGCCAAGGCGCTGATGAAGGCCGGCGGCATCATCCAGAGCGACGCGCCGCGCCACCCCTTCCCCGAGATGAGCCCCGAGACGCGCGCCGGCCTGCTGGACGCAGCCAAGCGCCTCGACCCCCTCGTGCTTCGCTGGGGCAAGTAATGCGCGCGCTGTGGGCGCTGGTGGCGACACTGGCGCTGTGTCTGGGCACGCGTGTCGACGCCGTCGAGCCGCCGCAGCCCGAGCCCGGCGCGCACGACCCGACGCTGCTGATCCAGCCCGACCGCTGGTTCGTCTTCACGACCGGCAAGGGCCTGCAGCGCCTGGCCTCCAGCGACCAGGGCAAGACCTGGCAGCGACTGGCGCCGGTGTTCGAGCAGGCTCCCGCCTGGTGGGCGCAGGCCGTGCCCGAGCACAAGGGGCTGGACGTCTGGGCACCCAAGGTGTTCCAGCACCAGGGCCGCACCTGGCTGCTGTACTCCATCTCCACCTTCGGCAAGAACCGCTCGGCCATCGGCCTGGCCAGCAGCGACCGGCCGGACGGCAACGACTGGCGCGATGACGGCCTGGTCGTGCAGAGCGTGGCCAGCGACAACTTCAACGCGATCGACCCCGACCTCTTCGCCGACCGCGACGGCACGCTGTGGCTGAGCTACGGCTCCTTCTGGGGCGGGCTGCGGCTGACGCCGCTGGACGCGGTGACGCTCAAGCCCATCGGCAGCACGCGCTTCATCGCGCGCAGCCCGGCCATCGAAGCGCCGACGATCGTGCGGCGTGGCGACTGGGTCTACCTGTTCGCGTCCTACGACCTGTGCTGCAAGGGCGCCGACAGCACCTACAACGTCCGCGTGGGCCGCGCCCGCGCCGTGACCGGGCCTTACCTGGACCGCGAAGGCCGCGACTTGATGGACGGTGGCGGCACGAAGCTGCTGGCCGCCACCGGCACGCGCTGGAAGGGGCCGGGGCACCAGGACGTCGTCGGTGACGTGATCGTGCACCACGCCTACGACACCGAACGCGGCGGCAAGCCGCATCTGCGCATCGCGCAACTGAGCTGGTCCGCAGACGGCTGGCCCGTGATCCAAGAAGAATGAACCGGAGACTGCCGTGGCAGGCCTGAAGCTGGAGAACATCTGCAAGCGCTATGGCGCGGTGCAGGTCATCGAGAACCTGTCGCTGGACGTGGCGCCCGGCGAATTCGTCGTCTTCCTCGGGCCCTCGGGCTGCGGCAAGACCAGCCTGCTGCGCATGATCGCGGGGCTGGAGGAAGTGACGGGCGGACGCATCCTGCTTGGCGACCGCGACGTCACCGTGGCGCCGCCCGGCCAGCGCAACCTGGCCATGGTGTTCCAGCACTACGCGCTGTACCCGCACATGACGGTGCGCGACAACCTCGCCTTTGGGCTGAAGAACCTCGGCGTGCCGGCCGCGGAGATCGACAAGCGCATCCAGGAATCGGCCCGCATGCTGGAGCTCAGCGCGCTGCTGGACCGCAAGCCGGGCCAGTTGTCGGGCGGCCAGCGCCAGCGCGTGGCCATCGGCCGTGCAGTGGTCAAGGAGCCGGGCATCTTCCTGTTCGACGAGCCACTGTCCAACCTCGACGCAGCGCTGCGCGGCCGCACGCGGCTGGAGCTGGCGCAGCTGCACCAGCGCCTGGGCGCGACCATGGTGTTCGTCACGCACGACCAGATCGAGGCGATGACGCTGGCAACGCGCATCGTCGTCATGAAGGGTGGCGCCATCGAGCAGGTGGCCACGCCGGCCGAGCTGTACCGCCGGCCGGCGACCAAGTTCGTCGCGAGCTTCATCGGCACGCCGGGCATGGGCTTTGTGCCGGTGGAGCGCGGGACGGATGTCGATGGGCGTGCGGTCGTGACGGTGCCGGGTGGCTTGAGCATCACGACCCGCGTGCCGGTGGCGGGCCTGCCCGCGCAGGGCCTGATGCTGGGCGTGCGGCCCGAGAACCTGAAGGTGGCTGAAGCCGGCCCGCTGCGCGGCCGCGTGGAACTGGTGGAGTTCCTCGGCGAGCGCACGCTGGCGCACCTGAAGCTGGAGGGCGATTCGCCGTTGATCGTCACGGTACCGGCCGGCATGTCGCCCAAGCTGGGGTCGTATGTCGCCGTGTCGGTGGATGTCGCTGAGGCGCATCTGTTCGATGCGGAGGGGCGTGCGCATCATGCGCGGGAGGCTTTGTCGTGAGGCACGGCTTGCCGCGAAGGCCCAGCCGGGATTTCGTCCCGGCGGCCGACTCACTTTCTTGTGCGCACAAGAAAGTAAGCAAAGAAAGCGCCCCTGCAAAACCGGCCCTTCGGGCTGCCCTGCGATGCTCGAAGCCCTGGGCCCGCACAGAACTCCCTCCGCTACGCTCCGGTCAAACAACTGTGCGGAGTCAGTGCTTGAAGCGCGCTTCGCGCGCGCCCTGGGCTTCTGCGCTTCTCGGCGGTTTAGAAGGGGGGACTCAGCGAAGCCCAACGGCTCGGCTGCGCCGTAGCCTCGATACGAAAACGCGTAGCGATCACGCCACCCGAGCGGCGTTGCATTCAACGGATGAGCCCGGCGTGCAGCCGGCGTTAACCGGTTTGAAGGAACGATGGATGGCGCTCGTCACAAGTGGTAGGCGAGAGCGCAGCGGCTCGCATCTGCGCCAGCTCCCGCTGGCTGTTGCACGGCGCAGCTCGTGCAATTGGTGCTGGTGTGCGGTTCAGGGCCTCTTCTTTGGTGACTTTCTTCTGGCCCCGCAGAAGAAAGTTACCCCGCCGCCGGGCGGGACTCCCGGCATGGGCCTAGCCATCAAGCCGAACCAGCCGGAGCCAACCCAATGAGCGCCGCCCCCACCGTCGGCCTGCGCGCCAGCCGCCCCGCCTACGCCCTCTTCGTACTGCCCTTCGTGGCGATGTACGCGCTGATGCTGCTGTGGCCGCTCGCCAAGGGCGTGTGGATCAGCTTCCACGACCACGATCTGCTGTCCGACGACAGCTTCTGGGTGGGCCTGGCCAACTACGCCGAGCTCTGGCAGGACGAGGTCTTCCGCCAGGTCGTTTGGAACACGCTGCGCTTCGTCGCCATCAGCACGCCCATCTTCGTCATCCTGTCGCTGATGCTGGCGCTGGCACTCAACCGCCCCGGCAAGCTCGCCACCTTCCTGCGCGCCACCTTCTTCTGCGCATCGGTCTTCTCGGTCACGCTGATCACGTTGGTCTGGAAGTTGGCCCTCATGCCCGAGCGCGGCCTGATTGCGCAGATGTTCACCGCTTTAGGCATCCCCGAGCTGCCACTGCTGACCAGCGACAACCTGGCGCTGCTGACCATCGCCCTCGTCACCGTCTGGTGGATCATCGGCCTGCCGATGATCATGTTCCTGTCGGCGCTGCAGCAGATCCCTGGCGACATCTACGAAGCCGCCGCGCTGGACAACACGCCGCGCTGGCGCGTGCTGACACACATCACGCTGCCCAGCCTCAAGCGCGCCATCGTGCTGGTCGCGCTGATCGAGGTGATTCGCCAGTTCCAGGTCTTCCCGCAGATCATGCTGATGACCAACGGCGGGCCCAACAACACCACGCGGTCCATCGTGCAGTTCACCTACGAGCAGGCCTTCATGCAGCTCTCGCTAGGCTACGCGACGGCGGCCTCGCAGATCCTGCTGGCCATCATGCTGGTCGGCGTCTCCGCCCAGCTCTGGCTCGAACGAGACAAAAGATGAAGCCCCTCGTCCAACGAGTACGTTGGCCGGTCCCCCGCAGGGACGGCGATGCCCGCGGCATCGAGCCGCGAGCACATCGCCCAAGCGGGCCGGCTTGGGAGCGGCCCGGCGCTCGGCCCGAATGCGGAATGGAAAACTGACATGAACCCCTTGCTCAGACGCGGTTGGTTCGACCGCATCGTCATGGCCGCGCTGACGCTGCTCGCGCTGGTCTGGATGGCCCCGCTGCTGTGGGTGCTGGCGCTGTCCTTCAAGCCCAATGAATTCCTGCTGCGCCACACCGACGTGTTCCTGGCGCCACCCTACACGCTGGTCAACTACCTGGACATCCTGCAGACCTCGCAGGTGTTTCGCTGGCTGGGCAACAGCGCGCTCGTGGCGCTGCTGCAGACAGTGGGCGTGCTGGTGCTGTCGTCGCTGGCCGGTTACGGCTTCGCGCGCTGCGAGTTCCCCGGCCGCAAGCTGCTGTTCGCCCTCGTCATGTTCGGCCTGGCCGTGCCGGCGCAGTCGGTCTTCATCCCGCTGCACCGGCTGTTCTCGGACTGGAACCTGCAGAACACCATCGCCGGCCTGGCACTCCCAGGCCTGGCCGCGCCGTTCGGCGTGTACCTGATGACGCAGTACTTCAAGGCCATCCCCGCCGAGCTGGAAGAGGCCGCGATGCTGGACAACGCGTCGCGCTTCAAGACCTTCCTGACCATCATCCTGCCGCTGACTCTGCCCGCCCAGGCCACGCTCGGCATCTTCACCTTCCTTGCCTGCTGGAACGACTACCTGTGGCCGCTCGTCATCGCGACGCAGCCCGACATGTACACGCTGACCCGCGGCCTGGCGTCCACACAGACGAACTTCGCGCAGTCGGAAGGGCTGGGCTTCCTGATGGCCCAGGCCGTGTTCGCCGGTGTGCCCGCGCTGATGCTGTACCTCTTCTTCCAACGCCACCTCGTGACGGCGGTCGCCGGGACGGGCAAGTCGTGATCCTAGATCCGGCAGTTGACCGCTCGCCACTGATCGGAAGTCTTGTGACCTCAACACCTTTGCGCCGCCGCCCACGTCACCACCGCGATGACCAACGCTGCACGCCTGCTGGCCCGTCGCTTCGGGCCGCTGGCTGCGTTGCTTCTCCTTGTGGGCAGGAGCCCACTGCGTCGGCGCGCCTTGCCAACAGCCCGCCTCGCCTGGCCCTCAGGCGCGCCCAACTACCGGATCTAGGATGAAGCGCCTGTTGATTTGTCTTTCCGCCGCGCTGCTCACGGCCTGCAGCCAGGGCGCCAAGGACCCGGCCAAGACCGAGATCACGCTGATGCGCTTCTTCGGCAGCTGCGAGTCGCAGTTCGGCCAGGTCGCGCGCGCGTCTGAAGGCGTGGGCGAATGCGGCATCGTCACCGCGCTGGTCAACGAGTTCAACGCCACGCACCCCGACATCGTCGTGAAGACGCAGATCGGCGAATGGGGCCCGTACTACGACCAGCTCACCGCTCGCCTGGTGTCCAAGGACATCCCGACGGTCGCCGTCATGCACGAATCCGCTTTGGGCGACTATGTGCGGCGCAAGCTGGTGCTGCCGCTGGATGCCGACCTCGCCCGCGTGGGTGTGCCGGTGGACGACTTCACCGAACATGCCCGCAAGGGCACCACGTTCAACGGCCAGACCTATGCGCTGCCCTTCGACACCTGGGCCTGGCTGTGGCACATCAACACCACGCTGATGAAGCAGGCCGGCCTGCTGGGCGCCGACGGCCAGCCGGTGCTGCCGCGCTCGCCAGAAGAGCTGCTCGCGCAGGCGCGCCAGTTCAAGCAGAAGACGGGCAAGCCCTTCTTCGCCTGGGCCGTGGCCAACGAGACCGCCGCCAACAACCGCACGTTCCAGACGCTGATCGCGCAGCAGGGCGCCCCGCTGTTCTCGGCTGATGGCAAGCGCATCACCATGCAGCAGCCCGCCGTGACGAACGCGCTGTCGCTGATGCAGACGCTCTACCAGGAAGGCCACGTGCGGCCCAACCTCGACTACGCGGCCGCCAACCAGGCCTTCCTGAACGGCCAGGCCGGCGTCGTCGTCGTGGGCACCTGGACCATCGACCAGTTCCTGCGCGAATCGCAGAAGCCGGACTCGCCGTTGAAGGGCGGCTATGCGGTGCGGCCATTCGCGCAGTTGTACGAGCGCCCGGCGGTGTTTGCCGACGGCCACTCGTGGGCGCTGTTCAAGGGCGGCACGACCGACGCGAAGAGCCACGAGGCCGCGCTGACCTTCCTGAAGTTCGTCTGGGACCGCACCGCCGAGTGGTCGCGCACCGGCCACCTGCCGGTCAGCCAGACCGTGGCACAGAGCGAAGCCTTCCGCGCGCTGCCGCAGCGGGCGGCGCTGGCCGAGATCACCACCACCGGCGCGTCCATGCCGGGCAACGTGCCCACGCAACGCAACATCGAACTGCTGATCGGCGAGGACGTAGCCAACCTGCTGCTGTCGGGCAAGCCCGTGGCCGAGGTGCAGGCCAGCGTCGAAAAGCGTGTCAACAAGGCGTTGCAAAAGGCTCGCCGCTGACATGGAACGCCAACAAAGCCGCGTAGACCGGGGCATGACCCGCCGTCTGGTGGCCCCGATCCCACCATGCCGGCGGGTCACGACCCGCCCTACAGGTGACCACTGACATGTTCCAAGCCTCCCTCACCGTCGACCGTGATTTCGACCTCGCGCCGCTGGACCGCCGCCTGTTCGGCGTGTTCGTCGAGCACCTGGGCCGCTGTGTTTACAACGGCATCCATGAGCCGACGCATCCCACGGCGGACGAGCACGGCTTCCGCAACGACGTGGCCGCGCTGACGAAGGAGCTGGGCGCGACGATCGTGCGCTACCCCGGCGGCAACTTCATGTCGGGCTACAACTGGGAAGACGGCGTCGGCCCGAAGGACCAACGCCCGCGGCGCCTCGACCTCGCCTGGTTCTCCACCGAAACCAACCAGGTCGGCACGCATGAGTTCATGGCCTGGTGCCGCAAGGTCGGCATCGAGCCGATGTTCGGCGTCAATCTCGGCACGCGCGGGCCGGACGAAGCGCGCCATTACCTCGAGTACTGCAACCACCCCGGCGGCACGGCGCTGTCGGACCTGCGCCGCAGCCACGGCGTGGAGGCGCCGCTGGGTGTGAAGTTCTGGTGCCTGGGCAACGAGATGGACGGCCCCTGGCAGATCTGCCAGAAGACGCCGGACGAGTACGGCCGCATCGCCAAAGAGACCGCCAAGCTGATGCGCTGGGTGGACCCGACCATCGAGCTGGCTGCCTGCGGCTCGTCGGCCTACGACATGCCGAGCTACGGCGTCTGGGAAGACCGCGTGCTGGAGCACTGCTTCGAGTTCGTGGACTACCTGTCGCTGCACAGCTACTTCGTGAAGCCGCCGCCGGCCCAGCCGGGCGACACCAGCAGCGAAGCCTTCTTCGCGCAGATCGAGACCAACGCGCGCTACATCGAAGACACCGTGGCCATCGCCGACGCCGTGGCCACGCGCAAGCGCTCGTCCAAGCGGCTGATGCTGAGCTTCGACGAGTGGAACGTCTGGTACCGGGCCCGCCACGGCGAGCACCTCAAGCAGGCCGGCTGGCCCGAGGCGCCGCGGCTGCTGGAGGAGGTCTACACGGCCGAGGACGCGCTGCTCATCGGCGGCATGCTGACCATGTTCATGAACCATGCGGACCGGCTCAAGGTGGCCTGCATGGCGCAACTGTGCAATGTCATCGCGCCCATCATGACCGAGCCCGGCGGCCCGGCCTGGCGCCAGACCATCTTCCACCCGTTCGCGCAGGCCGCGCGCTGGGCGCGGGGCGATGTGCTGCGGCCGGTCATCCGCTCGCCCGGCTACGCGAACGCCAAGCACGGCGAGCTGCCCTACCTGTGCGCCAGCGTCGTGGACGACGCCGCCACGGGCCAGACGGCCATCTTCCTGCTGAACCGCCACCTGACCGATGAGATGGACCTGTCCATCACGCTGCGCGGCTTGGGGCAAGAGCGCCAGCTGGTCAGTGCCGAGCAGCTGCACAGCGCCGACCTGAACGCCACCAACACCGCCGACGCGCCCGACCGCGTCGTCCCCGTTCCCCTGGATGACATCGCCCTGCTCGACGGGCAACTGAGCGTAAAGCTCAAGCCGGCCTCCTGGAACGTCATCGTCACGAAAGCCGTCCGCGCATGAACGCTTGGCAGAACCCCCTCATCGAACAGCGCGCCGACCCGCAGATCACACTTGTCGACGGCCGCTACTGGTTCACCGCGTCGGTGCCCAGCTACGACGCCATTGAGATCCGCGCGGCCGACAGCATTGCCGGCCTCTCGTCCGCCACGCCCAAGACCATCTGGCACAAGCACGACAGCGGCCCCATGAGCTTCCACGTTTGGGCGCCGGAGCTGCACCGCATTGACGGCCGATGGTTCGTCTACTTCGCGGCCAGCGAGCGGGGCGACATCTGGAAGCTGCGCATGTACGTGCTGGAGTGCCTGGGCGACAACCCGCTGACCAGCGAGTGGATCGAGCGCGGCCAGATCACCACGCCCGAGGAAGGCTTCTCGCTGGACGCGACACCCTTCGAGCACGGCGGCAAGCGCTTCCTGTGCTGGGCGCAGAAGAGCCCGCCCACGGAGAGCAACCTCTACATCGCTGAGATGGCTAACCCGTGGACGCTCAAGACCGAGCCCGTCGTCATCACGCGGCCCGAGCTGGCTTGGGAGCGCATCGGCTTCTGCGTCAACGAGGGCCCGGCGCTGCTGAAGCGCAATGGCCGCGTCTTCATCGCCTACTCGGCCGCCGCCACCGACGCGAACTACTGCATGGGCCTGCTGTGGGCCGATGAGCGCGCCGACCTGCTGGACCCGACGAGCTGGCACAAGTCGCCCACACCGGTGTTCACGACGGACGAGTCCGTCAGCCAGTTCGGCCCCGGCCACAACAGCTTCACGACGACGCCGGACGGCCAAACCGACCTGCTGGTCTATCACGCCCGCAACTACCGCGACATCGTCGGCGACCCGCTGAACGACCCCAACCGCCACACCCGCGTGCAGGCCTTTGGCTGGCGCGCAGACGGCTTCCCCGACTTCGGCACGCCCGTGGCCGACGGCCCCTGTTCACTCTGATTTCACGGAGATCGCGACCATGCGCCTCACACTCGCTTCGCTGTTGTTCGCTGTTCCCGCCCTTGCCCAGGCCCTGAGCAGCCCCGACGGCCAGTTGCAGGTCGACGTGTCGATCAACGACCAGCAGCAGCTGGTCTACACCGTACAGCGCGCCGGCCAGCCGGTGCTGCTGGCCTCGCGCCTGGGCCTGGTGCTGGAGCAGGGCGACTTCGCGAACGGCCTGAAGCTCGTCACCACCTCGCCCGTCAAGGCCCACCGCGAGCAGTACACACTGGCCGCCGGCAAGAAAAGTCGCGTCGACACCCTTGCCAACGAGCAGAGCTTCCTGCTCGCCAATGCCCAGGGCCGGCAGTTCGTGCTGCAGCTGCGCGCCGCCAACGACGGCCTGGCGCTGCGCTACACCGTGGACGGCCCGGACCGAAAGACCTTCAAGGACGAGCTGACCAGCTTCGCCTTCCCCGCAGACGCGCGCGCCTGGCTACAGCCCATGTCCGTCGCCAAGACCGGCTGGAAGCGCACCAACCCGTCTTACGAGGAGCATTACCAGGCCGACATCGCCGTCGGCACGAAGGCGCCGAGTCACGCCGGCTGGGTCTTCCCTGCACTGTTCCGCGCCGGCGCCAACTGGGTCGCGCTGACCGAGGCCGGCATGGACGGCCGCTTTCACGCCTCGCGCCTGGCGAGTGATTCGACCGGCGGCACCTACCGCATCGGCTTGCCCGAGGCCAGCGAGGTCAACACGGGCGGCCACCTGCTGGCCGACGTGAACGGACCGCTGACCACGCCGTGGCGCGTGCTCGCCATCGGCCCGCTGAAGACGGTCATGGAGTCCACGCTGGGCACCGACCTCGCCGCGCCCGCCATCGCGTTCGACAAGACCAAGCTGCAGCCCGGCCACGCGTCGTGGAGCTGGGCGATCCTGAAGGACGACGCCACCGTCTTCGACGTGCAAAAGCGCTTCATCGACTACGCCGCCGACATGGGCTGGAACTACACGCTGGTGGACGCCGACTGGGACCGCAAGATCGGCGACGCCAAGATGAAGGAGCTGGCCGATTACGCCAAGACCAAGAACGTCGGCCTTCTCGCCTGGTACAACTCCTCGGGCGCCTGGAACGACACCGAGTACAGCCCCAAGAACGCGCTGTTGACGAAGGCCGCGCGTGCCAAGGAATTCGCCCGCGTGAGGGCCATCGGCATCCAGGGCCTGAAGGTGGACTTCTTCGGCGGCGACGGCGCCTCGTCCATCGCCTACTACGTGGACATCCTGAAGGAAACGGCCGCCGCCGGCCTGCTGTTGAACTTCCACGGCGCCACGCTGCCGCGAGGCTGGAGCCGAACCTACCCGCAGCTGATGACGGTGGAGGCGGTCAAGGGCTTCGAGTTCGCCACCTTCGAGCAGAAGGACCAGGACAAGGTGTCCGGCCACGCCGCCATGCTGCCGTTCACGCGCAACCTGTTCGACCCCATGGACTTCACGCCCGTCGTGTTCCACGAGATCCCGAACATCAAGCGCGCCACGCGCAACGGCTTCGAGCTGGCGCAGAGCGTGCTGTTCCTGTCCGGCATCCAGCACTACGCCGAGACACCCGAAGGCATGGCCACCGTGCCGGCCTACGTGAAGACGTTCATGCGCGAGCTGCCGCGCGCCTGGGACGAGGTGCGCTTCCTGGGCGGCGAGCCCGGCCGGTGGGTCGCAATCGCGCGCCGCGCCGGCACGCAGTGGTTCGTGGCCGGCTTCAACGCCGACGACACGCCGCGCGAGCTGACGCTGGACCTGGCCTGGCTCGGCCAACGCGAAGGCCAGCTCATCACCGACGGCGCCGGCCCGCGCGAGTTCGCCGAAGGCAAGGTCGCCGCGCCGGCCGCCACGCTGACGCTGGCCCCCAAGGGCGGCTTCGTCGCACGCTTTCGATAATGCGGTCTTTGTTCGGTAGCCTGCCGTTGATGAAGACCCGCGCGGACCATTCCACCTACAGCGCCCCGGCCGAGGGCAAGAGCCAGCACGGCCGCATCGTCAGCGAGCTGGGCCTGGCCATCGTCGGCGGCCAGCTGCAGCCCGGCGACAAGCTGCCGCCCGAGGCCCAGCTGCTGGAGCGCTACGAGATCAGCCGCCCCGTGCTGCGCGAAGCGGTTCGCGTGCTCGTCGCCAAGGGGCTGGTGGTTTCACGCCAGCGCGCCGGCGCCATCGTGCGGCCGCGCAACGAGTGGCACCTGCTGGATCCCGACGTGCTGTACTGGCTCATCCAGGCACAGCCCCAGCGCGACTTCGTGCAGACGCTGCTGGAAGTGCGCCAGATCTTCGAACCCGCTGCCGCCGCGCTGGCCGCCAAGGCCGCGACCGACGAGCAGCTGGCCGGCATCGCCACCGCCTACGAAGGCATGGCCGCAGCCAAGACCACGGCCGAGCTGCTGGAGCCCGACCTGGCCTTCCACCGCCGCATTGCCGAGGCCACCGGCAACGACCTGCTGGCCTACATCGGCAACATGCTGTCGCTGGCGCTGCGCGAGTCCATCATCCTCTCCAGCCAGCTGCCCAACACGCACGAGCTCTCGCTGCCGCGCCACAAGGCCATCCTGACCGCGCTGCAGGCCCGCGACCCACTGGGCGCCCGCCAGGCGACGCTGGTGCAGCTGGACGAGACCGGCGACGACATCAACAGCGTCCTGGCCAACGATGGCCGCGTGAACCTCGCCTGACCCAGAAGACCCCCATGGCCCGTGAAGACGACGATGACGAGGCCGGCGCGTCACTGACCGACGCCAGCCCCAACCCCAACTGGTTCCTGCGCGCGCGGCTCAAGACGCGTCAGCTGCTGCTGCTCATCGCGCTGGACGACGAACGAAACATCCACCGCGCCGCCGAGGTGCTGTGCATGACGCAGCCCGCCGCGTCCAAGCAGCTCAAAGACCTGGAGGACATGCTGGACGTGAAGCTCTTTGACCGCCACCCGCGCGGCATGGAGCCCACGCTCTACGGCGAGACCATGATCCGCCACGCCCGCATGGCGCTGACCAGCCTGTCCGCCGCGCACGACGACATCGTCGCGCTCAAGCACGGCCTGTCGGGCCAGGTGGAGGTGGGTGTCATCATGACGCCCGCCATGGGCCTGCTGCCGCGGGCCATCGCGCGCATCAAGCTGCAGGCGCCACGGCTGCGCATTGGCGTGCACATGGAGAGCAGCAAGCAGCTGCTGGGCATGCTGCAGCGCGGTTCGCTGGACTTCATGATCGGCCGCATCCTCGAGGACGACAGCGCCGCCGGCCTGCACTACGAAGAACTCACCGTGGAGCCCGCCTGCGCCGTGGCCCGCGTGGGCCACCCGCTGCTCAAGAGCGACAACCTCAAGCTCGCCGACCTGGCCGACCAGCCCTGGATCCTGCCGCCGCCCGGCAGCGTGCTGCGCCACCGCTGGGAGCTGATGTTCCGGCGCGCCGCGCTGGAGCCGCCCACCAACTGCGTGGACACCACGGCGCTGCTGCTCATCACGGCCCTGCTGCAGCAGACCGACTCGCTGCACGTGATGCCCGTGGAAGTGGCGCGCTACTACGCGTCGCTGAATGTGCTGGCCATCCTGCCGATTGAATTGCCGTGCCACATGGATGCGTTCGGCATCATCACGCGGGAGGGCCACCTGATGTCGCCGGGGGCGCGGCAGTTGCTGCATGAGGTGAGGCTGGCGGCGCGGGATTTGTATTGATCGGTTCCACGCCGAGTTGGTTGGGCTGTTTTTGCGGAGAGCGTGCCTGCTCGCTGCATTGCCGGGATGCGCGCCCGGCGGCGCGGTAACTTTCTTCTGCGGGGCCAGAAGAAAGTCACCAAAGAAGAGGCCCTGAACCGCACACGAGCATCACGGCGCCAGCAGCAGCGCGCTAAAACGCTCGGTCGGTGGGCGCCCCGACGCGACCCGCTGCGCTCTCGCGGCTGTCCCTGTGACGAGCGCTACTCATCGGCCCTTCAGGCCGCTTGATGCCGGCTGCACGCCGGGCTCACCAGGATGCTGAAGTCAGCGCCGCTCGGGCGGCGCGACGTTTGCGTAGGCTGGGGTGAGCCTTGCGAACCCCAGCGTTCGTGCTTCGGGAACGTTGGGGTTCACCTTGTTCACCCCAACCTACGAGTAGCGAACAAGGTGATCCCTACGGCGCATCGCGTTCACCCCAATCTTGAAGTAACTTCATGTTGCATAGACTCACCCTAAGCAAAGTGCAGCCCTGCTTAGGCTAGCTGGAGTGCAGGATGTTTTCGGATCGTTACCCGCAACGATCATCCCCGAGCACCTCGCAGGATCCGCGACAACGGTTGCCGATGCGATCGTCCAGCTCGTAAAGCTTCGCGGTCAGATCGTGCACTCAGGCTCAGTTCCCAGCACGCTTAAGAAACCACACGCCCGCCAATGGCGACAGTTCGTGCAAGACCTAGCCGACGAGGTCGACAAGGCATGTCGAGCCAAATGTGATCGCCTTCTTTCAAGAGGTGAATAGACCCCAACGATCCCGCCATGCGGCACCGGAGGTCTCGAACGCACCCGCGTCGCCCGAGCGACGCTGACTTCATCACCCTGGTGAGCCCGGCGTGCAGCCGGCGTTAAGCGGCGTGGAGGGGCGATGCATGGGGCTCGTCACAGGGACAGCCGCGAGAGCGAAGCGGGTCGCGTCGATGCGCCATACGACTGAAGGTTTCCGCGCGCCATGGATGGCGCCGTGAAGGTCGTGTGCGGTTCAGGGCCTCTTCTTTGGTGACTTTCTTCTGGCCCCGCAGAAGAAAGTTACCGCGCTGCCGGGCGCGCATCCCGGCAATGCAGCGAGCCAACACCAACGCCCGCCAAAGCATCCATTGCCACAGTCGGCCGCCCAACACAGCCGCGCCGAGAATCGCCCCATGCGCCGCCCCCACCCACTCCTTCTCGCACTGCCCCTGGCCCTGCTGCTGCAGGCTGCCAGCGCCGCTCCGCTGCCCGCAGCCGCCCGTGCGGAGATCGAAGCCTTGCTGGCGCGGCTGCAGGCTTCGGGCTGCGAGTTCAACCGCAATGGCAGCTGGCATGCCGGCGCCGAGGCCCGCGCGCATCTGCTGAAGAAGCTGGACGTGATGGCCGGCCGCGGCCTCGTCGCGAGCGCCGAGCAGTTCATCGAGCGCGGCGCGGCCAGCAGCAGCATGAGCGGCCAGCCCTACCGCGTGCGCTGCGCCGGCCAGGTGCCGGTGGACAGCGCGCCGTGGCTGAAGGCCGAGTTGCAGGCGCTGCGCGCGGCACGGGCGGCGTCCAGCCCGCGCTGAGCGCCTGCTGTGGCCCGCAGCAGCCTGCGCCGCGCCGAGCTGGCCCTGGCCGCCGTGCTGGCGGCCGTGCTGGCGCTGGACATCGCCTGTCCGCTGCCCCAGCCCACCGCCGACACCTCCACGCTGACCGTGCTGGCCGCCGACGGCACGCCGCTGCGCAGCTGGGCCAGTGACGACGGCGCGCAGCGCCACCCCACCACGCCCGACGCCGTCTCACCGCTGTACCTGCAGGCGCTGCTGCACTACGAGGACCGCTGGTTCCACTGGCACCCCGGCATCAATCCCGCCGCATTGGCCCGCGCCGCCTGGCAGTGGGCGCGGCATGGGCGCATCGTGTCGGGCGGCTCCACGCTGACCATGCAGGTGGCCCGCCTCGTCGACGAGCGCGCCGCCGGCCGCAGCCTGGGCGCCAAGGCGCGCCAGATCGCACGCGCGCTGCAGCTGGAGCTGCACCACAGCAAGACCGAGATCCTGGCGCTCTACCTCAACCTCGCGCCCATGGGCGGGCCGCTGCAGGGCGTGGAGACGGCCGCGCGCGCCTATCTGGGCAAGGGCGCGGCCGAACTCTCGCAGGCCGAGGCCGCGCTGCTGGTGGCGCTGCCGCAGTCGCCAACACGGCTGCGGCCTGACCGTGCTGTGGCCGCCGCGCAGGCCGCGCGCGACAAAGTGCTGACGCGCATGCAGACGCTCGGCGTGTGGGCCGCAGCGGACGTGGCCGACGCCAAGCTGGAGCGCGTGTTCGCGCCGCCGCTGCGCGCCCGCTGGCTGGCGCCGCTGGCGGCCGAGCGGCTGCGCCAGCAGGCGCGCCGCGAGGGCGCGGCCGTGGCCGTCATCCACACCACGCTGGACGCCGGCCTGCAGGCCAGGCTGGAGCAGCTGCTGGTCGACCGCCTGCCCACGCTGCCCGAGGCCAACTCCCTGGCCGCGCTGGTGGTGGACAACCGCACGATGGAGGTGCGCGGCTACGTGGGCTCGGCCGACTTCGGCGACGACCGACGCGGCGCCCATGTGGACATGGTGCGTGCGCTGCGCTCGCCGGGCTCCACGCTCAAGCCCTTCCTGTACGCGATGGCGCTGGACGACGGCCTCGTCCACTCCGAGAGCCTGCTCGTCGACGCACCGCAGAACTTCGGCGGCTACGCCCCGGGCAACTTCCAGGCCGACTTCTCCGGCCCCGTCAGCGTTGCCGAGGCCTTGGCGCGCTCGCTGAACGTGCCGGCCGTGGACCTGCTGGCCCAGCTCGGGCCCGAGCGCTTCGCCGGCCGGCTGCGCCACGCCGGCCTGCGGCTGCGCATGCCGGCCAACGCCGCGCCCAACCTCAGCCTCATTCTGGGCGGCGGCAGCACCTCGCTGGAAGAACTGGTCGGCGCCTACGCCGCGCTGGCCCGCGACGGCCTGGCCGGCAAGCCGCGCCTGCTGCGAGCCGAACCCGTGCAGGACACGCCGCTGATGAGCAGCGGCGCCGCCTTTATCGTGCGCGAGATCCTGGAGAGTGGCGGCCGCCCCGGCAACCCATTCCGCGAGAGCGCCCAGCGGGTGGCCTGGAAGACAGGCACCAGCTTCGGCTTCCGCGACGCCTGGGCGCTGGGCGTGACGGACCGCTACACGCTGGGCGTGTGGGTGGGCCGACCCGACGGCACGCCCAACCCCGGCCACTTCGGGGCCAACACCGCCGCGCCGCTGCTGCGCGACATCGCCGCCGCACTCGGCCCCGCCGGCCCGGACCGGCAACAACTGGCCCCGCGCCGCCAGCCCGACAGCGTTCGCGCCGTGCCCATCTGCTGGCCGCTCGGCACGGCGCTGGCCGCCACCGCGCCCGGCCACTGCCTGCAGCAGCGTACCGCCTGGACACTGGACGGCGCCGTGCCGCCGACCTTGCCCGACCGTCTGACACCCGGCGGCCTGGTGCAGGCGGTGTGGACGCAGGCCGGCCAGCGCGTGCGGCCCGACTGCGCGCCCGCCGCCGAGCGCGTGGACGCGGTGCGCTGGCCCACGCTGCTGCTGCCCTTCCTGGACGCCGCCCAGCTGCACCCCGCCGAGCGCCTGCCCTGGGCGCCCGGCTGCGCGGCGCGCACGCCCAGCGCGCAGGCGCTGCGCATCGTGGGCCTGGAGCCCGGCACCGTGCTGCGGCCCACGCCCGGGCGGCCCGAGGTCACGCTGCGGCTGCAGGCGCTGGGCGCGCAGCAGGGCCTGAGCTGGCTGCTGGACGGGCAGCTCGTCGCCAGCAGCGAGGCCGCCGAACACGCCCAGACGCTCACGCTGCGCCAGCCCGGCCGCCACGCACTGACCGCCCTGGACGGCCGCGGCCGCTGGGCGCGCGTGGCCTTCGAGCTGCAGGCCCCGCTCAACCCGGCGAGCAAAACTGCCGGGATCCCTCAATGACGAAGGTGACGGTCACCGCCCTTCGTTAAGCTGCCAAGTTGGAACCCGCCCATGGGCCTGCTGACCGCTCCGTCCGCCGGAGCCTCCCACCATGAATGAGCTGTTGATCTGGATTCTGGCCGCCGCCGCTGCGGTGCTTGTCGTGCTGCTGCTGTGGCTGGGCCGCGTGCGCCAGCGCCGCGCCCGCGAGGACGCCGAACGCCGCGAGGCCCAGCGCCTGGCGCAGGCCCAGGCCGAGCACGCGGCCCGCGCCGCGCAGCTGGCCACCGCGCAGGAGGCAGCCACTGGCGCGCCCGAAGCCCCGCTTGCCGCGGCCGCCGAGGCCAGGCGCCTGGCGGAGCAGGCCCGCCAGCAGGCCGAGGCGCAGCGCGACTCCGAAGAAATCACCCGCCGCATCGCCGAGGCCGAGGCCGCGCGGCTGGCCCAGGAGCGCGCCCGCCAGGAGGCTCACGAGGCCCTGCAGGCCGAGGAAGCCGCCGCCCGCGAACGCGCCGAGCGCGAGGCCGCCGAGCAAGCCGAAGCCACCCGCGCCCAAGCAGCGGCCGAGGCCGAAGCCCGTGCCCGGGCCGAACGCGAGGCTGCTGAACAGGCGCAGCGCGAAGCCGCCGAGCGGGAGGCCGCCGAAGCCGCACGCCTGGCCGCCGAGGCCGATGCCCGCGCGCAGGCGGAACGCGAGGCAGCTGAAGCCGCTGCGTTGGCCGAAAGCCTGGCGCGTGAACAAGCCGAGCGCGAAGCCGCTGAACGTGAAGCGGCCGAGGCCGCCCAGCGGGCCGCGCGCGAGGCCCGCGAGCAGATCGAGCGCGATGCTGCCGAAGCCCGCGCCGCCGCCGAGGCTGCGCGCGCCGCCGAAGAGACCCGCCTGCAGGCCGAGGCTGCCGAGCGCGAGCTGGCCGTCCAGCAGGCCTTGCAGGCCCCGCCGCCCGAAACCGCCCCCACTCGCGAGCTGCGCGCCGACGAGCTGCTCGTGGTGGTGGCCGACGACTCCAAGATCGTGCGCGTCAAGCTCAGCCGCCTGCTGGCCGGGCAGGGCTACCGCGTCGCGCTCGCCGACAGCGGCGAGCAGGCCCTGGACCTGCTCGCGGCCGAGCGGCCGCATGTGCTGATCACCGACGTCGAGATGCCCGGCATCGACGGCTTCGAGCTGACCCGCCAGGTGCGCGCCACGCCGCACTGGGCCGCGCTGCCGGTGCTGATGATCACGTCCTCCGACGACAAGACCGAGGCCGCCGCCGCCGCTGGCGTGACCCAGCTGCTGGGCAAGCCCTTCTCCGAGGAAGCGCTGCTGGCCGCCATCGAGCGCGCCCGGCTGGCCGTGCGCGTGTCGGCCTGAGCGCGGCAAGGGCAGCGATGTCGGGCGGCGACTGGAAGGAGATGTTCAACGCCGGCTGCGAGGGCGACCTCGCGCTGGTGCAGTACCACGTGCAGGCCGGCGTGGACGTGAACTACGCGCACCCGGAATTTCTGTCCACGCCGCTGGTGGCCGCCATCCTGGCCCGCCAGCCGCAGGTCGCGCTCTACCTGCTGGAGCATGGCGCGCTGCCGGACCTGCCCTCGGAGTTCGACGGCCTCACGCCCATGCAGGCGGCGGTGCGCACCGGGCTGGGCGACGTGGCCGAGCGGCTGCAGGCCCTGGGCGTGGCGCGCTCGGCGCCATCGGCGCTCCCTGCAGCGCGGCGCTGGTGGCAGGGCTTGTGGAGCTGAACAGCCTGCGGTGGTCGGGCATCATCGCGCCCACAACACAGGGAGTCAGCCCATGCTCATCAGCAACCTCGAAACCGCGCCCGGCCACCGCATCACCGCCCACCTGGGCATCGTGCAGGGCAGCACCGTGCGCGCAAAGCATGCCGGCAAGGACATCCTGGCCGGGCTGAAGAACATCGTCGGCGGGGAGCTCAAGGCCTACACCGACCTGATGCAGGAAGCCCGCGCCGAGGCCGTGGAGCGCATGACGGCCGAGGCCCGCGCCATCGGCGCCAACGCGGTACTGAACGTGCGCTTCGTGACCACCAGCATCACCATGGGCGCCGCCGAGATCCTGGCTTACGGCTCGGCGGTGACGGTGGAAGCGGCTGCATGAACCTGAACTTCTGGCTGGACACCTTCAGCCTCTGGGCGCTGCTCATCGCGCTGGCGCTGGGCTATGGCGTGGGACGCTGGCTGGAGCGGCGCCACTACCGAAGCCTTCGCGAGCGCGAGCAGGCGCTGCGCCACGTCGTCGCGCTGAACACGCGCTATGTGCCCGAGGGCGTGGCGGCGACGTCGGCGCAGCTGGTCAGCGGCGGCGTGGTCATCTCGTCGGACTACTTCAAGACCTTCGTGGCGGGCTTCCGGTCCTTTTTCGGCGGGCGCTTTCGCGGCTACGAGACGCTGCTGGAGCGCGCCCGGCGCGAGGCGCTGCTGCGCCTCAAGGCCGAGGCCGAGGCGGCGGGCAGCACGCTGGTCATCGGTGTGCGCTTCCACACCACGACGATCGCCGGCTCCACGACGCCCTCGGTCGAGGTGCTGGCCTTCGGCACAGCGCTGACGCAGGCGCCGCTCGCGCCCACGACATGACGCCCCCGCGGCTGGAGAACCGGCTGCCGCCGGAAGACCTGCTGGAGCGTGACGAGCACCCGCTGCGCGAGCTGGCCTGGCTGATGACCGCCAGCCTGGCGCTGTTGGCGGTGCTGGTGCTGCTGACCGGGCTGTCGGCGCGCTGGCTCGCGCCGCGCCTGCCGTTTGCCTACGAGGCGGCACTGGCCCAGCGGGTGTTCGGCGCGCCAGCACCCGCCACGCCCGAGGCCGCCCAGCGCCGCGCCGCGCTGCAGGCGCTGGCCGACCGCGTGGCCGCCGTCATGGCGCTGCCGCCCGGCATGCGGGTAGTGGTGGCCGACGAGCCGTCCGACCTGGTGAACGCCTACGCCACGCTGGGCGGGCGCATCCACGTGTTCCACGGCCTGCTGCGCCGGCTGGACAGCGAGGAGGCGCTGGCCGCGCTGCTGGCCCACGAGATCGCCCATGTGAAGCACCGCCACGTGGCCGCCAACCTGGGCCACGGCCTGGCCGTGGTGCTGCTGCTCTCGGTCATCACGCCCGACGGCGCCGCCCAGGCCGCGCAAGGCCTGCTGACCGGTGCGGCGCAGCTGGCGCTGCTGGGCTACTCGCGCGACGCCGAGCGCCAGGCCGACGCCGAGGCGTTGGCCGCGAGCCTGGCGCTGTACGGCCACGCCGGCGGCATCGGGGCCCTGTTCACCACGCTGCCGCAGCGCGATGCGCCGGCCGGCACGGCCTGGCTCAGCAGCCACCCGGACACCGCCGAACGCCTGGCGGCGCTGCGCAGCGCCGCCGCCGCGCGCGGCGCCGCACTGGGCGGGCCGGCCACACCCCTGCCCGCCGCGCTGCGCCCGCCGCCGGCGCCCGCCAAGTAACTGCGCTGGGTGACAACGCCCCGCCACGCCGGCGCGTTATCGTTGCCCATCCATCGCTTTGCCCTCACCCCCCCATGCAAGCCACTCGCCTCCTCTCCCTGCTCGCCGCCCTGGCGCTGGCCACCAGCGCCGCCCAGGCCACCTCGTTCGCGTCCTCCGCCGCCGGCGCAGGCTCGGCCTCGTCGGGCAGCGTTTCCGACTCGATGAAAGCCTCGTCCGGCAGCAGCACCGGCGGCGAGAAGCGCGCCGAGGGCCGCTACCGTGTCACCGACGTGGCCCAGGCCGACGCCGGCCGCCTGCGGCTGACGCTGGCCCGCGAAGGTGCCACCACCGTAGAGCTGACGCTGCCCCAGCAGGCGCTGGCCACCCGCGCTGTGCAGGTGGGCGACGAGGTGCAGGCCACGCCGCAGACCTACGGCGTCGCATTCGCGCATGCCGACACCGGACGCGCCTTCTTCCTGGTGCTGGAAGACGCCTGGGCCCGCGAGTTGGCCGCGCGCGTCGTAACGCCCTGATGGGCCGTCTGCTGCCGGCACTGCTGGTGGCGCTAGCCACTGCAGGCGCCGCACAGGCCGGCTCGGTGCTGCCACAGGGCTGTGACCGCCCGGTGGCCGTCAACGCCACGCAGCAGGACCGGCTGCTGCGCTTCACGGCCGTGGTGCGCGAGGCGTTGGCCGCGTCGGGCGCGCCGGCCGCGCTGGTCGCCCGCTCCGGCACCGACCTGTCGCGCCTGGGCCTGCGCTACTCGCATGCCGCCGTCGCGCTGGCCGACGGGCTGGACACCCCCTGGGCCGTGCGCCAGCTCTACTACGCCTGCGCCGAGGGCCAGCCGCGCCTGTTCGACCAGGGCCTGGCCGGCTTCGTGACCGGCAGCGACGATCCCAACGTCGGCTACCTCAGCGTGCTGCTGCTGCCGCCCGAGGCCGGCGCCGCGCTGGCCGCCGCCACGCTGGACCGGCCGCGCGCGCTGGCGCTGCTGAACGCGCGCTACAGCGCCAATGCCTACCCGTTCAGCACCGAATACCAGAACTGCAACCAGTGGGTGGCCGAGTTGCTGGCCGCCGCCATCGCCGGCAGCGCCACGCGCACCGAGGCGCAGGCCTGGCTGCAGCGCGAGGGCTATGCGCCGCAGCCGGTGCCCGTGTCGCCGTGGCTGATGCTGGCGGGCCGATTCGTGCCCTGGGTGCGCTTCCACGATCACCCGGACGCGCTGCTGCAGGCCGGCCTCGTGCAGACCAGCCTGCCCGACAGCCTGGAGGCCTTCGCGCTGCAGCGCTGGCCCGGCGCCCGGCGGCTGGAGTTCTGCCACGGCCCGGCCGGCGTGCTGCAGCGCGAAGGCGGCCCGCCGCTGACCGAGGGCTGCCGGCCGCAGCCGGGCGACCGCGTCGTGGCGCTGGACTGACGACCACCCAAGATTCGACAGAAGTGCGGATGGCAAGCGGCCCCGCGCTGCGCACAGTGCGCTCCCGTCAACACCGACCGAGGTCGATCAGGGAGCTGCCATGGATGAATTGCTGGACATGCCCGCCGCCGAGACGGCAACGCCCACACAGGCCGACCCGGCCGCGCTGCAAGGCTCGTCCTTCGACTACCTGCTGCGGCCGGGCGCCGACCTGACCGCCAAGGCCCGGGCTTTCCACGACTGGGCCAGCACGCGCGTGAAGCACGGTGTATTCCCCTACGCCAAGCGACTGGGCGGGCGGCCCGGCGCCACCGCCGAGCTGATGCTGCTGGACGGCCAGCGCCATGCGGGCCTGAACTACTCGTCGCAGGAGTACCTGTCGCTGGCCCGCCACCCCGCCGTCTGCGCGGCCGCGCAGCAGGCCATGGCGCGCTACGGCGTGCACAGCGCCGGCTCCACCGCGCTGGCTGGCAATGTGGAGGAGGCCCTCGCGCTGGAAGCCGAGCTGGGCGCGCTGCTGCGCATGCCCGAGGTGCTGCTGTTCCCCACCGGCTGGGCGGCCGGCTTCGGTGCCATCAAGGGCTTGGTGCGCGAGACCGACCACGTCGTCATGGACCAGCTGGCCCACAACTGCCTGCACGAAGGCGCCCGCGCGGCCACGCCCAATCTCCACCTGCACCGGCACCTCGACATGGCGCACGCCGCGCGGGTGCTGCAGCGTGTGCGCCAGCGCGACCCGCACAACGGCATCCTGCTCGTCACCGAGGGCTGCTTCTCGATGGACGCCGACTCGCCCGACCTGAAGCGCCTGCAGGCGCTGGCGCGTGAGCACGGTGCGCTGCTGATGGTGGACGTGGCGCACGACCTGGGCTGCCTGGGCCCGGACGGCACCGGGCAGCTGGGGCTGCAGCAGATGCTGGGCGAGGTGGACCTGGTGATGGGCTCGTTCTCCAAGACCTTCGCGTCCAACGGCGGCTTCGTGGCCTGCCACGACCGCGCGATCAAGGAGTACCTGCGCTTCTACGCCTCGCCCAATACCTTCTCCAACGCGCTGTCACCGGTGCAGGTGGCCATCGTGCGCGCCTGCCTGGCCGTAGTGCGCTCCGCCGAGGGCCAGCAGCGCCGCGACCGACTGATGCACGCAATCCTGGGCCTGCGCGCCGCGCTGACAGCGCAGGGCATCACGGTGCTGGGCCAGCCGTCGCCCATCGTGCCGGTGCTGCTGGGCGACGACGCACTGGCCCGCCTGGCCTGCCGCGAGATGAGCCAGGCCGGGCTGCTGGCCAACCTGGTGGAGTACCCCGCCGTGTCGCTGAACAGCGCGCGGCTGCGCATGCAGGTGATGGCCGACCACACGCCCGCGCTGGGCGAGACGGCGGCGCGGATCGTGGCGGATGCGTTGCGGCGGGCACAGGCCCTGGCGGGCGGCGCTGCGCACTGATGGAGGCGCCCCGAAGCGCAGCGCGAAAATGCCGTGCATGACGTCCACCGCTCCCCTCGCCGCGCCCCCGGGCCGGCTTGCGCTCTACCTGCAGCTCATCCGCTGGGACCGCCCGGCCGGCTGGCTGCTGCTGCTGTGGCCCACGCTGGCGGCGCTGTGGATCGCCGCGGACGGCTGGCCGGGCTGGCACCTGCTGCTGGTCTTCACGCTGGGCACCGTGCTGATGCGCTCGGCCGGCTGCTGCGTGAACGACGTGGCCGACCGCGATTTCGACCGCCACGTGAAGCGCACGGCCCAGCGGCCGGTGACCACCGGCGCGGTGTCGGTGAAGGCCGCGCTGGCGCTGGGTGCGGCGCTGGCGCTGGTGTCCTTCGGCCTGGTGCTGACGACCAACCCGCCGGCCATCCTGCTGAGCTTCGGCGCGCTGGCCGTGGCCATCGCCTACCCATTCGCCAAGCGCGTGCTGGCCATGCCACAGGCAGTGCTGGGCGTCGCGTTCTCGTTCGGCATCCCGATGGCGTTCGCCGCCGCGCTGGGCGGCATGGAGTGGCACCTGCGCTCGGTGCCGCTGTCGGCATGGGCGCTGCTGGTGGCCAACCTGTTCTGGGTGCTGGCCTATGACACCGAGTACGCGATGGTGGACCGCGACGACGACCTGAAGATCGGTGTGCGCTCATCGGCCGTCGCGCTGGGTCGCTGGGACGTGGCCGGCATCATGGGCTTCTACGCCGCCTTCCTCGGGCTGTGGACCTGGCTGGGCCTGCGCCTGGGGCTGGGCGCGTGGTTCCTGGCCGGCATGGCCGTGGCGGCCGCGCAGGCGCTGTGGCACTACACGCTGATCCGCCACCGCGGCCGCGACGACTGCTTCCGCGCCTTCCGCGCCAACCACTGGCTGGGCTTCGCGGTGTTCGCCGGCACGGTGCTGGACCTGGCGCTGCGGTAGGGCGGCGGCGACCCATCGCACCCGGCAGACCTCCTCCCCGAGAAGGCGAGGCCTCGCGGTGTTCGCCGGCACGGCGCGTAGGGCGGGTCGAGACCCGCCGCCGGGTGGCGACGACTCCTTGCGCCCAGAGAAAGCCGGGAGGTGAAAAGTCACCCGTGATCGCGCAGCGCGGCGAGCGCCGCCGCCGCCGGCCGCCACGTACATTGCCCGCCATCTTTCCGGGGAGTGAACCGATGTCCGATGTGTTGCGCGCGCCACTGTCACTGGCCTTGCTGCTGAGCCTGGCGCTGGCCGGCTGCGGGGGCGGCGGGGGCGGCAGCGGCACGTCGACCTCGGGCGGCTCAACCGGTGGCTCCAGTTCGTCCGGCGGATCTGGCAGCAACACGGCCACCGGACCGCAGGGGCCCTCATCCAGCTTCGCGCAGCAGTGCGCCGCCAACAACACGTTGGCCGCGGCCGGGCTGCGCTCGACGACGCTGGACACCGAGAAGAAATGGCTGCGCGCCTACGTTGACGAGGCCTACCTGTGGCGCGACGAGGTGCCCACGGTCGACCCGTCCGCCTCGGCCTACAGCGGCAGCGACGCCTATGCCGCGATCGACAACTACTTCGAGGCCCTCAAGACCCAGCAGCTCACCGACACCGGCCAGCGGCGCGACCGCTTCAGCTTCACCTACCCCACCGACAAGTGGAATGCGCTGAGCAGCAGCGGCCAGGAGGCGGGCTACGGCATCGAGTGGCGGCTGGCCAGCACCACGCCGCCGCGGCAGATCCGCGTGGCCTATGTCGAGCCAGGCAGCCCGGCCGAGCGGGCCGGCGTGATGCGTGGCGACGAGCTTGTCAGCGCCGACAACTACAGCGCCGACGTGTCCAGCGAAGCGGGCGTGGACGGCCTGAACGCGGCGATGTACCCCGAGGCCGCCAACGCCGCGCACAGCTTCGTGTTCAGCCGCACCGGCAGCGGCACGCTGACCCGCAGCCTGACCAGCGCCATCATCACCAAGACCCCGGTGCCCCAGGCCCGCGTGCTGAGCACGCCGCAGGGCAAACGCGCCGGCTACCTGGTGTTCCACGACCACATCGCCTCGGCCGAGCAGCCACTGATCGACGCGATGCGCAGCTTCCAGCAGCAGGGCGTGAGCGAGCTGGTGCTGGACCTGCGCTACAACGGCGGCGGCTACCTCTACCTCGCCAGCGAGCTGGCCTACATGATCGCGGGCACGGCCCGCACCGGCAGCCAGGCCTTCGAGACGCTGCGCTACAACGCGCGACGCAGCGCCGACAACCGCACCACGCCGTTCTACGGCACCTCCTGCCTGCTGGTGGGCAACCGCTGCACGCAGGAGCAGCCACTGCCCGCACTCAACCTCAGCCGGGTCTACGTGCTGGCGCAGTCGGGCACCTGCTCGGCCAGCGAGGCCGTCATCAACGGCCTGCGCGGCGTGGGCGTGGAGGTGGTGCTGATCGGCGGCAAGACCTGCGGCAAGCCCTATGGCTTCGCGGCCAAGGACAACTGCGGCATCAGCTACTTCCCCATCGAGTTCACCGGCGTCAACGCGCAGGGCTTCGGCGACTACGCCGACGGCTTCGAGCCCACCGCCAGCGGCACCACGGGCACCCGCTTCGTGAAGGGCTGCAACGTGGCCGACGACTTCAGCCGGGCCCTGGGCGACACCGGCGAATCCCTGCTCGCCTCGGCGCTGGGCCATGCGGACACGGGCAGTTGCCCAGTGCTGCCGGGCGTGTCGTCCGCCACTGCGCGCGCGCAGGGCGCCTGGAGCGGAGAGGGCGGTGTGGCGCTGTCACCCCGCCGCCACCCGGCGCGGGACAACCGCATCTGGGTCGCGCGCTAGCCCTTCTTGTTCACGCCTCCGGGCAGGCGCTCGCGGATCGCGTCGCTCCAGCGCAGCAGGCCCAGCGTCTCGCTGTGCGGCATGCGCGGGCTCTCCAGCAGGCCGGCGCGGATACAGGCCTGCGCCTCGGCGATCTCGCCCTCGAAGCCATTGACGGCATGCGGCGCGGCGAAGCGCTGCACCGGCACCTTGCGCGTGACCAACTCCACCGCCTCCGAACCCCAGAAGTCCATCGGGAAGCGCAGCGCGGCCTTGGCGCCCATCGCCTCGAAGGCGTTCATCGCCGACGCGTCGAAACCGCAGCGGAACTGCGACGTGACGCCGCCGGGGAAGTGGAAGGTGGCCGTGACGGAGGCATCCACGCCGGTGGGCGCCAGCGTGGCGGCCACCTCGATGCGCTCGGGCTCGGGGCACACGCCGCCGTTCATCTGCTGCAGCACCCAGCGCGTGACGACGAGGTTGTAGATGCCGATGTCCCACAGCGCCCCGCCGGCCAGTGCCGGGTTCCAGCAGCGGTGCGTCAGGTCCTCGGGGCCTGTGAAGCAGAAGGTGGACGCCATCGCGCGCAGCTCGCCGATGGCGCCCTCACGCAGCAGCCTGCCGGCCAGCTCGTAGGCCGGCAGGAAGCGCGTCCACACCGCCTCCATCAGGAACACGCCGCGCTCGCGGGCCAGGGCTATCAGCGCCTGGCCTTCCTCCAGCGACGTGACCAGCGGCTTCTCGCACAGCACCGGTTTGCCGGCCAGCAGCGCGGCGCGGATGTACTCGCCGTGGTGGGAGTGCGGCGTGGCGATGTAGACCGCGTCCACCTCACCGTCGGCCAGCAGGTCGGCCAGCACCGTCTTCACGCGCGCAGGTGCGCCGTCGCCACGCCACTGCTCTGCGTAGGCCTGGCCCTTGGCAGCATCGCGCGCGAACACCGCCGCCAGCCGCGCACCGGGCACGCCGGCCAGCGCGCCGGCAAAACGGTTGGCGATACCGCCGGGGCCGATGACGCCCCAGCGGAAGGATTCTTGAAGTTCAGTCATGGCGAGCGGCGATGAAGCTGTGGCCCGGGCGGAGGCGCGGACCGGTCGCGCATTGTGGGCGCGGCCGCGCCGCCATGAGGTTCAAGCCGGTTTCATCGCCCGGCCCCTGGGTTCACTTGCCGAGCAGGCCCGCCATCTCCAGCTTCAGCACCTTGGCCTGGGCGCGGCGCTCCTTGGTCGCGGCGCGCTGGTAGGCCTCCTCGGCCTTCTCGCGCAGCACGACGGCGCGCGCCAGCGCCTCCTGGTAGCGCTCGATGGTGTAGGTGTTCTCGGTGCCGATGTAGACGCTGCGCGCCAGCGGCGTGTCGCCGAAGCGGGGCAGGGTTACCGCGAAGCTGCAATCACGGACACGACTGCCCGCGCGCTGGCGAACGATGGGGCCGGAGATGCCCGACGGCAGGTCGCTCTGCTTCTTGCGGCTGGGCGTGCGGCGCAGGCGCGACGGCGCCGGCAGCGTCGCGATGCGCTTGAGCAATTCCTTGGTGGCCAGCGCCAGCGCCTTCTTTGCGCCGCTGCCGTCCTGGCTGTGATCGGAGTACAGCTTGGTGCCGCCGTAGCGCAGCTGCCAGCCATGGGTGGAAAGGTGATCGATGCGCTGGATGCACTGCGGCACCATGAAACGCTCGCCGGTGAAGATCGCCACATCACGGGTCTTCATGTGTTGTCCCAACTGTTCTTAGCCTGCCTTTGCGCGGTCGCGGCAGGTCGTCTAACGCCCCTCTGCAGGGGCAGATTTTATGGGTGTTCACGACACGGTCGCGCATATATGACCGGGTGGAAACACCGCCCTCGATCACGCGTCAGGCTGCCGACAGCTAGGCGCCTGCGGGCTAACGCCCGGGTCGGTGCCGCCGCAGCTCGGGCGCGAACAGCTCCATCACGCGCAACTGCGCGCCGCTGCGGCTGAACACGGAGTGGCGCGACCACAGCATCTGAGCCGGCATGGCCTCGCCCGTGGCGGCCTGCCACTGGCGCGCGGCGTGCCGGCGCGTGTGGCCGTGGCGCGAGAGCCGGCGCGGCTGCAGCTCGCTGCGGCGGATGCGGTCGTCGTCGTACAGCAGGTGGGCCAGCGGCCGGGCGCCCAGCCCCTTCACCGCCCGCCACGGCCCCGTGGTGGCACGCTGGTGCAGCGCGGAGCGGGCCCACACCAGCGGCCGGTCGTCCACGCGCAGGATGACCTCGCGCACCACCGTGAGCCCGCGCGGCGGCAGGCCCAGCGCCGCGCGCTCCAGCGCCCGGAACGGCGCCACGCGCTGGCGCAGCACCTGCACGCTGAAGCGCTCGCCCAGCCGCGCCAGGCGCCGGCTCAGCGAGCCCGGCGCGCGCAGCCAGTCGCGCAGGCTGTCTCGGGTGGCAATGCCCATGGACGCTTCAGCCGAACTCCCGGCCCAGCTCGGCGGCACGCTGCTGCGCGGCGATCACCGCGCGGCGGATCGCCGCGTCCACGCCGTCGGCCTGCAGCGCCGTGATGGCGGCATGCGTGGTGCCGCCCTTGCTCGTCACGCGCTCGCGCAACGTGGTGGGCGACTCGGGCGACACCAGCCCCAGCGCCGCCGCACCCTGGCAGGTGGCCAGTGCGAGGCGCCGGCCCTGCTCGGCGCTCAGGCCCATGTCAACCGCCGCAGCCATCATGGCCTCGACGAAGAAGAAGAAATACGCCGGGCCCGAGCCCGACAGCGCCGTCACGGCATCCAGATCGTCCTCGCGCTCCACCCACAGCGTTTGCCCCGTGGGCCTGAGCAGGTGCTCGACGGCGGCGCGCTCGACGGCCGACACCGCCGGCCGCGCATAGAGCCCGGCGATGCCCTGGCCGATCAGCGCCGGCGTGTTGGGCATGCTGCGCACCACGCGCTCGCTGCCGGTCATCCGCACGAGGGCCTGCGACGGGATGCCCGCCATCACCGACAGGTGCAGCGCCCCTCCCAGCCAGGCCTGCAGCGGCTCGGCCGCCGCCGTGAACAGCTGCGGCTTGACGGCCCACACCACGGTCGCGACACCGGCCAGCACTGCGTCGCCAGCGGCCAGCGCCTCGATGCCGAAGTCGGCACGCAGCTTGTCGCGCTGCGGCGCGTGGGGTTCGACCACGAGGACGTCGGCCGCCTTCACCTGGCCGGCGCGCAGCAGGCCGCCAAGGATGGCGCCGGCCATGTTGCCGCCACCGATGAACGCGAGGGAGTGCGCAGAATTCATGGGCCGCGAGTCTAGGGCCTGCGCCGGGCAAGATTCCCCCGCAAGAAGTGCCCGCCGCAGCCCGGCCGGGCCGGTCGCTCGGCGACACTGCCGACCGCCATGCTGCGCCTGCTCACCGTTCCCGCCTGGGCCCCAGACGGCTCGCCCCCTCACCGCCTGCCGGCCACTGTGCCGGGTGCGCTGGTGCTGGTGCTGGCCCTGCAAGGCACTACTGGCATGGCGCGCGAGCGGCTCGCCGCGCTGTTCTGGCCCGACGCCGAGCTCAGCGACGCGCTGCACCACCTGCGTGTGAACCTGCACCGCGCCCGCAGCCTGCTGCGCGGCTGGGGCTTTGCCGAGCGCCTGCAGGCCGACGGCTCCCAGCTGGTGCTGGACCTCCCCACCGACCTGGCTGCCGAGCCCGCCAGCGCCAGCCCGCCCGCCGCGCAGGACTGGCTGGCCGACTGGCGGCTCACCGGTTACGAAGGCTTCGACGCCTGGCGCCGCGAGACCGCCCAGGCCCTGCACCGCCGCTGGCTGCAGCAGCAACGGCGGCAGTTCCCGGACATCGCCAACCCGCCGCCGCCCGCACGCGACGCCGAACACCTGCAGCTGCGCAGCAGCGCCGCCCCGGCCGTGCTGCTGCTGGGAGAACCCGGCGCCGGCAAGAGCACGCTGCTGGCCACCGCCTTCCCGCACGCCCCCTGCCTGCGCGGCCTGGAGGGCCTGCACGGCATGCCCTACCGGCCGCTTCTGGACGCGCTGCGCCCGCGCATCGCCGCCCTGCAGGCCGCGCTGGACGACCCGCGCGGCACACTCGGCGCCTACCGGCTGGACCTCGCCCGCCTGCTGCCCGAGCTGGCCCCGGACGAACCGTTGCCGCCGCTGGACGCGCTGACCGCCCAGGCCCGGCTGACCGAGGCGCTGGCGCGCGCCTTCGAGGCGCTGAGCCCCGTGCTGCTGGTGGACGACCTGCAGTGGTGTGACCCGGCCACAGTCGAGTGGCTGCTCATGCTTGCGCAAGGCGACCGGCTGCGCTGGCGCGGCGCCGCGCGCACGCACGAGATGCCGGCTGCCACAGCGCAGGCCCTGCAGCCGCTGACGGATGCCGGCCGCCTGCTCACGCTAGCGCTGGCGCCGCTGTCGCGCGAGGACCTGGACGTCGTCTGCCGTGCACGCTGGCCCGACAGCAGCTTCGGCACTGAGGCGCTGGACCAGCTCCACACCCTCAGCGCCGGCAACCCGTTCGCGCTGAACGAACTCGTCGCCGCCGGCGCGCCCGCCCAGGCCACCGCCAGCTCCCTGCCTGAGCGCGTGCGCCAGATGGTGCAACGCCGGCTGGAGGCGCTGCCCACGCTGGCAGCGCAGGCGGTCGAGGCTGCCGCCATCCTGGTGCAACCCGTGCCGGAAGCAGCGCTGCGCCTGATGCTGGGCCTGCCCGACGGCGAGGCCGGCGACCGCGCCTGGCAGCAGGCCCGCGAGCAGGCCCTGGCCGCCGGCATGCTGGACCTGCAGGCCGACGGCCTGACCTGCGCGCACGACCTCATCCGCCAGGCCACCGCCGCCCGCCTCGCCACGCCCCGCCGTCTGGCCCTGCACCGCCATGCCGCGCTGTGGCTGGCCACCCAGCCGCAATCCGATGCCATGAGCGTGGCCGAGCACTGGCGCGCCGCCGGTGAGCCGCAGACCGCGCTGGCCTGGCGCCATCGCGGCGCCGAGCAGCTGAAGGCGCGCGGCCGCTTCGACGAGGCCTGTGCAGTCTGGCGCGAGGTGGCCGACCACGCGCAGGACTTCACCCAGGCGCTGCTGGCCCGGCTGGAGCTGGCGGCCTGCGACCTGTTCGAGGACCTGGCGCGCGGCGAGGTCACGCTCAATGCCATCCGCGCCCAGCTCGACGGCGTGGCTGACCTCGCCCAGCGCCAGCTGATGGAAGGCCGGCTGCGCGCCGCGCTGGTGGACAACCGCGTCTTCGCGGGCGACTTGGCCGCCGCCGCCGTGCACGCGGCGCGCCTGCGCGAACTGCTGCCGGTGCTGCCGGCCGCGGAACGCCTCCACGTCTACGAGGTGCTGATCGAGCTGGCCATGCGCGAGCCTGACATCCCGGCCGCCTGGGCGCTGCTGGGCCAGCTGCGCCAGGCCGCGCCGCGGCTGCCGTCGGTGCTGAGCTTCGAGGGGCAGATCCACTGGTTCGGCGGCCATGTGCGGCCCGCGCACGACGCGCTCGCCACGCTGCTGGCGCGCCACCCCGACTACTGCCGCGGCCTGACCATCGAGAACGACCTGGCCGTCATGCTGCACGCGCTGGGCGAACTGGCGCAGGCCGAAGTCATGGCCCGGCGCAGCCTGCAGAGCTGGGCCGGCGTCATCCACACCGAAAGCCTATCGCACCTGGTGCTGGGCAGCGTGCTCACCAGCGCCGGCCGGCATGCCGAGGCCGAGGCCGTGCTGCTGAAGGCGCTGGCGCAGGCGCAGGAGCAGGCCAGTGCCTTGTTCGAAGCCGAGGCGCGCGTGCGCCTGGCCCGCTTGCGCCTGCAGTGCGGCCGCGCCGCCGAGGCCGCCGAGACCCTGGCCATCGCCGGCCCACTGCTGCGCGAGGCACAGGAACCGCTGCGGGTGTCCAACTGGGTGTTGATGGCCACGCTCACCGCCACGGCGCTAGGCCAGCGACCAGCGCCGCAGGAGATCGCTCGGCTGCGCGCCGCGAGCGCGCGGCTGCAACACCCCATGGTCCAGGCCCGCGAGGCCCGCGTGGACGCCGAACTGGCGTTGGCCGACGGCGACGGCGCCGCCGCGCTGGCCGCCGCCGACCGCCAGGCGGCCGTCGCCCGCAGCCACGGCCTGCAGGAGTGGGCCGCCGAGGCGGTGCTGCTGGCGCTGCGCGCACGCCGCCTGATGGGCGAGCCCGAGGCCACGTTGCGCCCGCTCGCGCAGGACGTTGAAGCCCAGGCCGCCAGCAAAGGCTACGCCGACCTGCACTGGCGCGCCGCCACCTGGCTGGCTGCCCACGGCGGCACGCCAGCCGACGCCAGGCGTGCCCGCGCCGCGTTGGCGCGGCTGCGCGGCAGCGAACGGCCGTCTCTTTTCGACGGCAAGGCCGCCGCCCGCCGCGAGCCGCGCTGGGGCTGAGCGCCCGCGCAGCGGATGTCATAGCCGGCGGCTTACCGGCATAGGCACCGTTGCCGCTGGCTCCTTGCCACTATTCACCCCCTCCCTTGAAAGAGCCTCCCCAACTGCGGGGGCCCGCACCGGCAGCCCGACGCGCTGTGGGGGTGCCGCTGAGACGCCGCTGAGACGCCTGACCGGCAGCATCGGGTTCTCTCTGGACACCCGCCCGCCGCGCCATGACGCCGACCCGCCTCACCTTGACCCGCCTGGCCCTGGCGCTGCTGACACTCAGCGCCGCCTCGGCAACGACCGCAGCCACCGTCACCTGGACCGGCGCCACGACAGGCGGCACCTGGGACGTGGTCAACAACTGGGACAACGGCAATGCCGGTCGGCCAGGGGCCGGTGACTCCGTGCTGCTGGGCAGCGCCAACACGACGATCCGCGCCGTCCTGCCCATGCAGGCGGCCACGGTCACCGGCAACGGCACGTTGACCATCCTCAGCGGCGCCGCCCTCTCGCTGAGCGACAGCGCCAGCCTGGGCGGCCTGAACCATAGCGGCACCCTGAACAACACCGGCCGCGTGGTGGTGACGGGGGCCAGCACCCTCTCGGGCGCCATCCTCAGCGGCGCGGGCACCACGCGCTATGAAGGCGTACTCGCCATCCAGGGCAATACCAGCGTCCTGCAAAACGGGCAGACCCTCGAAGTGGCGGGCGCGACCACGGTGCAGGGCAACACGATTACCGGCCTGTCTGTCAGCGGCGGTGCGCGCATCGTCAACCAGGGCACGTGGGTCGATACCGCCAGCGCCAACAGCCGCCTGAGCGGCAACGGCGGTACCAGCGCCTTTGACAACCAGGGCAGCTTCACCAAGGCCAGCGCCACCACCACCACCATCGGCAGCTTTGGCCTCAGCTTCAACAACAGCGGCAGCGTCAACGTCGACGCTGGCACGCTGAGCCTGATCGGCAACGGCGCCAGCACCGGGCAGGTCCGCATCGCCAGCGGCGCCACGCTGGACTTTGCCGGCAGCGGCGCCACCTTTGACCTGCACCGCGGCGTGACCAACGCCGGCAGCTTCCAGGTCCGTGCCGGCATCATCAACGCGGCACAAGGCCTGGCGCTGGGCGGCAGCACCGTCATCACCGGCGGCACACTGACCCTGGGCGGCGACAGCCAGTTCGACACGTTCAACTTCGTCGGCGCCGGTCGACTCAACAGCAACGCCACGCTCATCGTCACCGGGCCCACCACTTGGGGCGGCGGCACCTTCGCGGGCACAGGCACCACGCGGCTTGAAGGCGCGATGAGCCTGGTGGGCGCCTCGTCCAGCGCTCTCAGCGGCGGCACGTTGGTGCTGGCCGGCACGACCACCCACACGGGGAGCGGGGGCATCAACATCAATGCCAACGGCGCCCGCCTCGTCAACGAGGGCAGCTGGCTGGATCAGGCCGCCGGCAACGTGAGCATCGGTGGCAGCGGCGGCACGCGCTTCGACAACACCGGCCGCTACATCAAGACGAGCGCCTTCACCACCAGCATGGGCACGTCGGGCACGGCCTTCAACAACACCGGCACGGTGCAGGTGGAGGCTGGCACGCTGGACTTCTTTGGCGGCGGCAGCAGCCCCGGCCAGTTCACGGTGGCCGCTGGCGCCACGCTGCAGTTCAGCGCCGGCACCATGGCCTTGGGGCCCTCGGTCAGCAATCTCGGCACCTTCAGCATCCGGGGCAGTGGCGCCGTCGTGAACGCGGCACAGGGCCTCGCGCTGGGCGGCAGCACGGTCATCAGCGCTGGCCGGCTCAACCTGGGTGGCAACAGCCAGTTCGAGCGCCTGGATTTCGTCGGCAGCGGCCGGCTCGACAGCAATGGCATCCTCGTCGTCACCGGGCCCACCACCTGGGGCGGCAGCACGTTTGCGGGCACGGGCACCACGCGGCTCGAAGGTCCGGTGAGCCTCGTGGGCGCCTCATCCAGCCACCTCAGCGGCGGCACGCTGGTAATGGCCGGCACCACCACGCAGACCAGCAGCGCCAGCATCAACATCAACGCCAGCGGCGCCCGCCTCGTCAACGAGGGCACGTGGCTGGACCAAGCCGGCGGCAACATCAGCATCGGCGGCAGCGCGTCTCGCTTCGACAACACCGGCAGCTACATCAAGACCGGCACCTTCACCACCACCATCGGCAGCTTCGGTACCGTCTTCAACAACACCGGCACCGTGAACGTGCAGGCCGGCAAGCTGCAGGTGTCCACGGGATTCAGCAACACCGGCCTGATCACCCTCGCCGCGGGCACCGAGCTGCACGGCACGGTCGGCGCCTTCACCAACGCCGGCACGCTGGCCGGCGACGGCACGGTGCGCGCGGCCGACCGGCTCACCAACACCGGCACGCTGGCGGCCGGCGGCCTGAGCGACGCTGGCACGCTGAGCCTCATTGGCGGGCTGACGCAGCAGGCTGGCGGCATCTTTCTGGTGGACCTGGGCGGCACCATGGCCGGCAGCTTCGACATGCTCACCATCAGCAGCGTCGCCACGCTGGGCGGCACGCTGGCCGTCAACCTGCTGGACGGCGCGCACTTCAACGTGGGCGACAGCTTCACCGTGATGACCTGGGGCCAGCGCCTGAACAACAGCCAGTTCACCAACCTGGACCTCAGCCAAGCCCAGGGCTACACGTTTGCCACCGAGTACGGCGCCAACAGCCTGACCTTGCGCGTGATGACCGCCGCCCCCGTGCCCGAGCCGGGCAGCTGGGCGCTGATGGCTGCGGGCCTGGCCGGCCTGGGCGCACTGCAGCGCCGCCGCACAGCCGCCACGCGCACGGCCTGATACCTCAACGCCTGCGCCGCAGGGAGCCCGCCATGTCCAAAGCTCTCGACGACCTGCTGACCAAGCTGCCGCTGTGGCTGGGCCAGTTCACACGTACGCTGACCCACCCCAGCCAGGTGCTGACCGAGCAGCTGAGCGCGGACACCGCCGCCAGTGCCTCGACGGAAGCCAAGCCCGTGCAGGACGGCGTGGGCTTTTTGATCCTGTCGTTCGCCGTGGCGGCCGGCGTGGCAATTACCTTCCCTGTGGCCAGCATGGCCCCGCTGGCACCCGCGCCAGCCGACGGTGCGCTCGCCCAGAGTGCCTTGGTGCTGCGCCATCTGTTCGTGTTCCTGGGCGCCGCCGCGCTGGTGCACGGCGCCAGCAAGCTGCTGGGCAACCGGCAGGCCTTTGCCGGCTTCTTCGGCGCGGTGGCGCGCTTTGGCGGCGTGACGCTGGTGCTGCTGGCCCTGGCCGGGGCGCTGACCAACGTGGGCATGGCCGACCCCATCGCCGCGCGCAACTGGCAGCAATTGCGCCAGGTGGCCGTGCAGATGGGCGAGAGCGCCAAGACCGCGCTCTGCCAGGCCGACGCCCAGACGGGCCAGCTGCCGCCCGGCACGGCGATCAACGGACTGACCCCCACCCGGCTCGCCGAAGCCCAGGCGCTGTACCTGGACACCGCCGCCCGCCCGCTGGTGGTGATCGCCAGCGCGCTGGAATCGCTGTGCCTGCTCGCGCTGACCGTGTGGCTGGGCTGGGTGTGGTGGCGCTATTTGCGCGTCAGCGGGCTCACGCCCGGCCGCGCCGTCGCGGCGAGCGCCGTGGGTGCCGTTGGACTGGGTGCCGGTCAGCTGCTGCTGGTGCTGATCGACAGCGGCCAGATGGCCTCGCAGCTGATGCGCAGCTGCAGCTGAACTCACCCCACACGCCTCCGATCCCCATGACACATCGCCTCCTCGTCCGGCTGCTGCGCCACACCATCACCCTGCTGACCGCCAGCCTGCTCTGCGTAAGCGCTGGTGCCATGCCCCTGGTCAGCGCCGAGGCGGCCTTGCTGGCGCTCATCAACGATGCACGCGGACAGCTGGGCGCCTCGGCACTGACCGTGAACGACCGCATGCGTGACGCAGCGCTCGCCGCCGCGCAAGACATGGCCGCCCACGCCATCACCGGCCCTGTAAGCAGCGATGGCAGGACGGTGCTGGATCGCCTGGGCGACGCCGGCTACACCGCCGCCACCTTCCAGCCCGTGGGCCTGGTGGGCACGGGCGGCCCGGACGGCAGCGCCACGGTGCTGCTGGATCTCTGGCTGGCCGACGCCACCAGCCGCACCACGCTGACGGCCACATCGGCCACCGAGATCGGCGTTGGGCTGAGTTTCGACAGCGCATCGCGGTCGTACTGGTCCCTGGTGATCAACCCGGTGGTGCCGGCCGACAACGGTGGCAACAACACCCCACCCACCCCGCCGGCCCTCCCCGGACTGGACCCGACCGCCTGCGCGGCCGGCCTGGCCACCCTGGACCGCGCCCAGTGCCTGCTGAACGACCTGCGGCTGCGCCAGGGCCTGCAGCGCCTGGCGCTGGACGGCGCCCTGACCGACGCCGGCCAGGCCCACAGCCTGGACATGCTGAGCCACGACTTCCTGGGGTTCCTGGGCAGTGATGGCAGTGACCTCACGCGACGCACGGCGCAGGCCGGCTATGACGGCGCCGCTCTCGGCCAGCTGGTGGCGGGCGGCTTCGCAGGTGTGGACGCCGTTCTGGGCGCCTGGCTGGACGAGGCATCCAGCCGCGACGTGCTGCTCAACCCCCTGGCCAACGAGTTCGGCCTGGGCCTGCAGGGCAGCGGGCGCGACAGCCGCTGGACGCTGTTCACCGGCCAGGCCGACGACACCGCGGCCGCCCTGCCCGAGCCCGCAGCGCTAGGCCTGGCCTTGCTGGCCTTAGCAGCGCTGGGCGTGGCCCAGGCCCGCCGCCGCCCCACGCCCATCTTTCTCCCGACCCCGAGGACCTGAGCCATGCGCCACCTTGCCCTGCGCACCCTCCCCGCCGCCCTGGCCCTGCTGGGCCTGCTGCCCGCCCCCGGCGGCGCGGCCGTTCACACCTTCACCGGCACCGTCAGCGGCAACTGGAGCGACACGGCCAACTGGGCCGACGGCCTGCCCGGGGCCGGCGGCGAGCTGCTGCTGGACAGCGCCGCGCGCCCCGCCAGCTTCAACGACATCGCCGGCGGCCTCAGCCTGCTGGGGCTGACCTTGGGTGCCAACGCCCCGGCCCCAGCGCTGACCGGCAACGCGCTGCGCTTCCAGGGCGCGGGCGCCTACCTGCGCATGCTGTCCAACGCCGGCCACGGCAGCGTCGACAACGACCTGCAGCTGGACAGCACGCTGCAGCTCACCGGCGGCCCCAGCAGCGCCAGCCAGCTGTTCCTGCGCGGCGACATCAGCGGCAGCGGTGGCCTGGCCGCCGTGAGCGGCCGCACGGTGCTGAGCGGCAACAACAGCTTCGCCGGCCTGACCACGGTGACGGCCGGCGCGGCGCTGGGCGTCGCAGGCGCAGCGCTGGCCGGCACGAGCGGCATCCAGGTGGCACGCGGCGGCGAGCTGCAGATCGTGGACGCCAACGTCATCACCACGCTGACCGCCCCACTCGCGCTGGGCGGCACGCTAAGCAGCAGCGCCGGCTTCGTGCAGACCATCTTCGGCCCCATGCCCGGCGGCATCGTCAACAGTGCCATCACGCTGACCGACACGGCCACCGTCGCCGCGATCGCCGGCACGGCAGCCCGGCCGGTGCACATGGTGGTGAACGGCTCCATTGACCGCGCCGGCCAGGCGCTGACGCTGACGACCGCCGGCGCCCGCAGCACGCTGGCCACGGCGGCCATCACCGGCAACGGCACGCTGACGCTGCGCCCCAATGGCAGCACCCTCACCACCGGCGCCGTCAGCGGCACGGGCGACCTGATCGCCACCGGCAGCGGCGGCAGCGCCACCGTGGCCCGGCTGACGGACGACGGGCAGGTGCGGGTGGACTTCGCGGCCAACAGCTTCGGCGAGCTCGTCATCACCGGCGACATCAGCGGCCAGCGTGACCTGGACGTGCGCGGCGGCACGCTGAACCTGCGCACCGCGGTGCCGCTGGGCTTCAGCGGCCAGATCACGCTGCAGGGCAGCGGCACGCTCAGCCTCGGCCGCGAGAGCTACCTCGGCAGCGCCAGCCCGGTGCTGCAGTTTCTGAACGGCGGCCGGCTGGTGCTGCGCGACGGCTTCGGCCTGGCGCGCAACATCGTCACCAGCGGCGGCCGGGGCTTGCTGGAGCTGGGCGGCGGCAGCAACACCGTCAGCAGCGTCATCAGCGGCGACGGCGGCTTCAGCTTCATGGGCGGCGTCATCACGCTGACCGGCAACAACAGCTTCGCCGGCGGCCTGGGCGTGTTCAACGACGGCACCGTCAACGCGGCCGGTCAGCTCAACACCACCACCGTGCGCTTCCTGCACGACGGCAACCTCGGCCTGGCGGGCCAGGGCATCACGCTGGGCGGCGGCCTGGCCCTACCCGACGGCTATACGCTGGCCCGCCCGCTCACACTGGCGGGCACCCGCGCGACGGTCAGCGGCAGCGGCGAGCACGTCATCGCCAGCGCCATCACCGGCGACGGCCGGCTCAACCTCGGCGGCGCCGCGCGCTACGTGATGACCGGCACCGCCACCCACACCGGCGGCGTGGCGCTGGCCGGGCAGTCCAACGGCCAGGCCGCCGAGCTGGTGCTCGCCAGCGACGCCCAACTCGGCGCGCCCGGCGGCGTGTTGAACATCGGCCGCGCCAGCGGCTTCTTCGCGCTGCCCGGCACGCTGGTGGCGGCCGGCAACCTGGACATCGCCGCCACGCGCAGCACCAGCTTCCGCGCGATGACGGTGGACACCAACGGCTTCGACGTCGTGTTCAACCAGCCCATCACCGGCCTCGGCATGACCAAGGCCGGCGCCGGCACCTGGACGCTGAACACCGCCAACAGCGACGCCAGCGGCGACAACCTCGTGAGCGTGCTGCAGGGCGCGCTGGCGCTGGGGGTGAACGAGGCGCTGGGCGCGCGCAGCCTGGTGGACGTGGCGGCCGGCGCGCAGCTGGCGCTGGGCGGCCACGCGCTGACGGTGATGTCGCTGAACAGCGCCGCCGGCAGCACGGTGGACCTCGGCACGGGCGGCCGGCTCAGCCCGCTGTTCGGCGCGCTGGACGGCGCCCTCACCGGCCAGGGCAGCCTCGTCGTCGGCCGCGCCGGGTTCTCGCCGGGTGCCGTGACGCTGAACGGCGCCAACAGCTTCAGCGGCAGCATCGAGGTGACGAACGGCAGCCGGCTCACCGTCGGCCATGTCGACGCACTGGGCGCAGCCGGCAACCTCATCCGCCTGGATAACGGCTCGCTGGAGGCCAGCAACCGCCTCGCCGCACCGCTGGTCATCAGCAATGCCACCACCCTGCAGATCGGCACGGGCGGCGCCGGCTTCGTGGCGGGCGGCCAGTCCGTCGTCATCGAGCGCACGCTGACGGGGCCGCTGACGCTGCGCATCCAGGGCGGCAGCCTGCCCGGCAACGGCGGCGACAAGTTCGACGTGCGCCTGGCAAACGCCGCCAACAGCTTCACCGGCGACCTCTTGCTGGGCGACCCGCATGGCTTCGGCAGCGCGGTGCTCGGCATTACCGCCGACGGCTCGCTGGGCGCGGCCGGCAACCGGCTCATCCTGGGCAAGAGCTTCTTCGACGGCGAGAGCACCCGCAGCGCCCAGGGCGGCCTGCGCGCCTGGGACTCGCTGACGCTGGCGGCCACGCGCACCGTGCTGCTGGACGGCGAGTCGGGCGACACCGCCGGCTTCATCGACACCAACGGCCACACCGTGGTGGTGGAGGGCAGCATCGGCGAGCTCAGCTCGGACCAGGGCCTGCTCAAGACCGGTACCGGCACGCTGGTGCTGAACGGCGTGCAGGGCTACAGCGGCCTCACCACGGTGAACGAAGGCAGCCTCGGCGGCCACGGCGAGGTGGCCAGCCTGCGCGTGCAAGGCGCCGAACTGGCGCCGGGCGAGAGCGCCGGGCTGTTCAGCGTGCGGCAGGACTTGAGCTTCAGCAGCGCCGCCCAGCTCAGCATCGAGCTGGGTGGCCTGCTGCGCGGCAGCGGCTACGACGCGCTCAACGTTGGCGGCAGCATCGACCTCGGCGGGGACACGCTGCTGCGCCTGAGCTTCATCGACGGCTTCGTTGCCACCGCGGGCCAGCAGTTCCAGCTCATCCAGGCCGACGGCGGCCTGTTCGGCAACTTCGCCAACGTGGCCGACGGCGCGCGGCTCCTGACCACCGACGGCAGCGGCAGCTTCCTCGTCCAGTACGGCAACGGCCAGGGCCTGGTGATCAGCGACTTCCAGGCCGCCGCCGTGCCGGAGCCGTCCACCTGGGCGCTGATGCTGGGCGGCGCCGGGTTGCTGGCGTGGCGGCGGCGCTCGCGGGCGGGCCGCTGAACGACGCGCCTGGCTTCCTTCCTTCACCGTCACCCTGAGGACCCACCATGAGCCTTGATCTGCCGCACCGACCTTGCCTCCACGCCCTGGCCCTGGCCGCCGGGGGCTGGCTGGCCGCCCTCACGTCACCCGCCGCGCTGGCCCAGAACACCGTGGGCGCCACCGTGCCCTTGAGCGTCAGCATCGAAGGGCTGCCAGCCGGGCTGGCGCCCCGGGTGGTCACGGAGCGGCTGTTCTGCGGCGATGGCAACTTCACGCACGTTGTGAAGAACCCGGAGCTGGTGCTGCAGGCCGTCACGACCCAGCGGTTCGACTGGATCACGCTGCCCACGGGCTTGCGGCAGCTGCAGGTGACCCCGGTCACACGTTACGTCGGCAACTTCCAGATGCCGTACGGGCGGCAACCCGGAGATCCCACCATCGTTGTCGAGTGCAACACCAGCTGGGGCTACCCGGAGAACCAGCACCCGATGCAAATGAGTCTGCGGGTGGACGGCATCGTCGCCGGACGCCCGGCCAGCCAGTTCATCAATCTGGGCCCGCTCGGTGTCCGTTACCAGTCGCCGCAGCCCGTGCAACTGAACCGGACCCTTGCCTCGATGACGGAACACCTCTGGTCATGGACGGCCCAGGACGGCGGGCTGGCGCGCGGCATGCGACACAACGTGCAGGCCACCTTCCGGTCCGACACCGGCGCAGCTCAGCCCACGCTGACGATCAAGACAGCGCCGCCGCAAGGGCCGTTTCTGGGAATTTCCAGAACCCTCGCCGAACTGTTCCAGCACGTTGATGGGCGCTCATGTGTGAAGGCAGACGGCGTGGTGCGGTGCATTGGCGATGAGCCTGGCCCGGTGCTGCATGGCAACCTGCGCCTGTGGGGCGTTCAGCGCTACGACGAGCGGGTGGTGTTCTTGTTTGAGCTCCTGCAGTCATTCCCGACGGGTTCCGTCCAACTGGTTGCCTCGGCGCGCAGCACTGAACTGGGCAGCTACATCGGCCCTGGCGGCGTTGTCCCCGCACCGCTGCTGCCCTGGCAAGCCAAGACGATGACGCTGCGCGTGCAGTAGCGCCCGCCACGTTGACCGCACAGCAACAAGGCAGCCACAAACCTGGGACAGCCGCGCGCTAACGTGGCGGGCGTTGCCCCTGCCCGTGTTGCCATGCCGCTGCCCCGTCTCGCTTGCCCGCTGCTCATCGCCCTGACCCTGGCCGGCTGCGCCAACGCCCCGCCGGAACCCCGCCCCTGGGCCGAGGTGGCGGTGCAAGAGTTGCAGCTGGCGCTGGACAGCATCGAGGTGCAGGGCCGGCGCGTGGCCATCACGCGCAGCGCCACGGCGGCGGCCGCCACGCCCGTGGTCGTCTACCTGCCCGGCCTGGGACAGGACGCCGAGGCCGGCCAGCGCTGGGCGGCGGCATGGGCGCAGGCCGGCTACACCGTGCTGACCGTGCAGCCGCTGGCCGCCGATGCGCTGGCCTGGCGCTCGGCGCTGGCGCGGGCGGCCGAGTTCCGCGCGCTGGGAGAACACCACTACGGCCCGGTGCTGCGCGCCGAACGGCTGGCGGCCCTGCGCCAGTTGCTGCCCGCGCTGCAGGCCGCCCGGCCCACCCTGGACTGGCGCCGTGCCGCGCTGGCCGGCTACGAGACCGGCGCCCAGACGGCGCTGGACGCCCGCGCCGACGCCGCCTGGCGGGCCGTCATCGCCATCAGCCCGCCGGCCATGCAGGCGCCGGCCACCGGCGCGCCGGCCTTGCTGATCACCAGCGAGGCCGACCACGATCCGTTGGGCCTACTGCGCAACCCGGCCGAGCGCCTGCAGGCCCTGGCGGCCGACGGCATGCAGCTGGCCCAGCTGGGCGCAGCCTCACATGCGGCGCTGGCCGGCACGCGGGCGCCCGACGGCTGGCATGCGCAGGACCAGCACCTCGTGCGTATTGCCGGCCGTGGCCCCGGCCAGGGCGGCGGCGCGCCGGGTGGAGCACCTGGCGGCGGCGCCCGCGCGCCACGCAGCGGCAGCGCGACCGAGGCCGCCCAGTCTGACCTGGGCGAAGGGCTGTCGCGCAGCCGCGCCTTCCTGGACGCCTCGCTGCGCGGCCCGGGCTGATCAGTCCTCGCCCAAAAAGCCGCCACTCTGGTGCGCCCAGAGCCGCGCGTAGATGCCGCCCGCGGCCAGCAGCTCGGCGTGCGTGCCCTGCTCCACGATGCGGCCGGCGTCCATGACGACGAGGCGATCCATCGCCGCGATGGTGGACAGCCGGTGCGCGATGGCCACCACCGTCTTACCCTCCATCAGCGTGTACAGACTTTGCTGGATGGCGGCCTCCACCTCGCTGTCCAACGCGCTGGTGGCCTCGTCCAGCAGCAGGATGGGCGCGTCCTTCAGCATCACGCGCGCAATCGCGATGCGCTGGCGCTGACCGCCCGACAGTTTCACGCCGCGCTCGCCCACGAAGGCCTCGAAGCCGGTGCGGCCCTTGGGGTCGGACAGCTGCGCGATGAACTCGTCGGCATGGGCACGCACGGCGGCGCGCTGCAGCTCCTCGGGCGTGGCGCCGGGGCGGCCGTAGAGGATGTTGTCGGCCACCGAGCGGTGCAGCAATGAGGTGTCCTGCGTGACCATGCCGATGTGGCGACGCAGGCTGTCCTGTGTGACGCAGGCGATGTCCTGGCCGTCGATGCTGATGCGGCCGCCGCCCTCGGGCAGGTCGTACAGGCGCAGCAGCAGGTTCACCAGCGTGCTCTTGCCCGCGCCGCTGCGGCCCACCAGGCCGATCTTCTCGCCGGGGCGGATGGTCAGGTTCAGCCCGTCCACCACCACCTTGCCATTGGGGTAGGCAAAGCGCAGCTGCTCGAAGCGCACCTCACCCTGCGTCACCGTCAGCTCGGTCGCACCGCTTGCATCGGCAATCGACTGCGGCTTGGACAGCGTGGCCAGGCCGTCCTGCACGGTGCCGATGTGCTCGAAGAGGGACGCCATCTCCCACATCACCCAATGCGAAATGCCGTTCAGCCGCATCGCCATCGCGGTGGCCGCCGCCACGGCGCCCACGCCCACGGCGGACTCGCTCCACAGCCACAGCGACAGCAGCGCCGTGCTGCCCACCAGCAGCGCCGACAGCGCGGCGTTGACGATCTCGAAGCCCGTCACCAGCCGCATCTGGCCGTAGGCCGTGAGCATGAAGTCCTGCATCGCCGACTTGGCGTAGCCCGCCTCGCGCCGCCCATGGGCGAACAGCTTGACGGTGGCGATATTGGTGTAGGCATCGGTGATGCGGCCGGTCATCAGGCTGCGCGCATCCGCCTGCGCCTGCGCCACCCGGCCCAGCCGCGGCACGAAGAAGCGCAGCGCCACGAGGTACAGCGCCAGCCACACTGCGAACGGCGCCATCAGCCGGGCGTCGAACGCTGCCACGATGGCCACCATGGTGCCGAAGTACACGCACACATAGACGAGGATGTCCACGACGATGAGCCAGGTGTCGCGCACCGCCAGCGCGGTCTGCATCACCTTGGTGGCGATGCGGCCGGCGAACTCGTCGCCGAAGAAGGCCAGGCTCTGGTTGAGCATGCGGCTGTGGAAGATCCAGCGCATGCGCATCGGGAAGTTGCCGAACACGCCCTGGTACTTCATCAGCGCCTGCAGGCCGGCCAGCACAACCCCCAGCGCCAGCACACCCACCAGCGTCAGCACCACCGGCTGCGGCCGACGCCACAGCTCGGCCGGCTGCTGCGTGGCCAGCCAGTCGACCAGCGAGGCCATCAGGCTGAACAGCCAGGCCTCCGCCGCTGCGATGCCGGCGGTGAACAGCATCACCGTCAGCAGGTGCGGCCGCACCCCATCGGCACAGCGCCATAGAAAGGCAAAGAAGCTGGCCGGCGGCGCCGCATGGCCGGAGGTCTCGGGGTAGGGGTCGACGAGGCGCTCGAAGCGCGCAACGAGCGGTTGGAACAGGGAAGCCATGGCGCTAGTTTCGCTGCGGGGCGTGAGCGGGGGGTGGCGGCGATGTGACGGGGCGGCGGGCGGCCCGGTGCGTCGCTGCGCTGGAGCTCGGTATAGGCTGCAATGCTGCGGACGATCAGGCGCGACGGTGTGGAGCGCAGGGACACGGCCTGCGGATCCAACATGATCGACAAGACAGGGAGTTGAAATGGCGCTGAAAGACTACTTGAACGGCCCCAAGCACAAAGCAAGGGCGGAAGAGGTCGAGAAGGATTTGGCCGCACTGAATGAGCGGTACGGCCAGATGCAGGAGCTTGCCAAGAAGTACGGCGCCATGGAAATGGCGGAGGTTCAACGGCAGATCGAGGAAGCGCGCAGTCAACTGCAGGTGGTCAAGGACGAGATCTCGCAAGCCAAGCTGTCGAGCCTGAAGCTGCAAAGCCAGCTGCAAGAGCTGCGCAACCAAGTCTTGGTGGTCGAGGAGACGCTGCTGCTGGAGAGCTTCGCGCTGTACCACCCGAAATTCCAGTTCACGAGCAGCGCGGAGTACAAGGCACGGCTCGATGCGACGCGCGCCAAGCAGAAGGACATGATCAGGTCAGGCACGGCCGCGACCGGGAACATGGGCTGGGAGGTCAACGGCTCGAAGACTGAGGGCAAGAAGCTGGTCAACGACATGATCAAGCTGGTGCTCCGGTCCTTCAACAACGAGTGCGATTCGTGCGTGGACAACGTCAAGTTCGACAACGTCGAGCTCGGCGAGAAGCGCATCCGGCAGTCGTTCGAGGCATGCAACAAGCTGGGTCGGGTGATGACGGTGGAGTTGTCGCCTCAGTACCTGCATCTGAAGCTGGGCGAACTGCATCTGTCGCACGAGTTCCAGATCAAGAAGCAGGAGGAGAAAGAAGAGGCCAAGCGCGTCCGCGAAGAGCTGCGCGAGCAGCAGAAGCTGGACCAGGAAATCCGCGCTGCGCGGGAGAAGATTGCCAAGGAGCGGCGTCACTTCGCGGCGGCGCTGAAAGACCTGGAAGGGCGGCTGGCCAAGGCAGCAAGCGAAGAAGACCGGGCGGCGCTGCAGGCCAAGATCGATGAGGTCGAGCAAGGAAGGGCGGCGCTGGATGGCGAGGAAAAGCTCATCGACTACCGAGAGCAGAACGCCAAGGCGGGCTACGTCTACGTGATCTCGAACATCGGCGCGTTCGGCGAAGGGGTCTTCAAGATCGGCATGACCCGGCGGTTGGAGCCCATGGACCGGGTCGACGAGTTGGGCGATGCAAGCGTGCCGTTCTGGTTTGACGTGCACGCGATGGTTTTCTCGGAAAACGCGCCAGCTTTGGAAGCCAAGCTACACGAGCGATTCGCTGCTGGCAGGCTGAACAAGGTCAACGGCCGCAAGGAGTTCTTCCGGGCACGCATCGAGGAGATCGAGGCCGTCATCCGGGAGCACTACGACCCGGTGGTGCAGGTGGTGCGCGAGGCGCCTGCGGAGCAGTACCGCGAGAGCCTGAGGATGGCGATGCCTGCGGAGTCAATCCAGCAGTCGGAGCATGCAGCCGCAGCGTTGGCGGAGAGCTGAAAGGGAAGGGTGGCCAAGTGGTCTCAGAGGGTGAGAGTTTTTCGGCCGTGCTCGAAAGGCGCGTCAAAACGCCCTCGAACGAGGCGCAAAGCGCAGGCATAGCTCGGGCTATGCCGAGCATTTGCAACGACGGGCGGGGGTGATTTGACGGGCAAGGCGGGCATGGATGAAAGGCTCTCACCCTCTCAGACCAGGCCTGCTTGGCCGAACGAGATTCCAGGCGCCACCGTGGGTCGTTGCGCGACTTTGGATGGGTAGGTGCACGCCCATCAACCCGCAGTTAGTGCGCCAACCCTAGCAGGCAAGCCTCCGCCCAGCCCCAAGCCACCCAGCGACACCCGGCATCACCAAGGCCGCCCCTGCCTCACCGCCCGGTCATCCGACCACGTCGCCGCCAGGAAGTCCGCCGGCTCATCGCGAGACAGCGTGCGCCCATACCCTGCGCCGGTGCCGGCCACCAGCAGGAAGTCGGCGCTGGGGTGGATCAGCCGGGCGTTGAAGTAGGCGGACGCGAGCGAGGCCTGATCGCCGTCCGGCGGGTCGCGGTACCAGGGGCCGAAGCTGGCTTCCAGGTCACCCAGCCGCACGCGGCCCGGCTTGAACTGCGCGGTGAGCGCGGCCACCTGCGCGTCGGGTGCCGGGCTGACGGTGGCGATGTGCAACTCGGCCACGACGCCGTGCTGCACCTGGTAGGCCACGCCCCAGTCGGCCTGTTCGGTGCGCTGCGCGCGATGGGGCGAAGCCGCCAGCCAGCGCATCACATGGGCCGCGCGGCGCGAGTAGGTCAGCTGCGCGAACGCACGGCGCACGAAGTCCAGGTCTTCGGCCAGCGACGTGCTCATCTCCACGGGCCGCAGCGTCTGCGCCCATGGCGCCTGCGGCTGCAGGCCCAGCAGGGCGCCGCAGGCGGCCGGCAGGTGGCGCGTCAGCAGCCGGCGGCGGCCCAGGCGGGGCAAGGGGCGGGTGCTCAGCGGTCGGCGGCCGAGGCCGCTGAGGCGGGCAGCGCCATGGGCTGCGGCACGACGACGCCGGGCGACAGGGAGATCTCGTCCACCAGTGTCACCCCGGTCACGAAATAACGCGTTTCGCCGAAGCAGGAGCCCGGCAGGCCCACCTTCTCTTCGTAGTGCAGGTTCACGCGCCGGCCCATGACCTTGTTGATGGCCTGGGCGGTGGCCTCGTCGTGCACGGTGAAGTGGAACTTCTCGACCGTGCTGGAGCCGGGCAGCGACACCAGCGCCTGCTCGCCCTCCCAGGTCTTGCACACCCAGCCCTTGCGCGAGAGCTTCTGCACCCAGCCGGCGCGTTCGCCCTCGGAATAGCTCCAGTGCCAGGCAAACACGAACCAGGCCGCCACGAGCAGCAGCAGGGCGACGATGACGAGGGCAAGCTTCAGGCGCATGGCGGGTCGGTGAGGGGAGGCGCGGCGATTGTGCGTCAGGCCCGTGACGCAATTCCCCAGTCACACGGCCGGGTTGAACTTGGGCCAGACTGCGCCCCGCGGCCTGCTGCCGCACCCGCAGCCCTCCCACTTTTCTGCCAGCACCGCCATGACCCTGCTGCCCCGCTCCCCGCTGCCCCTGATCGCCGCTGCCGTGGCGACGCTCCTGCCCCTGGCCAGCCACGCGCAGCCGCCCGCCGAGGGCGACGCGCCCCGCAGCACCTGGGCTGCCGGCCTGGCCGTGATGCCCGAGACGCAGGCCTACCGCGACTTCGACGACAAGCTGCGCGTGCTGCCGCTGCTGACCTTCGAGAACCGCTGGGTGCGCGTGTTCGGCCCCGGCGTGGAGCTGAAGCTGGGCCGCAGCGGCCCGCTGAGCTACGGCCTGACGGCGAGCTACGCGCGCGACGGCTACGACGCGGGCGACTCGCCCTTCCTGGCCGGCATGGACAAGCGCCGTGCCAGCGCCTGGCTGGGCGGCCGCCTGGGGCTGCGCACCGAGTTCGCGTCGCTCAGCGCGCACTGGCAGGCCGACGCCAGTGGCCACAGCAAGGGCCAGAAGCTGCGCCTGGGCGCCGAACGCCGCCTGGCGCTGGGCGAGGTGGGCCTGACGCCGCGCCTCAGTGCCACCTGGCTGGACGGCAAGTTCATCAACTACTACTACGGCGTGCGCATGGGCGAGGTGCGCGCCGACCGCGCGGCCTACACGCCCGGCTCGACGGTGAACGCCGAGCTGGGCCTGCGCGTGGACTACCGGCTGGCGCCGCAGCAGACGGTGTTTGCTGACGTCGGCGTCACGCTGCTGGGCAGCGCCATCAAGCGCAGCCCGCTGGTGGACCGCAGCACGCAGCCCGAGCTGCGCGTGGGCTGGCTGTACGCCTTCTGAGCGCTGGCCGCGGGCGGCGGCGGGGCGGGCCGGCGGGATGACGCCGGTGGCCAGGCGTGCGGCGATGCCGCACACTCGGCCGTCCCCTTCACCACAAGACCGGTGCCGCATGCCCCCAGCCCCGTTCCGCCCCGATGAAGCTCGCGTCCTGGCTGCGCTGCAGGCCCTGCAGGTGCTGGACACACCCGCCGAGCCGATGCTGGACGCGCTGGCCCGCGCCGCGTCCATCGCCTGTGGCACGCCCATCGCGCTGATCAGCCTGGTGGATGCCGAGCGCCAGTGGTTCAAGGCCAACGTTGGGCTGGACGGCGCGACCGAGACCCACCGGGACCTGGCCTTCTGCGCCCATGCCGTGCTGGGCACGGAGGTGATGGTGGTGCCCGATGCGCGCAACGATGCACGCTTCGCGGCCAATCCTCTGGTCGTCGGCGACCCCGGCATCCGCTTCTATGCCGGCGCGCCCCTGCGCCTGAAGGGCGGCGAAACGATAGGCACGCTGTGCGTCATCGACCGCCAGCCACGCCAGCCCGACGAGCAGCAACTGGCGCTGCTGGGCTGCCTGGCGACGGCCGTGGCAGGCGCACTGGAGGCGCGGGTGGCGAGCAAGCAGGTGGAGGCCGCCGTGCGCGAGATGGCCTGGGCCGCCATGGTGCTGGAGCACAGCGCCGACGCCATCATCAGCCTGGACGCCGACCTCGTCGTGCGCCGCTGGAACCCGGCGGCCGAGCGGCTGTTCGGCTACAGCGCGGCCGAGATCATCGGCCGCTCGGCCAGCGTGCTGGCGCCGGCTGCGGAGCGCGCCGGGCAGCAGCAGGCGCGCAACCGCGCGGTGGTGGGCCAGGCCCACACCTACGACGCGGTGCGCCTGCACAAGGATGGCAGCGAGCTGCCCGTCTCCATCACGCTGGTGCCCGAGTTCGACGAGCAGGGCCATGTGCCCACGGCAACGCTGTTCGTGCGCGACACGCGGCACCACCAGCGAGCGCTGGCCAACAGCGCCGCAGCGGCCGAGATGATGCGGCGCCACTACGAGCACACGCCGCTGATGCTGCACGTCATCGACGCCTCCAACCGGCTGGTGATGGTGAGCAACCGCTGGCTGGACGCGCTGGGCTACCAGCGCGACGAGGTGATCGGCCGGCCGTCGCTGGACTTTCTGACCCCGGCCTCGCGCGAGAAGGCCATGCGCCAGGGCCTGCCCACCATCCGCGACACCGGCCGCATCGACGACATCGAGCTGCAGTTCGTCACCCGCGACGGCCGCGTGCGCGACGTGCTGCTGAGCGCCATCGCCGACATCGGCCCCGACCCGCAGGCCCACCTTGTGGTCGCCGGCCTGCAGGACATCACCGAACGCAAGCTGCAGGAGGCGGCGCGCCGCGACAGCGAGGACCTGCTGGAGCGCACCGGCCAGGTGGCCGGCGTTGGCGGCTGGTCGCTGGACGTAGCCAGCGGGCGCATCCGCTGGTCCAGCGAGACACGCCGCATCCACGGCGTGGACGCCGGTTATCAACCGCAGCTGGAGAACGCCATCGAGTTCTACGCGCCCGAGTCCCGGCCGCTGATCCAGGCCGCCGTGCAGACCGGCATGGCGACCGGCGCCCCCTGGGACCTGGAACTCCAGCTGCTGCGCATGGACGGGCGCCAGATCTGGGTGCGGGCCGTCGGCGCGGTCGAGTTCGAGGATGGCCGGCCCCTGCGCCTGGTCGGCGCGCTGCAGGACATCACGGAGCGCCGCCTGCTTGACCAGCGCCTGACCGACAAGCGGCTGGCCCTGGCGCGCTCGAACGACGAGCTGGAGCGCTTCGCCTACGTGGCCTCGCACGACCTGCAGGAGCCGCTGCGCATGGTCACCAGCTACGGCCAGCTGCTGGCCCGCCGGCATGCGGACGGGCTGTCCGCCGAGGGGCGCGAGTTCCTGCACTACATGGTGGACGGCGGCCAGCGCGCCCAGGCGCTGATCCGCGACCTGCTGTCGCTGGCCAGGCTGGGCAGCGAGGGCCGGGCCCCGGTGCCGGTGGCACTGGAGCAGGTGCTGGCCGACGTGCTCCAGCCGCTGCGCCTGAAGCGGCAGGAGACCGGCGCCCACATCACGCATGACGCACTGCCCGTCGTCACCGCCGACCCGGTGCAGATGCGCCAGCTGCTGGGCAACCTGGTGGGCAACGCGCTCAAGTTCACCGGCGCCCGTCCGCCGCTGATCCACCTCGGCGCACAACGCGAACCCGGGCACTGGCGCATCAGCGTGCAGGACAACGGCATCGGCATCGAGCCCAAGTTCTTCGGCCGCATCTTCGTCCTGTTCCAGCGCCTGCACCTGCGTTCCGAACACGAAGGCACCGGCATCGGCCTGGCGCTGTGCAAGAAAATCGTCGAACGCCATGGCGGCAACATCGGCGTGCAGTCCGCACCCGGCGAAGGCGCCACGTTCTGGTTCACACTGCCCGACACGCCCCCCTCCTCAGAGGCCTGAGATGGACATCCTGCTGGTCGAAGACAACCCCGCCGACATGCGCCTGATCCGGGAGGCGCTGGACGAAGACGGCATGGGCACCACCGCGCTGCACTGGTCCACCTCCGGCGAGTCGGCGCTGGACTACCTGCATGCGCGGGGTGACCACGCCGGCCGCGCCCTGCCCGACCTCGTGCTGCTGGACCTGAACCTGCCCGGCCTCAACGGCCACGAGGTGCTGGCCGAGATCAAGAACGACACCGCGCTGCGGCGCATTCCCGTGGTGGTGCTCACGTCCTCGGCGGCCCGCAACGACGTGCTGGCCGCCTACGACGCCCACGCCAACGCCTACATCGTGAAGCCCGACAGCTACGACAGCGTCCTGACCCTGGTGGGCTCCCTGCGCCGCTACTGGCGCGACACCGTGCTGCTGCCCTCGCGGGCCGCCTGACCGGCATGACAGCTGCCCAACCCGCCCCAACGGCCGGCTACCTGCTGCTCGTCGAAGACAACCCGGGCGACGCGCGCCTCACCCAGGCGCTGCTGGGCGACCTGCCCGCCGCCGGGCTGCCGCCGCTGCGCTGGGTGCAGACCGCCGCTGCCGCCGTGACGCTGCTGCAACAGGAGCCCGGCTGCGCGGCCGTGCTGCTCGACCTGGGCCTGCCCGACAGCACCGGCCTGGAGTCCCTGCAGGCCGTGACCCGTGAACACCACCACCTGCCCGTCATCGTGCTGACCGGCAACGACAGCGCGCCCATGGGGCTGGATGCCGTGGGCTCAGGCGCGCAGGACTTCCTCGTCAAGGGCCACTTCGACGCCGCAGCGCTGGTGCGCAGCATCGTCTTCGCCACGCAGCGCAAACGCGGCGAGCTGGCGCTGGTGGAGCGCTCGCTGCGCGACGACCTGACCGGGCTGCCGCGACGCACGCTGCTGCTGGACCGGCTGCAGGCCGCCTGCCGGCAGGCCCGGCGCAGTGGCGAGACCTCGGTGCTGCTGTTCGTCGACCTCGACGGCTTCAAGCAGATCAACGACGCGCACGGCCACGATGCCGGCGACGCGGTGCTGCGCGCCACCGCCCAGCGCCTGGTGGCCGGCGTGCGCAGCAGTGACTCGGTGGCCCGCCTGGGTGGCGACGAGTTCGCCCTGCTGCTGCCCAGCGCGGCCAGCCTGGACGCCGCAGAACGTGTGGCCGACAAGCTGCTGGCGTCACTGGCCGCGCCCATCCCGTACAACGGCGAGTTGTTGCAGGTCGGCGCCAGCATCGGCATGACGCTGGTGGATGCCGACGCCGAGTCGCCCGAGACGCTGCTGCGCCGCGCCGACGCGGCCATGTATGGCGCCAAGCGCGCAGGCAAGGGGCGGGTGCAGCGCTGCTGACGCCGGTCTCGCTGAGCGCCCAGGGCGGGCAAGCCCCGGCGCTGCAGCCCTCCCGCCTCGGCCGTGAACCCTAGGCGGCCGCCTCGGGATACCGCTCGCGCCAGGCGCGCAGCGCGCGGCGGTACTCGTCCATGGCCAGGTCGTGCAGGTCGAAGATGCAGGGGTCGCAGCCGTTGCCGCAGCAGGCGTCGAAGTCCGGCGGCGGCGGCGGCAGCGGCATGGGATCAGGCGTGTCGCTCACGACGCGGATTGTCGCGCCGGGCAGTGGCTCAGGCGCGGCGGCGCAGGCGCTCCACGTCCTTGATGGCCTGGATGGCGGCGTGGATGGCGCGCAGCTCCTCCAGCGGCCTGGACGCCACCTGCACCTCGGCCGGCAGCCGCTCGGCCCAGTCCAGCAGCAGCTGGGTGATGACGCCCAGCTGATCGCCGTAGCTGGCGACGTCAAACGCCAGGGCTTCGATGCGCGCATCGCCTGCGCCGGGCTTGATGCCGCGGAAGAAGACGTCGAGCCGGGGCTCGATGTCCTGCGTCACATCACCGCTGAAGGGCAGCTGCAGCTGCGGCGCCCACAACCAGAACCACGGAAACATGGCAGTCCTCCTGCGCGCCTTGCCGACAGGCGCCGGCGGCCATCGTGGCGCAGGAACACGACGTCGGCAAGAACGCATTTGAGGACGTGGCTTCGCCGGTCGACCCTGCGTCACAACCTCTAGGATCAGGGCACACCACGGAACCCATGTCATGCAGCCAGCGCCCCGAGAGACCATCGCCCCGCCGGACAGCCTCATCGAGAAGCTCATCCCCGGCTGTGACTTCCATGACGCTTGGGCCGTTCCGGCAGGCAGCCCCGGCCTCACGGCGCTGGGCCAGTTCCTGAAGGCCGCAGGCCAGACACCGCGCTGGGTATCGGCCTGCATGGCGCTGCGCAACCGCGTCGTGTCGCTGTTCGGACTGAAGGACCTGGGCGGGCTGGAGCAGCTGCCGCGCCACAAGGCCGAGGCCGACTACCGGCCCGGTGACCGCGTCGGCATCTTCACGCTGTTCGAGAACACGCCCGGCGAGGTGCTGCTGGGCGACCGCGACAGGCATCTGGACGTGACGCTGTCTGTCCACCTGACGCCGCCGCCGGCGGGCGGCGCCACGCTCGTCTCGCTGACCACTGTCGTCCGCGTGCACAACCTGCTCGGCCGCGTCTACATGCTGCCCGTCACGCCCATGCACCGGCTGATTGCGCCCGCAGTGTTGCGGGCGGTCGCCCGTCCCAGCTGCCACGCCACCAGCGCATCCGCTGCACCATGACCACACCGCACCGCCTGAGCGCCGACCTCATCCACACCGAGGCGCAGCTGCGCGCGCTGATCGGCGAGCCTGCGCCGCTGACCTGCGCCAAGATCACTGATCGGCTGAACGCCGTGACACGCGTGTTCATCGAGCGTGCGCCACTGGTATGCCTGGCCACCAGCGACGCCACCGGGCGCTGTGACGTCAGCCCGCGCGGCGACCCGGCCGGCTTCGTGCGCATCCTGGACGACCGCACGCTGCTGATGCCCGAGCGCCCCGGCAACCGCATCGCCGACTCCCTGCGCAATGTGCTCACCAACCCGCGCGTGGGGCTGCTCTTCATCATCCCTGGCGCCACCGACAGCTTCCGCGTGAACGGCCGCGCCGTGATCACCACCGACACCGCATTGCTCGCCCCCGGAACGCTGGAGGGCAAGGCCCCGCGCCTGGGCCTGCTGGTGGACATCGAGGAGGCCTACACGCAGTGCTCAAAGGCATTCCTGCGGTCCCACTTCTGGGATCCAGCCCGCTTCATCGATCCGGCGCTGCTGCCCACGGGCGGCGAGGTGCACCGCGCCATCCAGGGCGAGGGCTTCGACGCGGCAGGCTACGACGCCGAGCGTGCCGCGCGCTATGGGCGCCGCGAAGGCTTCTACTGACGAGAGCCCGGCCTGCCGGGCGCGTGGCCGCTCGGAGTGCCGAGAATTTTTCGGCCGTGCCCGAAAGGCGCGGCATAACGCCCTTGATCTAGGTGCAAACCACAGCCACGGCTCGGGCTATGCCGAACATGGATGAAGAGCTCTCACCTTCTCAGTGCCCGCCGGCCAGCAGCGCCGCGTTGCCGCCGGCCGCCGCCGTGTTGACGGTGAGCGTCTGCTCGGCCGTGAAGCGGTAGAGCTGGCGCACATGGCCGGCCGCCGTGATCAGCGGCAGGATGGCGCCCGGCCGGCCGGCGAGCGCCTGGGCCAGCGTGTGGGCGGCGTCGGCGTCTGACGAGGCCAGGGCCACGCCGGCCAGGGCCGGCGCCACCAGCAGGCCGGGCAGCGCGGTGTCGGGCGGCAGCGTCAGCGCGTTGGCGGGCAGGCCGGCGCGCAGCAGCGCCTGGCGCGCTCGCTCGTCGCCCCCCAGCCACAGTGCGCTGTTGCCAGCCAGCAGCGCGCTGACGACGGCGGCGAGGCCAGCGTCGCCACGGCCCAACACGAGGAAGGCGCCGCGAGCATGGTGGCGCAGCGTGTTGCGCTCACCGGTGGGGCCGGGTAGCTCGATGTCGGCGAACTGTGCCTGGGCCGCCGTGAACAGGCCGCGCAGCGCGAGGGCGCTGGCCGCGTCCAACGCGTCGGCGGCGCGGCGCAGCGTGGCGATGCGCTGGGCCAACGGGGTGTCGCGCCAGGTGGCGTCGGCCGCCACGGCCAGCGGCGCGGGGTGGCTGCCCAGATGCAGCGGGGGCAGCGGCGACGCGGTGGTGTCCAGCTGCGGCTCGGCGCAGAAGCGGTGCAGGTAGTCGGGGCCGCCGGCCTTGGGGCCGGTGCCGGACAGTCCTTCGCCGCCAAAGGGCTGCACACCCACCACGGCGCCGATGATGTTGCGGTTCACGTAGACGTTGCCGATGCGGGCGGCGTCGGCCAGGCGCTCGGCGCGGCTGTCGATGCGCGTCTGGATGCCAAGCGTCAGGCCGTAGCCCAGCGCGTTGATCTCGGCGATGACCTCATCGGGCGAGCCGTCGAAGCGCACCACGTGCAGCACCGGGCCGAAGATCTCTTCACCCAGGTCGGCGATGCGGCGCAGCTCGAAAGCCACTGGCGGGATCTGGCGCGGCAGCGGCTCGGCCACGGGCGCCTCGGCGATGAGCGTGGCCTCGCGCTTGAGGCGCTCGACATGGCGGGTGATGTGGGCGTGGGCCTCGTCGTCGATGACGGGGCCGACGTCGGTGGCCAGCCGCGCGGGCTGGCCCACGTGCAGCTGTTCGAGCGCGCCCTTGAGCATCTCGATGACGCCATCGGCGATGCTGGACTGCACGCACAGCAGGCGCAGCGCCGAGCAGCGCTGTCCGGCGGAGCGGAAGGCACTCTGCACGACGGCGTCGATGACCTGCTCGGGCAGCGCGGTGGAGTCCACCACCATGGCGTTCAGGCCGCCGGTCTCGGCAATCAGCGGCAGCGGCGAGTTGGGCTTGGCGGCCAGCGCCTTGTGGATGATCTGCGCGACGGCCGTGGAGCCGGTGAAGCAGACGCCCGCCGTGTGCGCATGGGCCACGAGGCCAGCGCCGACGGTCTCGCCCGCACCGTGCAGCAGCGCCAGCGCGTCGGCCGGCACGCCGGCGGCGTGCAGCAGCTCGACCATCTTCAGCGCGACGAAGGGCGTCTGCTCGGCGGGCTTGGCGGCCACGGTGTTGCCGGCCACCAGCGCGGCGACCACCTGGCCCGCAAAGATGGCCAGCGGGAAGTTCCATGGGCTGATGCAGACGAACACGCCGCGGCCGCGCATGTCGGCCTCATCGGCTTCGGCCTGGTCGGCGTAGTAGCGCAGGAAGTCGACGGCCTCGCGCACTTCGGCGACGCAGTCGGCCTGGGTCTTGAACGCCTCCTTGACGAGCAGCGCGCAGAACTCGGCCAGGCGCGCGTCCAACGCAACAGCGGCGCGGCGCAGCATGGCGGCGCGCTGGGCGACGGGCGTGGCGTTCCACGCGGGGAAGCCGGCGTGCAGGCGCTGCATGGCGGCGTCGACGTCCGCGGCGCCGGCCTCGGGCACGGCAGCGACCTGCACCGTGTCCAGCGCGGCCTGCAGCGGCGCGCGCTGGGCGGGGGCGGTGAGGTCGGCGCCGGTGGAGTTGGCGCGGCCGTGACCGTTGGCGTCCAGATAGAGCGCCGGCGGCAGCGGCAGGGCACTGGCGGCGCGGATGTCGGCCAGCGGCGAGCCCAGCAGCTCGGGCACCTGCACAGTCGGGTCGGCCAGCTGGTGCACGAAGGAGGAGTTGGCGCCGTTCTCCAGCAGCCGGCGCACGAGGTAGGCCAGCAGGTCGCGGTGCTCGCCGACGGGCGCGTAGACACGCACCGGAACGTCATGGGTGCTCAGGCTCCCCGCTTGAGCGGGGGGAGTGGGTGACGTTGCCCCCGAAGGGGAGTGCCGCGAGAACTCGCGGTACACCCCTTCGCCCATGCCGTGCAGGCGCTGCATCTCGAAGGCGGCGCCAGCGGCACGGGCCATCTGAACGATGGCCGCGATGGTGCCGGCGTTGTGGCTGGCGAACTGCGGGTAGATGACGTCGGCGTGCTGAATCAGCGCGCGGGCGCAGGCCAGATAGCTCACGTCGGTGTGCTGCTTGTGCGTGAACACCGGGTAGGCGGCCAGGCCCAGCTCCTGCGCGCGCTTGATCTCGCCGTCCCAGTAGGCGCCCTTGACCAGCCGCACCATGAAGCGCAGGCCGTGCTTGCGGGCGATGGCGGCAACTTCGTCGACGACGGCCAGCGCGCGGGTCTGGTAGGCCTGCACCGCCAGGCCGAAGCCGCGCCACTCGGGGAACTCCAGCGCGATGCGTGCGGCCAGCGTGTCCAGCACGTCCAGCGACAACTCCAGGCGGTCGACCTCCTCGGCGTCGATGGTGAGGTTGATGTTGGCCTGGGCGGCCAGCGCTATGAGCTGCCACACGCGCGGCAGTAGCTCGGCGAACACGCGCTCGCGCTGCAGCACCTCGTAGCGACTGAACAGCGCGCTGAGCTTGATGGAGATGCCGTCCGAACCCTCGGGGCTCTCGGCGCGGCGGCCGGCGCCGAGCGCGCGAATGGCGTTGACGTAGGCGGCCTGGTAGCGCTCGGCGTCGTGCTCGGTGCGGGCACCTTCGCCCAGCATGTCGTAGCTGAAGCGCAGGTTGGCCTGGGCCTTGCGCGCGTCGCTGGCCTCGCCCATCGCCTCCTGGATGTTGCGGCCCAGAACGAACTGGCGGCCCAGCAACTGGATGGCACGCACGGTGGCGGCCACCACGGTCTGCGCGCCCAGGCGCTTGAACAGGCCGCCTTCGTCCTCGGCGCCCGGCAGGAAGCGCTTGGACATGGAGATGGCCGAGGCCGACAGCGCGGCCAGCATCTTGTGCGGGCTGCCGTCGCTGGCGCCGTCAAAGTCGGCGCGGCCCAGCTGGTCGGCGGTCAGCGCGATCGCGGTGGGCGCATCGGGCACGCGCAGCAGCGCCTCGGCCAGGCGCATCAGGGCCAGGCCCTCGGCGCTGGTGATGGGGTACTCGCGCAGCAGCGACTCCATCGCCCAGAACGGCGCCGGGTGTTTGCGCACTTGTTCCACCCAGGGCGAGGCCATCTCGATAACGCCCGGCCAGCGCAGCGCGACGCCGACACGTTCAGCCAGCGCCTGCACGACGGGCACCTCGGCCCGGTAGGGTTCGGGCAGGCGGGGTTGCTCGATGGGCGCGACAAACTTAGTCATGGCTGGCTCCTGGTGAGATCAGCAATGTATTCAGCGGGTTCTAGAATTAATCGCTGATGATCGAATGATTCGCTGAAGAAAATCCAGATGACGGACGAAACCCGACTCGACAAGATCGACGCACGCATCTTGCGCGTGCTGCAGGCCGATGGGCGCATCTCCAACCTGAAGCTGGCGGAAGAAGTGCACCTGTCGCCCACGGCCGTGCTGGAGCGCGTGAAGCGGCTGACCCGCGACGGCTACATCCTGGGCTACGAGGCGCGGCTGAACCCGGCCAAGCTGGGCGCGGCCATGTTGGTGTTCATCGAGGTGCACTTGGACCGCACGGTGCAGGACGTGATGGACACCTTCAAGGCGGCCGTGCAGGCGCGGCCCGAGATCCTGGAGTGCCACCTGGTGGCCGGCGGCTTCGACTACCTGCTCAAGACCCGCGTGCGCGACATGAGCGCCTACCGCGAGTTCATCGGCAGCGTGATCTGGACGCTTCCCGGCGTGCGCGAGACGCGCACCTATGCGGTCATGGAGGAGGTGAAGGCGACCAACGCCTTGCCGATCTGAACCGGGCGGCGGACGCCCCACAATCGACACCATGGACATGCGGCATCAACCGGCCTGGCTGCGCTGGCGGCGGGCCCTTGCAACTGGTGAGCTGGGCGTCTGGGACCTGCGGCTGGACCTGGAAACCGTCCACCACTCCCCGCACTGGAAGCTGCGGCTGGGCTTCCCCGAGCCCGAGCGCGCCGACAGCACGCATTTCTGGCGCTGCCGCGTCCACCCGTCGGACCTGAGCGCCATGATGGCGGGCATGCGCGAGCACATCGGCGGCGCCCAGCCCCGCTACGAGGCCAGCTTCCGGCTGCGCAGCAATGGCTCGGGCTACCGGCTGGTGCAGTCGCGCGGCCGCGTCATCGAGCGCAGCACCGAGGGCCGCGCCGTGCGCATGGTGGGCACGATGCTGGACCTCACCGACCGACCGCCCACACCGCAGGGCGGCTTGCCCGAGGGCCCGCGCGGCCCGATGGAGGTCGCCCCGCTCGTGCTGCCTTTTCACCGGCTGCTGACCGACGACGGCCCGGAGCCGATGCGGCTGGAACGCGACCGCGTGCTGGCGCTGGTGGACGATCTGCTGCACGACACGCTGGCCCAGCTCGCCGCGCTGCGCACGCGGCCGGCCGGCTGAGCCGCCGTCAGCCCAGTTGGCGGCCCAGGAAGCGCATCGTGCGGTCCCAGGCCAGCTGGGCCCAGGCAGCGTCGTACTGCGTCTGCGGCAGCCGGCCCGGGCCCTGGGCCGTCTCGTTGGCAAACGCATGGTGGGCCAGGTAGCGGTGGCCCTCGTAGGCCACACCGGCCTCGGCCAGCTTGGCCTCGAGCGCATCCACGCCGTCGATCTTGAAGAACTCGTCCTGCGTGGCCCAGTGCGCCTGCAGCGGGATGCGGATCTGGCTGGCGTCCACGAATTCCAGCGGCGGCATGCCGTACCAGACCACCGCCGCGTCCGCCTCGGGCACCAGCGTGGACGCCAGCACCGTCAGCGCGCCGCCCATGCAGTAGCCGGTGACGCCCACCTTGCCGCCGCCCAGGGCCAGTCCCTTCAGGTAGGCCACGGCGCCGCGCACGTCCTGCGCGGCGGCCTGGCCGAAGTCCAGGCCCGACATCAGGTGGTGCGCCTCCTCGGCCTCCACGGTGCTCTGGCCGCGGTACAGGTCGGGCACCAGCGCCGTGAAGCCGGCCCGGGCGAAGCGGTCAGCCACGCCACGGATCTGGTCGTTCAGGCCCCACCACTCCTGGATGACGACCACCGCGCCCACCGGCTGAGCGGCCTCGGCGAGGTAGCCAGAAACGGTGGCGCCATCGGGGCGCGGGAAGTGGACGGTCTTGGACATGGGCAGGGTCTCCTGGGTTGCGGCGTGGGTGGAAGGCGGGAGTCTGCCGCGTCCGGCACGGGTTTTCCCGCGCGCAGCGACAATGCCCCCTTGACGCGCCCCATCATGATGAACATCGAACGCATCGTCTCCACCCGCCTGCCCACGCCGTTTGGCGAGTTCGCCATCCACGGCTTCCGCGAAGGCGACGGCGGCCAGGAGCACGTGGTCCTGAGCATCGGCGACCTCGTCGGCCAGCCTGGCGACGAGCCGCCGCTGGTGCGCGTGCACTCCGAGTGCATGACGGGTGAGGTGTTCGGCTCGCTGCGCTGCGACTGCCGGCCGCAGCTGGAAAGCGCGATGAAGCGCATTGCCGCCGTGGGGCGTGGCGCCATCGTCTACATGCGCGGCCACGAGGGCCGGGGCATCGGCCTGGTGCAGAAGCTGCGCGCCTATGCCGAGCAGGACGCCGGGGCCGACACCATCGAGGCCAACGCCGCTCTAGGCCTTCCCATCGACGCGCGCCGCTACGACGCCGCCGCCTGCATGCTGCGCGCCCTGGGCGTGCAGCGCATCCGGCTGCTGACCAACAACCCGCTCAAGATGGCCGCGCTGGCCGAGTTCGGCATCGAAGTCGTGGAGCGCGAGGCCTCGCTCACGCGCCCAGGCCCCGAGAACGAGAAGTACCTGCGCACCAAGGCCGAGTCCATGGGGCACCACGACCTGGGGCATCTGTTCGAGTAGGACGCCACGCGCGGCGCGGCCGCCGGGCAGGCTCAGTCGTCGTCGACCATGCCGAACCGCGCCTGAAAGGCGTCCGCGAACTCGGCTGACGCGCTGAAAGTCAGCGTGACGGTGATCCACCCGCCGTCTTCGTGCTGCACCAGCAGTTCGTGGTCCCAGGCGTGGCCGTCCTCCACGGGCCCGTGCCGGCCGCCAAACTCGGCCTGCGCCCAGGCCAGCACGCTGTCGACCTCCGCCATGACCGCCGCATGGCCAGCCTCCCGCGTGGACGCCATCGCTTCCAGCGTGAGGATGTCGTCGGAGCTGTCGGTGAAGGCTAAGGTGAGGTGGCGCATGGAGTGAAGCGTAAGCGGGCGGGCGCCTTGGTTTTCAGCTTGGGTTGGATGCTTTTTCGGGGCGCACTGCTCATCGGGAGATTGCCGGGAGTCCCGCCCGGCGGCGGGGTAACTTTCTTCTGCGGGGCCAGAAGAAAGTCACCAAAGAAGAGGCCCTGAACCGCACACGAGCGTCACGGCGCCATGAGCGTCGCGCGAAAACACACGCTCGACGGACGCCCCGACGCGACCCGCTGCGCTCTCGCGGCTGTCCCTGTGACGAGCCCGCCTCATCGGCCCTTTAGGCCGCTTAACGCCGGCTGCACGCCGGGCTCATCAGGGATATGAAGTCAGCGTCGCTCGGGCGACGCGTGCGACGTGCGCAGGGCCATGTTTGCCGATTGCTAGGCGCGCAATGCCCGCTGGGGTTTGGCAAGCTCACGCCAGCCTACCGAACTGGTAGCCTGCCCACGGGCTCAACAACCTTGACTTCTCTCGGAAGGATGCGATGCGTTGTCTTGCACTGCTTGGTTTCGGTTCGGCAATCCTTGTAGCGGGCTGCGCGACAAAGCCCGCGCGGGCGCCGGTGCTGCCAGAGCCTCCCCAACAGCTTCAGAGTGCCGAGTGCGCCGCGTTGGGTCCATCTGACGAAGTCGTTCCAGCACCCAAGATCAACCCGCACCCCTATGGATGGGGGCTGACGCGCTACGACGTCGAGGGCGGTGTTGTTACCCGGGTGGAGATGGTGGCATCGAGCCCCCCGAAACTGTTTGATGCGGAGACCATCGCCGACGTAAAGAGGCACCGCTTTCCGTCCCTGGGCACAGCGCATGGTTGCCTATGGTTCACCAAATGGGGCTGATGCAGCTCGTAGGGTTGGGGTGAACGAAGTGAACCCCAACGTTCCCGAAGCGCAGACGCTGGGGTTCGCAATGCTCACCCCATTCGCCTACGCAAGCGTCGCGTCTGCCCGGAATGCCCTTGTGCGTTTTCGCGCGCCACTCATGGTGCCGTGACGCTCGTGTGCGGTTCAGGGCCTCTTCTTTGGTGACTTTCTTCTGGCCCCGCAGAAGAAAGTTACCCCGCCGCCGGGCGGGACTCCCGGCAATGCAACGGGCAAACGCCTGCTACCCGCAGACAACCCGACAACGCATCAGCGCTTGCAAGCCGCCGAAGGATTCGCCCTCGGCCCCGTCTTCGTCTGCGGAATGAATGGCATCGTCCCGTCCTCACGGTACTCGAACTCCTCGATCGCCACCGACCGCCGGTACTCTCCGCCGCCCGGCAGCTCGGCGTTGTGATACGCGATATAGCTCTTGCCGTTGAAGTCGAAGATGGCCTGGTGGATGGTGGGCGTCTTCAGGTTCTTGGCCATGATGACGCCGCGCGGCGTCCAGGGGCCCGTCGGTGACGGCCCGGTCAGGTAGGCCGTCTGCTCGGGAAAGAACTCCGAGTAGCTGAGGTAGTACATGGCCTTGCCGCCCACCTTGCGCTTGTGCAGATAGGGTGCCTCGACGAAGTCCTTCACCGGCAGCACCTGGATGGGCCCGTCCAGCTCGGTCATGTTGGCCTTGAGCTTGGCGTACTTCAGCACCGTGTTGCCCCAATACAGGTACGCCTGGCCGTCGTCGTCCAGGAACACGCCGGGGTCGATGTCGTCCCAGGCGATGTCGGTCTGGGTGGTCATATCGTTGGTGATGAGCGCCGAGCCGCGTGCGTCCTTGAACGGGCCGGTCGGTGAATCAGACACCGCCACGCCGACAGCAAAACCTGGCACCGTGGCGTGCTCCACCGTCGAGTAGAACCAGTACTTGCCGTCGCGCTTGACGATGTCGGACGCCCAGGCGCGGGCCTTGGCCCAGGCGAAGGTCTTCACGTTCAGCGGCACGCCATGGTCCTGCCAGGTCACCATGTCGCAGCTGGAGAACACGCGCCACTCGTGCATGACGAAGTCCTTGCCGCCGGGCTGGGCCTCGTCGCGGCCGGTGAACAGGTAGACGCGGCCGCCGTCCACCAGCACGGCCGGGTCGGCCGTGTAGAGAGGGGCAAACAACGGGTTGGTGGCGGCGTGCGCCGCGCCGCACGTCAGCGCAGCGGCCAGCAGGAGCTTCTTGAACATCAGTGTTGGGCTTTCTTCAAAGACAGCAGCCGTTGCACGGCGCAGAACACGAACAGCAGCACGCCGATGACGATCTTGGTCCACCAGGAGCTGAGCGTGCCGTCGAAGGCGATCAGCGTCTGGATCAGGCCCAGCACCAGCACGCCCGACAGCGCGCCGGCCACGTAGCCATAACCGCCGGTCAGCACGGTGCCCCCGATGACGACGGCGGCGATCGCGTCCAACTCCACGCCCTGGCCGTGCTGGCCGTAGCCGCTGAGCATGTAAAACGCAAACAGCAGGCCGGCCAGCGATGCGCAGAAGCCGCTGAGGCCGTACACGGCCACCTTGGTGCGGCCCACGGCCAGGCCCATCATCAGCGCCGAGGTCTCGTTGCCGCCCAGCGCGTAGACGGTGCGGCCGAAAGCGGTGCAATGCGCGATCCACAGCCCCGCGCCCAGCACCGCCAGTGCGATCACCGCGCCGGGCGACAGGAAGGCGTCGCCCAGCAGCGGGATCTGCGTCTGCGACAGACTCACGAACAGCGGCGCATCGATGGTGATGCTGTCCACGCTGATGAGGAAGCACAGCCCGCGCGCCAGAAACATGCCGGCCAGCGTGACGATGAAGGCCTGCAGCTTGAACACGTGGATGACCAGGCCTTGCAGGGCGCCGAACAGCGCACCGCCCAGCAGCACGACCGCGATGACCAGCGCCGGCGGCCACTGCGCAACCTGCAGCAGCCAGGCCGCGACCATGGTGGTCAGCGCCAGCACCGAGCCCACCGACAGGTCGATGCCGCCGGACAGGATGACGAAGCTCATGCCCACCGCGATGACGAGCAGGAAGGCGTTGTCGATGAGCAGGTTCAGCACCACCTGCATGGAGCCGAAGCCGGTGTAGCTGGTCGCACCGGCAACGAACAGCAGCAGCATCAGCACGACGCTGACCCAGGTGGTGAAGGAGGGAGCGGCCATCGCCGCACGCAAGGCCTTCACTTGGACCTCCGCGCGGACCAGATGGACGACTGCGAGATGCAGACGGCGAACACGACGACGGCCTTGACGACCATGGTCACCTGCGGCGGCACGCCCAGGGCGTAGATGGCGGACGTAAGCGTCTGGATGATGAGCGCGCCGATGAGGCTGCCAGCCAGGCTGAACTTGCCACCGTTCAACTGCCCGCCACCGAGCGTGACGGCGAGGATGGCATCCAGCTCCAGCAGCAGGCCGGCGTTGTTGGCGTCGGCGCTCTTGATGTTGGACGAGATCAGCAGGCCCGCAAGGCCCGCGCCCAGGCTGCAGTACACGTAGACGAAGAACACGATGGCAGCCGTGCGCACGCCGGCCAGCCGGGCGGCCACCGGGTTGATGCCAACCGTCTGGATGAACAGGCCCAACGCGGTGCGCTTCATCAGCAGCGCGGTGAGGCCCGCGACAAGGGCGACGACGTAGAAAGACACCGGCAGGCCCAGCACGTAGCCGGCGCCCAGCCAGAAGAAGCTGGCGGGCTCGTAGACGGTGAGGATCTGGCCGTCGGTCAGCAGCTGCGCGAGGCCCCGGCCGGCGACCATCAGGATCAGCGTCGCGATGATGGGCTGCAGGCCCAGACCGGCCACCAGCAGGCCGTTCCACAGGCCGCACAGCAGCGCGGCGCCCAGGGCCGCACCGAAGGCCACGGCCAGGCCGTGGCTGGCGGCCAGCACGCAGGCCACGGTGCCGGCAATGGCAACGATGGCGCCCACCGACACATCGATGCCGCGCGTGGCAATGACCAGCGTCATGCCCAGCGCGGCCAGCATCAGCGGCGCGGCGCGGTGCAGGATGTCGACGAGGTTGCCGTAGAGGCGGCCGTCCTTGATCTCCAGGTGCAGGAAGCCGGGCACGCTGATGGCGGCGATGGCCAGCAGCAGCGCGAGCGCGGCCAGCGGGCGGAACAGCGGGTGCTGCCAGGGCCGGCGGGCGGCTGCGGCGCTGGACGGGGTAGGGGTGAGGGTCACGGTCGGGGAACTCATGCGGTGGCGGCCTGGGACGCCGGTTCGGCGGCGATGACTTCGAGCACGCTGCGCTCGTCCAGCGCACCGCGCGGGTACTCGCCAGCGGCGCGGCGGTCGCGCATCACGAGCACGCGGTCACTGCAGTGCAGCACCTCGGGCAGTTCGGAGGAAATGAAGACGACGGCCATGCCGGCCTGGCCATCCTCGGCATGGGCCAGCGCGCGCACCAGGTCCATCAGGTCTTCCTTGGCGCGCACGTCGATGCCGCGCGTGGGTTCGTCCAGGATGAGCACGTCCGGCTGCGTGGCCAGCCAGCGCGCGAGCAGCGCCTTTTGCTGGTTGCCGCCGGAGAGCTGCCCGATCGGCGTGTCAGCGCTGGCAGTCTTGATGCCCAGCTTGCGGATGTAGTCGTCGGCCAGTGCCTGCTGCTGCTCATGGCTCATGCACAGGCGCAGGCCGGTGCGGGCCTGCAGCGCGAGCAGGATGTTGTCGCGCACCGACAGCTCCAGGATGGCGCCCTCGTGCTTGCGGTCCTCGGAGCAGAAGGCGATGCCGGCGGCGATGGCGTCGCGCGGCGACTGCCAGCGGCGCGCCCGGCCCTGCAGGGTGATGTGGCCGGCGTCGGCCGCATCGGCGCCGAACAGCAGCCGCGCGGCCTCGGTGCGGCCGGAGCCCAGCAGGCCCGCGAGGCCCAGCACCTCGCCTCGTCGCAGCGTCAGGTCCAACGGCTGCAGCGCGCCGCTGCGGGCCAGGCCCTCCACCGTCATGAGGGTGTCGCCGCAGGCACCGGCGCGGCTGTCCAGTCGCGTGGGCTGCTGGTCGGGCGGCGCGCCCACCATCTTGTTGACCAGCGCCAGGCGGCCCAGGTCGGCGGCCAGGTACTCGCCTTCGGTCTCGCCGTTGCGCATGACGGTGATGCGGTCGGAGATGGCGTAGGTCTGGTCCAGGAAGTGGGTGACGAACAGGATGGCCAGGCCCTGGTCGCGCAGGCGCTTCAGCACGGTGAACAGGCGCTGCACGGCGGCATCGTCGAGGCTGGACGTGGGCTCGTCCAGGATGAGCACGCGCGCCGAGATGCGCAGCGCGCGGGCGATAGCGACCATCTGCTGCACGGACAGCGAGTAGTGCGACAGCGGCAGCGTGACGTCGATGTCCAGGTCCATCTGCTTCAGCACGCGCTCGGCGTCAGCGTTGACGGCGGCCCAGTCGATGCGGCCCCATTTGCGGGGGAAGCGGCCCGCGCAGATGTTCTCCGCCACGCTGAGGTTGGGGCAGAGGTTGACCTCCTGGTAGACGGTGCGGATGCCGTGGGCCTGGGCGTCTTCGGTGCGCTTCGGTTGAATGGCCTGGCCGTCGAGCGTGATGGTGCCGGCGTCGGGCTGGTACAGGCCCGTGAGCACCTTGATCAGCGTGGACTTGCCGGCGCCGTTCTGGCCCATCAGCGCGTGGACCTCGCCGGGAAAGAGGCGCAGCGACACGTCGCTGAGCGCCTTGACGCCGGGGAAGCTCTTGTGGATGCCGGCGAGTTCCAGCACGGGTTTGGTGGTTGTTGTCATGTCTGCGCACCGCTTGGTTGGCGCCGAGAGTGGTGCGGGGAGTTCGTAGGGCGGGTCGAGACCCGCCATTCGGCCGTGTGGCGACGTTGCCGGCGGGTCGCGACCCGCCCTACAAAGAGGCTGTTTGGCTGTTTGGGGCGAACTCCCCGCTGGGCCTCACGCGACAAGCAGCTCCCACAACTACCGAGCTAACTCAAGAATCAATACTTCCGATTCGGCAACTCTTTCGCCGCCACCTCAGCCGGGAACACACCTTCGATGACGGTGATGCGCTTGTCCACCGGCTTCTTGGCCACCACATCCTTGGCCAGCTGCATCAGCTGCGGGCCCAGCAGCGGGTTGCATTCCACGGTCACGTTCAGCTTGCCCGCCTTCATCGCTTCAAACGCGCCGCGCACGCCGTCGATGGAGATGATGACGATGTCCTTGCCCGGCTTCAGGCCGGCTTCCTCGATGGCCTGGATGGCGCCGATGGCCATGTCGTCGTTGTGCGCGTAGAGCACGTCGATCTTCTTGTCGCGCTGCTTCAGGAAGGACTCCATCACCTCCTTGCCCTTGGCGCGCGTGAACTCGCCGGACTGCGATCGAATGATCTGCAGCTTGGGATTGGTCTTGAGGATTTCCTCGAAGCCCTTCTTGCGGTCGATGGCCGGGGCCGAACCCACGGTGCCCTGCAGTTCGACGATGTTCAGCGCCGCACCCGGTGTCTTGGCGGCACGCTCCAGCAGCCAGCGCGCGGCCTTGCGGCCTTCCTCGACGAAGTCGGAGCCGATGAAGGTGACGTACAGCGACGGGTCGCTGACCTTGACGGCACGGTCGGTCAGGATGACCGGGATGCCGGCCTTCTGCGCTTCCTTCAGCACCGTGTCCCAGCCGCTCTCCACCACCGGCGAGAAGGCGATCACGTCCACCTTCTGCGCGATGAAGCTGCGGATGGCCTTGACCTGGTTCTCCTGCTTCTGCTGCGCGTCGGCAAACTTCAGCGTGATGCCGGCTTCCTTGGCGGCCGACTTGATGGAGGCGGTGTTGGCGGTGCGCCATTCGCTCTCGGCGCCCACCTGGGAGAAGCCCATGGTCAACGGCGCGGCCAGCGCGGCGAAGGCGGGCAGGGACAACGCAGCTGCGATCAGCGCGCGGCGGGCAACGAGTTTCATGGGTTTGTCTCCGGGTTGTGGCGCGATGCTAGGAAGGGCGGCGATGCAGCGCAATGACATTTCCGCTCCTGGCGATATCCAATTCGTTATCGAAGCAGGCGCAAGCCGTACAAGCCGCCGGCGATGGAGCCGGGCTGGGCGACGAACTTGACCTCCAGCTTCCCGCCGGCAGCCTGCACCAGCGCGGCGGGCAGCGCGAAGTCGCGCGTGTAGATCTCATCGCGGCTGGCGTCCGAGGCGAGCTCGATGTCGGCCACGTGCTGGCCGTTGAGCTGCAGCGCGAAGCGCCGCCCGGCGTCACGCGTGGAGAAGCTCAGGCGCAGCACGCGGGCCTCGGTCTTGGGGTCGTTCAGCACATAGCTGAACCACTTCCTGGCATGGCGCCAGCGGCCGGCCGGGGCGATGCCGTTCTCGGCGCCCTCGCCCTTGAAGAAGTGGTCGGACTCGGGCTGCTGCTCGCCGGGGGCGACCTGGTCGATGGTCTGCGCATCCAGCGCCAGCCGGGCTTGCTCGGCCTGGGCGAGTTCGGCGCGCAGCAGGCTCTGCTGGGCCGGCGTGCTGCGGCCCCAATAGAGCATGTAGCGGGAATCGTGCAGGCGGAAGAAGGGGATGAGCTGCAGGCGGTCGGCGTCCGGGCGACCCTGGATGAGGCCGGGCGCGGTGAAGGTCAGCGGCTGGCCGGGCACAGGCCGGAAACGCCGCAGGAAGTCCTGCCGGTCACTGACAAACACCGGCGCGGCCTGCTGCGGGCAGACGGCGCCATGCGCGATGTGGCCCATGCGCGAGGCGTCGGCACGGAAGTTCAGCGTCTCGCCGGGCTGCGGCGTCTTGGCGGCCAGCACGATGGGGCCGTGCAGCACGGCGACGAAGTTCGTCAGCCCGGGCATGGGCTCCAGCGTCGTGCGCATGGGCAGCTCGACGTCGACGGTGTCACCGCGCTGCCAGGTGCGGTTGAACTCGACGAAGGTGCCCGGCCGAGCCGTCAGCTTCACCGGCTTGCCGTTGAGCTTGAGCTTCAGCGCGCCGGGTGCCACCCAGCCGGGGTAGCGCAGCTTCAGCACGAAGCGGCCCGTGCCGTCCACCGTCAGCCGCGTGCGTGACTCGTCCGGGAAGCGGGTAGCCTGGGTCAGCTGGATGCCACGCTCGCGCCAGTCCAGCGTGGACGCAACGAAGAGGTTGACGAACAGCGTGTCGCCATCGTGCGCGTAGATGAACTCGCCATGCCGCGCATGGCTCTCGATGCCGGAGCCCACGCAGCACCACATGCCCTCGTGCACCTGCGAGTAGACGCGGTAGTGCTGCGGCCGCATGGGGGTGAAGTAGACGAAGCCGCCCTGCGGGTGCTGGGACGCGAGGATGTGGTTGTAGAGCGTGCGCTCGTAGTAGTCGGCATAGCGGCCGATTTCGGGCGCAGCCTGGGCCAGCAGCGCCGTCAGCTTCAGCATGTTGTAGCTGTTGCAGGTCTCCGGACCTTCCACCTCGTTCAGCATGGGCTTGAAGTCGGTGTCGGGGTGGAAGTGCTCCTTGACGCTGTTGCCGCCGATGGCCACCGAGCGCTTGTCCACCACGGTGCGCCAGAAGAACTCGGCCGCCTGGCGGCCTTCGGGCTCCTCGGTGAGCTGCGCGATGCGCGCGAAGCCGATGACCTTGGGGATCTGCGTGTTGGCGTGCAGGCCGGTCAGCTTGTCCTGGCTACTGGCGAGCGGCTGCAACACGGCCTGGTGCGAGAAGCGCCGCGCCAGCGCCAGGTAGCGCAGGTCGCCGGTCATCTGCGCCACGTCAGCCAGCACCTCGTTCATGCCACCGTGCTCGGCCCGCAGCATGTCCTGCATCTGCGCGTCGGTCAGCGGCGTGGTCAGGCGCAGCGCCCAGTCGGACAGCTTGACCAGCATGGCCTTGGCGTCGGTATTGCCGGTGTGCACCCAGGCGTCGCGCAGGCCCGCGAACATCTTGTGGACGTTGTACCAGGGCACCCAGCGGCCGTTGACGGAGAAGCTGTCGACCTTGAGCTGGCCAGCGCCGACCTCGCCCCAGGCCTTGCCGCCGTCGGGAATGCCGCCGAGGTAGCCGGTGCCCAGCGCGTCCTGGCAGCGCTTGAGCTCGGCGATGACGTAGTCCAGCCGCTGACGGGCCTGCGCGTCGCCGGTGGAGGCCACCATCAGCGCCAGCGCCGACAGGTAGTGCCCGCCCATGTGGCCGTCCAGGCCCGTGGACTCCCAGTTGCCGTAGCTGGGCGACTTCGCCGGCAGGCCGGCCTCGCGCAGAAAGGGCGCGAGCAGCCGGTCGGCGTCCAGCGCCAGCAGGTACTGCAGGTTGGTGGCCTGGGCCTGCTGGAAGGGGCCGTCCTGCAGCCGCACGCGGTCCAGCGGGAAGAGCTGCGTCGCCGCGCCGGCGCCATGGGCGCACAGCACGAGGGCCAGCGAGGCGAGCAGCCGACCCATGAAGCTCGCGGGCCGAGCGCCGGGCCGCTCCCAAGCCGGCCCGCTCTGGCGATGTGCTTGCGGCTCAATGCCGCAAGCATCGCCGTCCCCTCGGGGGAGCGGCCAAGGTACCCCTTGGACGAGGGGCTTCACGTCCTGATCGCCCACAGCGACACCCCGCCCGCCGACAGCGCACTGAAGCTCACGACAAAGGCGCTGGCGTTGGTGTTCCACTGCCGGGACAGTACGCCCTTATAGGTCGTGCCGCCGCTCACCACGCTGAGTTTGTTGGCACCGTTGTGCGTCCAGGTGCCGGTCAGGCCGCCGCTCACGGTGCCGTCGGTGTTCAACGTCACGTTGATGGAGCCCTTGGCCGCGGCCGCGATGTCCTTGCCGTGGTTGACCAGCTTGTAGCTGCCGGCCGCCTGCGCGGCACTGACGTCAGCCGTCTGTGCGGGGCTGGCCAGGCTCAGCGGGGCATAACGCAGCGGTGCGATGACGGGCCAGCCGTCCTCGTTCAGGTGCATCTCGTGCACGCGGATCTCGTGCGCCTCGCCCGTGCCGGGGAAGCGCGTGTGGAAGATCATGAAGAGCTGGCCCGTGGCCGCATCCAGGTAGGCCGAGTTGTGGCCAGGCGAGATGTAGCCCAGTGCCGTGCCGGTCTCGCCGCTGGCATTGGCGAACTGGTGGGCACCCATCAGCTTCATGCCGTGCGGCGTGATGCTGGCGTCGTCGAAAAAGGTGCCGGCGGCGCCCTTCACGGTGGACATGTCCTTGCCGGCGCCGTCCACATAAGGGCCGTCTGGCGACAGCGAGCGTGCCACGCGCACGTTGTAGCCGCCGTCGGTGCCGGCGCCCAGCCCGCCGAAGGAGACGAACAGGTAGTAGTACTTCGTCGCCGGGCTGTACAGCACGTAGGCACCCTCGATGCGCGCATGGTTGCCGCCCATCAGGTGCTTGCCGTAGCCCTGGCCGGCCAGCGGCATGCCGGTCGTCGCGTTGAGCTGCAGGATGAAGATGCCGCCCGAGTACGAGCCGTAGATCATCCACAGCTTGCCCGTCGCGTCGGGGAAGACCGAGGGGTCGACGACGTTGGGGTGGATGTTGGCGTTGTAGGTGCTGCCGTCCTCGCTGGCGCCGGCCATGCCGGACTTCAGCAGCAGCTGCTTGTTGACATAGGGTCCGTCGACTTTGTCGGCCACGGCAATGCCAAGCGCCGACAGCGGCGAGTCGCCCTTGCAGGCGCAGTAATACATGTAGAACTTGCCGTCGGCCAGCTTGGTGACGTCGGGCGCCCACAGCGTGTCGGTCTTGGCCCAGGCCAGCGCCTCGGCCAGCTCGGTCGTCACCTTGTTGCCGAAGATGGGGTTGGCGTTGTTGACGCCGTCGCCGATCTTGGTCCAGTTCATCAGGTCCGTCGTCTTGGCGGCCGCGAGGTGGGAGCCGAAGACGTAGAACGTGCCGTCGGCCTTGATGACGGAGGGGTCATGCACCCCAGCGTTGCCGAATGTCAGCGCCGTCTGCGTCGGGTTGCTCGGCGTGGGCGTGACGACGGGGGGCGTCGCGACGGGCGGTGTGGTTGCGCTGCTGCCACCGCCACCGCCACCACCGCCACAGGCGGTCAGGGCGAGGGCGGCCGAGCCGGCGAGGAAGTCGCGGCGGTTGTGAAGGGCCATGTCAATGTCTCCGGGTCTGGTTGTTCTGGCGCGCGCAGCCTAGGGGCCAGCGCTGCGGCGCACCAATGACATTGCAGGCGCGGTCGATCCTGGTTTTGATATGCCCCGTGCGGGGCGCGCACGCAGCGCAAAGCCTGGGCCAACAACATGGCGGGCCCAGGCTTTTCGGGTCGGCAGGAGGTGCTTGCCGAGGGGCTGGCGATCAGCCCTCGACCGCCACCACGACGATGGACTTGGCCGGCAGCTTGATCGTCAGCTTGCCGTCCGTGGCCTTTGCCTCGAAGGGCTGCGGCACGACCTGCGCGGCCTTGCCCAGCTCGTTCTGCGCGTCCATGGCGCCTGCCGTCAACACCTGGCCCTTGACGGTCTTGGGCGCGGCCGCGCCGACCTGCAGGTCCAGCTCGGCCGCCTGCGTGGCGTTGGCGTTCACCAGGCCCACGTAGAGCTTGCCGTCCTTGGCGCGGCCGGCCGTCACGGACAGGCCCGGCATCTCGAACTTGTCGTGCTTGTAGACGGGGTTGTTCTCGACCTTGACGGGCAGCGAGGTGGCGTCCTGGAAGGGCGTGTAGAGCTTGAACGCGTGGTAGGTCGGCGTCAGCACCAGCTTGTCCTTGCTGGTCAGGATCATGGCCTGCAGCACATTGACCATCTGGGCCACGTTGCTCATCTTCACGCGCTCCGCATGGCTGTGGAACACGTTGAAGTGCAGCGCCGCCAGCAGCGCGTCACGCAGCGTGTTGCGCTGGACCAGGAAGCCGGGATTGCTGCCGGGCTCGGGGTCGTACCAGCTGCCCCACTCGTCGAAGTAGATGGCGAGCTTCTTGGCCGGGTCGTTCTTGTCGAGGATGACGCGGCTTTTGGCCAGCGTGTCGTCGATCTTCTTGACCTGCGAAAGCATGGAGATCCACTCAGCCTCGGGGAAGCCGGCGGCCGCGCCCTTGCCTTCCCACTTGCCGCTGGGGAAGGTGTAGGCGTGGTGGGCGATGGCGTCGAAGTTGTGCTTGACGTTCTTGCTCAGCACCTCGGTCCAGGTGGTGTCGACATCATTGCCGCCGCTGGCGATGAACAGCGGGCGGTTGTGGGCCGGCGTCTTCAGGAAGGTGGCCCAGTGGCGGTACAGGTCGGCGTAGTACTCGGGGCGCATGTTGCCGCCGCAGCCCCAGGTCTCGTTGCCCAGCGCGTAGTAGTGCACGCGGAAGGGCTTGTCGCGGCCGTTCTTGCGGCGCTGCTCGACGATGGTGGCATTGCCCTCGCCGGTCATGTACTCCAGCCACTCGGCCGCTTCCTGCGGCGTGCCGGTGCCCATGTTGGCGTTCACGTAGGCCTCGGCGCCCAGCTGCTCGACGAGGTCGAAGAACTCGTGCGTGCCGACGGCATTGTTCTCGGGCACGCCGCCCCAGTGGGTGTTGACCTTGACCGGGCGCTTGTTGCGCGGGCCGATGCCGTCACGCCAGTGGTACTCGTCGGCAAAGCAGCCGCCGGGCCAGCGCACCAGCGGCACCTTGAGGTCCTTCAGCGCGGCGACAACGTCCTTGCGCCAGCCGCGCACGTTGGGGATCTTGGACTCGGGGCCCACCCACATGCCTTCGTAGATGCCGGTGCCGAGGTGCTCGGCGAACTGGCCATAGATGTTGCGGTGGATGACCGGTCCCGGCTGGTCGGCGCTGACGACGACCTTGATATCGGCGGCCAGCGCACCTGCGCTCACCGCCAGCATGGCCGCGAGGGCCAGCAACTGCTTCTTCATGTCTTTGTCTCCTTGGTTGTCTAACGGGCCTCTTCGGGCCGAGTGCGGCGCCGCCCCAAGCAGGCCCGCCTTGGCGATGTGCGGGCCAGTCAATCCGGCCCGCATCGCCGTCCCCTCGGGGAACCTGCCAGGGCAAGGTCCTGGACGAGGGGTTTCAGTTCCGGGTCAGCGCGCCATCGCGGCGACGCCAGACGCCACGCTCGTTGGGCTCGCGCAGCACCGCCGGCAGCAGCGCGCGCGGCAGGTTCTGGTAGCTCACCGGGCGCAGGAAACGCTGGATGGCGGCCGTGCCGACGGAGCTGCTGCGGCCGTCGCTGGTGGCCGGGAAGGGGCCGCCGTGCACCATGGCCGTCGACACTTCGACGCCGGTCGGGAAGCCATTGGCCAGGATGCGGCCGACCTTGCGCTCCAGCGCGGGCAGCAGCGCGCGCGCGGCGGCGATGTCGGCCTCGTCGTCGTCCTGCAGTTGCAGCGTGGCGGTCAGCTGGCCTTCCAGGCCTTCGATGACGGCCAGCAGCTCGGCTTGATCCTCACAGGCCACCAGCAGCGACGTGGGGCCGAAGATCTCGGCGGACATCGCATGGTTGGCCAGGAAGGCCGCGCCGGTGGTCTTGAACAGGCTGGGCGCGCCCGTGCAGGCGGCGGATTCACCGCGCAGCAGCGCATCCACCTGCGGCTGGCCGGCCAGGGCGGCCTCGCCGCGCTGGTAGGCGCCAGCAATGCCGGGGGTCAGCATGGTGGCGGCGGGCACGGGCTTGAGCGCCTCGGCCGCAGCGACGGCGAAGCGGTCGAAGTCGGCCCCGGCGATGCCCAGCACCAGGCCGGGGTTGGTGCAGAACTGGCCCACGCCCATCGTCAACGAGCCGGCAAAGCCGGTGGCGATCTCGGCGCCGCGTTGGCGAAGCGCGCCGGGCAGCAGGATGGTGGGGTTGATGCTGCTCATCTCCGCATAGACGGGAATGGGCTGCGGGCGCGCGGCGGCCACGGCCATCAGCGCCAGCCCCCCGGCGCGCGAGCCGGTGAAGCCGACGGCCTGGATGGCCGGGTGCTGCACAAGTGCCGTGCCGATGTCATTGCCGTTGCCCGGCAGCAGCGCGAACACGCCGGCCGGCAGACCCGACAGCTTGACGGCCTCGGCCACTGCACGACCGACGAGTTCCGACGTTCCGGGGTGGGCCGGGTGGCCCTTGACGACGACGGGGCAGCCGGCGGCCAGCGCGGCGGCGGTGTCGCCACCGGCGACCGAGAAGGCCAGCGGGAAGTTGCTGGCGCCGAACACGGCCACAGGGCCCACGCCGATGAAGCGCAGGCGCAGGTCCGGCCGCGGCGGCGTACGCGTGGGCAGGGCGGTGTCGATGCGGGCGTCCTGCCAGCTGCCTTCACGCAGCAGCTCGGCAAACAGCTTGAGCTGGTTCATCGTGCGGCCGCGCTCGCCTTCCAGGCGGGCACGCGGCAGGCCGCTCTCGGCCATGGCACGGACGATGAGGTCGTCGCCCAGCGCGAGGATCTGCGCGGCGATGAGTTCCAGGAAGTCGGCGCGCTCGTGGTCGCTGGTGGCGCGGAAAGCGTCGAACGCCGCGTTGGCCAGTTCGCAGGCCTGGGCGACCTGGGCGACGTCCACTGAGTGGAAGTCCGGGCCCAGCGCTTCGTTCTTGCTCGGGTCAAACGCCTGGAAGGCTGCGCCGTGGCCGCGCACGGCCTCGCCGCCGATCAGGGCCAGGCCGTGGATCGTGTTGCTCATGGTTTGTTACCTCTTTGTGTTTGCGGGCCGAGCGCCGGGCCGCCCCAAGCCGGCCCGCGCTGGCGATGTGCTCGCGGCTCGATGCCGCGAGCATCGCCGTCCCCTCGGGGGACCGACCGGACTCGCTCGCTTTCAGCGACGCGAGGGCGGGCGAGGGGCCTCATGTCAGTGAGAGTGGCGCGGCACGGCAGAACCGCGGCAGCCACGCAGGAAGTCGAAGTCGCAGCCCTCATCGGCCTGCAGCACGTGGTTCACGTAGAGGTGGCGGTAGCCGGTCGCATCCGCCGGGTCCACGGTCTGCGCGGCGGCCCAGGCGTCCAGGCGTGTCTTCAGCTCCTCGTCGGAGATGTCCAGGTGCAGGCGGCCGGCGGCGCAGTCCAGCTCGATGAAGTCGCCTTCCTGCACGACCGCCAGCGGGCCGCCAGCACGCGCTTCAGGTGCCACGTGCAGCACGACAGTGCCGTAGGCCGTGCCGCTCATGCGCGCGTCAGAGATGCGCACCATGTCCTTCACGCCGGCGGCCAGCAGCTTCGGCGGCAGGCCCATGTTGCCGACCTCGGCCATGCCGGGGTAGCCCTTGGGACCGCAGTTCTTCATGACGAGGATGCAGCTGGCGTCGACGTCCAGGTCGGGGTCGACGATGCGGGCCTTGTAGTCTTCGAGGTTCTCGAACACGACGGCACGGCCGCGGTGCTTCATCAGCTCGGGCGTGGCGGCCGAGGGCTTGAGCACGGCGCCGCGCGGCGCGAGGTTGCCGCGCAGGATGCAGATGCCGCCGTCGGCGATCAGCGGCTTGTCCAGCGGGCGGATGACCTCGTCATCGTAGATCGGCGCGTCCAGGCAGTTGTCCCACAGACTCTTGCCGTTGACGGTAAGCGCGGTCGGGTTGGGCAGCAGGTTGGCTTCGCCCAGGCGGCGGATGACGCCCGGCAGGCCGCCGGCGTAATAGAACTCTTCCATCAGGAAGCGGCCCGAGGGCAGCAGGTCCACGACGGTAGGCGTGCCACGGCCGATGCGCGTCCAGTCTTCCAGCTCCAGGTCCACGCCGATGCGGCCGGCAATGGCCTTCAGGTGGATGACGGCGTTGGTGGAGCCGCCGATGGCTGCGTTGACGCGGATGGCGTTCTCGAACGCTTCCTTGGTCAGCACCTTGGACAGACGCAGGTCTTCCCACACCATGTCGACGATGCGCATGCCGGACAGGTGGGCCAGCACATAACGGCGCGCGTCGACGGCAGGGATGGCGGCGTTGTGCGGCAGCGACGTGCCCAGCGACTCGGCCATGCAGGCCATCGTCGACGCGGTGCCCATCGTGTTGCAGGTGCCAGCGGAGCGCGAGTGGCCGGCCTCGGCGGCCAGGAAGTCGTGCATCTTGATCTCGCCGGCCTTGACCTGCTCGTGCAGCTGCCACACGGCCGTGCCCGAGCCGATGTTCTTGCCGTTGAGCTTGCCGTTGAGCATTGGGCCACCGGTGACGACGATGGCCGGCACGTCAACGCTGGCCGCGCCCATCAGCAGCGCGGGCGTGGTCTTGTCGCAGCCCACCAGCAGCACGACGGCGTCGACCGGATTGCCGCGGATCGACTCTTCAACGTCCATGCTGGCGAGGTTGCGCGTCAGCATGGCGGTGGGGCGCAGGTTGCTCTCACCGCTGGAGAACACCGGGAATTCGACCGGCCAGCCGCCCGCTTCGATGATGCCCTTCTTCACATGCTCGGCGAGCTTGCGGAAGTGCGCATTGCAGGGCGTCAGCTCGCTCCAGGTGTTGCAGATGCCGATGATGGGCTTGCCCTGGAACTCATGGTCGGGGATGCCCTGGTTCTTCATCCAGGAGCGGTACATGAAGCCGTTCTTGTCCTGCGTGCCGAACCATTCGGCCGAACGCAGCTTGACCTTGCTCTTCTTGTCCTCAGTCGTCATGTCTTGTCTCGAGTGTTCGCGTTCTCGGGCACGCGCGGAAATGCGCTCTAAATTGATGCTAGGCGGCGTGGAAATTGCAATCCAATCAATTCGCCGCCCGTATCGATGCCAATTTGGATATCAGTCGCGGCGGGAAGGCCGGCCGAACAGCGGCATGCCGTCCTCGCTCCAGCGCAGCGGCTTGACGAAGGTGTGGCGATCGGGGTTCCACAGCGGGTCGCCCTCGATCTCGGTGTAGGTGCGGGCGTGGTAGACCAGCAGCACCTCGTCGGGGTTGTCGGTCTCGGTGAAGCTGTTGTGGCCCGGGCCGAAGACGCTGTCCTCGGCGGCACTGCGCATCACCGGTTCCGGCGACTTGTGCCAGCTGGCCGGGTTCAGCAGGTCGGCGTTCTCGTCGGCCCACAGCAGGCCCATCGCGTAGTTCTCGTCAGTCGCGCTGGCCGAGTAGCTGATGAACACCTTGCCATGGCGCTGCAGCACCGACGGGCCCTCGTTGACCAGGAAGCCGCAGCATTCCCAGTCGAACTCAGGCTTGCTGAGCATCACGGGCGCGCCGGCCAGCTGCCAGGGCGTCTTCATCGGCGCGATGTAGAGGTTGGAGTTGCCGGCGATGGCGCGGTCCTTCTGCGCCCACAGGTAGTACAGCTGGCCGCGGTGGGTGAAGGTGGTGGCGTCCAGGCAGAAGCTGTCGATGCCACTGTCCACCTGGCCCAGGAATTCCCACTCGCCGGTGAAGGGATCGGCCGCGACGTTGCGGATCGCGTACATGCGGTGCTGGAACATGCCCAGCGCGTCCAGCGCCCGCGTGTGCGCGGCCGCGAAGTAGACGTACCAGGCGCCCTGGTTGAAGTGCAGCTCCGGCGCCCAGATCAACTCGCTCCAAGGCCCGGTGTCCGGCTTGCGCCAGGCAATATAGGCAGGCGCGCTGGCCAGGCCGTCGATGCTGGCAGCCCGGCGCAGCTCGATGCGGTCGTACTGCGGCACCGAGGCGGTGAAGTAGTAGACGCCGTCGCCATGGCGGGAGATATGCGGGTCGGCGCGCTGCGGGATCAGCGGCTGGATCAGGTCGGACATGGGCGGCTGCCGAAGAAAAGAAAAAGGGCGTTGCCCGGGAGGCCCGTGCAACGCCCGAACGAGGAATCAATCCTGATTTAGAGCTTCCAGCGCACCGAGACACCGATGGTGCGGTCGTAGTAGCGCACGTCACGCACGATGGACGGGTTCTTGTCGAAATAGTCGTGATACGACTGGTTCAACAGGTTGGTCACATCCACCGACAGCGTCCACTGCTTGTTGAAGGTGTAGCCCAAGGAAGCGTCCAGCGTCTTCATCGGTGCCACCCACAGCTCGCGACCGGTGGAGCGGTAGGGCTTCTCGGCCAAGAACTTGGCGCGCCAGTTGTAGGCCAGGCGAGCGTAGAGGTTGTCGCGCTCGTACAGGCCGACCAGGTTGTAGGAGGACTTGGACTGGCCGAGGAAGGGACCTTCGACACCATTCGGATCGGTCTGCTTGCCGGTCATGAAGGTGTAGTTGGCTTCCAGCCCGAAACCGCTCATCCAGCCGGGCAGGAAGTCGTAGAACTGACGGTAGCTCAGCTCGTAGCCATGCAGCTTGGCGTCGCTGATGTTGATCGGCTGCGTAACGTTGAACTTCTCGTTCTTGCCGTACTGCGCATTCGGCCGCTCGATCGTGACCGTCTTGTCGAAGATGCGGTTCTTGAACTTGTGCTGGAAGCCCGTCGCGCTGACGAAGCCGGTGCGCGCGAAGTAGTACTCCAGCGACACGTCCACGTTGGCCGACTCGGTGGGCTTCAGGTCGGGGTTACCACCGCCGATGGTGCCGTTCTGGGTCTGGAGATACGTGCCGTTCTGCTGCAGCTGCCAGGTGCCACCGGTCGTCGTCGTGCCCGGGTTGTACTGGTTGAAAGCCGGGCGCTCGATGGTCTTGCCGGCCACCATGCGGGCGATCAGCTTGGACGTCAGCTCGGCCTTCAGCGACAGCGTGGGCAGCACGTCGGTGCGCGACGTGTCGAGGTTCACCGGCGTGATGACATTGGTGTTGGCGTTGCGCGAGTTGCCCATCAGCTCCTGGTCGGTCTGCACGACGCGCAGGCCGAACACGCCCGACACCGGCACGCGGCCGATGTCCATGCCGAACTTCAGGCGGCCATACAGCGCCTTGGTGGTCTCGGTGTCGTCGAACAGCGCCATCGGGTCGTATGGCGTCAGCGCGCCGTTGCCGCCGGTGATCAGCTTACGGAAGGCCTCGCCGTTGTTCAGCAGCCATTCGCGGTCGGCGTAGACGTACTGTTTGACGCCGAACTCGCCCCAGGTGGCCGGCGACACGGTGAACATGTCGGCATAGGCCGCCTGGTTGACCGTCTGGCCCGTGCCCGCGAAGGTGGACTGCCACGGCATCGTGGTCGCCTGCGACATCGCCTTGCGCTTGGCCAGACGGACACCGCCGCTGACTTCGCGGAAGAAGCCATCGCCGAGGTCGTAGGTCGCGTCGGCGCGCCAGTCGGTGTTCTTGCCTTCGCGCTCCTGGCGCACGTCGACGCCGCCGTTGATGCGGAAGTTGGCCTTGTTCGTCATGGCCAGGCCGGGATAGTCGATGTAGCCACCACCGTCCTGCACCTTGGCGGTGACATTGACCGGGTTGTAGCCGCTGTCCAGGATGCGGTTGACGTGGTCGATCTGGCTGTTGGTCACGGCCAGCTCAGTCGTCACCTTCAGTCGGTCAGTGACGTCCCAGATAGCGCCCAGCGCGGTCTGCGCATTGCTGACTGTGTCGCGCTTGGCCTGCGTAGACGTGAAGCCCCAGCCACCGACACTGGTGATGGTGTCGGCCAGGTCCGTGCCCGGCTTGGCCGTGATGACGGTGCCGGCGTTCGGGCGCCAGGTGCCGTTGTCGTTCCACATGCCGATGCCGCCCACGAGGAAGGACTGCTGGTAGCGGTGGTCGATGGAGGTCGCGAAGCCCTCCAGGTAGATTTCCTTGTCGGCACTGGGCTTCCACTGCAGCGCGAAGTTGCCGGCCAGGCGCTTGCGGTGGCCCAGGTCCAGCACGCGGCCCATGGCGTCGGATGCCAGGATGGGATTGGTGCGGCCAGGCACGACGATGGGCTGCGGGTCACCCACCCAGGCACGCTCGTCGTGGTATTTGGAGTTGTTGTAGGCAATGCCGAACAGCGCGCCAACCTCGCCAAAACCGGTCTTCCAGCGGTTGGATGCCATGCCGCTCAGGTCCGGGTTGTTCACGTCGGCCTTGTCGCGGTTCTCGATGCGACCGTTGATGTAGAGCTGGGCGTTTTTGAAGTCCAGCGGGCGGTGGGTGCGCACGTCGATGACGCCGGCCGTGCCGCCTTCCGGCAGGCTGGCTTCCTGGGTCTTGTAGACGTCAATGCGCTTGAGCATCGAGGCGGGCACGTCGGCCAGGAACAGGTTGCGACCAGCGTCAGTAAAAAACTCGCGGCCGTTCAGCAGTGTGGCCACGCCGCCCAGGCCGCGCACGATGACCGTGCCGGCCTCGCCGAGGCCTCGCTGCAGTTGCACGCCCGGCACGCGGCCCAGCAGTTCAGCAACGTTCTTGTCGGGGAACTTGCCGATGTCCTCCGCCACGATGGAATCAACCACCTGGTCGGAATTCTTCTTGATCGCCTGGGCCGTCTCGGCCGACGCGCGAGCGCCAGTAATGACCACTGTCTCCAGCTGCGTCTCTGTCTTGGCAGTGGCCTGCTGGGCCACGGCGATGGACGACAGCGCGGCCAGCGCGGCGGCGGCGGTCAGGCTCAGGGCAAAACGGGTGGTCGTGGCGGACGCGCGCGGCGTCGCCTGGGCGGGCTTGTTCATCTTGTCTCCGGGATCGTTATGGAAGGAGCGGCCAACCTCGGCAGCCGTCCGGCCCTCGCAGGGAGGCCGGTGAGGCTCGGGTATGGATTTCATGCTATGGATCCAAGCGATCTCGCACTAATCACATTTTTGGACTTCACGATGCTGATTTGCGCATCGCCGTTCCGGGTTAGCCCGTGGTTTTCCCAGGAAACATGGCCCTGATGGCGCCAGGGGCAGCCGCCCCCGCACGGCAACGAGCGGGTCGGGCTGTGGAGCTTGCGCAACAGTGTCCCGCACGTGTCAGTCGCAGCGCGCGCGCAGCCTGCCGCCCCCGAGCCGCGGCCATGGTGATCGATGGTGGGAGGAGGGGCCGCTGGCTCAGCGGCGAGGCTTCAGCGGCCGTGCGGCCAGGTGCCCTGCGTGGCCGGCCCCTTGGCGGCCTTGGTGCGCGACACCCACAGCTTGTACGCGGCCGGCGTCAGCTGGCGCTTGAGCAGCGCCACCAGCTCGCCGTGGCCGATGCCGTGCTCGACCAGCACGCGGCGGAACGGCGGCTTGTCGTCCCAGGCCGTGGCGATGACGCGCTGGATTTCTTCGGGGCTGAGTCGGGGGGCTTGCTTGGCCATGGGCGCATTGTCGCGGCAAGGGCGCCACAGCGCCCATGCCACGCCCACGCCATGCCCGCGTTGCGCGTCAGGCGCCGCGCGTGACCGGCATGCGGATGCTGTCGGTGGGCAGCTTCATGTGGCTGGCCAGCTCCAGCTTGGCCAGCGAGTTGCGGTGCACCTCGTCCGGGCCGTCGGCCAGGCGCAGCGTGCGCTGGTGCGCCCACATCGTGGCCAGCGGCGTGTCCTGGCTCACGCCCGCGCCACCGAACACCTGAATGGCCCAGTCGATGACCTGCAGCGCCATGTTGGGCGCCACGATCTTGATCATCGCGATCTCAGCCTTGGCAACCTTGTTGCCCACGGTGTCCATCATGTAGGCGGCCTTCAGCGTCAGCAGGCGGGCCTGCTCGATCATGCAGCGCGCCTCGGCGATGCGCTCCTGCGTGACGGTCTGCTGCGCCAGCGTCCTGCCAAAGGCCGTGCGTGCGATGGCGCGCTCGCACATGAGCTCCAGCGCCCGCTCGGCCGCGCCGATGGAGCGCATGCAGTGGTGGATGCGGCCCGGGCCCAGGCGGCCCTGCGCGATCTCGAAGCCACGGCCCTCGCCCAGCAGGATGTTGCTGGCGGGCACGCGCACGTTCTTCAGCTCGACTTCCATGTGGCCATGCGGCGCGTCGTCATAGCCGAACACCGACAGCGGCCGCACGACGGTGATGCCCGGCGAGTCCGCCGGCACCACGATCATGGACTGCTGCTCATGCTTGCCCGCCTCGGGGTTGGTCTTGCCCATGACGATGTAGACGGCGCAGCGCGGGTCGCCCGCGCCCGAGCTCCACCACTTGCGGCCGTTGATGACGTAGTCGTCCCCGTCACGCTCGATGCGGCATTCGATGTTGGTGGCGTCGCTGGACGCGACGGCTGGCTCCGTCATCAGGAAGGCCGAGCGGATCTCGCCCTTGAGCAGCGGCTCCAGCCAGCGGTCCTTCAGCGCCTCGGACGCGTAGCGCTCCAGCGTCTCCATGTTGCCGGTATCGGGCGCGGAGCAGTTGAAGACCTCGGGCGCCCAGAATACGCGGCCCATGATCTCGCACAGCGGCGCGTACTCGAGGTTGGACAGCCCCTCGGGCGCACGACTGCTTTTGGGCAGGAACAGGTTCCACAGCCCGGCCGCGCGGGCCTTGGGCTTGAGCTCCTCGATGACCCGGGTGGGCAACCACGGGTTGCCGGCGCGGCGGTTGGCCTCGACCTCCTCCAAGTAACGACGCTCGTTGGGCGTGATGTGTTCCTCGAAGAAGGCGAGCAGGCGTTCGCGCATCTGCGCGACCTTGGGGCTGTAGTCGAAGTTCATGGCGCGGCTCCTGTGGGTCGGGCGCCAGTGTGGCGCAGCGCCGCGCGCGCGCTTGTCACCGAGGCGGCAGGGCCTCGGCAACGCGCAGGTGCTTGCTCGCCTACCCAGCCCTCCAGCGCACTGCTACGCTGCAGCCACACAGGTTCAGCTGACATGCATCCCCTCTTGGCCACCCTCATGCAAACCGTGCTGCTGACCTTGCCGGCACTGGCGCTGGGTGGCGCCGGCGTGATGCTGCAGTGGCCGGCCATGGTCACGCTGGTGGTGGTCGGCGTGGCTGCCTACGCACCGCCTGCCATCGCCTACGTGCGCAGTGGCCGCCAGCGCGCCGACATGGCGAGGCGCGCCGATGAGTTGCTGCAGGCCCTCATCGACGCCCTGCCCGACCCCGTCCACATCAAGCAGCGCGGCGGCGCCTACGTCATGGTCAACGAGGCCTTCGCTCAGTACCACGGCATCAGCCGGGAGGCGGTGCTCGCTGCCGGGCTGGGCGACGGACTGTGTGGCCGCGCCAACCATGCGCTGTCCATGGCCGAAGACGAGCAGGTCCTGGCCGGCGCGGAGGTGGTCAAGGAGGAGCACACCACCCGACAGCACACGGGCGAGGAGGTCTTCCGCATCATCTCCAAGCGCCGCTGCCTGGACATGGCGGGCCAGCCTGTCGTCGTCGGCATCGACCACCACGTTACGCCGTGGCGGCTAGCCGAGCGCGAGCTCAAGCAGGCGCTGGAACGCGAGCAGGTGATGCGCGCGCGCACCGAGCAGTTCGTGCAGGACCTGATCGACCTGCTGCCCGACGCCATCCACATCAAGGCTGCCGACAGTCGGCTGCTGATGGTGAACGCGGCCGCCGCGCGCATTCGCCAGAAGAGCAAGCAGGAGCTGATCGGCCTGAACGGCCGGGACCTTGCCCCACACCCGGCGGTGGGCGAGCTCTCCATCAGCGAGGACCAGCGCGTGCTGGCCGGCGAGGAGATCCTCAAGGAGGAGTGCGGCACCGCGCCCGTCAGCGGCGAGGAGTACCACCGCATCGTGCTCAAGCGGCGCTGCATCAATGTCGATGGCAAGCCGGTCGTGGTCTCCATCCAGCATTACGTGACCGAGTGGCGGCTGGCCGAACGCGAGCTGCGCCGCCTGGCTCAAGAGGACGCGCTCACGGGCATCGCCAACCGTCGCTGCTTCAGCACCGAGGCCGAGCGCGCCATGCACGCCGCGGAACGCCTCGGCCACCCGGTGTCCCTGCTGCTGCTGGACGTCGACCATTTCAAGGCCATCAACGACAACCACGGGCACAACGTCGGCGACGAAGTGTTGGTCGAGCTGGCGCGGCGCCTGTGCGAGGTGCTGCGCAAGTCCGACCTGCCGGGGCGCTGGGGCGGCGAGGAGTTCATCGCGCTGCTGCACGGCGATACGGTGGCCGCGCTGGGCGTGGCTGAGCGGCTGCGTCAAGCCGTGGCGGACACGCCCTTCACCACCTCGCGCGGGCCGCTCACCGTCACGGTCAGCGGCGGCTGCGCCAGCCGTCGGGCGGGTGAGCAGCTGTCGGCCCTGGTGGGCAGGGCCGACAAGGCGCTCTACGCCGCCAAACATCAGGGACGCAACCGCATGCTGGACGCCACCAGCGCCGCCGACAGCGGCCCGGCGCCGTTGTAGGGCCGCGCCCTGTCACGACTTCAGCAGCTTCTCCTCGGCCAGCGCCAGCGCGGCCGGCGTGCCGCTGATGACCAGCGTGTCTCCACCGGCCAGCAGAGCGCCGTCCACCCGCTGCCCCTTCCCGTCTGCACGGCGCAGCGACACAACCGCCACGTCCAATGCATGCAGCGCCAGGTCATCCAGCGGGCACCCGGCATGCGCCGACGCCGTGGGCAATGTGACGGAGGACAGGCGGGCCTGCTCGATCTCGTCCACCGTGTCGTCGTCCGCGCCATGGAAGTAGCCACGCAGCAGGCCGTAGCGCTTGTCGCGCGCGTCGCGCGTGATGCGGATGACGCGGCGCATCGGCACGCCCACCAGCGCCAGCGCGTGCGACGCCAGCATCAGCGAGCCCTCGATGGCCTCGGGCACCACCTCGGTCGCGCCGGCTGCCTTGAGGCGCTCCAGGTCGCTGTCGTCGATGGTGCGCACCACCACCGGCACGCGCGGCGCGTGGGCACGCACCAGGTCCAGGATCTTCAGCGCCGACGGCGTGTCGTGATAGCTGACGACGACGGCGCTGGCCCGCGCCAGGCCCGCCGCCATCAGGCTCTGCACCTTGGCCGCATCGCCGAACACGACGCTCTGGCCGGCGGCGGCAGCCTGGCGCACGCGGTCGGGGTCCAGGTCCAGCGCCATGTAGGGGATGTGCTCACCGTCCAACAGACGCGCCAGGTTTTGCCCCGAGCGGCCGTAGCCGCAGATGATGACGTGGGCCTCGGCCTTGATGCTCTTCTTGGCGATGGTGGTCAGCTGTACCGACTGCATCAGCCAGTCGCTGCTGGACAGCTTCATGACGATGCGGTTGCTGTACAGGATGAGCAGCGGCGTGGCCAGCATGGACAGCACCATGCTCGCCAGCACCGGGCTGACCCAGTGCGGCGCGATGAGCTGGTGCTGCGCGCCCAGCGTCAGCAGCACGAAGCCGAACTCGCCCGCCTGCGCCAGGTACAGGCCCGTGCGCAGCGCCACGCCCGGCGGCGTGCGGAACAGCCGCGCCAGGCCGGCGATGAGCGCGAACTTGGCCACCACCGGCAGCGCCGTCAGCGCGATGACCAGCCACCAACTGTCTACCAGCGGGCGCCAGTCCAGCTTCATGCCGATGGTGATGAAGAACAGGCCCAGCAGCACGTCGTGGAAGGGCCGGATGTCGGTCTCCACCTGGTGGCGGTACTCGGTCTCCGAGATCAGCATGCCGGCCACGAACGCGCCCAGTGCCAGGCTCAGGCCGGCGTGCTCCGTCAGCCAGGCCAGGCCCAGCGTGACCAGCAGCAGGTTGAGCATGAACAGCTCGTCGCTCTTGCGCCGCGCCACCAGCGTCAGCCACCATCGCATGAGCTTCTGGCCGCCATACAGCAGCACGCCCAGCAGCACGATGGCCTTGAGCGCCGCCCAAGCCAGCGCCTCGGCCATCTGGCCGCCGCTGCTGTTCAGCGCCGGGATCAGCACCAGCAAGGGCACGACGGCCAAGTCCTGGAACAGCAGCACACCCATGACCAGCTTGCCGTGCGGGCTTTCCAGCTCCAGCCGCTCGGCCATCAGCTTGACGACGATGGCCGTGGAACTCATGGCCATGGCGGCACCCAGCACCAGCGCTCCCTCCCACTGCAGCTCCCACAAGCCGCCGAGCAGCGCGTAGCCGGCGATCAGCAGCGTGTTGCCGGCGATCGCCCCGGCAATGGTGAGCACGACCTGCGACATGCCCAGCCCGAACACCGCCGTCTTCAGCGCGCGCAGCTTGGGCAGGTTGAACTCCAGCCCGATGGCGAACATCAGGAACACCACACCGAACTCGGCCAGGTACTGGATGCCGGCCGAGTCCTGCGCGAACGCGAGCGCATTGGGGCCGATCAGCACGCCCACCACCAGGTAGCCCAGCATGGGCGGCAGCTTCAGGGAACGGCAAACAACGACGCCCAGCACGGCGGCGACGAGATAGAGCAGGGCAAGGTCGAGCGAGGTCACCGAGCGATGGTATGCGGGCGCTGCGCGGCGGCCACGCGGACCTGTCTGCTCGCGCAATTCCTCACGGTTTCACGAGGCTCATGCATTGCTTGCATGAGCGCATGACCACTTGGCTAGACAAGCTGTTGAGACGAAGCCACCCTTCGCGCTACCGTTCGCCCCACTCAAAGTTACGGAGCGTTTCATGCCCAACCTGTCCTTCGTCTCGCCCACGCGCAACAGCCCGTGGGGGACTTATCTGTCCCAGATCGACGCTGTGGAGCCCTACCTGGGCCACCTGGGCCGCTGGGTCGAGACGCTGCGCCGCCCCAAGCGCGCGCTGATCGTGGACATCCCCATCGAGCTGGACAACGGCACCATCGCCCACTACGAGGGCTACCGCGTGCAGCACAGCCTGACGCGCGGCCCGGGCAAGGGCGGCGTGCGCTACCACCCGGACGTCACGCTGGAAGAAGTGATGGCGCTGTCGGCCTGGATGACCATCAAGAACGCGGCGGTCAACCTGCCCTACGGCGGCGCCAAGGGCGGCATCCGGCTGGACCCGGCGCTGCTGTCGATGAAAGAGCTGGAGAAGGTGACGCGCCGGTACACCAGCGAGATCGGCATCATCATCGGCCCGCAGCAGGACATCCCCGCGCCGGACGTGAACACCAACGGCAAGATCATGGCCTGGATGATGGACACCTACTCGATGAACACCGGCGCCACGGCGACCGGCGTCGTCACGGGCAAGCCCATCGAGCTGGGCGGTTCGCTGGGCCGTGTGGCCGCCACCGGCCGCGGCGTGTTCGTCGTGGGCCGTGAGGCGATGCGCCGCCTGAACATCAACATGGAAGGCGCCCGCGTCGCCGTGCAGGGCTTCGGCAACGTCGGCTCCATCGCCGCCAAGCTGTTCGCCGCCAACGGCGCCAAGATCGTCGCCGTGCAGGACCACACCGGCACGCTGGTCAACAGCAACGGCTTCGACATGGCCGACCTGCTGGACCACGTGGCCAAGACGCGCGGCGTGGCCGGCTTCAAGGGCGGCGACATGATCGCCAACGAGGACTTCTGGGACGTCAAAAGCGACGTGCTGATCCCCGCCGCGCTGGAAGGCCAGATCACCGCCGAGCGCGCCAAGCGCATCACCACCCGCCTGGTGCTGGAAGGCGCGAACGGCCCGACCACGCCCGACGGCGAGGCCGTGCTGGCCGACCGCGGCATCGTCGTCGTGCCCGACGTGATCGCCAACGCCGGCGGCGTGACGGTGTCCTACTTCGAGTGGGTGCAGGACTTCTCGTCCTTCTTCTGGACCGAGGACGAGATCAACCTGCGCCTGGACAAGATCATGATCGGCGCGTTCAAGCACATCTGGGAAACGGGCGAGCAGCACAAGATCCCGCTGCGCACCGCCGCCTTCACGGTGGCCTGCACGCGGGTGCTGCAGGCGCGCGAGGAGCGCGGCCTGTACCCCTGAGCCGCCGGCCTCGTCCCAGCCGCCAGCCCGCCCCGTGCGGGCTTTTTTGTCCTCAGCCCTTCAGCAAGGCGCCCGTACCGTCCAGCACGCGCAGCGCCACGGGGATGGCGCCCGCCACGCTCTGCGTGACGGTGCAGTAGTCCTCGAAGGTGTCGAGCACGCGCTGCAGATGGGGCAACTCGGCCGCCGGGCGGCCCAGGTGCAGGTCCACCGCCAGGCCCAGCACCCGCATGCGGTTGCGCTCGTTGCGGCCAACCGTCGCCTTCACGTCGGTGCGCAAGGTGCCCGGGTCATCCTTGTACTTCTGGCAGGCGAACAGCAGTGACGCACTCAGGCAGTTGCCCACGGCCGACGCCAGCAATTCGACGGGGTCGGGCCCCTGGCCCGTGCCCAGCGGCGCGGGCTCATCGGACAGCAGCACGGGGATGCCCGGGCCATAGCGGTGTTCGAACTGGTAGCCCTGGCGCTGGGTCAGGGTGACGCTGGGTTGATCCATGGAGCCTCCGGGGTGGGCGGCCATTCTCGGCGCAGCGCCTGTCATCGGCCGGGCCGCGCGGCCCGTTGCGTCACGGCCCCTCTTTGGCGGCGCTGAATAATGCACCCCATGCCACGTCTGCTTTCGTTGTTCCTGCCCCTGCTGCTCACCGCCCTGCTGGCGGGCTGTGGCGGCCTGCCCAAGGCAGCCGACAAGTCCAAGAAGGTCTACCAGGGGGAGAGCTTCGCCGCCGAGGAGACCTTCTCGCGCCTGTTCGACGCCGGGGTGGACGACACCTGCGAGGCCGCGCGCCGCGCGCTGCTGAGCCAGGGCTACGTCATCAGCAAGGCCGCCAGCGGCATGGTGCAGGGCGCCAAGCGCTTCCAGCCCGAGGGCGAGGTGCATGTGGAGATCGGCTTCAACGTCGTCTGCGTGGGCGACGGCCCCAAGCAGCAGGTCGCCACCGCCTACGTCAGCGCCCAGCAGGACCGCTACGTGCTGAAGAAGAACGCGCAGGCCGCCAGCCTGGGCGTCAGCGCGCTGGGCTCCATCTCGGTGCCGCTGTCGTCCACCGAGGACTCGCTGGTCAAGGTGGCTTCCGAGACCATCCCGGCCGGCGAGTTCTACGACCGCTTCTTCACGCTGATGGGCCGGATGCTGCGCGAGAACACCAGCGACCCCCGGTGACGCGCAGCCTGCTCTGCACGCTGATGCTGGGCGGCCTCCATCGACGGCCAGGACGCCGGCTTCGCGGTCAGCGCCCCTGAACCGCACGACGCACCGAGCCGGCCCAGTGCAATCGATGCACAACCACAGCGGCACAAATCCACACCGCCGGCGACAACTGCGCCAAACGACGCCGTTGCCCGTCATTTTTGACGGAACACTCGCGTCCATGCGGCGCAGCAATGCCCGCAGCATCCGCTCACAGAGGCGGTCTTGAGAACGTTTGGCACCCGCGCCGCAGGCCGTGTGCCGTGTGCCGTCGTTTTGGATAACCATCATGTTCACCCCCAACGCTCACCGGCAGGCCAAGCCCGCCAGCACGCCTCTCTGGGCCCGCTTCGGCGTGTCCTGGTTCCGCAACATGCGTTTCACGGCCAAGGCCACCGTGATCCTGCTGTTCCTGTTGGTGCCCATCCTCGTGACCTCGTGGATGCTGGTCTCGGACCGCCGGGCCGCCATTGCCGCCACCCAGCTGGAGCGTGACGGCCTGCGCGGCATCCAGCTGGCGATGCCGGCGCTGGACGCCACCCAGTTGCTGCGCCGCGCACTGGTCGACCAGGCCAACGGCAAGGACAGGCCCGACCTGGCCGAGCTGCGCCAGCGCTTCAAGGCCGCCATGGATGCACTCGCCCAGGACGGCAAACCGCTGCTGGACACCCTGCCCGACCCAGGCACCAAGCACTGGCAGGCCCTGGTCGCGGCGCGCCAGGCGGCCGACGGCCAGCCCGGCGGGCTGAACGCGGCGGAAGTGCGCAAGCCCTACGTCGAGATCAGCGCGCAGCTGGGCGCGCTGATTTCGCACCTGGTCGACGTCAGCGGCCTCGCGCTGGACCCGGAGGGCGACAGCTACTACCTGATGAACATCGGCACCGTGCACCTGCCCGACCTGCTGGAAGGCCTGGGCCTCACGCGGGCCGCGCTGGCCGGTCTCGCTGCCGACACGCAGAACGCCCGCCTCACCGCGCAGGCAGCCGCCCGGCTGGCCGTGGACAAGAAACTGCTGGAGACGGTGGAGTCCGAGCTGGCGCGTGTCACCGAATTCAATCCCGCGTTACCGGTGGCGCAGCACCTGGCCCACATCAAGCCTGTCAAGGACTTGCTCGCGCAGATGACGCCGCTGGTCATGCAGCAGGCGGCCGAGCTGCCCGCGCCGGCCGAGATCGTCCGGCAAAGCTCTGCCGCCATCGAGGCGCTGGGCGCGCTGCAGCGCGACGTGGCCAAAGAGCTGGACGGCCTGCTGCAGGCCCGTGAAGACCGGCTCGTGTCGCGCATCACGCTCGCCATCGCCGCAGTCAGCGTGCTGGTGCTGGGCGGGCTGTACTTCTTCTACTGCTTCTACCTGTCGATGACCTCCGGCATGCGCACGCTGACCCGCCGCATGCATGCGATGGCCACTGGCGACCTGACCGACACGCTGGACCCCAAGGGCCGCGATGAGACCGCCGACCTGCTGCGCTCGTTGGCCGAGATGCAGACCTCGCTGCGCGGCACCGTGCACGACGTGCGCCAGGCGGCCGACGCCATCATCCTGTCCTCGCAGGAAGTGGCGGCCGGCAGCATGGACCTGTCGCAGCGCACCGAGCAGGCCGCCGCCAACCTGGAGGAAACGGCCTCCGCGATGGAAGAGATCAGCGCCACCGTGGCCAACACCACCGACGGCGCCGGCCAGGCCGCCAATGCCGCGGCCAGCAACGTTCAGCTGGCCCATCGCGGCGGCGAGGTCATCGCGCAGGTCGTGGGCACCATGTCAGGCATCGAGACCTCCAGCCGGCGCATCGGCGAGATCATCGGCGTCATCGACAGCATCGCCTTCCAGACCAACATCCTCGCGCTGAACGCCGCCGTCGAGGCCGCCCGCGCGGGCGAGCAGGGCCGGGGCTTCGCCGTCGTCGCCAGCGAGGTTCGCGGCCTGGCCCAGCGCAGCGCCGAAGCCGCCCGCGAGATCAAGCAGCTCATCCTCGAAAGCGGCGAGCGCGTGGACGGCGGGCAGAAGATCGTCGCCGAGGCCGGCACCACCATCCGCGCCATCGTGGACAGCACCCGCCAGGTGGGCGAGCTGCTGGGCAACATTGCCAGCGGCGCCCGCGAGCAGGCCCAGGGCATCTCGCAGGTCGGCACCGCCATCCAGGAGCTGGACCAGATGACCCAGCAGAACGCCGCCCTCGTGGAGCAGACGGCCGCCGCCGCCAGCGCCATGCGCCAGCACGCCGAGCAACTGGCCACGGCCGTGGGCGTGTTCCGGCTGCCCTGAGCGGCCTGGCCGGCGGTGTAGATTCGCGGCCGCCATGAACCGCCTGCTGTCCGAACTGCACCGCCTCTACCCGCCCGCGCCGCCGGGCCACACCCGCACCCTGTTGCTGGAGCTGGCCCGGCCCGCCGACTGGGCCGCGCTGGGCCCGCTGTGGCGCGGCGTGCAGGCCGACCTCGCCCTGCCCGCCCCCGCCATTGCCGTGTCGGGCACCGATGGGCTGCAGCTGTGGTTCTCGCTGCAGCAGCCCGTGGCCAGCGCCCGCGCGGGCGTCTTCCTGGCCGGGCTGCAGGCCCGCTACCTGGCCGATGTCGCCCCCGCGCGGCTGCGCCTGCTGACTGACGGCCCCCTGCCCCCCATGCCGGCGCAGGACGCCACCAGCGGCAACTGGTCCGCCTTCATCGCGCCCGACCTGGCCCCCGTCTTCGCCGACACGCCCTGGCTGGACATCCCGCCCGGCGCCGACGGCCAGGCTGACCTGCTGGGCCGGCTGGCCGGCATTCCGCCCGCCGCCTTCGACGCGGCGCTGCAGGCGCTGCAACCGGCCACACTGCCCGTGGCCACGGCACCCCGCGCACCAGCCGCACCGGCAGGTGGCGACGTCGACCCTCGGCAGTTCCTGCAGCGCGTGCTGAACGACGAGTCCGCACCGCTGGCGCTGCGCGTGGACGCGGCCCGCACGCTGCTGCTGCACCCGTGAGCGCCGCCCCGACCGGCGGCCGCCGTCAGCGCGCGCCGGCCCTGGCCCTGGCCGCGCTCGCACTGTTCGCCGCCTTTGCCACCGCCATGCACCTCGGCCTCACCGCCGGGGCCGACCACGCCCTGCTGCACCTCACCCAGCAATGGCGCGCCACCCATCCGGCGCTGGAGCGCGCCATGCACGACTTGAGCAGCCTCGGCGGCACGCCGGTGCTGACACTGGCCACGCTGCTGGCCGCCGGCTACCTTTGCAGCCTGGGCCGCGCGGCGCGCGCGGCGGCCGTCGTCGGCGCCATGGTCAGCGGCGTGCTGGTGCTGAACCTGCTGAAGGCCGGTTTCGAGCGCGCCCGGCCCGACCCCGCCCTCGCGGCCCTGGCGCAGGAAGGCCTGAGCTTCCCCAGCGGCCACGCCAGCATGTCGGGGGTGTTCTACCTGACACTGGGCGTGCTGCTCGCGCAGCGCCACGGCCGGCGGCCGCAGCGGCTGTTCCTGCTGGGCGCGGCGGCGCTGCTGGCGGGGCTGATCGGCGCCAGCCGCGTGGTGCTGGGCGTGCACTGGGCCAGCGACGTGCTGGCCGGCTGGGCCTTCGGCGCGGGCTGGGCCGCGCTGTGGTTCTACCTGGCCACGCGGCTGCGCGACGCGCGACGGCCGCACTGACACCCTGCTTAAACAGGGTGTGAACGGCTCAGCCAGCGTGTTCTTCGGTGAGCCTATCCAAGGCCTCCAGGTCAGTTGGCCAGGCGCGTCGCCCGCTCTAACAGCAGCGCGCGCTGCACCTCGTTGTCCTGCAGCGCTGCGGCGCGCAGATACGCCTCGCGGGCATCACCGACGCGGCCCAGGCGCTCCAGCACGTCGGCCTGGGCGCCGGCCAGGTACGGGTAGCGCTTGAGCTGCGGCTCGGCCGCCAGTGCATCCAGCAGCGGCAGCGCGGCCGCCGGGCCGTCGGCGACGCTGACGGCCAGAGCGCGGTTCAGCGCGATGACGGGCGACGGGTTCAGCGCCAGCAGGCGGTCGTAGCCCTGCACGATGGCGCGCCAGTCAGTGTCCTCGGCGCGCGCCGCACGGGCATGGCAGGACGCGATGGACGCCTGCAGCGTGTACGGCCCGGGCTCGCCCAGGGCCAGGGCTTGCGTGAGCGCCGTCAGGCCGCGCTGGATGAGCAGGCGGTCCCACTTGCGACGATCCTGCTCGGGCAGCAGCACGGGGCGGCCTGCGGCGTCCAGCCGCGCGGGCAGCCGTGAAGCCTGGATCTCCAGCAGCGCAGCCAGGCCGTGCACCTCGCCGTCCTGCGGCAGCAGGTGCTGCAGCTGGCGCGCCAGGCGCAGGGCTTCGTCGCACAGCGCCGGGCGCAGCAGCGTGGCGCCGCTGCCGGCACTGTGGCCCTCGTTGAAGATGAGGTAGACCACCGCCAGCACGGCGTCCAGGCGCTGCCCGCGCTCCCCGGCCGACGGCAGCTCGTAGGCCTGGCCGTGCAGCGCCTTCTTGGCGCGCACGATGCGCTGCGCGACGGTGGCCTCAGGCTGCAGGAAGGCGCGGGCGATCTCGCTCGTCTCCAGCCCGCCCAGCAGCCGCAGCGTCAGCGCCACCTGCGCGTCGCGCGGCAGCACGGGGTGGCAGGCGATGAAGATCAGGCGCAGCTGTTCGTCACCGATGGCGGCCTGGTCACGGGCGGCGTCCAGCTGTTCCGTGAAGTCGGGCACGACGTGCGTGCCGTAGGCCTCGTCGTCGGCCGCGAGGTGCTCATGCTCGCGCGCCAGCATCGCACGGCGGCGCAGCCGGTCCAGCGCCTTGTGGCGGGTGGCGGTCATCAGCCACGCGGCCGGGTTGGCGGGCTGGCCATCGCGTGGCCAGGCGTCCAGGGCGGCGATGAGGGCGTCCTGCGCACAGTCCTCGGCCTCGTCCAGGTCGTGCAGCAGCTTGGCCGCCGCACCCACGAGGCGGCTGCGCTCCAGGCGCCAGACGCCGGCGGCAATGTCGGCATGGCTCACGGCGTCATGCGCCGTCGTAGGCGCGTTGCAAGGCGGCGAGATCGATCTTCTGCATCTGCCAGATAGCCTGGAAGACGCGCTGCACACGGGCCGCGTCGGGGTCACGGATCATGTCGAACCAGGCCGCGGGGATGATCTGCCACGACAGGCCCCATGCGTCCTCCACCCAGCCGCAGGCCTTGGGCTTGCCGCCCTTGGCCTGCAGCTGTTCCCACAGGTGGTCGATCTCGGCCTGGTCCTCGCAGGCCACCATCAGCGAGAACGCTTCTGTGAGCTTGAAGTGCGGGCCGCCGTTAAACGCCGTCATCTGCTGGCCAAGCAGCTCGAACTGCACCACCATGACGCTGCCGGCCGCGCCGGGCGCGTTGTCGCCCCAGCGCTGCGTGTGAATGACCCGGCCACTGCCGAACACCTGCAGGTAGTGCGCAACGGCGTCTTCCGCGCCCTGCTCGTACCAGATGAAGGGGGTGAGCTTTTGCTGGATTCGCATGGCTGTCGCCTCAGGCAGGGCTGCCGGTCATGCAGGCCAGCTCCCAGATGTGGCCGTCCAGGTCCTCGAAGCCATGGCCGTACATGAAGTCGCCGTGGATTTGCGGCTCACGCGGCACGGCGGCGCCAGCGGCGCGTGCCTTGGCGACAAGGCTGTCCACCTGCTCGCGGCTCTCGCAGCTCAGGCACACCAGCACTTCCGTGGCGGTGGTGGCGTCCACCAGTGGCTTGCCGGTGAAGCCGCGGGCGAAGTCCTCGGTCAGCAGCATCGCGTAGAGGTTGGGGCCCAGCTCCAGGCAGGCACCCACTTCGTTGCTGAACTGCGGGTTGAAGGTGTAGCCCATCGCCTCGAAGAAAGCCCGGCTGCGCGCCAGGTCCTTGACGGGCAGGTTGACGTAGATCTGTTGGTGCATGGCAGGAGGTCGTCCGGTCAGTGGGTGGATTCGGCCAGCGCCTTCAGGCGCTGCAGCGCGCGGGGCCAGCTGTCTTGCAGGAAGGCGAGGAAGCCGTCGTTCCAGCTTTGCAGGTGCACCGTCAGCTGCGTGCCGCCGCCGGGCAGGGCGCTGAACTCGTAGCGCTCATGGGCGGGCGTGGCGGCCAGCAGGCTGTCGGCCACGGGCCGGCCTTGGCTGATCTCGCCCACCAGGCGCAGCGACAGTCGCTCGTGCAGCCGGTGCTCGTCGACAAGGGCCTCCATGCCGTTGCCGTCCGGGTCGCGGAACGCGATGCGCGCGCCCTGCGCCCACGAGCCCTCGTAGTACGAGCCCTCGCAGAAGGCGCGCGTCCAGTCGCGGTAGGCAGTTGCGTCGAACATGCAGTCCCACACGCGCGCCACGGGCGCGGCGATGATGATGTCGTAGTGCAGGTCTTGCATGCGCATCTCCTCAGGCGCCACCGATGGCCATGTCGCCACCGGGCGCGAAGTCGGCCTCCTCGTACAGCCGGCGCACCTCGATCTCACAGGCGATGCCGACAAAGGGCATCGGGAAGCGGCGGGCCCAGGCGCGGGCTTCGGCTTCGTCGCGCACCTGGATCAGCGTGTAGCCGGCGATGAGTTCCTTGGCTTCGGCGAAGGGGCCGTCGACAACCTCCACGCGGCCGTCGGCTCCGTAGCGCTGGCGCCAGCCGTCGCGGCTGGGGCGCAGGCCGGCACCGTCCAGCAGTACGCCGGCGCGGGCCATCTCGCCGTGAAAGGCGCCCATGGCCTCGAACAGCGGGGCGTACTCGGGGCCCGGTGGGTCGCCGCGCTCGCTGACGGCATTGGCGCGGACCTGGATCATGAATCGCATCGGGGGCTCTCCTGAGGTGAGACAGGCAGACGGTACGCGCTGCCTTCCAAGTCACGACGATCGAGGCATACCGGCCTCGACGACCCTCGGGAAACTACCGACCCTCCGGGCCGAGCGCCGGGCCGCCCCAAGCCGGCCCCGCTCAGGTGTAGCAGGGGCCCACGCCGCGCACTTCTACGGTAGCCCACTCTGCCGCGGGGCAGCGGGCCGCCCAGGCCAGAGCGACGGCCGGGTCGTCGGTGTCGAGCAGGAAATAGCCACCCACCATCTCCTTGGCCTCGGCGAAGGGGCCGTCCAGCACCTGCACTGCGCCGTCGCGCCGCGACAGGCGCCTGGCCGCCGTGCCCAGCGAGTTCACACCCATCAACAGGCCCTCGGCCTGCAACGTGGCGGCGAAGTCCAGCATGCGCTGGTAGGCCACCTCGCCGTCGGCACGGCCGCGTTCGGCGCGCTGGCCCAGGGGTTCGACGATGAGCAGCATCTGCGGCATGGCGGCATCCATCTTGGGTAGGAACGGGCGGCGATTCTGACGCGACATGCCCACCCGCCGCCCCGGCAGCTGGGGTGTAATCTCCCTAAGCGCGCGACTCAGCGGAGGACGTGATGGACGACATGACCCATGTCGCGATATTGCTGGTGAAGGCAGCGCCCGGGCTGCCCATCCTCGGCGCGGCCTCCGGGCACGCCAAGGTGCTGGGCTATGACCCGCTGGCGCTGCGCGACATGCCGCTGGCGCTGCTGTGCCCGGCCTGCCAGCCCGACGGCCGCGCGTCTGCCGAGCTGCTGGACGAGTTGCTGGCCCAGGTGCAGCAGGCCGGCGCCGCGAGCCTGCGCTGGACCTTCGAGACCCGCAACGGCGAGCCTCGCCTCCACGAGCTGCACCTGACGCTGAACCTGCGCGACGACGGCGCGCAGCTGGCAGTGTGCATGGTGGACATCAGCCGCATGCAGTTCGCCGAACGGCTGAACGACGCGAAGAACGAGCTGCTGGAGATGGTGGCCACCGGCCAGCCGCTCTCGCCCGTGCTGGCGCGGCTGACGGCGCTCATCGAGGCGCCGTTCGACGGCCTGTACTGCACCGTGCTGCTGCTGGATCTGGACGGCCGCCACGTACGCCCGGGCGCCGGGCCGCGCATGCCGGCCGAGTACATGCAGGCGCTGGACGGCGCCGAGATCGGCCCCACGGCGGGCTCGTGCGGCACGGCGATGTTCGACGACCGCGTGGTCATCGTCGACAACATCGCCACCCACCCTCTGTGGACGAACTACCGCGACCTGGCGCTGCCCTACGGCTTCAAGGCTTGCTGGTCGGCACCCATCCACGGGCCGGAGCGGGGGGTCATCGGCAGCTTCGCGATGTACTACCGCGAGGTGCGCCGCCCCACGACCGAGGAGCTGGCGGCGCTGCACACGGCCAGCCACCTGGCCGGCATCGCCATCGACCAGGCACGCCGCACTGAGGAGCGCCAGCGTGCCGCGCAATGGCTGGAGGAGCAGGTGCAGGCGCGCACCCGCGAGCTGCTGGCCGCGCAGGACGAGCTGGTCAACAGCCGCAAGCTGGCCGCACTGGGGCGGCTGCTGTCCGGTATCTCGCACGAGCTGAACACGCCACTGGGCAATGCGCTGCTCAGTGCCAGCGCGCTGCGCGCGGCAAGCGCCGGCTTCGCGGAACGCCTGGCGGGCGGCCAGCCGCTCAAGCGCCAGGAGCTCGCCGACTGGCTGACGCAGACCCGCGAGGGCGCCACGCTGGTGGAGCAGAACGTGGACCGCGCGCTGCGCCTGATCAGCCGCTTCCGCCAGCTCACCGACGGCAGCGGCCATGCTGAACGCGCGCGCTTCGACCTGCGCGACGCCGTGCTGCGCGCCTGGGCCCGCGTGCAATCGCGGCTGAGCGTGGAGCAGGTGCAGCTGGCCTGCGAGGTGCCCACCGGCCTGGTGCTGGACAGCTACCCCGAGGTGCTGCTGCAGGTGCTGGAGCAACTGATGGAGAACGCCTGCCTGCACGGGCTGCCGGGCCGCGCAGGCAGGCTGCTGGTCGGCGCGCGGCCGGGCGCCGACGCCCGGCTGACTCTGACGCTGCACGACAACGGCGTGGGCATGCCTGCCACCGACGTGGCCCGTGCCTGCGAGCCCTTTTTCACCACCACCTTCGGCCGCGGTGGCAGCGGGCTGGGTCTGTTCGTGGCGCACAGCCTGGTGGGCGGCATGCTGGGCGGCAGCCTGCAGCTGCAGAGCCAGCCGGGCGAGGGCACGACGGTGCGCCTGGAGCTGCCGCTGTCGCCGTAGCCGGTGCGCGGCGGGCCCGTGAAACCGGCCCGAGAATTGCGGCCTCCATGAGTGCCGCCCCCGATTGCCAGCGCTGCGGCGCCTGCTGCGCGCAGTTCCGTGTGTCCTTCTACTGGGCCGAGGCCGACGACGCCCGGGGCGGCACCGTGCCCGTGGCGCTGACGCGGCCGGTCGGCCCGCTGCACCGCTGCATGGCCGGCACCGAGACCCGCCCGGTGCGTTGCGTGGCGCTGCAGGGCGAGGTGGGGCGCGCGGTGGCCTGTGGCATCTACACGCTGCGCGCCAGCACCTGCCGCGAGGTGCAGCCCGGCGACACGCAATGCCGCAAGGCCCGCGCGGCCCACGGGCTGGGCTGAACGAGCGCGCGGCTCAGCGCGCGGGCGAGCGGCGGCACCCGTCGTCGTGGATGAGCTCGCCGTCTTCCTTCGTGAACGGCGGCAGCGGCCCCACCGGCAGCAGAGCCAGCACCGCCTCGGACGGCCGGCACAGCGCCGTGCCCAGCGGCGTGACGACGATGGGCCGGTTCAGCAGCACCGGGTGGCGCTCGATCGCATCCAGCAGCGTGTCGTCGCCCAGCGCCGGGTCGCCCAGGCCCAGCTCCGTGAATACGGCCTCCTTCTCCCGCAGCAGCATGCGCAGCGGCTGACCGGTGGCAACGGCGAGCGCGCGGATCTCCTCGCGGTCGGGCGGCGTCTTGAGGTACTCGACGACGCTGGGTTCGAGGCCGGCGTGGCGGATCAACGCGAGCACGTTGCGCGAGGTGCCGCAGCGCGGGTTGTGGAAGAGGGTGATGTCGGTCATGGCCGGAAGGCGCCCAGGGCGCGGTGAGCCAGCCCGGCCAGCGCCGCGCCGGCCAGCTGCGCAGCGACGAAGCCGGGCACGCTGGCCGGCGCGATGCCGGCGAAGCTGTCGCTGAACATGCGGCCGAAGGCCGCGGCGGGGTTGGCGAACGAGGTGGACGCCGTGAACCAGTAGGCCGCACCGATGTAGGCCGCCACCATCGACGAGGCCCGGCCGGCCGGCGCGCGCAGGATGACCAGCAGCAGCCCGAACGTGGCCACCGCCTCGGCCGCCCATTGCCCAGTGCCGGTGCGCAGCTTGGCGGAGAACTGCAGCAGCGGCAGCTCGAACATCGCATGCGCCAGCCAGGCGCCCAGCACCGCGCCTGCCAGCTGCACCAGCACATAGGGCAGCAGCGCGGCGCGCGGCAACTCGCCGCGCCAGGCCATCACGGCGCTGACGGCCGGGTTGAAGTGGGCGCCACTGACCGGCCCAAACACCTCGATCAGCACATACAGCGCCCCCACCGTGGCGGCCGTGTTGGCCAGCAGCGCCAGTGCGACGTTGCCGCCCGACAGGCGCTCGGCCATCACGCCCGACCCGATCACCGTCGCCAGCAGCAGGGCCGTGCCCAGCGCCTCGGCTAGCAGCCGGCGGCTCAGCGGCGCGCTCATCAGCGCGCGGCGATCTCGGCCGCCGCGTGCTGCAACTGGGCGCGGTTCATGCTGCCCAGCGGCAGTTGCAACAGCTGCAGCATGCGGTAGCCGATGGCCTGGCGCGTCAGCTCGAAGGCGCGGCGCTTGCCCTCGTCGCCACTGGCGGCATTGGACGGGTCGGGGTAGCCCCAGTGCACCTTGGCCGGCTGGCCACCGGCCTCGCCATGACCGCCGAAGAACACCGGGCAGCTCTCGGCAGCCGCGCTGTCGCAGACCGTGATCACCAGCGCCAGCGCGGGCGAGCTGGGCGAGGTGAACTCGTCCCAGCTTTTACTGCGGTAGCCGCTGACGTCGATGCCGGCGTTGCGCAGCGCCTCCAGCGCGAAGGGGTTGACGCGCCCGCTGGGCGCGCTGCCGGCGCTATGGGCCACGACGTCCTTGCCGAGCCGACGCGCCCAGTGGTTGAGCATGCCCTCGCTGAGCACGCTGCGGGCGGAGTTGTGGGTGCAGAGGATGAGAACGTGGGCGGTCATGGATCAGCAGCAGCTGGTGTTGGACTTGACGGCGATGCCCACCGGCTTGCCGCGCGACGGCGTGGGGCAGCAGGCCGACGCGGCCTGCGGTGCGGCCGCCTGGCTGGCACTGAAGGTGGGGATGTCGGACAGCGTCTGGAACTGCTCCCAGGCGATGCCCTGCGGGTCGGTCACCCAGTGCTTGTCGCTGGCAGCGTAGCAGCAGGTGGTGGCGCCATCGTCCAGCAGCGCGGCATCAGCCACGCGGGCGCGGGCCTTCAGCTCGGCCAGCTCCTCGGGCGTGTCCGCCTGGATGCCGAGGTGGTCCACGCCGGGCTTGCCGCCGCGCGAGGAGATCGCGAAATTGATGCGCGGGTCGTCCAGCATCCACTTGGCGTAGTCGGCCTCCAGCCGCGTGGGCGCCGCGCCAAACAGCTTCTCGTAGAAGGCCACGCTGGCCTGCAGGTCCTCGACATGGGCATGCACATGGAAACGCTTCATCACAAGCTCCTTCAGCAACAAGATGGTGTCGGGTTGGCGGGCACGGCGCAGCCCGTGCCCTGGCAGCAGTTTTCGGTCAGGTAGCCGAGCACGGCATTCATGCGGCCGTAGGCGGCGCGGTAGATCAGGTGGCGGCTGGCGCGCTCCTGCGTGACGAGGCCGGCGTTCACCAGCTCCTTCAGGTGAAAGGACAGCGTGTTGGCCGGCATGCCCAGGCCTTCCGCCATGGTGCCGGGCGTGAGGCCGGCGTCGCCCGTGACCACCAGTGCACGGAACACCTTCAGCCGCACCGGCTGGGCCAGCGCGGCCAGCGCTTTGATCACATCTTGTTCATCCATATTTCCAGAATACTCGAATCATTGAGATGAAACAAGTGAAAGTGCAGGCGGCGACCAAGGGCTGATGGCCCTTCGACACGGAAGCAACCGGTTACGCCGCACGGACATCACACGGCCACGCGCTTGTGTTCCACTCGGCTCAAGCTTGACGATGCCAAGCATTTGCGGAGATCTCGATGATCCTGACTGCCCCGGCCACCACGCGGCGCGACATGCTGCGCGACCGATTGCTCGCCACCGTGGATCTGCTCAAGCAGCGACGCGCCGCCGAGATCGCCGAGGGCTTCATCGATGACTACGTGGAACTGCACTGGATGGAGTGGCGCGGCGGCTCGCTGGCGCTGACGACCACCGGCGAGAACCTGTGCAAGCACCTGCGGGCGCTGCTGAACCAGAGCGACAAGCGCTTCTCACGCTGACGACGCCGGCCGCGCAGCGTCCCGGCGGCGCGGGCTGTGTTCCACTTCCGGCGTGAATTCCGAAGTCCCTGCCTCCAAGCCGCCCAAACCGGCCAAGCCGCCCGCGCCGGCGTTTCCGCTGCCCCAACCCCGCCACGCGTCGCGACTGCCAGCCAGCCTGACGCCCGAAGACTGGGCCCGCATCCGCCAGGCCGCCCATGCGCTGCCGCAGGTGCTGACACCCGGCGACCTGGACGACGGCAGCGAAGACGCACTGGACCGCCTGGGCGCCATCCAGATCTCCAAGGCCGCCGGCGGCGCACGGCCCAGCCGCTGGATCATCCCGGCCCACATCCCTGTCGCGCTGGCGCAGCTGGACGCCACGCCACTGGTCAACACGCTGCGCCCGCAGCTGCAGCAACGCCTGCACCAGCTCGAGAGCCTGGGCCTGCGCCGCGAGGGCCTCATCTTCACGCGGCTGTGTATCCACCCGATCACGCTGGCGCACGAAGGCTGGCGCATCGACCTGTCGCACCGCGTGCCGGTGCCCGAGGCCCCGGTGTGGGCCTTCTTCTGCGACGGCGACACCGCCGCGCTGCGCCACGGCCTGGGCCAGGCGCCCGCGTACTCGTTCCAGGCCGAGCTGGCGCTGCACCTGAACCACCTCGTCGCCCGCAGCGAGGCGATGGGCGACAACGCCCAGCTTGCATCGCTGCTGCCGCGCCTGCAGGCCGAGTGCGGCGTGCCCATGCCGTTCGACGAGCTCAAGGCCGCGCTCACCCGCGCGCAGGACCGCTGGGAGCAGACGGTCGAGGAGCAGAGCACGCTCGCCAGCCTGGGCCGCGAGCTGGCCTTCCAGGGCTACCCGGACAGCTTCGACGCCGCGCGCAAGCTGGGCCGCAAGGTCACGCTGTACCTGGGCCCGCCCAACAGCGGCAAGACCTACTCGGCCTTCGAGCGGCTGGCACAGGCGCTGGACGGCGCCTATCTCGCGCCGCTGCGGCTGCTGGCGCTCGAAGGCCGCGACCGGCTCGTGGGCCGCGGCGTGCCCTGCTCGCTGCTGACCGGCGAGGAGAACGTGCCGGCGGCCAACGCCCGCGTGGTGAGCAGCACCATCGAGATGGTCAACACGCGCGACGTCATCGACGTGGCCGTCATCGACGAAGCGCAGATGATCTTCGACGACTCGCGCGGCTGGGCCTGGACGCAGGCCATCGTCGGCGTGCCGGCGCGCGAGGTCATCATCATCGCGTCGGCCTACGCGGCGCCCGCCATCGAGCGGCTGTTGCTGCTGTGCGGCGAGAAAGTGGAGCGCCGCGTGTTCGAGCGCAAGCAGCAGGTGCAGCTGATGCCCGCACCGGTGCCCATGACGCACCTGCAGGCCGGCGACGCCGTGGTGGCCTTCAGCCGCCGCGACGTTCTGATGCTGCGCGACCAGATCTCGCAGAACGGCCATGCCGTCAGCGTCATCTACGGCGCGCTGCCACCCGAGGTGCGCCGCCGCGAAGCCGAGCGCTTCGCGGTGGGCGCCAGCGACATCCTCGTCGCCACCGACGCCATCGGCATGGGTCTGAACCTGCCCATCCGCCGCGTGCTGTTCTCCACGCTGACCAAGTTCGACGGCGTGGGCGACCGGGAGCTGAGCGTCAGCGAGGTGCACCAGATCGCCGGCCGCGCGGGCCGCTACGGCATGCACGACGAAGGCTTCGTCAGCGTGCTGAAGGAGGCTGAAGCCGAGGCGATGAAAATCCTGCGCCAGCAGCTGCCCAAGGAGCCGCGCGCGCCGCGCGACTTCAAGTGCCCGGTGGCCCCCAACTGGCGCCATGTGCAGACCATCTCGCAGCGCATGGGCGTGAACAAGCTCTACGCGGTGCTGAGCATCTTCATGCAGCAGCTGCGCCTGGACGACGCCCACTTCGCCGTGGCCGAGCTGGAGCAGATGCTGGAGCTGGCCGACATGCTGGACCGCAACGCCATCGCGCTGCCGCTGAACGAACGCTTCAAGTACGCCCAGGCGCCGGTGGACGCGCGCCTGCCCATGCTGCTGGATCAGTTCCAGAGCTGGGCGACCAACCACGCCCGCACCGGCAAGGCCGGCGAGCCGCACTTCCTGGACGAGTTCGACCAGCACGGACGCCTGGACCGCATGGAGCAGGCGCTGCGCATCTGCACGCTGTGGCTGTGGCTGGACCTGCGCTTCCCGGGCGTGTACGGCCACCTGGAAGCGGTGGTGGATCTGCGCGGCCGGCTCAATGATGGCATCGAGCGGCAGCTGAAGGGCAAGCGGCCGTTGTGGCAGCGGAGGGGGCGTTAGGTCCGCAGCCACGGGTAGGGCGGGTCGCGACCCGCCGACATCGGGCGGCGTACTACGATGACTGCCCACCTCCCCCGGAGCCTCCCCATGATCGGCTACACCACCCTCGGTACCAACGACCTGCCACGCGCAGCCGCCTTCTATGACGAGCTGTTCGCCCTCATCGGCATCAAGCGGATCATGGATTTCGGACGGGGCTATGCCTGGGGTACCGGCATGGACAAGCCGGGCTTCGGTGTGATGCTGCCCTTCGACGGCAAGCCCGCCAGCGTGGGCAACGGCGTGATGGTTGCGCTGGTCGTGGACAGCCAGGAAAAGGTCCAGGCCCTGCATGCCAAGGCGCTGGCGCTGGGCGGCACCGACGAGGGCGCGCCAGGCCCACGCGACGAGGGCTTCTACGCGGCCTACTTCCGCGACCTGGACGGCAACAAGCTCAACGCCTTCTGCATGGGCTGACTTCGGCGCGTGGTTCGGTGCACGGCGAACAAACGGCGGGTCACGACCCGCCCTACGGCCTCACGATGCCCAGCGCGATCAGATCCCGCGCCGATGCGAGGATGGCCTCCTGCGGCGCGCGGGGCACCCAGCCCAGCAGCTCGCGCGCATGGCTCGCATCCTGGTGCCGCGCCGTGCCCAGTTCGCTCGCCGCGTTGCGCACCAGCGGGCTGACGGTGGCCATCAGCCGCACGCTCCAGTCGGGCAGCTGCAGCCGGGGCACGCGGCGCGCGCCATCGCCCAGTTCGTCGCGCAGCATGGCGGCGATGTCGCGCAGCCAGGTGAAACCGGCACAGGCGATGAAGCGTTCGCCCGCCATGGCGGGCGCGGTGAGCGCGCGCCAGTGCAGCTCGGCCACGTCGCGCACGTCGACGATGCCGAAGCCGATGCGCGGCATGGCCGGGATGCGGCCCTGCAGCAGGCTCTGCACGATGACGACGCTGGCCGAGTAGTCGGCACTGGCCACGGGGCCCAGCACGACGGACGGGTTGACGGTGCAGAACTCCAGGCCCCCGCCCTCGCGCGCCACCCAGTCGCGCGCGGCGCGCTCGGACACGGTCTTGGACTGCACGTAGGGCGGCACGCCGGGCGCGGCCAGATTCGTCCAGTCGCGCTCGGTGAAGTGGTGGTCGCCCGGGCCGTGGCCGTAGGCGATGGCGGCAACGGACGACGTCATCACCACCCGCTGCACGCCGGCATCGCGCGCAGCCTGCAGCGCGCGCAGCGCGCCGTCGCGCGCCGGAGCTATGAGCTCGTTGGCATCTCGCGGCACGCCGGTGGGCAGCGGAGACGCGACATGCGCCACATGCGTGCAGCCGGCCGCGGCTTCGGGCCAGCCGGCGTCGGCCATCAGGTCGGCGGCGAAGCAGCGCAGCTGGTCTTTCTTGACGCCCCGGCTGGCGCCGAGCAACTGGCGCAGCGCCGGCTCGCGAGCGAGGTCGCGCACGGTGGTGTGCACCGCCCAGCCCTCGGCCAGCAGCTGGCGGATCAGCACGCCGGCGATGTAGCCGGTGCCACCGGTGACGAGGATGCGGGACGGGCGGCTCATGCAGGCTCCAGAGTGCAGCGGCAATTCTCGGCGACAGGGCCAGCAGGCGCCGAAACGCCCGCCCGCCGGCCCATCGCGGTAATACGCCACATGGAACCACAACCCCGGGTTGACGCCTGCTCCACGATCCGAACGGCATCGCTACAGTCGCGCGCCGGTGGAGGTGAAACATGCGCTTACGCGAGCTTCTTTTTCCTGGCATGTGGGCCGTTCGGCGCCTGCGGTTCAGTACCAAGCTAACGCTTCTGTTCATCATCGTGGCGGTGCCGCTGCTGATCAGCGCATTGCTGCTGGTTTCGCGCTCGCTGGACGATTTGCACCTGACGGATGCTGAACTGCACGGCGTCCAGCGCCTTGAGCGCATCTACGAACTCACCCGGCACGTGCAGGCCCACCGCGGCCTGACCAACATGGTGCTGCTGGGTGATGCGGGCAAGGCTGCCCGCCGCGACGCCACGCGCGTTGAGCTGGGCAAGGCACTGCAAGCGCTTGACGAGGTGCTGAAGGCTGCCGGCATGGACGCCGCACCGTCCTGGCCTGCACTGCACGACGAGCTTCGAACGCTCTATTCAAAGCTGGAAGGCAGCTCCCCGGACCAGGCACTCGCCTTGCACACCGGGCTGATTGAGTCGCTAGGCCGTGCCACCTACGAGATCGCCGAGACCTCCAGCCTGCTCTACGACCCCGACCCGCTGACCTATTTGCTGATGGACATGTCGGTGCAGCGCCTGCCGGCCTGGCGCGACCAATTGGGTCGCCTGCGCGGCAAGGGTGCTGCGCTGCTGAATTCGCCGGTGCTGGACGAGGCCGACAAGGCCGTGGTGAACAGCTGGGTCGAGGAACTGGCGGCAACCACCCGAGGTGTGGCGCACGCCCACGAACTGGTGGCCAGCAAGGGCTTCGTACCGGCGGGCTTCGAGAAGGCCCAGGCCGCCGTGAGGCAACTGCTGGATGACAGCCGTGCCCGGTTTCAGGGTGGCAAGAAGCCAGGCACGGCCGACGAGTACTTCTCTTCGGCCGCCGGGTCGCTGGAGGCCGTGGCGGCCTACCAGAGTGCAGTGAACGACGGCATGCGCGGCTCCCTGCAACGGCGCCATGACGACCAGGTGCGCCGAGCCTGGCTGATGGGCACCTGCGCAACGGCGGTCATGCTGGCATTCGCATACCTGATGTTCTGCTTCCAGGTCAGCTTCCTGGCCGACCTGCGCCAGGTGCTGGGATTCATGGAACAGACCGCTCAGGGCAATCTGCGGCACGTGGTGCGCATCCGCGGCAAGGACGAGCTGTCCGACATGTCCAGTGCGATGGCCGTGATGGTCAACAACATCTCGTTCATGGTGGCCGCCGTGCGCAGCAATGCGGCACTGCTGTCGGGCTCAGGCGACGTGCTGGTGCAGGGCAACCACGCGCTGTCGGAGCGCACCGAGCAGCAGGCGGCCAACCTGGAGCAGACCTCCGCCAGCGTGCAGGAGCTGGCGGCCACCGTGCAGGGCAACGCGCAGGCGGCACAGGCGTCCGACGCGTCCGCCCAGACCGTGAGCCAGACGGCCGAGCAGGGCGCGGCCGGCATGAAGGCCGCCGTCGATGCCATCGAGGCGATTGCGGCCAGCGCGCGGCGCATGGACGAGATCGTCGGCGTCATCGACTCGCTGGCCTTCCAGACCAACATCCTCGCGCTGAACGCCGCCGTCGAAGCGGCGCGCGCGGGCGAGGCCGGGCGCGGCTTCGCCGTCGTGGCCACCGAGGTGCGCACGCTGGCGCAGCGCTCGGCCGCCTCGGCCAAGGAAATCCGCCAGCTGATCACGGCCTCTTCCGAGCAGGTGGATGCGGGCGTGGGCTTGATCCGCGGCGCCGGCCAGCGCATCGAGGCGATCGCCGACGGCGTGCGCTCGGTGGCCCAGCACATGTCGATGATCTCGGCGTCCAGCGCCGAGCAGAGCGCCAGCCTTACCGAGATCACGTCGGCCATCCGCCAGCTGGACTCGCTGACCCAGCGCAACGGCGCGATGGTGGAGCAGGCCGTGGCCCAGGCCACGGACCTGCAGGAGCGCGCCAAAGTGCTGACGAGTTCCGTGTCCGCCTTCAAGCTGCCCCAAGGCACGGCCGACGAGGCCCGCGAACTGGTGGACCGCGCGCTGGCCATGCGCCGCGAGGCCGGCAGCCGCGACTCGCTGCTGCGGCGCCTCAACGCGACCGACAGCGGCCTGTTCGACCGCGACATGTACGTCTTCGCGCTGGACGGCCAGGGCCGCTACCTGGGCTTTGCCGGCAACCCGGCGCGGGTGGGCCAGCGCGTGCAGGACGTGATGAAGGGCGGCGCCGGCGAGCGGCTGGTGCAGGCCATCATCGAGCAGGCCGATAGCGGGCCGGGCTGGGTGCAGTACACCATCGCCCACCCGCAGACCGGCGAGCCGCAGGAGAAGATGTCCTACGTCGTCAAGGTGGACGACCTGTACGTGGGCTGCGGCGTCTACAAGGGCGCGATGCGGGCGCTGTGAGGCGGCGGCCGGCAGGCCGTCCCTACACTGCGCCGCATGATCACCGTCCACCACCTGAACAACTCCCGCTCGCAGCGCGTGCTGTGGCTGCTCGAAGAGCTGGGCCTGCCCTATGAGGTCAAGCGCTACGAGCGCGACGCCAGGACCTCGCTGGCGCCGCCCGAACTCAAGGCAGTGCACCCGCTGGGCAAGAGCCCGGTCATCACCGACGGCGCGCTGACCGTGGCCGAGAGCGGCGCCATCCTGGAGTACCTGGTAGACCGACACGGCGGTGGCCGCCTTCGGCCCGAGGGTGAGCAGGACGCGCTGCACTACCGCTACTTCATGCACTTCGCCGAAGGCACAGCGATGCCGCCGCTGGTCATGAAGCTGGTGTTCAACAAGATCAAGCGCAGCCCCATGCCCTTCTTCGTGAAGCCCATCGCCAAGGGCATTGCGGACAAGGTGCTGGCCAGCTTCGTGCAGCCCAACATCGACGCGCAGCTGAAATTCCTGGAAGCGGAACTGACCGCGCGCCCCTGGTTCGCCGGCGCCGAGTTCAGCGCGGCCGACGTGCAGATGAGCTTCCCGCTGGAGGCGGCGGCCGCGCGCGGCGGCTCGCTCGGTGCGTTCCCGAAGATCCAGGCCTTCCTCGCCCGCATCCATGCCCGCCCGGCCTACCAGCGCGCACTGGAGCGCGGCGGCCCCTACGACCTGCTGAGCTGAGCCGGGAGCGACCGCCACGACCGCGCCTTCCTGGGCCACCCGGCCTGGACGCGCTGCGCGCGGGCATCGAGATGCGTCACCGGCCCGCGCTCGCCGCAGCGGCTGGCGTCGGCCGTGTTCGGTCTGTACGCGCCGGTGTCGTTCAATTGCCACGTTAGTGTTCGTGTTCCTTCGGTTCGTCATCGCGCAGGATCGTGTGCAAAGTCACGAAGGTGTGCGCGTTGAACCGCTGTGCATGCCGATTCCCATGAAGCCGTGCGATGAGAGCTGATCAGGGCTGTTGCGACGCAACATAAGTCGTACTAGTCTTTGCTCGCGCAGTCACTGCGCGGGGGGAGACACGACATGAAGACCTGGATCGAACGACTGGGCGTGGGCCGCAAGCTGGCCGCCGTGGCCTGCGTGAGTGCATTGATGGGCCTGGTGCCCTCGGTGCTGTACGTGCAGGAGGCGCTGCGGGCACAGCAGCAGATCAGCAATGAAGTCGACGCGCTGCCGGCCGTCACACTGGGCCTGAAGCTCGCCCGGCTGACCGCCCAGCACCGCGGGCTGGCCAACAGCCAGCTCAATGGCGACGCGGCCGCCGAGGCCAAGCGCGGCGCGGTATGGCAGGAGTTGCAGGCATTGAAGGCACCCAGCCTGGCCGCCACCGATGCCGCACTGAATCCCGCGCTGCTGCGCGAGTTGCAGGACTACTGGCGCGGCCAGGAGCAGCTGGCCACCGAGGTGGGCAGCCGAGGCATCGCGGCGCCGGACAGCTTTCGCCGGCACACCGAGCTGATCGACGCCCGGCTGGCCTGGCTGTACGAGGCCGCTGTGGTGTCGAAGATGGTGCTGCACCCGTTCGCCAACGGCTACTTCCTGCAGGACGCCGCGTTACAGCACCTGCCGCGCAGCGCCGAGCTGCTGGGCCGGCTGCGGGGCGCCGGCATGGGCATGCTGGCCAAGGGCGAGCTGACATCGGCAGACAAACAGCGCCTGGTGGTGGCGCTGGAGCGGGCACAGGCCGACCAGGCCAATGCCTTGCGGGCGCTGCGCCACGTGGCGCTGCAAGGCCCTGAGCAGCAGAAGCTCACGACGCTGACCGAACAGCTGAACGGCCGCCTGAACGACGCGCACCAGATGGCACTGAAGGGCCTGATCGAGCCGGAGTCGCCGCAGGTCAAGGCGGCGGACTGGTGGGCCGCCACCACGGCCGCCATCGATGCGCAGTACGCGCTGGGAGACGCCGCCATGGCTGCGCTGGAGCAGGACCTGATCGCCACGCTGGCCTACGACCGCCGCATCGTCATCGGCAGCTCGGCCTTCTTTCTGTTGCTGGCCCTGGTGGGCGGCTGGCTGCTGTGGGTCATCGCGCACCAGACCTCGCGGTCCATGGGCCGGGCGCTGGGCATCGCCCAGGCCGTGGCCGACGGCAACCTGGCCCACGCGGGCGACGTGGACCGCCGCTCCCGGGACGAAGGCGAGCGCCTCACCGCCGCGCTGCTGGACATGGCGGCCAAGCTGGGCGAGGTGGTGGGCACCGTGCGCAGCCGCGCCGACGAGGTGGCCACCGCCAGCCAGCAGATCGCCTCGGGTAGCGCCGACCTGTCCGCGCGCACCGAGACGCAGGCCGCCGCGCTGGAGCAGACCACCGCCTCGGTGGACACCGTGCGCCACGGGCTGGAGCAGGGCGCCCAGCAGTCTGGCCACGCCGCCGAGCTGGCCACCGAGGTGCGCCAGCTGGCCGAGTCCGGCGGCGGCCTGGTGGCCACGCTGGCCGTCACGCTGCGCGACATCCAGACCAGCTCGCAACGCATCGCCGACATCATCGGCACCATCGACGGCATCGCCTTCCAGACCAACATCCTGGCGCTGAACGCCGCCGTCGAGGCCGCCCGCGCAGGCGAGCACGGCCGTGGCTTCGCGGTGGTGGCCAGCGAGGTGCGCGCCCTGGCGCAACGCGCCGGCGCGTCGGCCAAGGAGATCCGCACGCTGATCGGCGCCAGCGTGGAGCGCGTCGGCGCCGGCCATGCGCAGGGCGAGGAAGCAGCCGCGCTGATGCAGCGCGTGGTGGAGGCCGTCACGCGCGTGACCGGCGTCATCGGCGAGCTCAGCACGCTGTCGCGCGACCAGCACCTCAGCATGGACGAGGTGGGCGTGGCCATCCACCAGATGGACGACACCACGCAGCAGAACGCCGCGCTGGTGGAGGAGAGCGCCGCCGCGGCCGAGAGCCTGAAGCGCCAGGCCGAGGCGCTGCGCGAGGCCATGGCGGGCTTCCGCACCGCCGGCTGAACCGGCGCGGCCTGCGGGTCAGGCGGGCTGGGCGTCGCGCTGCGCGCTCATCACCACCTGCAAACGCGTCTCGCGCCGCCAGCCAGCCAAGCTGGTGGGTGCCTCGCGCGGCGCCAGGCCCTGGCTGTCGATGGCGCCCACATAGCCGTCGCGGCCCTGCGCCTTGGCGGCGTACAGCGCGGAGTCGGCCAGGCCCAGACAGGCGCGCCAGTCCCACAGCCGCGGCTGGCGCGGGTCCAGCGGGAAGGCACAGAAGCCGATGGACACGCTGACATGGACGGTCTCGCCGGGACCGATGTCGAAGGGCCGCTCACGCACCGCCGCGCACACTCGCGCGGCCAGTTCGGCGGCATCGCGGCGCTCGGTCTCGCGGGCCAGTACCAGGATCTCCTCGCCACCCCAGCGCACCAACGAGTCGGTCTCGCGGAACACCTGGCGCAGGCGCTGCGCGAGCTGCACCAGCACCGCGTCCCCCGCCGCATGGCCATGCTCGTCGTTGATGCGCTTGAAGTGGTCCAGGTCCAGCAGCATCAGCAGCAGGTCGGCCCCAGCCCCGGGGCCATCGCCGTCGGGGGTCTCGAAACGACGCAGGCATAGTGCCAGGTCATCGTCCAGGCGCAGCTCCAGGTAGCGGCGGTTGCGCAGACCGGTCAGCGTGTCGGTGAGGCTGAGCTCGCGCAGCTCGGCCGTGCGCTCGGACACCAGGGCCTGCAGCTCGGCCTCGTGCTGGCGCAGCTGGCGGGTGCGCCAACCGGTCCAGGCCCAGATGCCGGCCAGCAGGGCCAGCAGCGCACCGGCATGGGCTGCGCCGGTTTCCCACCAGGCGGGCTGCAGCTCGATGGGCAGTTGCAGCGGCTCGCCATCCCACAGTGCATGGTGGGCGGTGGCGCGCACCTGCAGCGTGTAGCGGCCGGGCTTCAGCGGCCCGAAGCTGGGGTGGCGGCCGGCGGCGTCCACGCGCGTCCATTCGTCGTCCAGGCCCTGCAGGCGGTACTCGTAGCGCAGCCGTGACGGGTCCGCATAGTCCAGCGCCGCGAACTCGACAGACAGCATGCGCCGACCCGGTGGCAGCGTCAGCATGCCCTGGCCCTGAGGCCAGGGCTGGCCGTTCACGCGCAGGCCGCTGACGATCAGCGGCGGGCTCTTGTGCACCGGCTGCCAGGCCTCGGGCTGCACACGCAGCAGGCCCCGGCTGCCACCGAACAGCAGGCCGCCGCCGGGCAGCTCGGCGCTGGCGAACAGCCAGAAGCTGCCGAAATGCCCCCCTTCAGCACCGCCGAACGCGTCCAGCCGGTCGGTCTGCGGGTCATAGACATGCTGCTGGCTCCAGAGGCGGCCACGCGCATCCTCATGCAGATGGCCGCCGAACAGCCCGTCCACGCCCAAACGCTCGCTGATGGACTCGAAACGTGCACGGCCCTGGTCATCCCAGCCCTTGAGGCGGTGCAGGCCGGCCACGGTGGTGTCGGCATACAACCGGCCGTCGCGGGTCCACAGCAGGGCCATGACGGCGGGGCTGCCAAGCGCCTCGCCTGGCGCCTGCGGCACGGGTGCGAGCACACCGCCACCGGCTCCCTGTTCACGCAGCAGGCCGGCCTGGCCGCCCACCCACAGGCGCCCGTCCGGCGCCTCGCGCAGCACGTAGATGCCGCCATGCAGCGGCACGTCGCCCTGCAGGTGCACGCGTTCCAGCGCCGCCGCCTGCGGTCCGGCCAGGCGATACAGGCCTTCCTGCATGCCCAGCCACACGCTGCCGTCGGCGCGCAGCAGCAGCTGCTGGGCACGGCCGCCGTCCAGCAGCCAGTCGCGCAGCAGGCGGCCATCGGCGGCGCGGTGCTCCAGCCGGCCGGCGGCGGCCATCCACAGGCTGGCATCGGGTGCCTCGGCAAGGTGTTCGACCACGGTGTGCCGCTCGCGCGGCCAGGTGCCCAGCGTGACCAGATCGCGGCCCGGGCGGCCATCCAGCCGCACGACGCGCCCGGTCTGCGTGGGGGCCAGCACCTCGCCGTTTCGCAGCGTCAGCAGCGCGCGCACATCGGCTTCGGCCAGCGGGCCGCGACCGTCGGCATCGGGGCCGCGCACGGCCAGCGCCGGGTGGTGCAGGTGGCGCTGCACGCCCAGCCCGTAGCCGCTCACCCACATGGCGCCGCTGGCGTCGCGCAGCACGCCGCTGATGTCGTTGCCCGCCAGGCCCATGGTGCGGCGCGGGTCCTGGCGCAGCCGCGTCCGCACGGCGCCGCTGGCCATGTCCACCCAGAACAGGCCGTTCTTGCTGCCCACCCAGAGCTGGCCGTCGCGGCCCTCGGCCAGCGCCTGCACCGGCAAGCCCAGCGACTGCACCCAGCGCACGCGCCCCTGCTCGACGACGCCCAGCTGCCCGCCCTGCGTGCCCAGCCAGAGCCGGCCGCTGCCGTCCTCGGCCAGCGCCAGCACCGTGGCACCGGCGGGCAGACCGGGCAGTGGCACGTCCTCCCAGCGCTCGCCGACGCGCCGTGCCAGGCCGCGCCAGTGGCCGGCCCAGACGCCGCCGTCCCGGGCCGCAAGCAGCGCAAGCACACGGCTTTCGGCCTCTCCACGCCAGGTCAGCACCTGCGACTCGACACGGCCGCTGCGCGGCTCGTAGCGGTACAGGCCCCGGCCCACGGTGCCCACCCAGACGGCGCCGGCGCCGTCCTCGGCCACGGCACGGATGGGGGCCTGGGGTGCGCCCGGTGCATGGCGCTGCACGCGGTCCAGCGCCGGGTCGTAGGCCACCAGGCCCAGGAACTCCGTGCCTATCCACATGCGGCCGTCGGCTGCCGGCGCCATCGCCCGCACCCAGCCCAGGCCGCGCCGGGCGCCCGTCTCGGGCGGCAGCTCGATGGGGCGCAGCCGGTAGCCGTCATAGCGCGCCAGGCCCTTGGTGGTGGCGATCCACAGCAGCCCCGCACGGTCCTGCGCGATGGCGGGCACCGAATCCTGCGGCACCGGGACGCTACGGAACTGCACCTCCAGCGGGCCAGCGCCGGCATCAGCCCGGGCCGCACTCAGCGCCAAGGCGGCCAGCAGCGCGGCAACACTACGAACTAGGGGGTGCATGGGAGCACATCCTAAGGTAGGCACCGGCAACAGCGACCCGGCGCTCGACGTGTCCACCTGGGCCGGTCGCGGGGGTAAAGCCCCGGAATCCGTGACGGATGCCGGCAAATCATTGATGGTGCCCGCAGTGGGCGGGTGTTAGGCTGCCCGGCCTAGACGCAGGGGATGGAGAGATGTTTCACGAGTTGCAGGAGTTGCTGGGCGCGTACCTGATGCCGGTGCTGATCGCGATACCGCTGGCCGTCATCGTGCTCATCGCCGCCTTCAAGCGTGACGACTACCGGCCGCCGCGCGAGTACACGCCGCCGCCGCGCCCACCCGAGGGCCAGCGCACCCGCGCGGCCCAGCCGCCGGTGGTGTTGCCGCCACTGCCCGGCGCGCCCGGTGCCCCCACGATGGCCAGCGCCTTCGTCATGGCGCCGTCGCCCATGCAGCCGCCCGCAGCCCCCGCGCCGGTGGTGCCCGAGGGCCCGCCGACGGTGCTGATCGCCGACGACTCCGCCGTGGTGCGCACCAAGCTCAAGCGGCTGCTGGAAGGCGCCGGCTTCACGGTCGTGCAGGTCAACGACGGCAATGAGGCGCTGGCCGAGCTCGACGCCAAGCCCGCCATCGCCGTGCTGATCACCGACCTGGAAATGCCCAACAAGGACGGCTTCGAGCTGATCGCCGACGTGCACGGAAGCCTGGCCACGGAAGACCTGCCCGTCATCGCCATCACCGGCCACGACGAGCTGCATGGCCGCGTGGGCCAGATCGAGGGCGTCTACGGCATCTTCAAGAAGCCCTGGAACGACCGCGAACTGCTCAAGCGCGTGGAGTCGCTGGTGCACCTGCGCAGCGCCGCCAGCCGACGCGGCCGTCGCGTGACGGACGTGCGGCCACCTGCGGCGTGACCATCACGCCCCCCGCGGCAACGCTCTCGGGCTGAACACGGCGGCAGCGGCCGCCAGCGCACAGGCCATCACCAGCACCGGCAGCACCTGGCGTGTGACGGGGTCGAACAGCAGGCCTGCCAGCCCCAGCGCGGCGCTGCTGACCAGCGCATCGCTGAGCTGCAGTGACGAGGTGTTGGCACCTTGGCTCTGCGGCGGCGACAGCTTCAGCAGCAGCACCGACAGCATCGGGAACGACAGGCCGATGCCCAGGCCCACGCCTGCCCAGCCCAGCAGTGCCAGCCACGCCGGCAGCACCGCAACAAGCACAGGCGCCATGACGACGGCCAGCCCCAGCGCCGCGAGCGCAAAGCCCGACGGCAGCAGCCGGCGGCGCGCGGCGTCGCCCTGCACACGCGCCTGGATGGCGCTGCCGATGCTCCAGGTGACGGCGCCAGTGCTCAGCGCGATGCCGGCCTGCGTCAGGCTCCAGCCGAAGTGCTGGGTCAGCAGCAGCGGCAGGAAGGCCTCGGCGCTAGCGAACGCGGCGGCGATGAAGCCGCGGAGCAACACGACGCTGGGCAGGCCGCGCGCCGCCGTCAGCGTGCCGGCAGGCAACAGCTGACGCGCCGCGAGCCACGCCGCCAGGGTGCCGACCGCGAAAAGCAGGCCAGCGCCGACGCCCTCGCGCTGGCTGGCCCCATGCAGCAGCAGGGCGCCGCCGCTGGCCAACGCCGCCCAGCGCAACCCGCCCCAGTGCAGCGTTGCACCGGTGCCGCCACCGCCGCGCCGCAGCGATGGCAGCATCAGCGCCGCCGCCACCGGCACGGCCGCCGCGACCGCCAGGAACACCCAGCGCCAGCCCAGCCAGTGCACCAGACCGGACGCCAGCGCCGGGCCCACCAGGCCAGGCAGCACCCAGGCGCCGGCAAACATCGCGAACAGCTTGGGATGCAGCGGCGCCGGCACGACCTGGCCCACGCCCACGTACAGCGCCACGCCCAGCACGCCCGTGCCCAGACCCTGCAGCGCGCGGCCCAGCACCAGCGCGGTCATGGACGGCGCCAGCCCCGCCAGCAGCAGGCCGGCCAGAAAAGCCGCCAGCCCCAGCAGCGATGCACGGTAGGCGCCGCGCTTGTCGCACAGCTGGCCGGCGATCGTCATGCCGATGACCGAGGTGGCCAGCGTGGCGCCGAAGGCCAGCGCATACAGCGACAGGCCGCCCAGCGCCTCCGCCACCGCGGGCATGGCGGTGGCCACGGCAATGGACTCGAAGGCCAACATGGAAATCAGCGCGACGGCGCCTACGCAGGCCGCGCGGCGGCCGGGGGCGAAGAGCCTGTCGTCAGGGGTGGCGGTGGCGGGTGTCACGGGGTCTGCGAGGTTCATGGGCTGAAGCCTAAAAGTTCAAGTTGGCTTCAAGTCAAGCAAGGCGATGAGCCCCAAGGGACAATCGGGGTATGTCAGTTTCGGTCCTTCACTGTGCGTCCGCCGGCTTCGAGTCGGCCTGCCGCATTCCTGCGCTGCCGGCCTCGCACCGCAGCCACGGCCTGCACGGCCACAGCTATTTCGCCACGGTGCGCAGCGCGCTGCCCGCCGGCTGGGCGGCCTTCCCGGGCGGCGAGGTGGAGGGCCTGCGCGCACGCATGGCCGACACCGTCGCGCCGCTGGACCATGCGCTGCTGAACGACCACCTCGGTGAGCCCACCGACGAAAACCTGGCCCGCTGGGTGCGCAGCTGCCTGACACCGGACGTGCCCGGCATCGTGCAGGTGGGCGTGCAGAGCACCACGCACAGCGGCGTGGACCTGGACGGCGCCGGACATGCTCATGTGTGGCGGCGCTACCGCTTCCAGGCGGCGCACCAGCTGCCCAACGTGCCGGCCGGCCACCAGTGCGGCCGCATGCACGGCCATGGCTTCGAGGTCATCCTGCACGCGAATGCCGACCTCGGCGAGCGTGACCTGGCCATCGACTATGACCACCTGGACGAGGTCTGGGCGCCGCTGCACTTCGAGCTGAACTACCGCTGCCTGAACGACATCCCCGGCCTGCAGAACCCAACCAGCGAGAACATCTCGGCGTGGCTGTGGGCGCGGCTCAAGCCCCAGTTGCCGGAACTGAGCTGGGTGACCGTCTACGAGACCGGCTCCAGCGGCGCCAACTTCAACGGCCAGAACTACCGCATCTGGAAGGAGATGACGCTGGACAGCGCCGTTCGCCTGCGCCAAGCGCCCGGCGGCCACCCGCTGGCCGGCACGCACGGCCATACCTTCACCCTGCGCCTGCACCTGGCCGCACCGCTGGACCAGGTGATGGGCTGGACGGTGGACTTCGGCGATGTGAAGGCGCTGTTCAACCCGATCTTCAAGCGGCTGGACCACCACCCGCTGTTCGAGATTGCCAACTTGCCGGACGGCGACGCCGCCAGCATCGCGACCTGGGTGTTGAACGAGGGCGGCTCGGTGCTGCCGCAGATCGACCGCGTGGACCTGTACGAGACGCGCGGCTCCGGCGCCATCGTCAGCCGCGCCGACTCGGAAGAATTGATTCCTGTATGACGTATTCAGTCAAAGAGCTGTTCTACACGCTGCAGGGCGAGGGCGCCCAGGCCGGCCGCGCGGCGGTGTTCTGCCGCTTCACCGGCTGCAACCTGTGGACCGGCCGCGAGCAGGACCGCGCCACCGCCATCTGCACCTTCTGCGACACCGACTTCGTCGGCACGGACGGCGAGGGCGGTGGCAAGTTCGTCACCGCCGACGACCTGGCCGATGCGATCGCCAAGGCCTGGCCTGACGGCGAAGGCGGCCAGCGCTACGTGGTGTGCACCGGCGGCGAACCGCTGCTGCAGCTGGACATGCCGCTGATCGACGCCTTGCACGCCAGCGGCTTCGAGATCGCCGTGGAGACCAACGGCACGCAGCCGGCGCCGCCGGGGCTGGACTGGATCTGCGTCAGCCCCAAGGCCGACGCGCCGCTGGTGCTGACGTCAGGCCACGAGCTGAAGCTGGTCTATCCGCAGCCGCTGGCAATGCCGGAGCGCTTTGCCCATCTGGCCTTCGAGAACTTCTTCCTGCAGCCCATGGACTCGGTGCTGCAGCGCGAGCACACCAAGGCCGCCGTGGCCTACTGCATGGCCCACCCGCAGTGGCGGCTGTCGGTGCAGATGCACAAGGTGGTGGGGATCGCCTGAGAGCGCGCTCGCCAGGCGGCCCGCCACGATCAGGCCGAGGCCGCCGCCCAGGCACAGCCCGAGCAGGCTGTTCAGCAAGGCCCCGATGCCGCGTCGCCGATCGCAGGCTCGGGAACGCCGCTCAGGGACCACCAGAACCCGGCCACGGCGCCAGCCAGCGTGATCGACGTCCACGCACCGACATAGAGAATGCCCCTGAACATGGAGCGCGCGATGGTTTGCATGCCGGCAGCTGAGGTTGTCGATGCGGTCGAGCGAACCGCTCAGTTCTGGATGTAGCGCTCGAACACGCCGCCGAAATCCTTGCGGCTGAGCTTGTCCAGCACGACGCTGTTCACGGTGTTGAGCAGCGACAGGTAATGGCGGCTGACTTGTTCCTCCGTGACCTCCTGGCCCAGCTTGAACATCTGGCCGGTGACGCCCAGGCATTGCATCGCGTGGGCACGCGCCTGTTCGTCGCGCTCCTGCAGCTTGCCGATGCTGTGCAGCGCCTTGTAGAGATCCTTGAGCTGCTCGATGAAGTTCTTGCGCACGTCGATGCTGAACGGCGCGCCGTCACCGATGTGGAACTTGATCTCGACGTCCATGTCGATGGTGCCGGCCGTCTCCAGCGTCACGTGGCTGATGCGGTGGCTCAGCCAGTCGTAGCGCTTGATGACGCGCTTGGATGACACGGCGGATTCGCCGTCCACATGCACCAGCGCGAGGTTGGTGAAGCAGTACTCGTCCTTCTTGGACTTGATGAGAAAGTAGATCTTCTCGCCGTCCTCGCTGAACAGGTAGTCGTCGGCATCGACCTTGTTGAAGTCGGCCGCGGGCACGATGACGCCGATGTCGCTGAGGCCCAGCGCCTCGGAAGCCAGTCTCTTGAACATTGCTTGCTCCTGGTGGTTTGGCGGCGCGAGTGTGCCTGCGGCGGGCGGCGGCAACCGGGCCGCCCGACGGGAATATCAACCCCATGAAAAAGGAGCCCGCAGGCTCCTTGTGGTGGTGTGCCGCTGGCGGCTCAGAAGCGGTAGCCGACGCCGAACTTGATGGACACCGGGTCCAGCGAGGTCTCGATGGTCTGGCCGGTGGACAGTGAGCCCGTCGTCTTGATCATGGTCTTGGTGACCGAGACGCTGGCCGACCAGTCGCGGCTGATGTTGTAGGCCGCGCCCAGTTCCACGGTGGCTCCCAGGCGGCGCTTCATCGTGAGCGTCGTCGGCGTGTTGACCGTGCCGCCGGTGATGCCGGACAGCGTGGCCGTGGCACGCGGCTTGAAGAAGTAGGCATAGGTGGGGCCGGCACCGATGAAGGGGCGGACCGTGCTGTTGGCATCACCGAAGCGGTACTGGGCCAGCAGCGTCATGGGCAGGGACTTCACGCTGCCGATCTTGCCGACACCGTCGATGGCGCCGGCACCGACGATGTCATGCTCGAAGGGCAGCGCGATGGGCAGCTCGATGCTGAGCTTGTCGGTCCAGTAGTAGGTGATGCCGCCGACGAAGGAGCTGGCCTTCTTGACGTCAATCTTGGTGCCGGGAAGGCTGGGCGCGGTCAGGTCGCCGCTGTCGACCTGCGGGCTGATCTGGGCGGCGCCGGCGCTGATGACGAAGCTGCCGGCCGACTGGGCCCAGGCGCTGCCGGTGAGCAGCAACGCGGCGGTCGCACCGAGGAGGAACTTGGTGGTCATGGGATATCTCCGTGAACGGGTGCGTGCGGCTTACAGCCAGCCCTTGGTGGTGATGGACTTGGCGATGAGCTGCTGGATCAGCTGGTGGGCGTATGGCGTCGGGTGGAAGCCGTCCGAGAAGCCGTAGGTCTTCCACCAGTCGGCACCAGTCACCCCGGCCGGCGGCGCGGCATTCAGCGCCGTGGCCGTGCAGGTGGGGAAGCTGTAGGTGGGCAGGCCGTCGCTGCCGACGCCGGTGCGCGGGCAAGCGGTGTCCTTGGCGTTGGTCAGGCCAAACTGGGCGGGCGTGGTCACCTGGTCCTGCAGGCCCTTGTAGAAGTCGATCAGCGCGACGCGCTCGTCGCTGCCGACCTTGGTGGCCAACTGGGTGTTGTAGGCCGAGATCCATGCGCGGAACGTGGCCTGCGCCTGCGTGCGGGCCGCAGCTCCGGTGGTGCCGCCGCCGCTGGCCAGCGCGATACCGTCCAGCACGGCCTGGAAGCGCGGCGTCAGCGTGATGTCCGGCAGGTTCATCAGCACCACGTGGGTGGCGCCCTTGTCCAGCACGCTGGCCTTGATGGACGCGTAGAACTTGTCGGCCAGCGCCGCCATGTAAGTGCCGCCGATCTGCGCCGTAGTGGTAGCGCCGCCCCCCAGCGCGGTACCGATCTGCGTGGGCGTCAGCAGCGTGCCCAGCAGCGCCGAGAAGGCCGCGGCGCTGTCACGCGGGATGTTGAGGTAGGCGCCGACGAGGTCGGCCGCATCGTTGCCACCGCCGTCGATGATGACCAGGTCGCTCGCCGTGTAGCTGCCCATGGCGGCATAGGTCGCCATTTGCACGCCCACGTTCAGCGGGTTGGCAGCGCTGGCACCGGCGCCGGTGTAGGTGATGCGGCCGCCGCCGATGGAGAAGTTGGTGCAACCCGTCTTGGCCGTGTTGGCGGCAAAGGTGGTGCCGGTGAACACGTAGAAGTTGCACAGGCCCAGACCGTAGTTGGCCGCGATGCGCTCCGGGTAGATCAGGTTGTCCGCCGTCTGCACGGTGAACTTGTAGCCGAAGGTGCCGCTGTCCTGCAGGCTGTCACCGAAGACCTTCACCGAAGTGATCTTGACCTGGGGCGTCGTGTCGGCCGTGGCGCCGCCGCCGCAACCAGCCACCAGCACGCTGCCAAGCAGGGCTGCCGACGCTGCGGCAAGCCGGGTGAGGAAGTATTTCATCGTTGTCTCCTGGGCGGCACCGCACTGACGACGCCTACGAATTCGGGGAGGGCAACTCTAGCCGCTGACTTTTAGAACGGTCGTTCGTTTTTCCCCTTGGTCGCGTAAAGAAGGGCGGCTGAAAGCTAGAGAGCGCTGCCTAGAACGCATGGGGCAAGTCTGTGGATGACGGCCGAACAACTTCATAGATATCCACAGGCTGAGGCCACGCCGCCAAGTTGTTCCCAATTGAGGGACAAGTCATCCGGGGCCTGGCGCACAGGCTTGTTGTGAAGCCAAGTGATTGCTGCAAAAGAGGTTTTTCCTCTTATCCACAGCGCAGGCCGCCCTCTACCACCACGACTACCTTTAATTCTTCAATACAGTCTTGAATACAGAGGACATCTTTTTCATGAACATTCCTGCCCTTCAGGCCCGCCTACGGCGCTTTGCCGCCGACCGCGACTGGCAGCCATACCAGACGCCCAAGAACCTCGCGATGGCCATGACGGTGGAGGCCGCCGAGCTGCTGGAGATCTTTCAGTGGCTCACGCCAGAACAGTCGCTCGCGCTCGACGACGAGCAGCACCGCCACCTGGGCGAGGAACTGTCCGACGTGCTGCTGTACCTGCTGCAGATTGCCGACCACACAGGCGTCGACCTCGAGGCGGCGGTGGAGCGCAAGCTCGCGATGAACGCCGTCAAGCACCCGCCATTGAAGAGGTCTTGATGGAGACCATCGCCGTCGTCGACTTCGAGACCACCGGGCTCGGGCCCACCAGCGGCGGCCGCGCCACCGAGGTTGCGGCCGTGCTCGTGCGCCAGGGCGAGGTGGTGGACAGCTGGAGCAGCCTGATGAACAGCGGCACCTGGGTGCCACCGCACATCCAGGCCCTGACGGGCATTAGCAACGAGATGCTGGCCAGCGCGCCACCGTCCGCCGACGTGATGGCCGAATTGGCCCGTTTCACGGCGGGCTGCCCGCTGGTGGCGCACAACGCTGCCTTCGACCGAGGCTTCTGGCAGGCCGAGATGCAGCGCGCCGACATTGCGCCCGACCCAGCGCATGAGTTCGCGTGCACCGTGCTGCTGTCGCGACGGCTGTGGCCCGAGGCCGGTAGCCATTCGCTGGGGGCGCTGGTGCGGTTTCATGCGCTGAGCTTCAGCGGCCGCGCCCACCGGGCGATGGCCGATGCGCGGGTAACGGCGGAGCTGCTGCTGAAGGTGCACCGCGAGGTCGCCACGCGCTTCGCGCTCGACCTGGGCGGCATGGCCGTGGACCATGCGCTGCTGGCCACGCTGCAGCGCACACCACTCAAAAGCCTGCGCCGCGGCCTCGTGGACCATGTGAAAACACGGGCACCACGTCGCACGGGCTGAACACAGGAAAAATTTCTGTCAAGAGCCCGCTTGCACGGCTTGGACAAGGACAATCCCGCGCTTTCGTGCCCAGCGTATTGCTCAAGAAGAATTCCATGTCCGTGATCCAGGTTCGCCCCGCCACCCTGCGCGATGCCAAGGCCATCGCCGAGATTCACGTCGCAGCCAGTCAGGATGCCTACAAGGCCCTGCTGCCCGCGGCCGCGCTGGATGCGATGTCGGTGCAGAAGCGCCAGGCCTTCTGGCGTGAAGCCATCGACCTGTGCGAGCCGCAGGTCATCGTGGCCCATCTGGACAACAAGATCATGGGCTTCGCAGGCTTCGACCGTTCGCGCGACAAGGGCACGCCGGCCACCACCGGCGAGGTCTGGGCGCTGTTCGCCGACCCGGTGCACTGGGACAAGGGCGTAGGCCTGGCGCTGTGGGATGCCACGCGCGACGGCCTGCAGGAAGAAGGCTGCACCAAGGCCACGCTGTGGTGCTACCTGCGCAACGAGCGCGCGCTGCGTTTCTTCGAGCTGGCCGGCTTCAAGCGCGAGCTGGGCAGCGCCCGCACGACGGAAGTGGGCGGCTCGCGCGTCGAAGAGATCCGCTTGTTCCGCTCGCTGGTCTGACGCCCTGGCCGGCCAGGCCATGAAAGAAGCGCCCCTCGGGGCGCTTTGTCATTGCAGAAGCGGTTGCTGATCAGCCGCGACGACGGCGCGCGATGAAGCCGACGGCCAGCAGGCCGGAGAGCATCAGGGCGTAGGTTTGCGGTTCGGGTACGGCGCTGACGGCCGACACCGTGGCCATGTCGAAGCGCCACGTTCCCGTTCCGGCGTAGCTGGTGCTGCTTGCCGCATAGGCGTTGGAGCCAGGTGCAAAAGACGCGACGACGCGAACACCGAAGTTGGCGTTGTTGGACGCGCCAGCGATGCCGCTGAGGTCGACGCTGCGGTTGTTGAACCAGGTGTCGCCGGCGGCACCGGTGAACAGGGCGATGTCGTTGAACGTGCTGCCGTCCAGCGTGTATTGCACGCGCTCATGGCGGGCTGACGTGTTGCTGTGGCGCAAGTCGTAGCTGAAGCTGATGCCCTGGAAGCCGACTGTGCTGACCTTGAAGAAGACGCCGGCGGTCTCATTGCCAGTGCCTTGGGCCTTGTAACCCGTGGTCTGCAGACCGGTGTCATCGATGGACACAGGGTCCGATGAGCCGCCGTTGGCAGCGCCGCTGCCGAAACCACCGGTGACCCCGCCAATCAGACTGAGCGAGCCCGTCCCGATGCTGGCCAGTTGGCTGCCGGTGCTGGTGCTGCTGTCAGCGGGCACAGAATTGAAGTTCCACTGGGTGATAACCACGGCGTGCGATGGCAGGGCTGCCGCAGCCAGGGCGAGGGTCAGCAAAGTCTTGGTCATGAGTATGGGAAGTTGGTGGACGGAGCGGTGGCACTCTGTCCGGCGCAAATGACCATGCCGTGACGTCAGCGCTGATACCCCCCCGTTTCCAGGGCCCAGCCCTCAGTCGCATCGTCATGCCGCTGCACATGCACCGGGCTCAGCTTGCGGGCTGCGGCGCGTTCCACCAATGCCTCGGCCTGTTCGGGATGCAGCTGCAGCGCAAGGCGCGTCCAGCGCTTCATGACTAGCGGCTGGGCCCAGGCGTCTTCCAGCGCCCAGCGGATCTCATGCGGCGACTGCAGCTCGGCAGCGGCCAGCACGCGCGGGGCCAGCGCGAGCAGGAAGCGGTTGAAGTCGGTGCGCAGGGCCTCCGTGGGCAGCAGGGCCTCCAGCCGTGCCAGGCAGGCGCTCCAGCCCGGCGTGGCGAGCTGGCGCGTGACCAGCGCCTGCAGCGCCTGGATGGGGTTGAACAGCCGCATGCGGTTGGGCGGCAGCACGCGCAGCGGGATCTGTGCGGCCTCTTCGTGGCTCAGTGGCGTCACGAAGCTGCTCAGCACGGCCAGGCGCTGCCACTGGGCTTCATCCAGGCCGCCGATGCGGGTGATGGGGCCGGCCGCGCAGCTGCTGGCCATGTCCAGCAGGGCCTGGCGGTTGCGGCTGCCCTTGGCGCGGTTGGCGCGTTGGCTCATGACGGCGAGGTTGCCGGCCGCATAGCCGGCGTCGTCGCGCACGCGGTCGATGCTGCGGTTGTCGTCGCCCAGCAGCTCACGGGTGATAGGGCAGTGCGTGGTGTCCAGCTGCGCCAGGTGATGTGGCGTGAGCTGGATGTCCTCGAAGCTGCGGCCGCGGGCCCAGGCGTGGGTGCGCAGCGCCAGCCACAGCTCGACCTGCGGGCTGGCCGGCGTGCGCACGGGGCGGCTGCGGGCCGACATCCAGCCGCGCTGCAGTGGCGATTGCGGGTAGAGGTGGGCGATGGGTGGCGTGAGCCCATGCAGTGCGTAGTCGCGGCCCAGCGCGAGGCCCACGCGTTCGTGCGCGCTGACCTGCGCGGGCGTGTCGTCCATGTCCAGCGCGAACTGGGCCAGGGCGGGGTGGGTGTGGATCTGGGCGGTGGTGACGGCTTGCATGGCGGCTCCTGAGGTTGAGAGGCCTGGGCTGTTGAATCGCGGGCCTTGCAAGCAGTCTGTGAGCTAGATGGCTCATGAGATGATCCACCAGGAAAACACTGTGAATCTGTTCAGCCACCACGCCCCATGGACCGCACCGAACGCTTCTACAAGATCGAGCACCTGATCCGCTCTCGCGGCTGCGTGTCGTTTGCCGAGCTCATCGCGGCGTTGGAGGTGTCACCGGCCACGCTCAAGCGTGACCTGGCCTACCTGCGCGAGCGTCTGGACGCGCCCATCGAGTACGACGCCGGCGAGAATGGCTACCGCTTCGGCCAGCAGTGGCGTGGCGGCAAGCACGAGCTGCCGGGCGTGTGGTTCAACGAGGCCGAGCTGCACGCGCTGCTGACCATGCAGCAGATGCTGGCCGGGCTGGACGAGCAGGGCATCGTCGGCCGCCATCTGCAGCCCATGTTCGACAAGATCACCGGCATGCTGGGTGTGGACGCGGCCGAGGCCGACGAGCTGCGCCGCCGCGTGCGGCTGATCGGCACGGCGCGGCGGCGCGTCGCCAGCGACTGTTTCGAGACCGTGGGCAGCGCCGTCGTGAAGCGGCGTCGGCTAGCCATCCGCTACCGCAAGAAGCGCGACGGCGCGGCCAGCGAGCGCGAGGTGTCGCCACAGCGCCTGGTGCATCACCGCCATGCCTGGTACCTGGATGCCTGGTGCCACGCCAGCGATGGCTACCGGCGCTTTGCGCTGGACGGCATCGAGGCGGCCACGTTGCTGGAGGCCGGGGCCCGCCCCGTGCCGCTGGCCGAGCTGGAGGCCGAGCTGGACCAGGGCTACGGCATCTTTGCCGGCGGCACGCCGCGCGAGGCCGAGCTGCTATTCAGCGCCGAGGCGGCGGCCTGGGTGTCGCGCGAGGAATGGCATCCGGCTCAGCGCAGCGAGTTCCTGCCCGATGGCCGCTGGCGGCTGCAGCTGCCTTATGTGGACGACACCGAGCTGCTGATGGACCTGCTGCGCCATGCAGGGCAGGTGGCGGTGGTGGCGCCTGCACCGCTGCGGGACGCGTTTGCGGCGCGGCTGCGCCAGGCGGTGGCGGCGCTGTAGGACAAGTGCGCGTCTTTTGCGCCCGGTCACGGTGGCGGCATGCGATCGCGTTAGGCTTGGCCCATCTTGCAACCCGATCAAGGAGCCTGCGATGACCGATACAGCCCAAGCCAAGGACAAGCTGGCTGCTGACTTTCGCGCCGTGATGGACGACATCGACGCGCTGATGAGCAGCACCGGCAACGAGGTCAGCGGCGAGGCCAAGGCCTTGCGTGCGCGCATCCGGGAGCGCCTGGATGGCGCCAAGGAGAAACTCATCGACGTGCAGCATGAGGCCGTACAGCGCGCCAAGGATGCGGCCGCAGCCACCGATGACTATGTGCATGCCAAGCCCTGGCAGGCCATCGGCGTGGCGGCGGCGGTCGGCCTGGCGCTGGGCGTGCTGATCGGCCGCCGTTGAACGCGCGGCGGCCTTGGTGAGCGAGGACCAGGAACCCGTCTCCGCACCGCTGCGGCGGCTTGGCCGTTCGCTGCTGACACTGGGTCGCATCCGGCTTGAGCTGCTGGCCATCGAGGTCCAGGAGGAGAAGGACCGCATCGCCAGCCTGGTGCTGTGGGCCGTGCTGGCCGCGCTGCTGGCCGGCTTTGCGGTGCTGATGCTGCTGGTGCTGGCCATCGTGGCGCTGTGGGATAGCCATCCGCTGCTGGCGCTGGGCGCGGCCACCGGCGTGCTGCTCGTCGCGGCCGCGTTGGCGCTGCGTCAACTCAAGGCGCTGGCGGCGCAGCCCTCCACGCTGTTCCAGGCCAGCATCGCCGAGCTGCGCAAGGACGCGGCGGGTCTCGATCAGCGGCAGCCATGATCCCGCCCATCCCGCAAGACCCGGCCCGGCGCAGCGAGCGTAAGGAAAATTTGTTGCTGGCGTCCACGCTGCTGCGCGGCCAGCTGCAGCAGGATCTGCAGGTGCTGGGCGGACATGCCGACCACGTGGCGCGGCCGGTGATGGCCGTGAGGCGCTGGCTGTCGGACCCGCTGGTGCTGGCTGCCGTCAACAGCGGCACGGCCTTCTTTGCCGCCTCTCGACGCGGGCGGGTGCTGGGTCTGCTGCGCTGGGCCTGGCTGGCGTGGCGGGTCTGGCAGCGGCGTTGAGTCAGCCAGTGTTGTCCGCGTCGTAGGCATCCAGCCGCTTCATGCGCTCGCTCTGCCAGTAGACGTCGTCGCCGCCCAGCCCGTCGAGGTTGGCGCGGTTGAGCACGCGGGCCAGCACGAACAGCAGATCGGACAGGCGGTTCAGGTACTGGCGCGGCGCGGCGTTGATGGGCTCGCTGGCCGCCAGCATGATGACGGTGCGCTCCGCCCGCCGCGCGACGGTGCGGCACACATGGGCGATGGCCGCACTGCGCGTGCCGGCCGGCAGGATGAACTCCTTCAGCCGGGGCAGGTGCTCGTTGTAGTGAGCCAGCGCGTCGTCCAGGCGCAGCACGGCGGTGTCCTTCAGCAGGTGGCCGCCGGGCCAGGAGAGTTCACCGCCGAGGTTGAACAGCTCATGCTGGATGGTGACGAGCAGCTCGCGCACGTCACCCGGCAGCGGCTCTGCTAGCAGCACGCCCAGGTGCGAGTTCAGTTCGTCGACATCGCCCATGGCCTGCACGCGCAGGTGGCTCTTGGTGACACGGCTGCCATCCGACAGGCCGGTGCTGCCGTCGTCGCCCGTGCGGGTGGCGATCTGGGTGAGGCGGTTGCCCATGTGGCGGTCTGCAAGGGTTGCGGGGCCGCCATTGTGCTCAGGTGCTGTCAGTGGCGTCGGCCACTGCGGTGAAACGCCGGCTTGCGGGTGGGGGCGTTGTGCGGATGCAGGCCGGTGTTGTGGGGCAGCGGCGCCGCAGTGGCGTCAGCAGGTGGGACGGCGCCAGTCGACGGGCCCACGAGTTCGCGCCAGCGGGCCAGCAGCACTTCGAAGCGCAGGGCACCCAGCACGATCAGCAGGGCGGCCAGGATCAGCAGCAGCCAGGTCAGGGTCATGGAGAGGCTCCCGGAGTGGAGACTTCATGCTGGCACTGCGGGGACGGCGCTGCAACACAATTCCCTGACTTGGATCAGGAGACTTGCCGATGAATGCGCCCGCTTCCCCTGCCGCCGTCGCAGCGCCCCTGCCGGCGGACCTTCTGGCTGCGTTGCAGGCGGCGTTCGGAGCGCGCTGCTCGACGGCCCGCGCCGTCTGCGAGCAGCATGGTCGTGACGAATCCGTCTTCGATGTGCCGCCGCCGCAGGCCGTCGTATTCGCCGAGAGCGAGGAGGAGGTGGCGCAGGTCGTGACCGCGTGCGCCGCGTACCGCGTGCCAGTCATCCCGTATGGCGCCGGCTCGTCGCTGGAAGGTCACCTGCTGGCGGTGCAGGGCGGTGTCAGCCTGGATGTGTCGCGCATGAACCGCATCCTGCGCATCGCCGCCGAAGACCTGACGGTGACGGTGCAGCCCGGCGTCACGCGCAAGGCGCTGAACGAGGCGTTGCGGCACGAAGGTCTGTTCTTCCCCATCGACCCCGGCGCCGATGCGAGCCTGGGCGGCATGGCCGCCACGCGAGCCAGCGGCACGAACGCGGTGCGCTACGGCACGATGCGCGAGAACGTGTTGGGCCTGCGCTTCGTGGCGGCCAGCGGCGAGGTCATCCGCACCGGCTCGCGCGCGAAGAAGAGCAGCGCCGGCTACGACCTGACGCGGCTGCTCGTCGGCAGCGAGGGCACGCTCGGCGTCATCACCGAGCTGACCGTCAAGGTGCATCCGCTGCCCGAGGCGGTGTCGGCGGCCATCTGCTTCTTCCCCAGCATCGACGCTGCCGTCCAGACGGCCATGCAGGTCATCCAGATCGGCGTGCCCATCGCGCGCTGCGAGCTGCTGGACACGAACGCGATCAGGGCCGTCAACGCGCATGACCGGCTGGGCCTGAAGGAAGCGCCCATGCTGCTGATGGAGTTCCATGGCAGCGAGGCCGGCGTGGCCGAGCAGGCGGCCACCGTGCAGGACGTGGCGGCTGACCATGGCGGCGATGCGTTCGAATGGGCCACCACGCCCGAGGCGCGCACGCGGCTGTGGGCGGCGCGGCACCATGCCTACTTCGCGGGCCTGCAGATGCGCCCGGGCTGCCGTGCCGTCACGACCGATACCTGCGTGCCCATCTCGCGGCTGGCCGAGAACATCAACGCATCCATCGCCGAGGTGCAGGCGGCCGGCCTGCCGTACTTCATCGTCGGCCATGTGGGCGACGGCAACTTCCACATGGCCTACCTGCTGGACCCCGCCCGGCCCGACGAGCTGGCCACCGCCGAGCGGCTGAGCGCCCAGATGGTGGCGCGTGCCCTGGCGCTGGAGGGCACTTGCACCGGCGAGCATGGCATCGGGCTGCACAAGCAGCGCTTCCTCATCGACGAGACCGGCGAGGCTGCCGTGGCGTTGATGCAAGCCGTGAAGCAGGCACTGGACCCGCTGGGGATCATGAACCCCGGGAAGATCTTCGCAGGCTGATGCGTCCGTTGGGCTGCCGGCCATGCAATTGCCTGCGCGTAGCGTGGCGACGGATTCGATGAACGGGGTCTGATGTGCCCTGTACAAACCCGCCCATGAACAGCCATCGCATCCGCATCGCCACGCTGGCCGACCTCGAGGTCGTCGCCCCCCTCTTCGACGCCTATCGCCAGTTCTACGAGCAGGCGCCTGACGTGGCTGCCGCGCGCCACTTCATCCGTGATCGGCTGCAGCGCGACGAATCCGTCATCCTGCTGACCGTGAACGAGGCCCAGGAGGTCATCGGCTTCTGCCAGCTCTACCCGCTGTTCTGCTCTATCGACGCACGGCCCATCTACCAGTTGTCGGACCTGTACGTCACGCCCGAGGCGCGCCGCTCGGGCGCCGGGCGGGCGCTGCTGCTGGCTGCCGAGCACCATGCGAAGAGCACCGGCCGCGCGCGGCTGGAGCTGACAACGGCGCGCACCAACCAGACGGCGCAGTCACTGTACGAGTCGCTGGGCTGGCAGCGCGACGAGGTGTACTTTGCCTACGCTAGGCGCATGGAGGCCTGATGTGAGCGCCGCCGACGAGACGCCGCTGGGCCAGATCTGCATCCAGATTCACCTGGTGCGGGCGCCGGGCGACGGCTGTGGCATCTGAACCACCCACGGTGTGACGGGGCATGGCGCCGTCGATCAGCGGCGCGACTGCCTGTCGGCAGAATGATCAGCCTTGTCACTCAGGGCGTTCACATCATGGCTTGGCTGTTGCTCGTCGTCGCGGGCCTGCTGGAGGTGGGTTGGGCCATCGGCCTCAAGTACACCGAGGGCTTCACGCGGCCCTTGCCCACGGTGCTGACCGTAGGCGCCATGGTGGCCAGCGTCGGCCTGCTGGGCGTGGCGATGAAGACGCTGCCGGTGGGCACGGCCTACGCGATCTGGGTGGGCGTGGGCGCCGTGGGCACGGCGGCGCTGGGCATGGTGCTGTTCAACGAGCCGGCCACGGTGGGCCGGCTGGTGAGCCTGGGCCTCATCGTGGCGGGCATCGTGGGGCTGAAGCTGGCGAGCTGAGCCACCGTGTTTCGAACCCAGCGCCGGCCCGCCTCATTGCTTCAGCCGTGCTGAGCCGGCACGTTCCAGCGCCGGGTCACGTCGCCGCGGCTGTTGGCGCTTTCCAGGTTGACGGCAAAGCCCCACAGCCGGCCGACATGGCGCAGCACTTCCTGCGCGCTGTCGTGCAGCGGTCGGTTGAGGTGCTGCTGGTGGCGCAGCGTCAGCGAGCGGTCGCCGCGCAGGTTCACGTTCCAGACCTGGATGTTGGGCTCGCGCGTCGACAGGTCGTACTGGCGTGACAGCGCCTGGCGCAGGTGGCGGTAGCCGCCTTCGTCGTGGATGGCCGATATCTCGTACTCGGTCTTGGCCTCGTCGTCCAGGATGGCAAACAGCCGGAAGTCGCGCATCACCTTGGGGCTCAGGTACTGGCCGATGAAGCTCTCGTCCTTGAAGTTGCGCATCGCGTGATCCAGCGTGGGCAGCCAGTCGCTGCCGGCGATGTCGGGGAACCAGGCCTTGTCTTCATCCGTCGGGGCCTCGCAGATGCGCTTGATGTCGGTGTACATCGCAAAGCCCAGTGCGTATGGGTTCAGGTTGGCGCCGGGGTGCTGGTAGACGACGTTGGTGTGCGACTTCAGCCACTCGATCATCATGCCGTCGCTCAGGTAGCCGTCGTCGTACATCTGGTTGAGCAGCCGGTGGTGCCAGAAGGTGGCCCAGCCCTCGTTCATGACCTGCGTTTGCCGCTGCGGATAGAAGTACTGCGCGATCTTGCGCACGATGCGCACGACCTCGCGCTGCCAGGGCTCCAGCAGCGGCGCGTTCTTCTCGATGAAGTACAGCAGGTTCTCCTGCGGCTCGTCGGGGAAGCGGCGGCTCTCGGCGGCTTCGTCGGGGCGGTCGGGCTTCCTGGGCAGCGTGCGCCAGAGGTCGTTGACCTGGGACTGGGCGTGCTGTTCGCGCTCCTTGAGGCGCGCGCGCTCTTCGGCGAGCGACAGCTTGGCTGGCCGGCGGTAGCGGTCCACGCCGTGGTTCATCAGCGCGTGGCAGCTGTCCAGCAGCGCCTCGACGGCGTCAAGCCCGTGGCGCTCCTCGCACTCGGCCACGTAGTTCTTGGCGTAGACGAGGTAGTCGATGATGGACGACGCATCCGTCCACATGCGGAACAGGTAGTTGCCCTTGAAGAAGGAGTTATGCCCGTAGCAGGCATGAGCGATGACCAGCGCCTGCATGGCCAGCGTGTTCTCCTCCATCAGGTAGGCGATGCAGGGATCGGAGTTGATGACGATCTCGTAGGCCAGGCCCATCTGGCCGCGCTTGTAGTTGCGCTCGGTGGCGATGAACTCCTTGCCGTAGCTCCAGTGCCGGTAGTTCACCGGCATGCCCACCGACGCGTAGGCGTCCATCATCTGCTCGGAGGTGATGACCTCCAGCTGGTTGGCATAGGTGTCCAAGCCGAAGCGCTCGGCCGTCTGCTTGATGACGGCGTGGTAGTCCTCGATGAGCTCGAAGGTCCAGTCGTTGGGCGAGGGCAGCGGCTGGCTCGGGCGCTGCTGCAGCGGCAGCATGCGGCGCAGTGGGTCGCGCTGGCGGCGCTCGGCCATGCCGGGCGGCGGCGTGGCCACGCGTTCGGGGTGGCGGCGGTCTTCCTTGCAACTCATGTCAGCCCCTCGTCCAACGGGTACGTCGGCCGATCCCCCGGGGGGATGCGGTCCGGCTTGGGGGTGGCCCTGCGCTCGGATCTCATGCCGAGGCCCCTTCTTTCTTGAACAGCTCACGGAAGACCGGGTAGATCTGCGAGGCCTCGACGGCCTTGCGCATCGCGAAGTGGCCGACGTCTTCCTGCAGCTTCTGGTATTCCTCCCAGAGGTTCTGCTCCGGCTCGGCCACCTGCACGTAGGCGAAGTAGCGGCACAGCGGCAGGATCTTGTCGGCCAGCAGTTCGCGGCAGCGGCCGCTGTCGTGGTGCCAGTTGTCGCCGTCGCTGGCCTGGGCGCCGTAGATGTTCCACTCGGTCGGCGAGTAGCGCTCGCGGATGATCTGCTCCATCAGCACGAGCGCCGACGACACGACGGTGCCACCGGTCTCGGTGGCGTGGAAGAAGTTCTGCTCGTCGACTTCCTGTGCCTGCGTGTGGTGGCGGATGAAGACCACGTCGATCTTCTCGTAGTGCCGCGTGAGGAAGAGGTACAGCAGGATGAAGAAGCGCTTGGCGAGGTCCTTGCGGCTCTCGTCCATGGAGCCCGACACGTCCATCAGGCAGAACATGACGGCGCGCGTCGTCGGCACTGGCACGCGCACGCGGGAGCGAAAGCGCAGGTCAATGGGATCCAGGAAGGGGATGGCGTCCAGCCGGGCCTTCAGGTGGGCGATGCGCTCACGCGTTTCCAGCAGCAGGCGGGGCGTTTCTGGGCGGTCTTCCTTCAGCAACTCCTGCTCGCGTGCTTCGAGCTCGTGCAGCTCGCGGCGTTTGTCCATGCCCAGCGCGATGCGCCGGCCCAGAGCGCCGCGCATGGAGCGCACGACGTGCAGGTTGGTGGGCGTACCGTCGGACGAGAAGCCGGCGCGGTGGCTCTTCCACTCGGGCGTGTCGGCCAGCGTCGTGCGGGCGAGGTTGGGCAGGGCCAGGTCGTCGAAGAAGACCTGCATGAACTCTTCCTTGCTGAGGTGGAAGACGAAGTCGTCCTCCCCCTCGCCCTGGTCGCTGGCTTCGCCGTTGCCACCGCCTTGCCCGCCTTGTCCACCTTTCGGCTTGGCGATGCGGTCGCCCTTCACGTACTCTTGGTTGCCGGGCCGCACGACCTCGCGCACGCCGCCCTCGCCATGGCCGAAGACGGGTTCGTTGAGATCTTTTTTCGGGATCTTCACGTCCTCGCCGCGTTCCATGTCGCGGATCCCCCGGCCGTCCACCGCGCGCTTCACCGCCTCGCGGATCTGGTCCTTGTGGCGGCGCAGGAAGCGCTCGCGGTTGCCGATGGACTTGTTCTTGCCGGAGAGGCGTCGGTCGATGATCTGCTGCAGAGACATTAGAAGCCTCCCTGCGGGCCGAGCGCCGGGCCGCCCCAAGCCGGCCCGCATCCCCTCGGGGGATCGTCCGGCGTACCCGCCGGACGAGGGGCTCCGTGACTGCGGCGCAGGAAGCGCTCGCGGTTGCCGATGGACTTGTTCTTGCCCGACAGCCGGCGGTCGATGATTTGCTGGAGCGACATGCGCTACCTTTCGATCAGCTGCTCTTGCGGACCCTCAAGTACCACTCGCACAACAGCCGCACCTGCTTGGCCGTATAGCCCTTGTCCACCATGCGCTGCACGAAGTTCTCGTGCTTCTTGGCGTCCTCGGCGCTGGCCTTGGCGTTGAAGCTGATGACGGGCAGCAGTTCCTCGGTGTTGGAGAACATCTTCTTCTCGATGACGGTGCGCAGCTTCTCGTAGCTGGTCCACAGCGGGTTTTTGCCCGCGTTGTTGGCGCGCGCCCGCAGCACGAAGTTGACGATCTCGTTGCGGAAGTCCTTGGGGTTGGAGATGCCGGCCGGCTTCTCGATCTTCTCCAGCTCGGCGTTCAGCGCCGCGCGGTCGAAGACCTCGCCGGTATCGGTATCGCGGTACTCCTGGTCCTGGATCCAGTAGTCGGCATAGGTCACGTAGCGGTCGAAGATGTTCTGGCCGTACTCGGAGTAACTCTCCAGGTAAGCGGTCTGTATCTCTTTGCCGATGAACTCGGCATAGCGCGGCGACAGCTGCTCCTTGATGAAGCCGACGTACTTCTCTTCGAGCTCCTTCGGGAACTGCTCGCGCTCGATTTGCTGCTCCAGCACGTACATCAGGTGCACGGGGTTGGCCGCCACCTCGGCGCTGTCGAAGTTGAAGACCTTGGACAGAATCTTGTACGCGAAGCGCGTGCTGATGCCACTCATGCCTTCGTCGACACCAGCGTAGTCGCGGTACTCCTGGTAGCTCTTGGCGCGGGGGTCGGTGTCCTTGAGGTTCTCGCCGTCGTAGATCTGCATCTTGGAATACAGCGATGAGTTCTCGGGCTCCTTCAGGCGCGTGAGCACGGCGAACTGGCTCATCATCTTCAGCGTGCCGGGCGCGCACTTGGCCTCGGCCAGCGACGAGCCGCGGATCAGCTTCTCGTAGATCTTCACTTCCTCGCTGACGCGCAGGCAGTACGGCACCTTGACGATGTAGACGCGGTCCAGGAAGGCCTCGTTGTTCTTGTTGTTGCGGAAGGTCTTCCACTCGCTCTCGTTGCTGTGCGCGAGCACGATGCCGTCGAAGGGAATGGCGCCGAAGCCCTCGGTGCCCTTGTAGTTGCCTTCCTGCGTGGCCGTTAGCAGCGGGTGCAGCACCTTGATGGGCGCCTTGAACATTTCCACGAACTCCAGCAGGCCTTGGTTGGCCAGGCACAGGCCACCGGAGTAGCTGTAAGCGTCGGGGTCATCCTGCGCGTAGGTCTCAAGCTTGCGGATGTCGACCTTGCCCACCAGTGAGCTGATGTCCTGGTTGTTCTCGTCACCCGGCTCGGTCTTGGCCACGCCGAGCTGCTTGAGCACGCTGGGGTAGCGCTTGACGACCTTGAACTTTCGGATGTCGCCGCCGAACTCGTCGAGCCGCTTGACGGCCCAGGGCGACAAGATGCGGCTGAGGTAGCGGCGCGGGATGCCGTAGTCGCGCTCCAGCAGCGGGCCGTCTTCAGTCGGGTCGAACAGACCCAACGGGCTCTCGTTCACCGGCGAGCCGGCGATGGCGTAGAAGGGCACCTGCTCCATCAGCACCTTCAGCCGCTCGGCGATGGAACTCTTGCCGCCGCCCACCGGGCCCAGCAGGTAGAGGATCTGCTTCTTTTCCTCCAGCCCCTGTGCAGCGTGCCTGAAATAGGACACCACCTGCTCGATGGCTTCTTCGAGCCCATAGAACTCGGCGAAGGCCGGGTAGATCTTGATGGTCTTGTTGGCGAACAGGCGCGAGAGGCGCGGGTCGTTGCGCGTGTCCAGCATCTGCGGCTCGCCGATGGCCTTGAGCATGCGCTCGGCGGCCGTGGCGTAGGCCAGGGGGTTGTTTTTGCACTCGGCGAGGTAGTCCTCCAGCGAGAGCTCTTCGACCTTGGTGCGCTCGTAGCGCGCCGCGAAATGGCTGATGACGTCCATGTTCGACCTCCTGCGGTTTGAACTCCACAGGGCCGCAGGCACGATCCGTGCCCATGGTCGGCTGGGGGGTTCTGATCGCGCCTCAACTGCAAGGCGTCATCAGAACTCTCCTGGTGCTGTCAGGGCAGCTTGCTGCCGGCAGTGGACCCTCGGTCCCAAGAATAAGCTGCGAATCGTCGGCTACCTGCCCCCTCAACCCGGCGGTGCGTGGTTTCGTTGACAGGGCGAATTCAGCATACGCCCGGGGTGGAGGCAAGACCTGACACCCGCTGTCCAAACCACACGAACGCAGGGGCCTTGTGGCGGGGCTCCGACAAGGCCGCCGATCGTGGACGAGGTTGTCGCGCCGTGGCGCGATGGGGCGTCCGGCGCGGCTGCCGTTCAGGTGCCGCGCAGCTTGTCCAGCAGGCCAGAGAGCGCGTCCAGCGAGTCGAAGTGGATGGCCAGCTCGCCGCTCTGCCCGCCCTTCTTGGTGCGCTTCTTCACGCGCACTTCCACCGTGGCGCCCAGCGCGTCGGCCAGTTCTTCCTCCAGGCGCAGCACGTCGCGGCTCTTGTCGCCCTTCACGCGCAGCAGCGGGGCCTGGCGCGCGGCGCCCTGGGTCTTGGAGACCAGCTTCTCGGCCTCGCGCACGCTGAGCTTCTTGGCTGCGATCTCGCTGGCGGTGGTGATCTGCGTGGCGCCGTCCAGCGGCAGCAGCGCTCGGGCGTGGCCCATGTCCAGGTCACCGGCCATGAGCATGTTTTGCACCGGCGCAGCCAGGTTCAGCAGACGCAGCAGGTTGCTGGCCGCGCTGCGCGAGCGGCCCACGGCCTGGGCAGCCTGCTCGTGCGTCAGGCCGAACTCGTCGGTCAGGCGCTTCAGGCCTTGCGCCTCTTCCAGCGGGTTGAGGTCTTCGCGCTGGATGTTCTCGATCAGCGCCATCGCGGCGGCCGATTCGTCCGGCACCGCCTTCACCAGAACCGGCACCTCGCGCAGGCCGGCCAGCCTGGCGGCGCGGAAGCGGCGTTCGCCGGCGATGATTTCGTAGCTGACGCCGCCGTTGGGCGTGATCGGGCGCACGAGGATGGGCTGCATGATGCCCTGGCCCTTGATGCTCTCGGCCAGCTCGTACAGCGAGCCCTCGTCCATGCGCGTGCGCGGCTGGTACTTGCCGGCCTGCAGCTGCTCCAGCTTCAGTGTGCTGGGCGTGCCATCGCGTTCTGCGGGCGCGGGGGTGTCGCTGACCTTGGGGCCCAGCAGGGCTTCCAGGCCGAGGCCGAGGCCTTTGGGTTTCTTCGTTGCCATGGATGCGGATTGTCCTTCAGGGCTTCGCGAGGCTGCGCAGCAGCTCGCGGCCCTCGGGCCAGTCGCCCAGGCCCGAGGCGGCGTTCAGGTGGCCGCGCGGCCCGGCGATGACGACGCTGCTCCCCCAGTCCGCCGCCATCGCCGTGCTGCGTTCGGCGGCGCCGAAGGGGTCGTCGCTGCTGATGACCGCGATGCTGGGGAAGGGCAGGCGGCCGCGGCGGATGGGGCGCCAGTTGTGCAGCTGCGGCGGCATGTCCTCGCGCTCGGTGTCGGGCGGGGCGACGAGCAGCGCGCCGGCCACGCGGGCCGTGTGCTGCGAGTGCTCGGCCCAGCTCGCCACCAGCTGGCAGCCCAGCGAATGCGCCACCAGCAGCGCCGGGGCGTCGTCCTGCAGCAGCACCTCGTCCAGCCGCGCCATCCAGTCGCCACGGCGCGGCCAGTCCCAGTCGTGCTGGTCCACGCGCTGGTCGCCGTGCAGGCGCTCCCAGCGGCTCTGCCAGTGGTCGGGGCCGGAGTTCTGCCAGCCGGGAAGGAGCAGGACGCGGGTGGGATTCATGGTTTGCCCTTAAGCTGCACGGTTCGCGATTTTCAGTGGAGCAGCGGTCATGACGTTCAAGGTGTTTGTGGATGGGCAAGAGGGCACGACGGGTCTTCGGATTCATGAGTACCTCGCGGCCCGCACCGACATTGAGGTGCTCAAGATCGATGCCGACAAACGCAAGGACCCGGCCGAGCGCGCCCGCCTGCTGAACGCCGCCGATGTGGCCTTCCTGTGCCTGCCCGACGCGGCCTCGCGCGAGGCTGCGGCCATGATCACCAACCCCAACACCTGTCTCATCGACGCCAGCACGGCGCACCGCACCGTGCCCGGCTGGAGCTTCGGCCTGCCCGAGCTGGCCCGTGGCCAGCGCGACGCCATCCGCGCGTCCAAGCGCATCGCCAACCCGGGCTGCCACGCCAGCGCCTTTATCCTGGCCGTGCGCCCGCTGGTGGATGCCGGCCTGCTGCCGCGCGATGCGGCGGTCAGTGCGACGTCCATCACCGGCTACTCGGGTGGCGGCAAGAGCATGATTGCCGAGTACGAGCAGCAGCCGCTGCCCGTGCACCTGCAGGCGCCGCGCCCCTATGGCCTGGGCCTCAAGCACAAGCACCTGCCGGAGATGATGGCCCACACCGGCCTGGCCACGCCGCCGGTGTTCATGCCCATCGTCAGCAGCTTCTACAAGGGCCTGGCCGTCAGCGTGCCGCTGCAGCTGAGCCAATTGGCCGCTGGCGCGACGCCCGAGGCCGTGCACGCGGCGCTGGCCGCGCACTACGCGGGCGAGCGCTTCATCCGCGTGATGCCGCTGCGCGACGCGGCCACGCTGGAGGGCGGCTTCTTCGACGTGCAGGCTTGCAACGACACCAACCGCGTGGACATCTTCGTGTTCGCCAGCGACACGCAGGCGCTGGTCATCGCGCGGCTGGACAACCTGGGCAAGGGCGCCAGCGGCGCGGCCGTGCAGAGCATGAACGTGCACCTGGGCGTCGAGGAAAGCCTGGGCCTAGTTTGAGAGGGTCTCATCCTCTGACCCCCAAACGGTGACGTTACGCCGCTGCGCGGCGTCGCCATACTCCGGGCCCTTGATGGCCGACAGGAGAACCGCCCGTGGCAACAGCAGGCAGACCGGGGAAGGGCGCCGCCCGCGCGCATGAGCAGCTGCTGGCAGGCGTACACATCGCCCATGACGGCGATGCGCTGGGACAGCCGCTGGCCGCTGTGGACGAGCGCTCGCGCCAGAGCATGGCGCAGCAGGCGCTGCGCTGGACCTACCTGCTGCGCTCGCGCCAGCGCTGGGTGCGCGAGGCCAAGGTGCGCGAGCAGCACCAGGCCGACGCAGCCGCCACGCTGCGGGCTTTGGGCCTGGGCGCGGCCCAGCTTCAGGCGCTGGGCCAGGCGTCCACGTTGGTGGTGCGCGTGCCGTATCAGCACGAGGCGCTGTGCTGGGAGGGGCGCGTGTTCCCGTGGGAGTACGTGCTGGCCGCCGCCACGCGCGAGCAGCGCCGCGCGGCCCCGGGCGGCGCGCGGCCGCTGACCGTCATTCGCGAGCTGCAGGTGCAGCACGAGGTGGCTGGCGCCTGGCAGCCCATGCCGCGCCAGGCGGTGGTGCTGCCGGCCTGGCGGGAGCTGCGCGTGCTGTTCGTCAACGTGCTGCCCAGCGAGCTGGCCGAGCGTTGGACGGTGGAGGCCGAGCTGAAGAACCTGGCCGCTGCGCTGCCGCGCGAGGTGCCGGCGCCGCGCGTGCTGAACCATCCCAGCTTGGAGGAGCTGGTGGCCGAACTGGCGGTCCGCCCGCCCCACCTGCTGCACGTGGCCGGCATGGACAGCCACCAGGCGCTGCGCGAGCTGGGTGCGCTGGCCGCGAGGACGGCGCTGGTGGAGGTGGCCAGCGCCGATGCGCTGGACGCGCCGCTGCAGCGCCTGCCGCTGGACGAAGTGCTGGCCGACGCACGCCGCCTGCAGGACGGCCTGCTGCTGCGCGGCACCGACGGCGCCCCGCGCTTGGTGCCGGCCCAGGCACTGGCGCAGGCCATCGCGGCGGCGGTGGGCACGCAGCCCCCCTATCTGACGACGCTGAACGTCTGGAACAGCGCCGCGCGTCTGGCGCCCATGCTGATCGCCGAGGGCGCGTCGCGGGCGGCGCTGGGTTTCCAGGATGCCTTCGACGATTCGCTGGCCGAGTACGCGCTGACCCTGCTGCTGCGGCAGCTGTTCGACGGCGGCTTCGATCTGCCGGACGCCTTCTCCCGCATGTGGGCCGAGGTGAGGGCGCTGCCCGAGTCAGTGGACGCCACCGGCGTGACGCTGTGGCTGGACGGCCCGGTCTTCGTCGACCCGGACACCCGCGCGGCGCACGAGGCCCAGGGTCGGCGCCTGGCCGTGCATGCCGGTGCAGCGGCGCGCCCAGCCTCGGCCGAGGTGCGCTGCGAGATCGAGCCCTTCCGCGAGTTGAACTACGCCGTGCTGCACAACGCCCAGCCGCTGTTCCGGCGCTTCGTGCTGAGCTGCGAGCGCTTCCAGGACGCGGCGCCGCTGGATGTGGAGGTGGCCGTGCACCTGGGCGCTGAGGTCGCGCGCTACCAGCGCCGCGTCAAGCTGCGCCAGGTGCGCGAGAAGCTGACCGACAAGATCCACGTGCCGCTGACGGCCGAGGTGGCGCGCAGCGTGCACGAGGCTATCAACACCAGCCTGCATGTCTGTGTGCGCCAGGGCGGCGAGGTGCTGTACCACGACAGTCACCGCCTGCGCCTGCTGCCCGTGGACCAGTGGCGCGACAACCGCCGGGACGGCCGCTGGCTGCCGTCCTTCGTGCTGCCGCGCGACCCGGCCGTGGTGCGCGCCGTGGCGCAGGCGCAGCGCTACAACCGCGTGCTGCGCGACGACCCCTCGGCCGGCTTCGAGGGCTACCAGGCCGTGCCGGCCGATGCCCTCGACGAGGACGCGCTGCGCGCCGTCGACCGCCAGGTGGAGGCCATCTGGGCCACGCTGCTGCACGACTGGAAACTCGGCTACATCAACCCGCCGCCCAGCTATAGCGGCGACCTGGACTCGCAGCGTCTGCGTGTGCCGTCCACCGTCCAGGCCGACCGCGCCGGCACCTGCATCGACCTGGCGCTGCTGTTCGCGGCCTGTCTGGAGCTGGTGGACATCTACCCGGTCGTCTTCCTGCTCGACGGTCACGCACTGCCTGGGTGGTGGCGGCACAGCAGTTTCCAGCAGGAGTACCAGCAGATGGGCGCGGTCAGCTACAGCGAGGTGGTGCAGGCCGATGCAGGCGGAAGCTCGGCGGCCAATGCGCAAACCGTCGGCTGGCATGCCGGCAAGGCCAGCTGGGCCGAGGTGAGGCGCTGGATACGCGAGCGCAAGCTGGTGCCCATCGAGACCGTGCGGCTGACCGAGCACTGCGGCTTCATTGAGGCCATCGAGTCCGGCGTGCAGGCGCTGGCCGAGCGGGCCGACTACGACTCCATGCTGGACATCGTCACCGCGCGGCAGGCCCAGGTCACGCCGCTGCCGCTGCTCAAGGAGCTGCCATGAGTTCGCATGCGCTGTGGGCCCAGGCGCGAGAGTGCTTCACCGAGCCGCCGGTGGCGCCAGGCGAGGTGCTGAGGCCGTCGCTTCAGCAGCGCCGCCGGCGCGGCTTCGAGCTCGGCGACGGGCGGGCGGCGGTGCGCCTGGTGCGCGATGACGACGGCCTGCTGCGATGGGTGTACGAGCCCCCCGCGCGGCCGCGTGGCGCCAGCGGCGCCCGGCGCAGCTGGCGAGCTATTGGCGTGGATGCGAACGACACGGTCGAGCGCATTGCCTTCCCCGAGCTGGGGTTGAATGCCATCACCGACGGCTTGCGCCGGCTGGACGAGCGGCTGAACCCCGCGCTGGCTGGCCAGCGCCCGGTGGACGGCCTGCGGCGCTGGAACGGCGTGCACTGGGCGCCGCTGCTGGCGGGCGAGCTGGCAAGCCTGCGGGGCCGCGTGCTGGTGCTGGTGCATGGCACCTTCAGCGCCAGCGCCATGTATGCCAAGGAGCTGGCTGCCACGGCCGACGGCGAGGCCTTGCTGGCGCGGCTGGCCCGCGCGGGCGGCACCTATGCCGCCGTGCTGGCTTTTGACCACCCCACGCTTAGCGTCGCGCCGTGGCTGAACGCGCTGGCGCTGCGCGACGCGCTGGCCGACTGCACGGCCGCACTGGACTTCGTGGGGCACAGCCGGGGCGGACTGGTCATCTCCTGGCTGTTGCGCTTGGCGCCTACGCTGCCGGTGCGCCAGGCGCTGTTCGTCGGCTCACCGCTGGCCGGCACCTCGCTGGCGGCGCCGGACAAGCTGCGCCAGGCGCTGGACACGCTGGCCAGCTTTGCCGATGCCGTGGCCCACGCTGCCCTGAAGGCCGGCCGGGCTGTGCCGCCGGGCCTGCAGCCGCTTGCGCTGGGCGTGGCTGGCCTGGCCTGCGTGCTGGGCCAGGTGCTGGCCCTGGGCGCCCGCACGCCGCTGGCCGACGCCGCCATGGGCCTGGTGCCGGGGCTGCTGGCGCAGGGGCGCGTGACCAACAACCTGGAGCTGGCCCAGCTTTACCCGCTGCCCGGCGGCGTGGACGTGCACGCCATCGGCGGCAGCTTCGTGCCGGCCGAGGTCAACCTGCCGCTGTGGAGGCTGTGGCAGCGCGTGACGCAGCTGAAGGACCAGGCGCTGCACCGCGGGGCCGACCTGATCTTCCAGCAACCCAACGACCTGGTCGTGGACAGTGCGTCCATGAACCAGCTTGGCGCCACGCCGTTGGCTGCGCCGCACTGGCAGGACCTGGGCGCCAGTGCCGAGACCCACCACTGCAATTACTTCCAGGACCTGCGCGTGCTGACCTGGCTGGACGCGCGCCTGCGCTGAACAGCGTCGTCAGGCGGGGCGGCTGGCGCTCATTGCGCCACCATCTCGACCCGCCGGTTCTTCGCGCGGCCGGTCTCGCTGCCGTTGCCGGCCACGGGCGCCAGGGCAGCCAGACCGCGCGCAGCCAGCCGCTTGCCGTCCACCTGGTAGGGCGGGGCAGTCAGCGCCGCCACCACGGCCTGGGCGCGGGCCAGGCTGAGCTTCTCGTTGGCCTCGACGCTGCCCACGTTGTCGGTGTGGCCAACGATCCAGGCCTTGAGCCCGGGTTGGGCCTTCAGCAGCTCGGCCATGGCCTCCAGCTGGGGGCGGGACTCAGGCTTGAGCTCGGCCTTGCCGGTGTCGAAGAACAGGCCCGTCAACGCGATGCGACCGTCGGCCTGCAGGCCGGCGGCGATGGCGTTGGCGTCCACGCTGACCTGGCCGGTCTGCATGGACCGGGGCTCGACGATCTCGATATAGGTGGCGGCGCGGTCGGTGTAGGCGTTGTCGGCCAGCGAGGTGTAGAGCAGCAGCTCCAGCGTGCTGCCGTTGCGGGTGAGCGTGCCGGCCAGCATGCGGCCCTCGTCGGGACTGAGCGCCATGACGAGCGGGAACTCGCGGCCCTTGAAGCTGCCCCGGGCACCCATCAGCGAGCCCTTGGCCCAGCTCATCTGGCGGCCGCGGGCGTTCTTGCCGAGGGCGAAGAAGGTGTCGTGGCAGGCCTTGAGCTCGCAGCTGAAGCGTGGCTTGAAGCCGGCCGCCACCAGTGCCTGTTGGTGGTTGCGGAAGACCTCCAGCGCCGTCTTGCCCACAGGGCCCAGGTAGAACAGCTGGGTCAGCTTGCCTTCGGCGCGCACGGGGTCGGCCAGTTGGCGGCGATCACCGCGCGCGGCCCCGGTGGCGTTGGGCAGTTCGGTGGTGGCCCAGTCCTGCTGACCCCAGCCGGCCAGCGTGCTGCCGGTGAAGCGGCTGATGACGGGGTGGTCCGCACTGCCCGGCACATCGGCCAGGGTCACGGGGTCAGCGGCCTGGGCGCCCAGCGGGAGCGTCAGGGCGAGCAGGGCGGTCAGGGCGGTCAGGGCGTGGGCGGTCGGGCGCATGGTCGGGCATGTTGGCCCAGCCGCCGGAGCCTGCCTGTCGGACGGCGCCCTGAAAACAGGGGACAGCAGGGCTGGTGCTCAGACCAGCTCGGTCTCCGGGCTGCGGTAGTGGTAACGGTAGGCGAAGACGAAGCCCAGCCGGCCGTAGAGGCGCTGGGCGACGGCGTTGTCGCTGCCCACCTGCAGGTAGGCCTGGGTGGCACCCTGCTGGCGGGCCAGGGCCAGCAGCGCGCGGCACAGGCGCTCGCCGTGGCCTTGCCGTGGCACGGCGGAGGCGATGTCGTACAGGCCGACGAGATCGCCCGCCACCACCATCTGGCCGCAGGCGAGCAGCTGGCCTTGCGCGTCGTTCAGCGCGAAGCCCTGGTAGGCGACCGGGGCGTTGGCGATGCGCTCGGCGTGGGCGGCGATGGCGCTGGCTGACGAGCCGCGCAGCGTGCCGACGAGTGCGGCGTAGGCCGGGGCATCCAGCGCCTGGAGGGCGGCCGGCGCGGGCTGTGGCGCCAAGGTGTCCAGCACCATCACGTCGGCCGCATCGAAGGCGGCCCAGCCCTTGGTGGCGAGGCGTTTGTCCAGGTCGGGCGGCTGGCTCCAGGGCGTCACGCGCATGGCTAACGGCAGGCCGGCGGCATCAAAGGCGCGCTGGCAGCGGGCCAGCAGGTCGTCCAGCGGCAGCGTGCCCTGGCGCAGCGCGTTGATGCAGCGCGAGCGCTTGGCCTTGCCAGGGGACAGGCGGATCAGCCAGCCGTCGATGTCGGTTTGCTGGGGCGGGGCGGAGGCGTCGAGGCCGGCGAGTTCGGCACGCAGAGCGAGCGCCTGCAGGGCGGTGTTCACCGCATCGTCTCGATGCGCCTCACCATCTCCTTGGCGAAGTCCACGAACGCCACGGCGCCCTTGGAGGACGGGTCGAACACCACGCCGGGCAAACCGTAGCTTGGCGCCTCGGCCAGCCGCACGTTGCGCGGGATGACGGTGTCGAACACCTTGTTGCCGAAATGGGTCTTGAGCTGGTCGCTGACCTGCTGCTGTAGCGTGATACGCGGGTCGAACATGACGCGCAGCAGGCCAATGATCTCCAGATCGGGGTTCAGGTTGGCGTGGATCTGCTTGATGGTGTTGACCAGGTCGGTCAGCCCCTCCAGCGCGAAGTACTCGCACTGCATGGGCACGATGACGCCATGCGCGCTGCACAGGCCATTCAGCGTCAGCATGGACAGCGACGGCGGGCAGTCGATGAGGATGAAGTCGTAGTCGGCCGCAGCCTGGGCGATCGCGGCCTTGAGCCGGGCCTCGCGGCGCTCCAGCGCCACCAGGTCCACCTCGGCACCGGCCAGTTCGCGGTTGGCGCCCAGCACGTCGTAGCCAGCTTTCTCGGCGTGGGCCTTGGCCTCGGCGATGGTGGCGGACTCCAGCAGCACGTCGTAGACCGTGGTCTCCAGCTTGCGCTTGTCGATGCCGGAACCCATGGTGGCATTGCCTTGAGGGTCCAGGTCGATGACGAGGACGCGCTGGCCGATCTTTGCGAGGCCGGCGGCCAGGTTGACGGTGGTGGTGGTCTTGCCGACGCCACCCTTCTGGTTGGCGATGCAGAAAATCTTGGCCATGGCTGGGGTTCCGGGAGCAGCCGGCATCGTACCGGTGTCAGAGGGGGCCGGCCCTCGGGCGCGACCCGTGAAGCGGCCTCAGCGAGGCTGCATCCAGACGATGCAGCGCTGCGCGTCCAGACCGGGGACGGCCAGTTGTTCCACGTGAAACACCTCCACGTCAGCAGGTAGGGCGGCGATCTCGTCGGCCGGGTGCTGACCCTTCATGGCCATCCAGACAGCGCCCGGGGCCAGGTGCTGGCGGGTCAGCGAGGTGAAGTCCACCAGCGACGCGAAAGCGCGGGACGTGATGACGCCTAACGGCTCGGTCGTCAGTTGCTCGACGCGGCTGTGCACGCCGTGCAGGTTGGGCAGCTTCAGCTCGGCAGCGACCTGCTGGATAAAGGTGGCCTTCTTGGCGACGGCGTCCACGCAAGTCACGTCGGTGCTGGGGCAGCAGAGGGCGATGACCACGCCCGGCAGCCCGCCGCCGGCGCCCACATCCATCAGCCTGGCCGGCGCGCCGTGACGCAGCAGTGGCGGCAAGGCCGACAGGCTGTCGATCAGGTGGTGGCTCAGCATCTGCGCCGGGTCACGCACGGCGGTCAGGTTGTAGACCTTGTTCCACTTCTGCAGCAGGGCCAGGTAGGCCAGCAGCTGGTCGAGTTGGTGGTCGCTGAGGTTCAGGCCCAGTTGGGTGGCGGCGGCTTGGAGGGTGTCTTTCATGCAGTGGCCACCGTGTCGGCAGCTTCGGTGAAGCCCTTGAACTTGCCCTTCTTCAGGTGCACCAGCAGCAGCGAGATGGCGGCCGGTGTGATGCCCGAAATGCGCGAGGCCTGGCCCAGGGTTTCCGGGCGGTGGGTGTTGAGCTTCTGCCGCGCCTCGAAGGAGAGGGCATGGACGAGGCTGTAGTCCAGCTCATCCGGCAACTTCAGATGCTCGAAGTGGGCGGCGCGGGCGACATCATCGACCTGCTTGTTGATGTAGCCGGCGTACTTGACGCTGATTTCCACCTGCTCGGCCACGAGGTCGGCCAGCTCAGCGCCGAGTTCGGCGGCGAGTGTTTCACGTGAAACCACGACCTCGGGCTTGGCGATGGCGGCCACCTCGGCCACAGTGTCGAAGCCCACGCCGGGGCGGCGCAGCAGGTCGGCGAGGTTGTACTCGCGCTCCAGCGCCTTGCCGACCAGCCGCTCGGCGTCCGCCGCCGGCAGCACGCCAGGGTGCACCCAGGTGCTCTTGAGCTTCTCTGTTTCACGTGAAACAGCGTCGCGCTTGCGGTTGAAGGCTGCCCAGCGCTCGTCGTCCACCAGGCCAAGCTGGCGGCCCACTTCGGTCAGGCGTGCATCGGCGTTGTCCTCGCGCAGCTGCAGCCGGAACTCGGCGCGGCTGGTGAACATGCGGTAGGGCTCGGTCACGCCCTTGGTGATGAGGTCGTCCACCAGCACGCCCAAGTAGGCCTGATCACGCGCCGGCGTCCACGGCCCATCGCCACGCACCTGCAGCGCCGCGTTCAGGCCAGCGAACAGGCCCTGGGCGGCGGCTTCCTCGTAGCCGGTCGTGCCGTTGATCTGGCCGGCGAAGAACAGGCCCTGGATGACCTTGGTCTCGAAGCTGCTCTTCAGCCCGCGCGGGTCGAAGTAGTCGTACTCGATGGCGTAGCCCGGGCGCAGGATGTCTGCGTTCTCCAGCCCGGGGATGCTGCGCACGGCGGCCAGCTGGATGTCGAAGGGCAGGGAGGTGGAGATGCCGTTGGGGTAGAACTCGTGCGTCGTCAGGCCCTCGGGCTCCAGGAAGATCTGGTGCGAGTCCTTGTCGGCGAAGCGGTTCACCTTGTCTTCGATGCTGGGGCAGTAGCGCGGGCCCACGCCCTCGATGACGCCGGTGAACATCGGGCTGCGGTCGAAGCCGCTGCGGATGATCTCGTGCGTGCGGGCGTTGGTGTGGGTGATCCAGCACGGCACCTGCTGCGGGTGCATGGCGGTGTTGCCCATGAAACTGAACACCGGCACGGGCGTCAGGTCGCCCGGTTGCGCCTCGCACTTGCTGAAGTCGATGGTGCGGCCATCGATGCGCGGCGGCGTGCCGGTCTTGAGGCGGCCCTGTGGCAGCTTCAGTTCCTTCAGCCGCGCCGACAGCGATACGGCCGGCGGGTCGCCCGCGCGGCCGGCGGCGTAGTTCTGCAGGCCCACATGCACGCGGCCGTCCAGGAAGGTGCCGGCCGTCAGCACGACGGCGCGGGCGCGGAACTGGATGCCGGCCTGCGTGACAGCGCCCACCACGCGGTCGCCCTCCACCATCAGGTCGTCCACTGCCTGCTGGAAGAGCATGAGGTTGGGCTGGTTCTCCAGCCGGCGGCGGATGGCGGCCTTGTAGAGGATGCGGTCGGCCTGGGCGCGGGTGGCGCGCACGGCTGGGCCCTTGGAGCCGTTCAGGATGCGGAACTGGATGCCGCCCTCATCGGTGGCCAGCGCCATCGCACCGCCCAGCGCGTCCACTTCCTTCACGAGGTGGCCTTTGCCGATGCCGCCGATGCTGGGGTTGCAGCTCATCGCGCCCAGGGTCTCGATGTTGTGGGTCAGCAGCAGCGTCTGCGCGCCCATGCGCGCAGCGGCCAGCGCGGCCTCGGTGCCGGCATGGCCGCCGCCGACGACGATGACGTCGAATTCCTTGGGGTAGAGCATCTCGTTCCTGGCAAGAGCAGGCCCGGGCAGGGCGCCTGGGCAAACCCTGAATTTTACGAACCGCCTGTGGACAAGTCACCCACCGGATTTCTCGCCGGCCGCGCCTTCCTGCCGTTGATACATGCAGCCAAAAAAGTGCCCGACGGCCGTGCTGACCGTCGGGCCCAAGGTCCTGTCGTCCAGAAGACGCCAGGCAACTGCGCGAATGCCGGTGCGTCGTAGGCGCAGGGCTCAGTCGGTGGCCGAGGCCTCGGGCCAGGCGATGTCATCCGGTGCTGCGGGCGGCGTGAGATGCCAGGCATGCTCCGCCGGCGGCTTGAGTGCGCGCAGCTCGGGCCGACCGTCGATGACGCGCCGCGCGCTCAGGATGCTGTGCGCAAATTCGGGGCTGGCCTGGAGCTTGTAGTCCAGGTAGCTGTCATGGCGCTCAGGCCAGACGCGCCACCAGGCCACGATGCTGTCCACATTGCTCAGGTCGAGTTGCATGGGTGCTCCGCTTCAGAAGAGGTCGGCCGTGGTCGGGCCGACGGGCTCGGGTGACGGGGGGCGCAACGCGCGGCGGCTCCGGGGGGGAGTGCGAAGTGGCGGCGCTTCGACGGCCATCGCATGCCACTCGTGCGCAAACATGTCGGGCAGCACCGACCAGCTGGCCGGCTCGCGCGGGGTGGCCGCGGCGCCAGCCTCGGGCCCAGCCTTCAGCGGCTCGGTGGGTGGCCGCTGCAGCAGTCGTTCGGCGTCCTTCAGTCCGCCATCCAGCCAGAGCAGCAGCGCCGTGGCCGGCAGCATGACGGGCATGCGCGGCGCCTGGCCGGGCAGGGCCAGGTGGCGGAACAGCTCATGGCCGTCGGCGGCCTGTGTCAGCACGCTGAAGGACAGCACCGTTTCGCCCGCCGGGCCCGTCCATTCGTTCCACAACCCCGCCAGGGCAAGGGGCTCGTCATCGACGTGCTGCACCTGCCAGCGCTGCGGCCGGCTGGCGGCGTAGCGCCAGGCCGAGACATGCACCACCGGCACGATGCAGCGGCGCCCAGCCCACCAGCTCTCCCTGAAGTCGGGTTGCGACTTCATTGCCTCGACCGGGCAGTGCATGGTGTGCCGGGCGTCGCCGGGCTCGGTGGCAAAGCGCGGCAGCAGGCCGAGCCGCCCGAGGCGTGCGTCGCCCAGGCGGCCGGCCGGCTTCGGGCCTGCGTGGAGGATGAGTGGCCGCACTGCTGCGGCGGCGTCGTCCGAGGCGGGATCGGCGCCTTCGGGCAAGGTCACGCCGAAGCGGGCGAGCAGCTGGGCGTTATCGGTGACGGGTTCGTAGTGCGTGAGCATGGTGGGGCGTGGTTGCCTGCCGGGCCTGCGCGGGTGATGTTACTGTATAAAAAAACAGTTATTGGTGTCACGCATGTCGAGCACCTGTGCTGGCCGGGCGGTGTGCTGCAATCGCGCCATGCCCATCCCCTCTGATGCCGTGCTCGCCCCGCTGGCGGACCTCGCCGCGCGTGCCCAGCCCCTGCGTGTGCCCGCCGGCACGCGGCTCTTCGATGCCGGCCAGCCCTGCCCGGGCTTCCCGCTGGTGGACGAGGGCAGCGTGCGCGTGTCGCTGCTGGCGCCGGATGGGCGGCAGCTGGAGCTCTACCGCGTGGAGCCCGGTGAGGTGTGCGTCGTGTCGGCCACCTGTTTGTTCGCGCACCGCGCGGCCACGGCCAGCGGCGAAGCGCGCACCGAGACGGCGCTGCGCCTCATCAGCCCGGCGGACTTCGAGGCCGTCTGCGAGCGCGACCCGGTGCTGCGCCGTTACGTGATGGGCCTGATGGCCGAGCGCCTGGCCGACTTGATGGCGCTGGTGGAGGCCGTGGCCTTCCAGCGGCTGGACCAGCGCCTGGCCGCGCTGCTGTGCGCTCGCGGCCCGCGCCTGCTGGCCACGCACCAGCAGCTGGCCGACGAGCTGGGCACCGTGCGCGAGATCGTCAGCCGGCTGCTGCGCCGCTTCGAGCGCGACGGCTGGGTGCAGCTGGGCCGCGAGCGCATCGACGTGACCGATGCGGCCGCGTTGCACCGCCTTTGCGCGGCGTCAAACGCTGTGTGACGCAGGTCACCGACAGCGGGGGAGGCCCCGCCGAGGATGGCGGCATCGCAACCCGAAGGAGAGCCCCATGTTCAAGACCAATGTCGGCGGTTTCGACCGCATCGCCCGCATCGTCGCCGGCCTCGTGCTGCTGGCACTGGCCGTCACCGGCACCGTGGGCGCCTGGGGCTATGTCGGCCTCGTGCCGCTGGCCACCGGCCTGCTGAGCACCTGCCCGCTGTACTCGGTGCTGGGCTTCAACACCTGCCCGCTCAAGGGCTGACTCCCGCCTGGCGGCGCGCGGCCGACAATGCCGCCATGGATTGCCGCCCCCGTTGTGCCGCCTGCTGCATCGCGCCGTCGATCAGCTCGCCCATTCCCGGCCACCCGCAGGGCAAGCCGGCCGGCGTGCGCTGCGCGCAGCTGGACGAGGCGCTGCGCTGCAGGATCTTCGGCCGGCCCGAGCGCCCGGCCGTGTGCAGCTCGCTCGCGCCGCACGAGGAGATGTGCGGCAGCAGCCGCGAGCAGGCGTTGCGCTGGCTGGGCTGGATGGAGGAGCAGACGGCGCCCCATCCGCCCGATCTGCCCGATCAACCCGGCTGAGCCACCGCCACCGGGCGGCCGACGCGCCAACGCGCGCGCCAGGCCTGGGCCCGTGGGTGGTCCCAGTACTTGTCGAAGAAGTAGTGCAGCACTGTATTGGCCAGCGGTTCCAGGAAGGTCACCGCGCCGGCAATCGTCACGCTGCCCGTCAGCGCATAGGTGATGCTGAAGGCCGTGATCAGGTGCATGACGCCGAAGCAGAGGGTCTTGGTCATGGTGTCTATCGCCCGGCTGGTTTGAATAGGCAAATGCTAATTATTCGCATCGACCTTGGCCAATCACTTCCGGCTATCTCGGTGATGGACGAGGACACTGGGCGCCATGAAGCTTGATGAACAGCCTGTTCCCCCTACCAGCCTGTTGGGCCGCATGGCGGCGCGGCAGGGGGCTTTTGCCGATGCGTACTGCCTGGCGGTGGCACGCCGTGTGTCACTGGCAGAGTTCGTCGAGGCCTTCTACACGACGCCGGTGTTCAAGGCCGAGCGATGGCTGATGGCGCTGCTGGGCAAGCCGTCCACTGATGCGATGGCCCGAGCCGTTGCGTGCGGGACGGGCGAGCGCATCGCCGTCTGGACGGTCGAGGCCCGCGATGCCGACGAGTTGCTGATGCACGAGGACAGCGGCGTCACGCGCTCCTGGTTCTGTGTGCAGCCGGCCGCCGATGGCGGCACGGTGCTGTGGTTCGGGTCGGCCCTGGTGCCGCGCCGGCGCGGGCCTGGCGGCGAGCCGCGCTTCGGCCCGGGTTTCCGTGCGCTGCTGGGCCTGCACCGCTGGTATTCGCGTGTGCTGCTGGCGGCCGCTGCGCGGCGTTGCCGCTAGCGCGCCGTGCCCGGGCCGCTGACCTTGTCGGTGGCGGGCTGGCCCGTGGCGAGATCCTCGATCCAGGCTTCGCAGGCACCGTTGTCGATGCGGCCACGCACCGCATAGCGCGCACCGGCCCGGGGTGTGAAGTCCACGTCGCCCACCGTGCGGCAGGTGGGCTGGGACAGGGCGACCACGGGCGACGCGTACTGCGTGGCGGCCTGTAGCCGCACGCGGGTGGGCCGCACGGCCAGTTCGTTGGTCAGCGCCACCGGCGTGACCGTCATGCTGCCGCCCTGGCCGGCGCGTCGCGTGGCGGTGCTGCTGCTGGCCAGCCGGCGGCCGTCCACGTGCGTGATCTCGAACACATGCAGTCGCTGCGGGCCGACCGCCTGCACCTCGTCCGCCACATTGGCCGTGGGGCCGTCGTAGTCGGCCGGCGTGGCGGGCTGGAAGGCGTCGAAATGCGGCGGGTTGGCGCAGCCCGCCAAGCTGGCGGCCAGCAGGGCGGTAGCGAGTGCAGGGAGGGCCGGGATGCGGGTCATGGCGGAGAGCCTACCGCGAGCCGGCCCCCGGCTCAGCGCGCCACCGCCGCGCGCATCGAGCGGGCCACGTAGGCCAGCGCGCCGGCCGTGATCACCAGCCCGGTGATGACGCCAGGGGCCACCTGTTCCCAGCGCAGCGCCTCGCCCTTGAGCACGGCCAGCATCAGCGTGTTCTGGGCCAGGCCCGGCACCCATAGGTACCACGCTGCGTCACCGCCCGGGTTCAGCAGGCTGACCATGGGCATCAGGCTGACGACGGTGACGATGAGCGTGCTGCTGGCCTGCGCTTCCTTGAAGGTCTTGGAGCGGATGGCCAGCGCCATCAGCAGGCCCGACAGGCCGGCGGCCAGCGGGATCTGCAGCAGCCAGAAGGCCAGCACCTCGCCCATGCCGAACTGGAACATGGCCTGCAGGCTGTCGCTGCGGATCAGCCATTGCGCGGGCACGAAGCTCAGGCTGGACAGCAGCGCCACGGCCATGCCCATCAGCGCCACGGCGCCCCACTTGCCGGCCACGATGGCGCCATGCGGTGCCGGGTTCATCAGCAGCGGCTCCAGCGAGCCGCGCTCGCGCTCGCCGGCCGTGCTGTCCAGCGCGGCACTCAGCGCGCCGTACAGCACCGCCATGATGATGAACATCGGGATGATGCTGGTCAGCCGCGCGGCACGGGCCTGGGTGCCGGCGAGGTCGCGTTCCTCCACGTCCACTGGCTGCAGCAGCTGCGTGGACACACCGCGCAGCGCCATGTTGAGCGCGGCCCGCTCGTTGTTGAAGCCCATCAGCAGCCGCTGCATGGCGCCCACGCCGGCCGCGGCGCGCTGGTTGGCGCTGTCGCTGACGATCTCCACCGTGGGCGCCTCACCGGCCAGCAGCCGGGCCTCGAAGTCCTTGGGCACCACGAGCACAGGTTCCAGCAGCCGCGTGGCGCGCAGCTGGGCTTCGTAGTCGGCCGGCGCAGCCTTGAGCGTGTAGGTCTGGCGCTCGATGAAGTTCTGCAGCGTGGGCGCGTGCTCCAGGCCCACGGCCATCAGCTCGCGCCGCTCGGCGCGTTCCTCCAGCGAGGCGATCAGGCCCGACAGCGCCGCCAGCAGCAGCGGCCCCATCAGCAGTGCCGGCACCAGGATGCGCAGCAGCGTGCGCCGGTCGCGCAGCGCGTCGGCCAGTTCCTTGGCGAAGACGATCCAGGTCTTGTGCTTGTTCATGCCGCAGCCTCCTCGGGAAATGCGAGCTTCACGAAGGCGTCCTCGAAACGGGATTCGCCGGCTTGCTGCAGTAGCGCGGGCACGCTGCCGCGGGCCACGCTGCGGCCCTTGGAGACGACGATGACCTCGTCGCACAGCAGCTCCACCTCCTGCATGATGTGCGTGGAGAAGACGATGCACTTGGCGCCACCCTCCGGGCTGCGCAGCCAGCGCAGCGCCTCGCGCAGCGCGCGTGTGGCCAGCACGTCCAGGCCGTTGGTGGGCTCGTCCAGCACGATGTTGGCGGGGTCATGCACCAGCGCGCGGGCCAGGGCCGTCTTCATGCGCTCGCCCTGGCTGAAGCCGTCGGCGCGGCGGTCGAGGATGTTCTTCATCTCCAGCAGCCGGGCCAGCTCGTCGGCGCGGACGTTGGCCGCATCGGCGTTCATGCCCTGCAGCCGGCCGAAGTAGATGATGTTCTCGCGGGCCGACAGGCGCGGGTACAGGCCATGCGCGTCGCCCAGGATGCCCATGCGGGACAAGGCTTTCAGCGGGTCGTCCTGCACGGTGACGCCGTCGACCGCGATGCGGCCCTGGTCAGGCGCAAACAGCCCGGCCAGCATGCGCAGCGTGGTGGTCTTGCCTGCACCGTTGGCGCCCAGCAGCCCGGTGATGCGGCCATCGGCGGCGTTCAGGCTCACGCCCTGCACCGCATGCACGGTGCGCTTCTCGCCGCGCTTGAACAGGCCGGCACCGGTGCGGCTGGTGAACTGCTTGTGGACGTCGTGGATCTCGATCATTGGGGGCTCCCTTCGCGCACGGGCTGGAAGGCGGTGGGGCGCGGGATGCGGGTGGCGCAGGCTGCGTCCTGGGGCAGGGCGGCGGCGTCGGTCTTGGCGTCGATGAAGCGGAAGATCACGTCCCGCATGCAGCCCACGCCGGTCAGGCCGTGGCCGGCCTCGGGCACCACCACATGCTGCACGCGGGCCGGCTGGCCGGCGGCCAGAGCCTGCACGACGCGCTCGCCGTGGCGCGGTGGCGTGACGGGGTCGGCCCCGCCGCTGAGCACCAGCACTGGGCTGGGCGCGGCCGGTACCTTGTAGAAGTCGGCCGGCACGTCGCCACGGGGCCAGGTCTTGCACACGCGGGCGTACATGTCGGCGTCGAAGCGGCCGTAGTCTGCCCCGGGCTGGTCGGTCGCGCCGTCAAGGCGCGGCGCATCCTCGGCGCACACCACGGAGAAGTGCATGCCCATCGCCAGCTTCATGCCCTTGCGGCCGGCGAAGGCGCTGGTCAGGCCGAACAGCCCGTCGAAGCGGCCCTCCTGGGCGGCCGCCCGGATGGCGGCCGGCAGGGCCGCGCCCAGCGCGGGCTGGTACAGCGGTGCCCGCACGGCGCGCAGCAGCAGCGCGCGGTCCACCGTGAACTGCTCGGGCTTGCCCGTCATCGGGTGGGCCACGCTGACCGTGCGCGGCAGTGAGGCCAGCAACTTCTGCCAGTCCTCGCGCAGGCCGGGGAAAGTCTTGGCGTGGGCGTCGATGAGCTTGTCCAGCGCGGCCTGCGTGTCGGTCGAGAAGCTGGCCGGCAGCACCATGTCCGGCGGCGCAATGCCGTCGATGACCGTGCGGCGCACCTTGCTCGGGAACTGGCGCAGGTACTCCAGCGCGGCGCGCGTGCCGTAGCTGCCGCCTTCCAGGTTCCACTGCGGCACGCCCAGATGCTCGCGCACGGCGTCCATGTCCTGCATGGCGATGGTGGTGGTGTAGAAGCGCAGGTCACCGTGCGGCAGCTTCTCCAGCGTGGCCCGGCAGGCGTCCAGGCGGCGCAGCTGCGCGGCCGTGTCCAGCTGCTCGGTCAGCGGCAGCTTGCTGTCATCGGGGCAGTCCAGGCGGGCGGAGCGGCCGGTGCCGCGCTGGTCGATGAAGACCAGGTCGCGCCGGTTGTTCAGCCGCGAGAAGCGCTGCAACATCATGGGCGCCACCTCGATGGCGCTCTGGCCCGGCCCGCCGGCCAGCACCAGCACGGCGTCCGGCTGCTTGTTGCGCGCCATCGCGGGCGCGACGACGAAGTGGACATCGATCTTCACGCCGTCCGGCCGCGCCGGGTCCAGCGGGCGCTGCAGGCTGCCGCAGCGCAGCTCGTTGGGAATGCCGTCGATGCGGCAGGGCTTCAGCGGGGAGTCCGCTGCAGCCTTGCCCATGGAGGCCAGTGTCAGGAGGGCCAGCAGCCCCCCGCGCCATTCACGCATGACTTCTCTCGGGAAGTTGGGAGTGGCGCGAGTATCTGGCGTGGCCGGGCGCCGTCAGGGCCTGCGTCGGGCGAACGGCGGTTCGGGCCACACCAGTGGCCCGAAACCGGGGATGGCTGGCGTCAGCCCTTGCGCGTCAGCAGGCCCTGGCAGGCGGCGCGGGCCTTGGCGTCGCTGCCGTCCAGTTGGCCACACACGCCGTCCAGCTGGCTCTTGAGCCGGCCCACGGCGGCGGCCTGGGCGGGGCTCTTGTTCCAGTCGGCCAGCAGCGAGGCCACCTTCTTCAGCGAGCGCTCGCTGCGCTCGTAGAAGGCGCCGGGGTCCTTGGCGGCCTCGGCGAACAGCAGGGCGGCCGCCTTCTCGATGCGCGCCGTGTCCTCGGGGGCCAGCTCCACCAGCGCGCCCAGGTAGTTGGCGCCCCACTGCAGCCGCGTGGCGGGGCCCTCGCTCTTGTTGAAGGCTTCCTCGTACCAGCGCAGCGCCTCGGCCTTCTGGCCCTGCTTCTTCGCGTTGCCGCCCAGCTGGCTCATCAGGTAGTAGGGCGAGTGGCTGCGCGCCAGCGCGGACTTGAGCAGGTCGTCGCTGTCCTTCCACAGCCCGGCGCGGCCCAGCAGGTGGGCGGCCTGGGTGATGACTGCTTGGCGCTCGTAGCCGTCGGTGATCTCGCGGTTGGCGCGCGCGGTCTGCTCGCGGGCCTCGGCCAGCAGCGCGGCGGGCAGGGCCTTGGGATGGGGCTCGTCGCGGGCCGTGTCGAGCCGGGCCAGCTCGATGCGGCCCTGCAGCGCGCTGAGGCGGTCGGCGCGGGACAGCGAGGTGTCGGCGTTGAGCCGCTTCAGCGTGGCGTCGAAGTCGGCGCTCAGCTGCGTGCGGGCGTCACCGGCCGTGGGCGTGAACGCGCGCACCAAGTCGCGGGCCTCGTTGGTCAGCACGTCCATCTGCGCGCGCGACTGCGCCGCATCGGCCAGCAGCGCGCGCAGGCGCGGCAACTGGGCAGCGTCGGCCGCCTTGCCCTCGGCCAGCGTTCCGACCGACTTCAGCCACAGCCGCGTAGCAGTCTCGGCATCGGCGCCCTCGCTGGCGCGGGCCAGCTGTGCCAGCGTCGCCGGGCGCTCGGCCACCGGCAGCAGTTGCTGCTCGTCGGTCTCCCAGCCGTAGAAGCCCAGCAGCCGCCATTCGTTGGCGTTGAGCTTCTTGCCGGCGCGGGCGTCGGCCAGCACGGCCTTCACGGGGCGGCCGCTGGACAAACCCAGCTGCAGCACCTTCATGACCTGGGCCGCATCGGCCTCGCCGGGCAGGCGCGTGATCTCGCTGCCGGTGGGGTTGAACAGGATCAGCGTCGGGTAGCCGCGCACCTTGAAGCGCGTGCCCAGCTTCTGCGCGCCCGGCGCGTCACCGTCGATGCTGACGGCGACGAAGGCCTTGCTCTGGTCGATGAAGTCCGCGCGGTTGAACAGCGTGGCCTTGAGCTGGTTGCACGGCGGGCACCACTTGGCGCCCCAGTACAGCAGCACCGGCTTCTTCTCGGCGGCGGCGCGGGCGAAGGCGCGGTCGATGTCGGCGTCGGCCGCGGCGGCCTGCCACGAGACACCCGGGCCGGGCGCCGCGTGGGCGGGCAGGGCGGGGGCGAACAGCAGGGCGGCGGCCAGCGCGGTGGCGGGGGCGGCAAGGGCGAAGAGGTGCTTCATCGGGCCTGGAGGTCGATCGTGTCGAGGCGATGATTGTCTGCCGTGCGCGCCGCCGCAGAATCTGCGCATGCCGAATAAGCACAAGCCTTCGCTGGATGAAGCCCTGGCCGCGCTGCAGGCCGCCGCCCGGCCCGAGGCGCAGGCCGGCATGGCGCGCTTCGGCCTGACCGGGGACGGGCGGCTCGGCCTGGCCGTGCCCCGCCTGCGTGCGCTGGCCCGCGAGTTCGGGCGCGATCACGACCTGGCGCTGGCCCTGTGGGACACCGGCATCCCGGATGCGCAGATCCTGGCCGGCATGGTGACCGAGCCGGCGCGCCTGACGTTGGTGCAGATGGATCACTGGGTGGCCGGCCTGGCGGCGTGGGACGTGTGTGACCAGGCCTGCCTCAACGCCTTCGTGCGCAGCCCGCTGGCCTGGGAGGCCATCCCGCGCTGGGCCCTGCGCGAGCGCGAGTTCGAGCGGCGCGCCGGTTTCGCGCTGCTGGCGGTGGCCGCGGTGCATCACAAGCAGCGGCCCGACGCCGACTTCCTCGCCCGGCTGCCGCTCATCGACGCCGCGGCCGACGACGACCGCAACTTCGTGCGCAAGGCTGTCAACTGGGCGCTGCGCCAGATTGGCAAGCGCAGCCCCGGCCTGCACGGGCCCGCCCTGCAACTGGCGCAGCGGCTGTGCGAACGCGATGAGGCCGCCGCCCGCTGGATCGGCCACGACGCCCGCCGGGAGCTGCTGAAAAGGGGGGCGGAGTCCATTTGACGCGTTTGACGGCGCGGCTCGCGCCCCGTGGCGCGCAGCGCCCCGGGGTGTGGAAATTGACTCCGACCCCATATTCATTCCCCCCTTTGGAGGGATGTCGGGGGAGGCGCGGGGGCCGTCTCCCCCTTCGTCCCACCTTCTGGGTGATGTTGGTGATTCGCCCCGGCGCCGATGCTGACGGCATGACGTTTTTCACGACGTCGCCGCCTTCACCGCACGGGAGCCCGCCATGTTCTTCACGTCCTCGCAGCAGCCCTGGTCCCAGCCCAAGGCCCTCCCCCTGGCCACCCTGGCCGTGCGCACGCCCGAGGTGGCCGCAGGCGTGAAGCCCGAGTGCTGTGGCTGGTTCGATTCCAGTTTCGACCTGGCCGCCGGCCTGGAGGTCACGGAGCAGGACTGCAACACGCTCTACCAGCTCTGGGACCTGTCGCACTGCTGAGCGCGCCGCCCGCTCACCCGTGCCAGCACGTGTCTACAGCCGGCAGGCCAGCGTGGTGCCCTGCCGGATGGCCCGCTTGGCGTCCAGCTCGCCAGCCTCCAGCGCGCCGCCGATCAGGTGCACCTTCACGCCGGCCGCCTTCAGCGGTGCTTCGAGTTCGCGCAGCGGCTCCTGGCCCGCGCACAGCACGATGGTGTCGGCCTCGATCAGCTGCGCATCCGCCCGCTTCTCGCCGTAGCTCACCCACAGGCCCTCGGGCGTGATCTGCTCGTAGTTGACGCCGGCCAGCATCTCCACCCGCTTCATCTTCAGCGCCGCGCGGTGAATCCAGCCGGTCGTCTTGCCCAGGCCGGCGCCGGGCTTGCCGGCCTTGCGCTGCATCAGCGTGATCTGCCGCGTCGGCGCGTCGGGCGCCGGCCGCAGCAGGCCGCCTCGCACGGCTTGCGGGTCGCCCACGCCCCAGTGGCGGCGCCAGGCGGCCGGGTCCAGCGTCAGCGAGTGGCCGGCCTCCAGCAGGTACTCCGCCATGTCGAAGCCGATGCCGCCCGCGCCGACGATGGCCACGCGCGTGCCCACCGGCTTGTCGTGGCGCAGCACGTCGATGTAGCTCAGTACCTGGCCACGCGCCTGGCCTTCGTCCTGGCCCGGGATGCGCGGGTTGCGCGCGCTGACGCCGGTGGCCAGCAGCACCTCGTCGAAGCCGGTCAGGTCGCCGGCCCCCACCCGGGTGTTGAGCTTCAGGTCCACGCCGGTGACCTCGATGCGGCGGCCGAAGTAGCGCAGCGTTTCCTGGAACTCCTCCTTGCCGGGCACGCGCTTGGCCATGTTGAACTGCCCGCCGATCTCGGCGGCCGCGTCGAACAGCGTCACCGCATGGCCGCGCTCGGCCAGCGTGGTGGCGGCGGCCAGGCCCGCCGGGCCGGCACCTACGACGGCGATGTGCTTCTGCGCGCCCTGCACCGGCCGCACGACGATCTCCTGCTCATAGGCCGCGCGCGGGTTCACGAGGCAGGTGGAGATCTGCTGCGCGAAGGTGTGATCCAGGCAGGCCTGGTTGCAGGCGATGCAGGTGTTGATCTCGTCGGCCCGCCCCTGGCGCGCCTTGCGCACGAAGTCCGGGTCGGCCAGGAAGGGCCGCGCCATGGACACCATGTCCGCCGAGCCATCGGCCAGCACGCCTTCGGCCACCTCGGGCGTATTGATGCGGTTGCTGGTGATCAGCGGCGTCGTGAAACCTTCGGCCCGCAGTTGCGCACGCAGCTTGGCCGTCACCCAGGCGAAGCCGGCGCGCGGCACGCTGGTGGCAATCGTCGGGATGCGGGCCTCATGCCAGCCGATGCCGGTGTTGATGATGGTGGCGCCGCCGCGCGCCACGCGCCGGGCCAGCTCCAGCACCTCGTCCCAGCTGCTGCCGTTGGGGATGAGGTCCAGCATGGAGAGCCGGTAGATGACGATGAAGTCCGGCCCCACCGCCTCGCGGATGCGCGCCAGGATCTCCAGCGGCAGCCGCATGCGGTTCTCGTAGCTGCCGCCCCAGGCGTCGGTGCGCTGGTTGGTGTGTTCCACCAGGAACTGGTTGATGAAGTAGCCCTCGCTGCCCATCACCTCGATGCCGTCGTAGCCCGCCTCGCGGGCCAGCCTGGCGCAGCGCACGAAGGCGCGGATCTGTCGCTCGATGCCGCGGGCGCTCAGCTCGCGCGGCGTGAACGGTGTGATGGGGCTCTGGATGCGCGACGGCGCCACGCACAGCGGCGAGTAGCCGTAGCGTCCGGTGTGCAGAATTTGCAGCGCGATCTTGCCGCCCTCGGCGTGCACGGCGTCGGTGATGACGCGGTGGCGGCGCGCGGCGCCCGAGGTCGCCAACGTGCCGGCGAACGGCTTGGCCCAGCCCTCGATGTTGGGCGCGAAGCCACCGGTGACGATCAGCCCCACCTCGCCGCGCGCGCGCTCGGCGAAGTAGGCGGCCATGCGGTCGAAGTGCTTGCGCCCGTCCTCCAGCCCCGTGTGCATGCTGCCCATCAGCACGCGGTTCTTCAGGGTGGTGAAGCCCAGGTCCAGCGGGGCCAGCAGGTGTGGATAGTTCATCGGCCGATGCTAAACAGCGCGTCCCCGCGTGGATTGGAGCCGTCTCCTCAAAGCGCCCCCGGGTTTTCCAGCAACAGTTCTTCACCCGGTGCTAGACGGCGGAAATGGCGAGGTCGCCGGCTTGAGTTCTAATCGCCAGTCCGCTTTCCTGGGGATAGGCCCGGCGGCAAGGTTTTTTCGGAGAGTTCTCGATGCGATTCACCCCCTGGGCCCACCGGCTGGCCCTGACGCTGAGCCTGTCGGCCGCTGCCGCTCTGACCGCCTGCGGCGGCGGTGGCAGCAGTGACAGCAAAACGCAGGTGCGCCTGCTCAACGCCACGCGCTCGTACGCCCAGCTGGATCTGACGGTCAACGACAAGACCATCAACAGCAAGGTGGCCTACGCCGCCGTGGGTGAATACGGCACCGTGGACACCGGCAGCACCGCCTCGCGCGTGCTGGAGAGCAGCGTCGGCACCAGCATCTCGGCCACCACGCCGACGCTGAACGCCGGCAGCAACTACACCTACATCACCTACGGCTTCGCCGGCACCGTGCGCACCACGCTGCTGGAGGAGACGCAGACCGCGCCCGAGGCCAACAAGGCCAAGCTGCTGATCCTGAACCTGGCGCCCGATGCCGGTTCGCTGGACGTCTACGTCACCAGCGCCACCTCCTGCGCGCTGACCAACGAGACCGCTCTCGTCAGCAACCTGGGTGGCGGCAATGGCAGCGGCTACAACCAGATCAACTCCGGCAGCTTCCGCGTCTGCGTGACCGGCTACAGCCGCCGCGGTGACCTGCGCCTGGAAATCCCGGCCATCACGCTGGACTCCGCCAGCGTCAACACTCTGATCCTGACGGCTTCCGACGGTGGCGTGCTGGTCAACGGCATCACCATGGTCCAGAAGGGTGCCGCCAAGAACTACCCGACCACGCTGACCCGCGTTCGCGCCGTCAACGCGCTGGCCGGTGCGCCCATCGTGTCGGCCACCATCGCTGGCAACAACCTGCTGCCCGCCTCGGTGCCGCCGAACACGACGGACTACGCCAGCTTCGCCGCCGGCGCCAACACCACGTCCGTGCTGATCAACGGCGTGCAGGCCGGCCCGACGTCCACCACCTTCGCGGCTGGTGGCGACTACACGATGCTGATCTGGGGCACGGCTGCCGACCCCAAGGTCGTCGTGCTCAGCGATGACAACCGCCTGCCCACTGTCAGCGGCAACGTGAAGATCCGCCTCGTCAACGGCCTGTCCGTCGCCGGCTCGCTGACCACGCTGAACGTGGATTACCAGTCGCAAGCCAGCAACGTGCTGCCGGGCACCAGCTCGCTGCCCGCCAGCATCGGCTCGTCCACTGGTTCGGTGGTCACGGTCAACTCGCCGCTGCAAGTCGACGCGCTGTACAACCCGTCGGCCGGCACCACCTCGGGCCTGACCCCGCTGACGTCCAACGGCGTGTACACCATCTTCGTGATGGGCGACCCGGCCGCGCCCAAGGGCAAGCTCAGCAAGGACCGCTGATCGCCCGCGGCTCGCGCCGCGGCCCGATCGCCACAGCCCCCGTGTCCACCGGCCGGGGGCTTTTTTCACGCCCGGCTGCGGCGAAGATGGCGGCATGATCACGCCCCGCCGCCACCACCTGCAGCGCCTGCGCCAGCTCTGGCGCAGCGCCGGCTGGCCCTGCCAGGACCTGGTGGAGGTGGAGCTGCTGGCCGCCGGCTGGGTGGAGCGCCTGACGGACGACGGCGGCCGCGAGCGGCTGCGCGTGACGGACTCCGGCGTGGCGCTGATCGCCGACTCGCTGACCCGCAACCGCGCCGCGCGCGACGCGCACGAGACGCTGGTAGAGCGTGTGGCTGTGGAGATGCAGCGCGCCGGCCGCATCGCCTGGCGCGGGCTCACGCTGCGCGCGGGCTTGCCGCAGGAGGACGGCGCGCTGCAGTGGGTGCAGGCCATGCCCGACGTCTACTCCATCCGCCACAGCACGGTGGAGGACTACCTCGAACCCGCCATCCATGAGATCAAGGTCAGCCGCGCCGATCTGCTGGGCGAGCTGCGCCGGCCCGCCAAGTCTGCTGCCTACCGGGCGCTCAGCGGCCAGTGCTGGTTCGTCATCCGGGCGGGCATCGCCGAGCCCGACGAGATCCCGCCCGAGTACGGCGTGCTGATCGGCCACGACAGCCACCTCGAACTCGCGCGCCCGGCGCCCAAGCGCGCCTGCAAGCCCGACTTTGCCACCTGGATGGCGCTGGCCCGCGCGACGCCGCTGCCCGGCGCCGAAGACCCACAATCGCCGCTCTGAACCCTGGAGAACTGCCATGGCCACCGCGAACAAGACCCAGCCCGGTGACGCCGATGTGCAGGCCTACGTCGTCGCCCAGCCCGAGGCGCGCGCGGCCGACTGCCAGGCGTTGATCGCGCTGATGCAGCGCGCCAGCGGCCATCCGCCGCGCCTGTGGGGCCGCATGGTGGGCTTCGGTCACCACCACTACGTCTACGACAGCGGCCGCGAGGGCGACATCTTCGAGCTCGGCTTCGCCAGCGGGGCCGGGGGCAAGGGCGACATCAGCCTCTACGTCAGCGGCGGCACCGAGCGCGCCGCACTGCTGGCCCGGCTGGGCAAGCATCGCGAGGGCAAGGGTTGCGTCTACATCAAGCGCCTGGCCGATGTGGACACGGCCGTGCTGGTCCAGCTGTGCGAGGCCACGCTGCGCGAGCTGCGCACATGAGCGCGCCCCCGCTGCCGCTGGACAGCACCTGCCCGCGCTGCGGCGGCGGCTTTGCCTGCGGCGCGGCCACCGGGGCCTGCGACTGCTTCGGCCTGCGCCTGAGCGACGCGCTGCGCGCGGAGCTGGCCGCACGCTGGCCCGGCCGCTGCCTGTGTCCGCGCTGCCTGCGCGAGCTGAGCACGCCGTCGCCCGGGGCGCCGCAGGCATGATGGCCGGATGTCCCTGCTCGACCGCCTGGCCCCGCCGCTGTTCATCTTCATCTGGGCCACCGGCTACATCGCCGCCAAGCTGGCAGCGCCGTACGCCGACCCGCTGACCTTCCTGAGCTGGCGCTATGCCGGCGTGGCGCTGCTGATGCTGGGCCTGGCGCTGGCCGCGCGCGCGGCCTGGCCCACGCCGCGCCAAATGCTGCACCTGGCCGTGGCCGGCCTGGGCATCCAGGCGCTGTACCTGGCCGGCGTGTGGGTCTCTATCCGCCAGGGCCTGCCGGCCGGCACGGCGGCGCTCATCGTCAACCTGCAGCCCGTGCTGGTGGCGGCCGCGGCGCCGCTGATCGGCGAGCGCGTGTCGCTGCGGCAGTGGGCTGGCGTGGCGCTGGGCCTGGGCGGCGTGCTGCTGGTGATCTGGCACAAGCTCAACCTCGGCGCCGGCTTCGGGATGCCGCTGCTGCTTTGCCTGATGGCGCTGCTGGGCATCACCGCCGGCACGCTGTACCAGAAGCGCTTCGTGCCGCAGTTCGACCTGCGCACCGGGCAGGTGGTGCAGTTCGGCGTGGCGCTGGCCGCCACGCTGCCGCTGGCCTGGGCGCTGGAGCCCATGCGCATCGTCTGGAACGCCGACGTCATCATCGCCATGGGCTGGAGCATCCTGGTGCTGACGGCCGGTGGCATCAGCCTGATGTTCCACATGCTGCGCCACGGCCGCGTCACGGCGGTCAGCAGCACCATGTACCTGGTGCCCTCTGTCACCTCGGTGATGGCGTGGCTGCTGTTCGACGAGACACTGGGCGCCCAAGCCATTGCCGGCATGGGCGTGACGCTGCTGGGCGTCTACCTCGTCGTCGGCCAGAGAAAGCCGGAGACGACCGCATGACCCGAGCGCATCACCTGTACTGGCCGCCCCGCGTGCCGCACGCGATCACGCCGCCAGCCACCGCGCTGCCCGACAACCTGGTGGTCAGCGCCCGGCGCTTCCCCGCGCGGCCGGCGCTGCTGTTCCTGGGCCACGTGACGACGTATGCCGACCTGCACGCGCAGGTGCAGCGCCTGTCAGCCTGGCTGGCGCAGCGCGGCGTGCAGCGCGGCGACCGCGTGCTGGTGGATCTGCAGAACTGCCCGCAGCTCGTCATCGCGCATTGCGCCATCCTGGCGGCCAACGCTGTGGTCGTGCCCGTCAACCCGATGAACAAGGCGGCCGAGCTGCGCCACCTCATCACCGACAGCGGCGCCGTGCTGGCCATCACCAGCGCCGAGCTCAGCGCCGAGTGGCTGGCCGCCGGCATGGCCGCGCGCGACCTGCTCATCACGCGGCTGGCCGAGGCGCTGCCCGGCGGCCGCGTCGAGGGCGAGGCGCTGCAAGGCCTGCCCGCCGGCTGGGCCGACTGGCTGAATGCCGACCCCGCGCTGCCCGACGGCGCCACCGCCTGGGCCGACGCGCTGGCCTGCGGCGCCGCGCCGCCCGTCACCACCGTGGGCGCCGACGACCTGGCCGTGCTGGCCTACACCAGCGGCACCACCGGCCACCCCAAGGGCTGCATGCACAAGCACAGCAGCCTGCAGCACAACGTGTTCGCCGGGGCGTTGTGGGCCAACGGCAGCCACGAGGACGTGGTGCTGGGCGTCGTGCCTATGTTCCACATCACCGGCATGGTGGTGGTGATGCATGGCACGCTGATGGCCGGCGCCTGCCTGGTGCTGATGCCGCGCTGGCAGCGCGAGGTCGCGGCGCAGCTCATCAAGCACCACCGCGTCACGCGCTGGACCAACATCCCGACGATGGTCATCGACCTGCTGGCCAGCCCCGAGGTGGACACGTTCGACCTCTCCAGCCTCGTCTACATCGGCGGCGGCGGCGCGGCCATGCCGCAGGCCATCGCCGAGCGCCTGCGCCAGCGCTGGGGCCTGCGCTACGCCGAGGGCTACGGCCTCACCGAGACCGCGGCGCCCAGCCACAGCAACCCGCACGACGCGCCCAAGCAGCAATGCCTGGGCGTGCCCTACATCAGCTGCGACGCCCGCGTGGTGGACCCCGACACCGGCGCCGAGCTGCCCCCGGGCCAGCCCGGCGAAATCATCGTGCACGGCCCCATGGTGTTTGCCGGCTACTGGCGCCAGCCCGATGCCACGGCGGCCGCCTTCGTCGAGTTCGACGGCCGGCGCTTCTTCCGCACCGGCGACATTGGCTATGTGGACGTGGACGGCTACTTCTTCATGACCGACCGCCTCAAGCGCATGATCAATGCGAGCGGTTTCAAGGTCTGGCCGGCGGAGGTGGAGAACCTCATGCACGCCCACCCGGGCGTGGCCGAGGCCTGCGTCGTGTCCGCGCCCGACGCCTACCGTGGTGAGACGGTCAAGGCCGTCGTCGTGAAGCGCGCCGGCCACGAGGCCCTGAGCGCCGAGCAGCTGCGCGACTGGTGCCGCACGCAGATGGCGGCCTACAAGGTGCCCGCGCTGATCGAGTTCGCCGCCAGCCTGCCCAAGAGCGGCGCCGGCAAGGTGATGTGGCGGGCGCTGCAGGAGCGCGAGCAGGCGCGGTGAGCGACGTGGTCCAGCTGACGGCGCTGGTGCGCGCCGCGCCGTGGTTCATGGCTGCATTGCAGGCAGGCCGCTCGCTGGGCCTGGCCCATTGGTGCATCGGCGCGGGCGCGCTGCGCAACCTCGTCTGGGACGCGCTGCACGGTCATGCGCACGCCAGCGCGCTGGCCGATGTGGACTTCGCCTACTTCGACGCCGACGACCTGGCCCCGGCGCGCGACGCCGTGCTGCAGCAGCGGCTGTGCCAGTGCGTGGACCTGCCGTGGGAAGTCACCAACCAGGCCGGTGTGCACCTGTGGTTCGAGCAGCACTTCGGCCATGCCGTGGCGCCGCTGCAGTCGCTGCAGGATGCCATCGCCAGCTGGCCCGAGCCGGCCACGGCCGTGGGGGTGTGGCTGGACGCGGCCGACGCGCTGCACGTCATCGCCCCGCTGGGCCTGGACGACCTGCTGGGCCTGCGCGTGCGGCGCAATCCGGCTCGCGTCAGCGTAGAGACCTACCGCGAGCGCTGCGCCAGCAAGCGCTACGCCGAGCGCTGGCCGCGCGTGGTGGTCGAGCCCGCCTGAGCGGCCCACAGCGGCTGGCGGGCCAGTTCGGCCGCCGTGGCCTCGTCGGCCGTCACGGCGTATTCGTGGCTGCTGCGCTCCACGAAGTAGGCGGTGCGGAAGCGCTGCAGCAGGCCACCCAGCGCGCGGCGCGCATCAGCGGGTTGGCCTTGGAAGGTGAGGGTCAGCGTGGTCATCAGGGGGCTCGCATCCGGCGGATACAGGCCGCCGGTCACCCCTGAACGTTGCTGGGCAGGCGCGCCGTTGACGGGCGCTTTGCTACCGCTTGTGTCAGACGGCGCGCCGCTTGCGGGCCCATGCACCCACCGTCAACACGCCCGCCAGCAGCAGGGCCAGCGAGGACGGTTCCGGCACGGTCTGCACGTACACGTTCAGGCCGCCAGCGCTGTTCTTGAGGTTGCTGTGGGCCGCGAAGTAGTCGCCCTCGCCCCACAGGATGGCATTGCTGTTGATGCCTGCGAAATGCTCGGGGGCGTAGGTGATCCAGGGGTCTTCACTCACGCCGCCGCGGCTCAGCACATTGCCCTGCACCTGGCTGACCATGCCGTTCAGGCCCAGCGTGAAGTCGATGTTGGCGCCGAAGTAGCCGGCGCGGGCCTGGATCTGGGTGATGAGCGCACCGTAGTCAGCCATCGCCCACACCGAGCGGTCGCCCGTGATGAACAGGATGCGGCTGATGGGCGCGCTGATGGCGATGGAGAAGTCGGGCGTGCTGGCGGTGGGGGATGCCACCGCGGTGCCGTAGGCCTGCGCGAAGCTCAGCTCGCCCTGGCCGTCGAACATGCCACCCGTGTTGGACATGTGAGCCGCCAGCGTCCAGCCGCCCTGGTCCAGCGGCGATGCTGGGATGGCGAACACGGCATGGGCCGCCGGTGCGGCCAGGGTGGCGGCAGCCGCCAGCAACAAGGAAACGGCAGGTCGGGACACAGTGAAGCCCCTGGGCTTGGGATGGACGTTGTGCGGTCGCGGACGTTAGCGGCCGCTGCCTCCATGTACAGCCCCCGAGGCGTGGGCGATAGAACCCCACGCCATCCTCCCGATTAACGATGGCGCGTGGCGGCCACCGTGTCCTGCCCCGCCCGGCCTCAGGCGCGCTTGCGGCGCAGGGCGGCCACACCGGCCAGGGCCAGGCCGACCAGGGCCAGGCTGGCCGGCTCGGGCACCGTGTTGGCGGCGGCCGTGGCCGTGCTCAGCGTGACGTTGTCCAGCGCGAAGTACTCGGTGTTGGAGTTGGTGCCGTAGGCGTAGCCGTAGCCGATCCAGCGCATGCTGTAGGTGCCCGGGCCCAGGCTTGCGGTCAGCGGCACGTCGACGGCCAGCGCGCGTGTGGCGTTGGAGGCGATCAGGTCGGCCATTAGGTTGGTCCAGCCGCTGCCGTCGTTGATCTGCACCGCGTACTTGTACTGCTGGTACGTCGGGAAGCCAGGGTTGTGGTTGTGGTACGTCGTGAACGACAGCGTCAGGTTGTCGAACGTGTCGGCCAGCGTGAACGACATCGACGGCACCGTGGCGCCGTTGTCGAAGAAGCGCGTCAACAGCACCTTGTTGCCAAGGGCGCCATGCCAATCCACCACGCCGTGGTTGGGCGCGCTGAAGCTGGCGTTGGTGACGCCGGACGCCACCGTCGAGGCCGCGATGTTGGTCAGCTGGTTCGTCGTCGCGTTGTCAAAGGCCCAACCCACGACGACGCCAGCCTGCGCCGCAGGCGTGGCCGCCAGGGCCGCAGCCGCCAGCACGCCGGTCAGGCTGGCGCGGGACAGAAAGTGGTGAATGGCAGTCATGGGAGCTCCCGCAGCATCGGTTGTGTGTGGTGCGCCGCCTCAGGCTGGGCGGCTACAAAGCGGCTTGCAATGTAGGGGTTGACGTATCGCTCCGATGGCAGGTAGGCCCCCGCGAGCCCGGGGGCGAGCACCCCCGCGAATGGCGGGTTCGCGGCGCCAACCGCGACACAGTTCACGACTTTGGGGCCAGGTCTTGCCCTTGCTGGCCGTCACGGCCAGTGCCCATGCTCAGGGCTGCAGTGCCGCCACACCGGCCGGGTGGCGCGGCGCCAGCAGCAGGTACAGCAGCGGCCCGAACGAGCCCACGGCCAGCGTCATCACGACGAAAGGCCAGGCCTTGCGCCCCGTGCGGCGCGCGTCCTGCACCAGCCAGGCCAGCGCGATGAGCGACATCAGCACGAGGTCCAGCAACAGCTGCCAGGCGCCCACGCTGGCCATGCCAGCCTGCCAGATGCCGACATAGCCCACGGCCCACAGCGCGTACAGCGAGTAGGCCCCGAACGCGGCGAACACGAGGCCGAGGGCGAGCAGGGTGAAGGGGGCAGGGCGCATGGCGATCTCCAGATGGGTTGAGGGTGGCGCCATGCTCGGCAGCGCAGCACATCGCCGCAATGACCTCGCAGGTCATGGCCGCGCCGCGGGCCGCACCGCAGAATGCGCCGCATGACCGCCACGTTCGCCGCCCTGCGCAAGTCGCGCCGCGTCAGCCAGCTGGAGCTGTCGCTGCGGGCCGGCGTGTCGCAACGCCACCTCAGCTGCATCGAGACCGGCCGCGCCCGCGCCGGCCGCGAGACGCTGATCGCGCTGCTGGATGCGCTGGGCGCCTCGCTGGAAGAGCGCAACCAGGCGCTGCTGGCCGCCGGCTACGCGCCCGCGCACGCCGAACGCCCGCTGGACGCGCCCGAGATGGCGCCCGTGCGGGCCGCGCTGGCCCAGCTCATCCACGCCAACGGCGCCGCCCCGGCGCTGGTGCTGGACGGTGAGTACAACGTCGTCATGGCCAACGCCGGCCTGGCGCGCCTGCTGGTGCTGCTGGGCCTGCCGGCGCAGGACCTGCTGGCCGGGCCGCTGAACCTGCTGCGCGCCTTCTTCGCGCCCGGCGGCCTGCGCTCGCTGTGCGTGGACGAAGCCTGGCTGTGCAACGAGATGTGGGGCCGCGCCAGCCGCGAGGCCGAGCACCTGCCCCGGCTGCGCGCGCTGCTGGACGAGTTGCGCCCCACGCTCACCGCCTGGGCCGCCCCGCAGGCCGCCAGCCTGCTGCCCGTGCTGGCCTTCCGCTTGCGCGCGGCCGACGGCCGCGTGCTGAGCTTCTTCTCCACCATCACCAGCTTCGGCACGCCGCTGGACATCACGCTGGCGTCGCTGAAGGTGGAGCACCTGTTTCCGTCGGATGAGGTCACGCGGGCGGCGTTGGCGGAGGGGTTGGGTTGAGGGGTGATGACGCCGAGCCTGTCGGTTGCGGTGAACGCCGTGAACCTCAACCCAGGTGCCCGGGTGACCCGGTGGCAGGTCGATGGTTGGGGGGGGCGCGAGCTCACCCCAAGCTGCGAGTCATGCGCTGGTTGCAGCGCATCACGGCGCAGCCTTCTTGTCCACCACCACGATCTCCCCTTCGGCCTTGCCCACCCCCCTGATCTCCGGCCGGTACATGTCCTCCGCAAACGTCGCCGGCACGACGTAGCGCCCGGGCGTGACGACGCGCACCAGGTAGAACAGGTCCAGCGGTGAACCCAGCCGCGCGGCGGCGACGAAGCGGTCGTCGCGGTATTCGGTGTGGACGATGCGTTCGTTGGCATTGGCCTGCGCCACGTTGACGCCATCCACCGCGAACTCGCCGGCCTGCGGGCCCTGGCTGAGGTTGAGGTTCTCGATCTCGAAGCCGGCGGGGATGCGGTCCACCACCAGGCCGTCCTTGATGGCCTGGGTGGCTTTCACGCGCAGGCGCACGACGAGCATCTCGCCGGTGCTGAACTGCCGCGTGGCCACGGGCTTGCCGTCGGTGGTGAACAGCGTGCGCTCCACCGAAATGCGCTCGGCGCTGGGCGCCAGCGGCTTGACGGGGTAGCCCTGGGCGGTGATGTCCAGGTAGAGCGGCTTGTCGCCGTCGTTCTTCAGCGCGAGGCCGGCGCGCAGCTGCCCGATGTCGAAGCTCTGCTGTCCGTTGCCGCTGCCGGCCCAGGCGTCGGCCTTGGGGCCGACGGTGAGCGTGGTCTTCCAGCGGTCGTCCTTGCCGGCGCCTTGTGTGGCGGCCTGCACCGCCAGGAACAGCGCCAGCCGCTCCTGCGTGGAGTAGTGGCTACGCTGGCGGAAGTCGTCGGCCAGGTCGAACAGCAGGTTCTCGCGCTTGTCGTGCGCCACCTGGTGGCGCAGCAGCAGCGCGTAGGCCATGGCGCGGTCGCGGATGCGGGAGCCGTAGTCGCCCAGCCATGGGCCCCAGCCGGCGTCGTCGGGCTGGTAGCCATAGGGGCGGGCCATGGCGTCCTCCAACGCGGCCTGGGCGCGGGCCTGGTCGCCCATCAGCTTCAGCGCGAGGGACAGCTGCACCAGCGGCAGCGGGCTCAGGGCGCTTGCGCGGTGCTTGTCGTGCAGCGTGCGCAGCGTGGCCAGCGGCGCCTTCTGCTCGCGGGCCAGGATGTAGCCGGCGTGCGCGGCCTCGGCAAAGCGCTGGTGGGCCAGGCGCAGCACCTCGGCCTCGCGGTAGTCGGCGAGGGCGCCCTTGTCGTTGCGGCGCGGGGCGGCCGGCGGCGTGACCTGCTGGCCAGGGCTGCGCTGGAACTGCTCGGTCAGGCCGCCCAGTGACTTGGCGAGCTGGGCCTCGGGCACGGCGAAGCCGGCGTCGCGCGCGTCCTGCAGGAAGCCGGTGACGTAGGCGCTGAGCCAGGCTTCGTAGGGGTTGTCGGCCGCCCACAGGCCGTAGCCGCCGCGCGCCTGCTGCATGCCGGCGAGCCGGGCGAAGGCGCCTTCCAGCCGCTTGGCGCGCTCGTCGCGCGGCACGGGCGTCAGGCCCCAGCGCTGGGCGGCGGCGTCGTCGATGAAGAGCAGCGGGTAGGCGCTGGAGGTGGTCTGCTCCAGGCAGCCGTAAGGATAGGTGAGCAGGCCGCGCACCTGGGCCTGGATGTCGATGGGCGGCGTGTTGGCCACGCTCAGCGCCAGCGTGGCGGAGCCGGGCCAGTAGGCGTCCAGCAGCGCTCGGTCCACGGCCTGCGTGGCGCCGGGCTCCAGGCGGATGCGGCGGCTGTCGCGCGTCAGCGGCGTGACGGGCTGCACCTGCAGCGCGGCCTCGCGCACCAGGCTCAAGGGCCCGGCGCTGACGGTGAGCTTGAGCGGTGCCAGGCCGTAGGCGTCCAGCGCCTCGGCCTGGAAGCGCAGGATGTGGCGCTGCTTGTCGGCGAGCTTGATGCTGTCGGTCGCGCCGGTGACCCGCACGGGCCCGGTGGCCGACAGCGCCACGCGCACCTCCTGCGGCGAGCCGCTGAGGTTGGTGACGTCCACGGCCAGCGTGGCCTTGTCGCCGGGGGCGATGAAGCGCGGCATGTTGAGCTCGGCCACCAGCGGCGCGGCGACGACGGTGTCGGCCTGCGTGCTGCCGTAGCTGTCGGCACTGCTGACGACGGCCATCAGCCGCAGCGTGCCGTTGAAGTCGGGCAGCTTGACGGGCACGTTGGCCTCGCCCTTGGCGTCCAGCACGACGGGGCCGCTGAACACATCCACCAGCAGCAGCTTGCGCGGCAGGCTTTGCGTGTCGCGCTTGCCGGCGTCGCCGCCGAAGCGTTGCTGCGCGGTGTTGCCGTCCATCTTCTCGATGAGGCGGCCGTAGAGGTCCAGCAGGTCGGCGCCGTAGCGGTGCTTGCCGAAGAAGAAGTCGGCCGGGTCGGGCGTCTTGAAGTTGGTGATGCTGAGAATGCCCAGATCCACGGCCGACAGCGTCACCACGGCGCTCTTGCCGGCCAGCTGGGGCACCTTGACCTTGACCGGCAGCGTGGTGGAGGGCTGTGTCTTGGCCGGTGCCTCCAGCGCCACCTTGAGCTTGCGGTCCTCGCGGTACAGCGGCAGGTGCACCAGGCCCAGCGCGCGGGCTGGTGTCACGCGGTCGCCCTGGCTGCCGGGGCGGAAGGCGGCCACGGTCACGTACAGGTCGTTGCGCGCCCAGGCGGCATCGACCGGAATGTCCAGCTCGGTGCCCGAGGCCTTCACGCCGACGCGCCGGCTCCACAGCACGCGGTCGCCTTCCACGGTGACGATGGCCTCGCCGTCGTGCGGCGGCTTGAGGGTGAGCTTGGCGGTGTCGCCCGGCTTGAAGGGCGCGCCCTTGAGCTGCAGCTGCACGCGGTCGGGGCGGTTGCCGATGTCGTCGGCGTCCTGCGCCCCGTAGCCGGCGTAGAAGCCATAGCGCAGCGTCTGCCGGGTGGCCGGGTCCTCGATCTCCAGGCGGTAGCGGCCCCACTTCACAGGCAGGTTGAGGGTGGTCTTGGCGCTGAGGTTCAGCGTGCGGGCCTCGACGAGTTCGTCCGTGGTGTTGAAGCCGGAGTGCCAGCCACGGCCCTCGTCATAGCGCCAGTACCACTGGCGCTCCTCGTAGGTGAGGGTGAGCTTCAAGTCCTTGGCGGGCTTGAAGGCGCCGGTGGCGTCCACACGCTGCAGCTCGAAGCCGGCCAGGCCGCCCTCGGGTGCGACATGGCGGTCGAACAGCGGGCGCACGGCGACGAGCGCGGGCGCCGGCCACCAGGTGCGCTCCAGGCTGCGCACGACGGGCCGGCCGCCGCTCTCCAGCAGACTGAACGCGCCGCGCACGCGCATGGGCGAGTGGCGCTCGGCCAGGTTGGCGCTGAGCTGCACGGTGGTCTGGCCACTGTCGTCCAGCGTCTGCTCGCCCAGGTCCTGGCGCGCGCGGGCCTTGTCGTCGGCAAAGTCGCCGAACACATAGCCCGGCAGCTTCTGCGGCAGCGGGTTGGCCAGGCGCTCGGAGGCCACCGTGGCCTGCAGCGTGTTGCCGGCCGCGGGGGCGCCGTAGAGGTAGTCGCCCTGCACCTGCACGGGCAGGCTGACCTCGCCCTGCAGCGGCGCCTCGGGCGCCGTCAGCGTGAGCTTCATGCGCTCGGGCAGGAATTCCTCCACCTTGAAGGCCCACTGCGCATCGGGGGTCTTTGCTGCCGGGTCCACGCGGGCTTGCAGCGTCCAGCCGCCGGTCGGCGCGTCGGCCGGCAGCGTGATGCCATGCTGGAAGTAGCCCGGCCCCCGAGCCTGTGGGCCCCCAGGGCCAGGCTGCGCCTGACCCACCCCCCGCGGGGGCTCAAGGCCCTCGGGGCGGCCCGTCGTGCCTTGGGTCGGTTGCACCAGTTGCTCGACGAGCTTGCTGCCGTCCGGCTTCTTGACGGTGAGCGTCAGCGGCAGCAGTTTGGCCGGCAGGCGGCCGTCGGCGTCACGCGACAGCACCGACACCTGAAAGCTCTCGCCGGGGCTGTAGAGGTCGCGGCCGGCGTAGACGAAGAGCTTGTTGCTGCGGGAGGGGTGGCCGGTGGCGTCGAACTCGCTGAGGTCCAGCGCCGCGTCGCGCAGCGACAGCACCGACATCTCGCGCCCCTGGCGGGCGAGCACGGCGCGGGCCTTGTCGCTGCTGCCCTGGAAAACCGCGTGGCCGTTGCCGTCGGTCTGGGCCTGTGCCAGTGCCTTGCCGGTCTCGTCCACCAGGCTGAGCTCGATGCCGCCGAGCGCGCGGCCGTTCTTCAGCGAGGTGGTGAACACGTCCAGCTGCGCGGCGTGGCGGCGCAGGTGCAGGCCGATGTCGGTGACGTAGTAGTGCGTGACCTGGTAGTCCCAGCCGAAGCGACCGGGCTGGCTCATGATGGCCACGTAGACGCCGGGTTCCTGCAGCGCCGCGATTTTCTCCACCGGCAGGAAGCTGACGTTGCGGCGGTTGGGCCGCTCGTCGGTCTTGAAGCGGGTGAGGTAGACGCTGTCGGTCATCTCGCGCAGCTCGTCCAGCACCCAGCCGCCCACGGTGCCCTTGAGGCGGCGCTGGTTGTCGCCCCAGCCGTCGTAGTAGGGGCCTTCGTCGTCGGTGTTGTCCCGCCCCTGGCGCTCGCGCCGCCCGCCCACCTGCTCCAGGAAGGCCGGCAGCGAGGCCGGCTTCACGCGCAGGAACTGCACGTCCACCTCGGGTGTGTTGATGCTGACCACCGGCAGGCCGCCGTTCTGGCCGGCCGGCAGCACCAGGCCGCGGCTGGCGAAGTAGAAGCTGGCCGGCATGGCCTCGCTGGCGGCGTCGCAGGTCTGCGGCGTGGCCAGCTTGGCGCCCGAGCGCGACGCCAGGCCTGCGTTCATCGTGATGCGGTAGGCGCGCTCCGGCGTGACGAAGGGCAGGTAGAGAACGCGCGGGTTGTCGCCCAGCACCCAGCGCGCCGCCAGCGGCTTGAAGCTGGCCGGGTCGGCCGGCGCAGCCTTGGATGAGGGGTCGTTGGGGTCGGCCTTGTCGCCGGGCGTACCTTCGGCGGCGCTCAGCAGCGCGCCGAAGTCCTGCCGGCGGTCCAGCGCCTGCGTGAACATCACGGCGATGGCGGGCGAGCCGTCCAGCAGCCGCGCCTTGCACTCGGTGAACGCGAAGGCCGCTTCCTCGGCGCCGATCTCGGTGCTGCTGGGCAGGCCGGGCTGCCGGAAGTGCTGCCACCCAAGGGTGCCCGCCACGGCCACACCGGCCACCACCACCGCCGCTGCGGCGGCCTTCACGACGCTGGAAGCCATCACCATCCCCTGCTGAGTGCCGGGCGAGTGTAGGGAGGCGTGGCGGGCGCCCGGCCGGGTCAGATTCCCCAGGTTGGGGATGGCAGCTCAGCGCTGCAGTGTCTGCATGGCCAGCGGCTCATCGAGCAGGGGCCGGTGCGTCTCGCTCAGCGGCACGAGCATGCCCAGCAGCGCCGCCAGCAGGGCGGCACCAACGCGAAGGCGGGCGGGCGAGAACATGGCTGCATGGTGAGCCAAGGCCCCGCGCAGCGGTCCCCCTAACTTGCAGGTGATTGCTGACGGCGTGGTGGCAGCAGTCTGCGGGGTCAGTGCACTTGTGGCGTCAGCGCGCCGGGCTGCCGGCGCGGCGCTTGTCCCACAGCGCCATGGCCTCGCCCACGAGGCCACGGCGGAAGGCCAGCACGCAGACGATGAAGATCAGGCCGGTGACCAGGCTGACCGACTCGCCCAGGCCGTTGAACCAGGCCATGCCGGTGGTGTCGGCCAGCCACTTGCCGGCGTCGCCGATCTTGTTCTCCAGCGCGATGATGACCAGCGCGCCCACCATGGGGCCCACCAGCGTGCCCATGCCGCCCACCAGCGTCATCAGGATGACGAGGCCGGAGGTGGTCCAGATCGCGTCGGTCAGCGTGGCGAAGCCCAGCATCAGCGTCTTGGTGGCGCCGGCCAGGCCCGCCAGGCCGGCGGACAGCACGAAGGCCAGCAGCTTGAAGTGGGCCGTGTCATAGCCCAGCGAGGTGGCGCGGGCCTCGTTCTCGCGGATGCTGGTGAGCACCTGGCCGAAGGGCGAATGCACGATGCGGTAGATCAGCCAGAAGGCGGCGATGAAGATGCCCAGCACGACGTAGTACAGCGTCAGGTCGCTGCTGAGGTCCAGCCCCAGGAAGCTGCCGCGCGGCACGCTTTGCAGCCCGTCCTCGCCGCCGGTGAATGGCGCCTGCAGGAAGAAGAAGTACAGCATCTGCGCCAGCGCCAGCGTGATCATCGAGAAGTAGATGCCCGAGCGGCGGATGGCCAGCAGTCCGAACACCAGGCCCACGCCGGCCGCGGCCAGCGCGCCGACGACGAGGCCCACCGGCGTGGGCAGGCCCCAGACCTTGAGCGCATGGCCGCACACATAGGCCGCCGTGCCCAGGAAGGCCGCATGGCCGAAGGACAGCAGGCCGGTGAAGCCCACCAGCAGGTTGAAGGCGCAGGCGAACAGCGCGTAGCACAGCACCTTCATGACGAAGATGGGATAGGCGCCCAGCGCAGGCAGCAGCGCGATGCCGATGAAGAGCGCGGCGTAGCCGATGAGCTTGGGGTTCATCACTTCTCTTTTCCGAACAGGCCCGCCGGACGCACCAGCAGCACGATGGCCATGACGACGAACACGACGGTGTTGGACGCCTCGGGGTAGAACACCTTGGTCAGCCCTTCGATCAGCCCCAAGCCCAGGCCGGTGACGATGGAGCCGAGGATGGAGCCCATGCCGCCGATCACCACCACGGCGAATACCACGATGATGAGGTTGCTGCCCATCAGCGCCGACACCTGCAGGATGGGCGCGGCCAGCACGCCCGCGAATGCGGCCAGCGCCACGCCACCGGCGTAGGTCAGCGTCACCATCGCCGGCACGTTGATGCCGAAGGCCTGCACGAGCTTGGGGTTCTCGGTGCCGGCGCGCAGCTTGGCGCCCAGCGAGGTCTTCTCGATCAGCGCCCACACGGCGAAGCACACCACCAGCGAGGCCACCACCACCCAGGCGCGGTAGTTGGGCAGGATCATGAAGCCCAGGTTGGTGGCGCCCTGAAGCTGCTCGGGCACCGAGTAGGGCTGGCCCGACACGCCGTAGAAGCTGCGGAACACGCCCTCGATGACCAGCGTGATGCCGAAGGTCAGCAGCAGGCCGTAGAGGTGGTCCAGCTTGTAGAGCCACTGCAGCATGGTGCGCTCGATGACGATGCCCAACGCGCCGACCAGCAGCGGCGCCAGACCCAGCATGACCCAGTAGTTCAGCCCCAGCAGGTCCATGCCCATCCACGCCAGGAAGGCGCCCATCATGTACAGCGCCCCGTGGGCGAAGTTGATGATGTTGAGCATGCCGAAGATGACCGCCAGGCCCAGCGACAGCATCGCGTAGAACGAGCCGTTCACCAGGCCGAGCAGCAGCTGCCCGAGCAGGGCAGGCAGGGGGATACCGAACAGTTCAGTCATGGCATTGGTATTCAGACCCTGGATGCCCGCCGGGCCGCTCCCAAGGGCGGCCAGGGCCGATGTCGATGCCGGCCGGGCCGGCATCGATCGGCGTCCCCTCGGGGGACCGACCGGACGCGCGCGCGCTCAGCGGCGCGAGGCTGGGCGAGGGGCTCACGATCACTTCTTGACGATCGGGCACTTGCTGTCGGCCAGCTTGGTGTACGCCTCGGCGGCCGGGATGGTCTGCACGACCTTGTAGTAGTCCCACGGCTCGGTGGACTCCTTGGGCGACTTCACCTGCATCAGGTACATGTCGTAGCGGTGGCGGCCGTCGGGGCCGATCTCGCCGTTCTTGGCGAAAAAGTCGTTCACCTTGGTGGCCTTCATCTTGGCCAGCACCTTGTCGGCATCGTCGGTCTTGGTGGCCTCCACGGCTTTCAGATAGTGCGTGACGGAGGAGTAGTCCGCCGCTTGCAGCATGGACGGCATGCGCTTCATCTTGTCGAAGAAGCGGCGGCTCCAGGCGCGCGACTCGGCGTTCTGGTTCCAGTACCAGCCGTCCGTCAGGTACATGCCTTCGGTGGCCTTCAGGCCCAGCGAGTGCACGTCGTTGATGAACATCAGCAGGCCGGCCAGCTTCATCGTCTTGGTGATGCCGAACTCGTTGGCCGCCTTGATGGAGTTGATGGTGTCGCCGCCGGCATTGGCCAGGCCCAGGATCTGCGCGCCCGAGCCCTGCGCCTGCAACAGGAAGCTGGAGAAGTCGCTGGCCGACAGCGGGTGCTTCACGCTGCCGACGATCTTGCCGCCGGCCTTCTGCACGACAGCCGTGGTGTCGGCCTGCAGGCTGTGGCCGAAGGCGTAGTCGGCGGTCAGGAAGTACCAGCTCTTGCCGCCGCTCTTGACCACCGCGTTGCCCGTGCCGTTGGCCAGCGCCACGGTGTCGTAAGCGTAGTGCACGGTGTAGGGCGTGCAGTCCTCGTTGGTCAGCCGGGCCGAGGCGGCGCCGATGGAGATGAAGACGCGCTTCTTTTCGGCTGCCACCTTGGCCATGGCGATGTTGGCGCCGGAGTTGGTGCCGCCGACCAGCAGGTCCAGCCCCTGCGTGTCCATCCACTCGCGCGCCTTGGCGGAGGCGACGTCGGCCTTGTTCTGGTGATCGGCGAACAAGAACTCAATCTTCTTGCCGGCGGCCATGCCCTTCATGTCGGCGATGGCCATCTTGATGGCCTCCACGCCGCCCTGGCCGTCGATGTCGGCATACAGGCCGGAGAGGTCCGTGATGATGCCGATCTTGATGACGTCGCCGGACACCTGGGCCTGGGCGCCCAGGGCGCAGGCACCGAGCGCGGCGGTGGCGAGGGTGGTGCGGATGGCTTTCTTCATGGTCTGTCTCCTGTTGGGTGTGATCAAACGCTGAGCAGCTCGTCGAGCTGGGCCTGGTGGGCGGCCAGCTCGGCAGCGGGAAAGGACAGCACGACCTCGCCGTGCTCGATGACGACGAAGTGGTCCGCCAGCGGGGCGGCGAAGCGGAAGTTCTGCTCCACCATGACGATGGTGAAGCCCTGGGCCTTGAGCGCGCGGATCATGCGCGCCAGGGCCTGGACGATGACGGGCGCGAGGCCTTCGCTGATCTCGTCCAGCAGCAGGATGTCGGCGCCGGTGCGCAGGATGCGGGCCACAGCCAGCATCTGCTGCTCGCCGCCCGACAGCCGCGTGCCGGGGCTGTGGCGGCGCTCGGCGAGGTTGGGGAACATGGCGTAGATCTCTGCCTCGGACATCACCTTGCCGCGCTGGGACTTCAGCGGCGGTGGCAGGCGCAGGTTCTCCTCGGCGGTGAGCGACGCGAAGATGCCGCGTTCCTCGGGGCAGTAGCCGATGCCCAGCTGCGCGATGCGGTGGGTGGGCAGACCGATGGCCTCCTGGCCGTGGATCTTGATGGAGCCCTTGCGCGCGCCGGTCAGGCCGAGGATGGCGCGCAGCGTGGTCGTGCGGCCGGCGCCGTTGCGGCCGAGCAGCGTGACGACCTGGCCGGGCTGCACGCTCAGGTTGATGCCATGCAGGATGTGGCTTTCGCCGTACCAGGCGTGGAGGTGGGTGATCTCTAGAGCTGGGGTGGCCATGCTGTGTCAGCTTGCTCGGCGAAGTTGGGTAGGGCGGGTCGTGACCCGCCATTGAGCCGAGTGGCAAAGGTGCCGGCGGGTCCCGACCCGCCCTACGGGGCTGTTGTGATGAGCACGGCGTGCAGGCGCATGCTCCGCAAAGCAACCGACAACGCCCCGCATCAATGCGCCCCCACCAACTCGGTTGCCTCGGTCCCCATGTAGGCCTCCAGCACCGCTGGATGCTTGGACACCGTCGCGTAGTCACCCTCGGCCAGCACAGCACCGCGCGCCAGCACCGTGATGCGGTCCGCGATGCTGGCCACCACCTTCATGTTGTGTTCCACCATCAACACCGTGCGCCCTTCGGCCACGCGCTTGATGAGCGCCGTCACGCGGTCCACGTCCTCGTGGCCCATGCCCTGCGTGGGCTCGTCCAGCAGCATCAGCTGCGGCTCCATGGCCATGGTTGTCGCGATCTCCAGCGCGCGCTTGCGGCCATAGGGCAGGTCGGCGGCCTTCAGCTGCGCCATGTCGCGCAGGTCGACGAGCTCCAGCAGCGCCAGCACCTTGGCGTCCAGCGTCTTCAGGCCCGTCAGGCCCTTCCAGAAATGAAAGCTCGTGCCGGTGAAGCGCTGCAGGCCGATGCGCACGTTCTCCAGCACCGTGAGGTGTGGGAACACCGCCGAGATCTGGAAGCTGCGGATCACGCCGCGGCGGGCGATCTGCGCGGAGCTCTCGCCGGTGATGTCATGCCCCGCGAACACGATGCGGCCGCGCGTGGGCGTGAGGAACTTGGTGAGCAGGTTGAAGCAGGTGGTCTTGCCCGCCCCGTTGGGGCCCAGCAAGGCGTGGATGTGACCTCGCTGCACCCGCAGGTTCACGGCGTCCACGGCGGTGAAACCCTTGAACTCCTTCGTGAGGTCGCTCGTCTCCAGGATGGTGTCGCTCATGGATGGGGGGCTGAAGCGTTGCGGCTGACTCTAGGGCTTGTGGGCAGGCTGCGGGCTCGGGGCATTCACCCCCCCGGGCCTGTCACCTCGGCGGCAGCAAGGAAGCGCTCCACCAGGCCGATCTGCTCGGGCGTGTTCAGCGCCGGCGCATGGCCGCAGCCGGCGATGGTGGCCACCGCCGCGCGCGGGCCGCGCTCGCGCATGGCCTGGGCGGTCTCGGCGGTCAGCAGCGTGGAGTCCTCGCCGCGCAGGCACAGCACGGGCAGGTCCAGCTGGTCCCACGCGGGCCACAGGGCATAGTCATCCGGGTGGTGCTGGAACTGCAGCGCCAGTGCCGGGTCGTAGTGCGGCGTCACGCGGCCGTCGGGCAGGCGGCGCAGCGAGGTCTCGGTCAGGTGGCGCCACTGGGCGTCGGTCAGCGCGCCGAAGCCGGCGTAGATCTCGCGGAAGTAACGCTCCAGTGCGCTGACGGTGGCAAAGGCCGGCGGCTGGCCCGCATAGGCTTGGATGCGCGCCAGCGCGGGCGTGGCGAGTTCGGGGCCGTTGTCGTTGAGCACCAGGCGCCGGATGCGCCCTCGCAGCCGCGTGGCGGCGGCCAGCGTGCCGATGGCACCGCCCATGGACGTGCCCACCCAGTGCGCCTTGTGCAGGCCCAACGCGTCCAGCAGCGCCTCGGCCTGCTCGACGTAGAAGGCCAGGCAGTACTCGCGGGCCGGGTCCACCGCCCATTGCGACAGGCCACGGCCCAGCGTGTCGGGGCAGACGACGTGCCAGCGCGCGCTCAGCGCGTCGGCGAAGTCGTCGAAGTCGCGGCCGCTGCGGGCAAGGCCGTGCCAGGCGATGACGGCCGGCAGCCCCGGGTCACCCCAGGTCGTGACGTGCAGCTCGCGGCCCAGGCAGCTGAGGTAGTGCGATCTCATGTTTACTTCCTCCCTCGCGCCCATGCGGCCAGCCGCAGCCGCCCGACGATGCCGCCGGGGAAGTGGTAGACCGCCAGCACGAACAGCACGCCCAGCCACAGCAGCCAGCGATCGGGCGACACCAGCGTGCTCAGCACCGGCACGCCCTCCACCAGCGAGCCGGCGCCCTTCAGCAGCGCCTGCAGGTAGTTCTGCGCGACGATGAACAGCACGCTGCCGATGACGGCGCCGTACACCGTGCCCATGCCGCCGATGACGACGATGAGCAGCAGGTCCAGCATGATCTCCATGCTCATCGCCGTCTCGGGGCCGGTGTAGCGCAGCCACAGTGCCAGCAGCGCGCCGCCGCAGCAGGCCAGCAGCGCGGCGATGACATTGGCGCCGGTGCGGTAGACGACGGGCCGGTAGCCGATCGCCTCGGCGCGGAACTCGTTCTCGCGGATGGCCTGCAGCACGCGGCCGAAGGGCGAGTTGACGACGCGCAGCAGCAGCAGGATCAGCACCGTGACGGCGGCGAAGAGCAGGTAGTAGGTCAGCAGCCGGCCGTCCAGCATGACGCCCAGCAGCGGCTCCTCCATGAACTCGGTGGACGGGCGCAGTGCTGACGGCAGCTGGAAGTTCAGCCCGTCCTCGCCGCCGGTGATGTCACTGAGTTGGGAGCACAGCGTCATGAAGGCCGAGGCCACGGCCAGCGTGATCATGGCGAAGAAGATGGCCTTCACGCGCAGGCTGGCCAGGCCCATGGCCAGCGCCAGCACAGCGCTCAGTGCAAGCGCGGCGGCGAAGCCGATGGCCATCGACGTCCAGTCCGGCCCCAGCCGTGTGGAGGCGATGGCGATGCCGTAGGCGCCGATGCCGACGAACATCGTGTGCGCGAAGCTGACGATGCCGGTGTAGCCCAGCAGCAGGTCGTAGCTGGCTACGAGCAGGATGAACACCAGCACCTTGGCCGCGACGTTCAGCGCCTGTGTGCCAGGGAAGATGAAGGGTGCCCCGAGCAGGCCGACGAAGCAGGCGGCGAGCAGGCCGGCCAGGAGGCGGCTGCGCGGCAGGTCGTGGGAAAGCAGCGCTCGCAGCATCACTTGGCTCCGACGGGGTAGAGGCCCTGCGGGCGCCACATCAGGATGGCGACCATCAGCCCGATGTTGCAGAACAGCGCGGCCTTGGGCGCGAGGAAGCCCACGTAATTGGCCACCAGGCCCACCAGCAGCGCGCCCACCAGGCAGCCCAGCGTGGAGCCCAGGCCGCCGATGATGATGACGATGAACAGCAGCAGGTTGACCTTGGCGCCGATCTGCGGCTCCACGCCCTGCTGCACCAGGCCCCACAGAACGCCGCCCAGGCCGGCCAGCGCGGCGCCGGCGACGAACACGCCGACGAACAGCCGGCGGATGCGGTAGCCCAGCGCCTCGACCATCTCGCGGTCTTGCACGCCGGCCCGGATCAGCAGGCCGAGCTTGGTTCGGTTCAGCACGAGCAGCAGGCCGATGAGCACCGCAATGCCGATCAGCATGGCCAGCACGCGGAACTTCTCCACCGCCACGTCGCCCATCAGGAAGATGCCGCGCAATGCCTCGGGCATGGGCAGTGGAATGAGCTGCGCGCCCCAGCTGGCCTTGATCAGCTCCTCGCCGATGATCATGCCGCCCATGGTGATGAGGATCTGCTTCAGGTGCTGGCCGTAGACGGGGCGCACCAGCACGCGCTCGAACACCAGGCCCACGGTGGCGGCGATGGCCATGCCGGCCAGGCACGCTGTTGCGAGTGCTGCCAGGTTGGCGAGGACGTCTTGGCTGGATGCCCACGGCGCCATCGCCGCCAGCACCGTCGTGGCCATGAAGGCGCCGAGCGCGATGAACACGCCGTGGCCGAAGTTGAGGACGTCCATGAGGCCGAACACCAGCGTCAGGCCGGAGGCGATGACGAAGATGATGAGGCCCATGGCAATGCCGGCCAGCGTCAGGTTGAGCCAGGTGCTGGGGCTGCCGGTGAGGGGCAGGGCGAGCAGCATGATGGCTGCGAGCAGTGCCAGGGGTTTGGGGTCGAGTTTCATTTGCTCGCTACTTCTGGGTGGTGGCGAGTGCCGTGCCGGGATGCGCGCCCGGCACCACATTGGCCAGCAACCAGGGGTAGCGAGGGGCGCAAGATCAACCTCATTGATGCGCCCCCAACGACAACCCAAGCAGCCGCTGCTGCAACTCCGCATCCGCAATCAACTCGGCCATCGCCCCGCTGTGCACGATCCGCCCGTCATCCATGACGGCGACCGAATCGCCCAGCTCAGCGGCGACCCGGAAGTTCTGCTCCACCAGCAACACCGTCGTCTGCGACGTCTTCTTCAGCTCGCGCAGCGCCGCGATCAGGTTCTCGACGATGGCCGGCGCCAGGCCCTTGCTCGGCTCGTCGATGACCAGCAGCTCGCGCGGCTCGATCAGCGCGCGGGCGATCGCCACCATCTGCTTCTGCCCACCACTCAACTTGCCCGCCGGGTGCTGCCAGAAGGTCTTCAGCGCGGGGAACAGGCCGAATAGCCAGTCCAGCCGCTTCGCATCCAGCTCACCAAGGCGCTTGGCCGAGCGGGCCGCCAGCAGCAGGTTCTCCGCCACGGTCAGCTCGCCGAAGATGCCCATGGTCTCGGGCACGTAGGCGATGCCGCGCGACGCGATGTCGGGTGTGGCGAGCTTCGTGATGTCCTCGCCCTTGAACGTCACCGTGCCGGTGCTCGCCGTCCACAAGCCCATCAGCGTGCGCAGCGTGCTCGTCTTGCCGGCGCCATTGCGGCCCAGCAGCATGGTCACCTGGCCGGCCGGCACGTCGAGATCCACGCCGTGCAGCAGGTGGTAGGCGCCGACGTGGGTGTGGACGCCCTTCAGCGATAGCAACGGCGCGCTCATGCCGCCACCCCCAGGTAAGCTTCTTGCACGATGGGCGAGGCGATCACCGTCGCCGGGTCGCCATCGGCCACCAGCTTGCCCTGGTGCAGCACGATGATGCGGTCGGCCAGCTCGCGCACCACGTCCATCTTGTGCTCCACCAGCAGTAGCGTGTGGCGCTTCTCCGCCTTCAGCGCGCGGATCAGGTCCAGCACCACGGGAACTTCGTCCACGCTCATGCCGGCCGTCGGTTCGTCGAAGAGATAGACCTTGGGGTCCAGCGCGATCAGCATGGCCACTTCCAGCTTGCGCTGGTCGCCATGCGGCAGGCTGGCGGCCGCGTCGGTGGCGCGGTGGGCCAGCCGCACGCGTTGCAGGATGGCCTCGGCTTCCGTGATCAGCGCCTTGTGCGACAGCCACACCGACAACAGCTTTAGCCCCAGGCCGCGCCGCGCCTGCACGGCCAGGCGCACGTTCTCCAGCACCGTGAGGTGCGCGAACAGCTGCGTCAGCTGGAAGGCCCGCCCGAGCCCACGCCGCGTGCGGACGGGCGCGGGCAGCTTGGTCAGGTTCTCGCCGTCCAGCCACACCTCGCCGCTGCTCGCCGGCAACTGGCCGGAGATGAGGTTGAAGTAGGTCGTTTTGCCCGCGCCATTGGGGCCGACGATGGCGGTCAGCGTGCCCGGCTGGAAGGCACAGCTCACGCCATCGACGGCCACATGGCCGCCGAAGCGGATGGTGAGGTTCTTGGTTTCGAGCACGGGCCGCCGTCCGCTCAGATCAGCGCTTGTTGCGGATGGGCACGGCCATCTCTTCCGGCTTGATCTCCCGCACCAGCTCCGGCACTCCCCACGGGAAGGCCGGGTCCACCTTGATGCGGAAGTGGTACATCGACTGCATTGCCTGGTGGTCTTCGGCGCGGAAGGTCATCTTTCCCTTGGGCGTCTCGAAGCTCATGCCCTCCATGGTCTTGATGAGCTTGTTGGTCGTCGTGTCGCCGGCCGTCTTCTTGAGCGCCTCGACGATGGCGATGCCAGCGCTCATGCCGCCGGCCGTGAAGAAGTCCGGCGGCGCCTTGAACTGCTTGTAGTGGTTGGCCACCAGCCACTCGTTGACCGGGTTCTTCGGGATACCGAAGTAGTAGTAGGTCGCGCCCTCCATGCCGGGGAACTGCTTGTAGGCGGCCATGGCCGGCAAGATGTTGCCGCCCGAGCCCACGGCGATGCCGTAGCGCTTCTGCAGGTCCAGCGCGGCCAGCGCGCCGAAGGGCGTGGAGGCGCCCGCCCACACGACGGCGATGACTTTGGGGCCCGGCTTGTCCTTCAGCGCATCGACCAAGCGCTGGATGCCGGCGGTGAAGTCGGTCGTCGCCGTGGGCAGGTATTCCTCGTGGACGATCTTGGCCTTCTTCAGCGCTTCCTTGTAGGCCTTCACGGCGTCACGGCCGAAAGCGTAGTCTTGCGCCAGCACGCCGATGTTCAGGCCGGCGATGTCGGAGGCCACGGCGTTGCCGATGGCGTCCTGCGAGGAGTTGCGGCCCGTGCGGAAGATGTACTTGTTCCACTTGTCGCCGGTGATGGAGTCGGCGACCGCCGGCTCCACCAGCAGGATCTTTTTGTACTCCTCAGCCACCGGCAGCATGGCCAGCGCGACGCCGCTGGACGACGGCCCGACGGCGATGTCGGCCTTGTCGTCGCCGTAGGCCGCGGCCAGCAGGCTCTTGCCCACGTCGGGCTTGCCCTGGTCGTCCTTCTCGATGACGACGAGCTTCTTGCCGGCCACGGTCATGGTGCCGCCGGTAGCGTATTGCAGGCCCATCATCAGGCCGATCTGCGTCTGCTTGCCATAGGCCTCCAGCGGGCCGGTCTTGCTGTAGACGTGGGCGATGCGGATCTCGTTGCCGGCGGCCAGCGTCAGGCCGGGCAGGGCCGCGGCCAGGGTGGCGGCCGCGAGGGCGAAGCGGCGCGTGGTGAGGCGCATGGGCTTTGTCTCCTGAAGTTCGTCGGTCTGCTCTGTCGGCAGACGGTGTCTTCCCTTTTTGCAAGGGCCGTGCCCGGCGGGGAAGGGGCGCCGGGGGCGGTTTTCCTGCGGGTTGTCCCGAGGTTTTTGGCCGTTAGGGATGCGGCGAGTGTCTGACTTTCAGGCGCCGCCTGAAACCTGGACTTCTAGGTCCGGCCACCGTGCCAGCCGCTCATACAACGACGCCCGCGAAATCTGCAGCAGCCTAGCCGCCGCCATGCGGTTGCCGCCGGTGGCCTGGAGCGCGCGGCGGATGGCGTCGCGCTCCAGCGCCTCGATCAGCTCGGGCAACGGCGCGACAGCCTGGGCCGTCGAGATGGCTGGTGTGCTGGCCGGGGCTGTGGCCGGCGCCGGCACGGCCGCGGCAGCGGCAGCGGTCGTTGCCGGCAACGCCGCCCCGCCCTGGAAGTGCGCCGCCGTCAGCTGCATGTCGTCGCTCATCAGGCTGACCTGCTCCAGCGTGTTGCGCAGCTCGCGGATGTTGCCGGGCCAGGCTTGCTGCATCAGCCAGTCGATGGCGTCGGGGCTCAGCAGCTTCTGCGGCATGCCGCTGCGGCGGGCGATGTCTTCGCCCAGCGCTTCGGCCAGCGCCTCGATGTCGTCCAGCCGCTCGCGCAGCGCCGGCACGCGGATGGGCAGCACGTTCAGGCGGTAGTACAGGTCGGCGCGGAAGCTGCCGGCGGCCACCATGGCGGCCAGGTCGCGGCTGGTGGCGGCGATGACGCGCACGTCGATACGCATCACGGTGTTGCTGCCCAGCGGCTCCACCTCCTGCTCCTGCAGCACGCGCAGCAGCTTGCTCTGCAGCGCCAGTGGCATGTCGCCGATCTCGTCGAGGAACAGCGTGCCGCCGTCGGCCAGCTTGAACTTGCCGTCGCGGCCCTTGCGCTCCGCGCCGGTGTAGGCGCCGGGGGCGACGCCGAAGAACTCGGCCTCCAGCAGCGTTTCGGGCACCGCAGCGATGTTGACGCTCACCAGCGGCCGGTGCGCGCGGCGCGATGCCGAATGGATGGCGTGCGCCATCAGCTCCTTGCCCGTGCCGGTCTCGCCGAGCAGCAGCACGGTCGAGTCCGTCTGCGCCACGCGGCGGGCCTGACGCTTCACTTCGAGGGCTGCGGGGCTGGCGCCGATGAAGCTGGCAATCGTGTACTTGGGCCGGCGCTGCGCGGCGAGCTGGCGGCGCGTGTCCTCCAGCTCCTGCTGCAGCCGCGCGAACTTCTGGATCAGCGGCTGCATCGTCGTCTCGGGGTGATCCAGCAGCACCAGGCCCAAAGCGCCGATGACCTCACCCGCGTCGTTGCGCAGCGGCAGCCGGCTGACGAGGAAGGTGCCGGCCTTGTTGGTCAGCAGGTCGACGAGCACCGGCTTGCCGGTTTCCAGCACCTGCAGCATCTGCGTGTTGGGGACGACATCCTCCACGCGCTTGCCGACGAACTCGTGCTCGTCGTTGAAGCCCAGCGCCGGCAGGAAGCGCTTGTAGCCCTCGCTGATCCAGACGACGCGGTGATGCCGGTCGACGACCATCATCCCTTCCGTTGACCGCGCCAGCACGTCGAACATGGACTGCGCGGCCAGACGCAGCAGGCCGTCGACATCCTGCGGGATGTCGAGCGCAGCGGGTGTCTGGTTTTTGGACAGCGGCATGGCCGGGGCAATGTACCGCGCCGGCAGGGCCTCCCGAAGTGACAACGGGCGACCCGCCGGGCCGCCCGCAAAGCCGTGTGGCTTCACTGGGGTCAGAACTTCAGCGTTCCGCCGACCGTGATCGTGCGCGGCGGGCCGTAGTAGGCGTTCAGCACGCCCAAGGCGGCGATGTTGTAGCCGTCGGTCTTGTAGGCCTTGTCGGTCAGGTTGCTGCCCTGCAGGAAGAAGCTCAGCTTGGCGTCCTTCTCCCAGATCAGGCCGGCGTTCACCAGCGTGTAGGCGTCCTGCGCCAGGGCTTCCGACAGGTCGGTCGTGGGGTAGACCTTGCTGCGGTGGCTCAGGCCCAGGCGCGAGCGCAGCGTGCCGATGGGCAGCGTCGTGCTGTGCTCCAGGGTCAGGCTGGCCTGGAACTTGGGCGTGTTGGTGAACTTCTTCTGGTCCGCCACGTTGACGTTGCGGTCGATGTACTCGTCGTACTTGGCGTCCAGCGTGGCGAAGTTGCCGCTGAGGCGCCAGGCCTTCGTGGGCGTCCACAGGAACTCCACCTCGGCGCCGTTGACCGTGGCCTGGCCGGCGTTGGTGAAGTCACCGAAGAAGCCGGGCTGACCGGTGGCGGTCGTGTAGCTCGTGAACACCGAGAGCTGCACGTTCTTGTACTTATTGTGGAAGACCGCGGTGTTCAGCTCCAGTCGGCCTCCGTCCAGGATCATCTTGGCGCCTAGTTCCAGCGAGTCGAGCTTCTCGTCCTCGAAGGGCTTGCTGGACGACGGGAAGGCCACCGTGTTGGCACGGATGTTGTAGCCGCCGCTCTTGAAGCCGCGCGAGGCCGTCGTGTAGAGCTTCACCGCGTTGCTGGCCTTGTATTCCAGCGACAGGCGCGGCGAGGTGTTGGTCACCGAGCGGCTCTTGTCGAAGTTGGCCGGCACGGCAATCGGCGTGCCGCTGAACTGGTCGTTGGCGAAGGCCTGGTTCAGCACCACGGCGCGCTTGGTTTCGTCGGTGTAGCGCAGCCCGGTGCTGACGCTGAACTGCGGCGTGATGCGCCAGCTCCAGTCACCGAACAGCGCCTTGCCCTGCGTGTAGACCAGGCCGTTGGTGGTGCCGAAGCTCGCATTGAAGAAGTTGTTGCGCACCGTGCCGCCGGCGCGGCCGTCGAAGTAGTACGCGCCAATCACGCCGGAGCTGTTCTGCCCCTCGTAGGCCGCCTGCAACTCGTGGCTTTGCGAGCTGTCGTGGTACTCGGCGCGCACGTCGGCTGTTCTGTTGGGCAGACCGTCGAAGTCGATGGAGGTGTTGGTGTCAGACGCGCGGTGGGCCAGGATGTACTTCAGGCTCCAGGCGTCGCTGACGCCCCAGTTCAGCGTCAGCGACTCGCCTTCGCTCGTCGTGCGGTTGGCATTGGGCATGCCGGTGGCAATGTCGTAGCGGCCGGTGGTGGCCGGCGTCTTGGCGGGGTCGAAGGGGTTGACGTTCAGCCGCTGAAAGCCGCGCATGTGCGAGGCGTCCTGCGTGCGGTCCACCGACACCTGGGCGTTGAACGACGAGCCCGTGGGGAACCAGCCGGCCGACACGCGGCCGCTGGTGGTGTTCTGGTCGCTGACGGCGCTGCCGTCGGTCAGGTTCTTGCCGTAGCCGTCGCGGTTCAGGCTGGCGGCGGCCACACGGAAGCGGAACTGCCCGTCGGCCACCGCCGTGCCCACGCCGCCCTTGGCGGTGACCTGACCGTGGTTGCCCATGGCCAGCGTCACCTGCCCTTCGGTCTGCGTCGGCAGTGGCTTGGAGACGTACTTCACCGCGCCGCCGATGGTGTTCTTGCCGTACAGCGTGCCCTGCGGGCCGCGCAGCACCTCCACGCGCTGCACGTCGTACACATCCAGCAGCGCGCCCTGCGGGCGGGCGATGTAGACGTCGTCGAAGTAGATGCCCACGCCGGGATCCACACCCCACAGCGGGTCGGCCTGGCCCACGCCGCGGATGAAGGTGGTGATGGTGGTGTTGCTGCCGCGCGCGGCGTAGATGGTCAGATTGGGCACCTGGCCCTGCAGGTCGCTCAGGTCCTTGATGGCCAGCTTCTCCAACTGCTCGGCCGTCAGCGCCGTCACGGCCACTGGCACGTCCTGCAGCGATTCCTCGCGCTTGCGCGCTGTCACCTTGACGGTCTCCAGCGTGGCCTTGGGTTCGGGGCTGGCCGTCTGTGCGGCCGCCGGCAGGGCGATGCAGCCGCCCAGCGTCGTGAGGATGGCGAGTTGCAGGCGCTGGACGCGCAGGCGCGCCGGTAGGCGTCGGGGCATGGCTTGTCTCCTGATGGGTTTTTGGGTGCCACACCCCTTTGCGCAAAAGCCGTGCCCGCACCAGGCCTGCGCAAACCCCGCGCAAACCCTTGCGGGTTGACCCGTGATTTCGCGCGTATCGGCGGCCGATGTGTCCGGAATCCAGCCACCGGCCTGGCGCCCGCCTGTCCAGCCGGCAGACGGTTGCCCTGCCTCAGCACGGACGCACCGGCGCCGATATGCTGCGCCGCTGCCTTCCCCACCGCCCGCCCGGAGACTCGCCATGTTCCAACGCCTGCTTCCCGCCGCTCTCGTCCTGGCCCTGGCCAGCGCTCCCGCCCTGGCCGCCGGCCCGCAACTCAAGGGCCAGGCGCCCGGCTGGTACCGCGTGCAGCTGGGCGCGTTCGAGATCACCGCGCTGTCCGACGGCGTGCTGCACCTGCCGGTGGACAAGCTGCTGCAGCAGCCGCCCGCCAACACGCTGCGCGCGCTGCAGCACGCCTACCTGGGCGTGCCGCTGGAAACCTCGGTGAATGCCTACCTCGTCAACACGGGCGCCAAGGTCGTGCTCGTGGACACCGGCACGGCCGGCCTGTTCGGCCCCACCGCCGGCCGCGTGCTGGCCAACCTGCAGGCTGCCGGCTACACGCCTGCGCAGGTGGACGAGATCGTCATCACCCACATGCATGGCGACCACATCGGCGGCGCGTCAGCCAGCGCCTTCCCCAACGCCACGCTGCGCATCGACAAGCGCGACAGTGACCACTGGCTGGCCGCCGAGCAGCTGGCCAAGGGCGGCGACGGCGCCAAGGCCATCGCGGCGCTGGTGAAGGCCTTTGCCGACGCCGGCCGCTTCAAGCCGTTTGACGGCAGCAAGGACGGCGTGGAGATCGTGCCCGGCGTGAAGGCCTTCCCTGCCTACGGCCACACGCCCGGCCACAGCAACTACATGGCCGAGAGCCAGGGCCAGAAGATGATGTTCTGGGGCGACCTCATGCACGTTGCCGCGGTGCAGTTCCCCGACCCGTCGGTGACCATCCAGTTCGACAGCGACCCCGCTACCGCCCGCCCGGCCCGCGAGGCCGCCTATGCTGCGGCCGCCAGGGACGGCTACTACGTGGCCGTCACCCATGTGTCTTTCCCCGGCATCGGCCGCCTGCGCGCCGACGGCAAGGGCTACGACTGGCTGCCCGTCAACTACTCGGCCAACCGCTGAACCGCATGCCCATGCAACGACTGTTTCCCACCCTGTTGATGGCCCTGGCGGCCGCGCTGCCGCTGTCGGCCCAGGCCGGCCCCAAGGCCCAGGCGCTCGGCGCCTGCCTCGCCGACAGCACCACCGGTAAGGACCGCAAGGATCTGGCGCGCTGGATCTTCATCGCGATGGCGACGCATCCCGAGATCAAGGACCTGTCCCGCGTTGATCAGCCCGCCCGTGATGGCGCCGATGAAGCCGCCGCCAAGCTCTTCACCGCGCTGCTGGCCGAGCGCTGCCAGGTGCAGGCCCGCGAGGCCGTGCAGGCTGAGGGCCAGGCCGGCATGGTGGCCGCGTTCCAGACCCTGGGTGCGCTGGCCATGCAGGAGCTGATGAGCAACCCCGAGGTGGCGGCTGCCGTCGGCGGCTTCGAGCGCCGTGTGGACCGCGCCAAGGTGGACGCGGCGCTGGCCGCCAAGTGATGGCCTGACGGGCCGTCAGCCCGGCGGCGCCGCGACGACGCGGTCGCGGCCGGTGCGCTTGGCGGTGTAGAGCGCGTCGTCGGCCCGGGCCAGCAGCGCGGCGGCGTCGTCGCCCGCCTGCCAGGTGGCCACGCCCACCGATACCGTGACGCGGATGTCCGCCGACAGCGGTGCCGCGGCCACCGCTCGGCGCAGCCGCTCGCCCGCGTCCAGTGCCAGCGCCGCAGCCGTGCCAGGCAGCACGACGCAGAACTCCTCGCCGCCGTAGCGGGCGCAGACGTCCGAGCGGCGCAGCTGTGTCTGGATGCGCTGCGCGAAGCCGCGCAGCACGGCGTCGCCCACGGCGTGGCCGTGCGTGTCGTTGACGGCCTTGAAGTGGTCCAGATCCAGCATCAGCACCGAGAACGGCCGGCCCTCGCGCTGTGCCAGGGCCAACTGCGTGTCCAGCAGCTGGTCCAGCGAGCGGCGGTTGGGCAGTCCGGTGAGACCGTCCGTGGCCGCTTGCTGCGATGCGGCCGCCAGCGCCTCGCTCAGCTGGGCGGTCAGCGCGGCATTGGCCAGCTGCAGTCGCAGCCCCTCCACCACGCGTCGCGCAATGCCGCGCATGACGTAGCACAGCAGGCCCAGGAACACGCCCAGCCCCATGACGATGTCCGTCATGCCCGGGGCCGGGTGGCCGGGCAGGCTGAGCAGCGCCACCAGCCACATCGCGGCGCACAGGGCATGGAAGACGTGGATGTGCGGCACGTATGCCGGCGCGTTGACCGCCATCGCCCCGCACAGCACCGCCGCCAGGATGGCGTTGAGCGCCGTGTCGGCCCCGCTCAGCAGCGGCATCACGGCGCCCCACCAGGCGCCATCGGCGATGGCCACGCCCAGCAGCCAGCGCCCGTGGTGCTGCACGTCCGGCCCGGCCCGCTGCAGGCGCGCCAGCACCAGCATGCTGGCCGCCCAGCCGGCAGCCGCCAGGCCCAGCCATGTCAGCAGCGCGGCGGGGGGCGTGCGGCCCCAGCAGATCCAGGCCACCAGCGCCCAGCCCAGCGGCGTGGTGCGCAGCGTGCGCTGCAGGCCCATCACGCACTGCACGAAGGCGTTCTGCTGCGCCTGTGCGTCAAATGCCAGCGTGGCAGGGGTGGCGGGCAGCGGGGCAGCGCTCATGCGCCCAGTATCGGCAACGGCGCGCCGCTGTCCAGCCCGAGCGGCTCAGCCGGGCGCGCGCAGCATGCGTGCAATCGTCGTCAGGTTGATCGCCGCAATGACGATCTCCAGCGCCGTGCCGCCGATGGAGCCGACGATGACGTTGTTGGCCACCCACAGGCCCGTGCCGCACAGCATCAGCAGCCGCATGGGCACGCCCTGCAGCGTGAAGAGGGCGATGGTGCCCAGGCAGGAGGCCGTCAGCGGCAGCCAGTCGCTGGGCTTCTCGGCAATCGCCAGCCCGAAGCCGATGTTGGCGGCCACCACCGCCACGGCCACCCACGGTGAGCGCGTGCGCAGCGACAGCAGCGAGCGCGTCATCGAGATCAGCGAACTCACCACCGCCGTCGGGTTACCCAGCAGCGCGAAGTGCACGACATAGGCCAGGCACTCGCCCGCCATGAACCACTTGAAGCGCCGGTCATCTGTCTGCAGGAAGCAGCTCACGCCCAGCACGAAGGCGAGGTAACCGAAGCATTGGGCGGGGGAGAGCCAGTCGGTGGGCAGCATGCAGACAGGAACGGGGACAGCGGAGGAGGGCGCGCATTGTCCGGCGTCCCGTCGCCCCCGGCGCCCAGCACTGGGCTCAGCGCGTGCGGCGGGCCGGCTTGGGCGTGTGGCTGTGGTCGTGTGCGTGGCAATGCGCCGCCGGGGCTGCCTTGGCCGGCTTGCGGCCGCGGGCCGGTGTGGCGCACTCGGCGCAGCGGCCGTATAGCGTCAGGTCGTGGTCTTCCACCGTGAAGCCGGCCGGGGCCAGCGAGGCCAGGTCGCCCGGGCAGGCATCCACCTCGAACACGCGCTGGCAACTCAGGCACTGGAAGTGGTGGTGGTGCCCGCCGCCGGCCACCTCGTAGCGCGCCACCTCGCCCGGCAGCAACACCGAGCGCAGCTCGCCCTCGTCCACCAGCGTGCGCAGGTTGCGGTAGACCGTCGCCATGCTCAGGCCCGGCGCGCCGGCCTCGGCCGCCTGCAGGATCTCCTGCGGTAGCAGCGGGCGGGCGGCATCGGCGATGGCCTGGCGGATGGCCGTGCGCTGGCGGGTGTTGCGTTCCATGCCGCAAGCTTAGCGCCCGCTTTAATGCAAATGCATTCGCATTAGAATGTGGACCTGTTGCCATCCTTCTGTCCGACCGCCGTGACCCGTTTGCCCGCACTCCGTCTCATTCCTCTGGCCGTGGCTGTGCTGGCCTCGGCAGCGCAGGCGCAGCAGCCCGCCGAGCCCGGCGCCGTGCTGCCCGCCGTGGAGGTGGTGGGCCGCACAGCCTCGGGTGCCTACCTGGCCGGCGACGCCAGCGGCGCCAAGACCGAGCTGCGCCTGCGCGAGCTGCCGCAATCGGTACGCGTGCTGACCCGCCAGGCGCTGGACGACCTCGGCGCCACCAAGCTCGACGACGTGCTGGACTACGTGGGCGGCGTCTCGCGCCAGAACAACTTCGGCGGCCTGTGGGACAACATCGCGGTGCGCGGCCTGGCCGGTAACGAGAACACCGGCATGGCCACGCTGCTGAACGGCTTCTCGGCCAACCGCGGCTTCAACGCTCCGCGCGATCTGGCTGGCGTGGAGCGCATCGAGTTCCTCAAGGGCCCGGCGGCGGCGCTGTACGGCAGCAGCGAGCCAGGCGGCACGCTGAACATCGTGTCCAAGCGCCCGCTGTGGCAAGCCGGCCATGCGCTGGAGGTCTACGCCGGCAGCTTCGACCTCCGGCGCGTGGCGCTGGACAGCACCGGCCCGGTGAACGAGGCGCTGTCCTACCGGCTCAACGTCGCCGTCGAGGACCGCGACAGCTTCCGCGACCACGTCCATGCACGCCGGGAAGTGGTGGCGCCTGCCTTCAGCTGGAAGCTGGGCGCCGACACGGTGCTGGACTACCGCGCCGAGCTGCTGCGCCACCGCACGCCGCTGGACCGCGGCGTCGTTGCCGCCACGGATGGCACGCTGGGCGTCATCCCGCGCGAGCGCTTCCTCGGCGAGCCGGCCGATGGCGACGTGACCGTGGCCAACCGCAGCCACCAGCTCGTGCTGTCGCACGACTGGAGCGACGCGTGGCGCAGCCGCGTGGGCCTGTCCACCCGTGGCACGGCGCTGAGCGGCTTCTCCACCGAGCCCACCGCGCTGCGCGCCGACCACACGCTGACGCGCCAGCGGCGTTTGCGCGACTACGACTCCGGCGACGTCGCGTTGCAGGCCGAGCTGCAGGGCCGCGTGCGGGCGGCCGGCGTGGTGCACGAGCTGCTGCTGGGGGCCGAGACCTTCCGCTTCGACATGGACTCGCTGATGCTGCGCGTCAACCCGACGGCGGCCAGCCCCTACGCGATCGACATCTTCCAGCCCGTCTACGGTCAGGCCCAGCCCACGCCCGCCGCTAACACCGACACGCGGGAGCGCCAGCGCGGCACGGCCGTCTACGCGCAGGACGCCATCACGCTGGCGCCGCAATGGCGGCTGCTGGCCGGCGTGCGTGTGGAGCGCCACCGCCAGTCGCTGCTGAACCGCCGCAGCGGCGTCACGACGCAGCAGACACCCTCGGCCACCTCGCCGCGCGTGGGCCTGAGCTGGCTGCCCACGCCGCAATGGACGGTGTACGCCAGTGCCGGCCAGTCCTTCCGGCCCAACGTCGGCAGCGACGTCGGCGGCACCGCGTTCGCGCCCGAGCGCGGCCGCGCGCTGGAGCTGGGCGCCAAGTGGGAGCGGGCCGACCGCCGCCTGGGGCTGACCGCCGCGCTGTTCGACATCCGCAAGCGCCATGTGCTGACCGCCGACCCCGCCAATGCGGGCTTCTCCATCGCCGCCGGCGAGGTGGGCAGCCGTGGCCTTGAGCTGGACCTGGCCGGACAGCTCAGCACGCACTGGCGCGTCAACGCCAGCCTGGTGCTGAACGACGTGCAGGTACGCCGTGACACCACGCTGGTCGCCGGCACGCGGCTGCTGAACGTGCCCAAGGTCAACGGCAGCCTGCTGGCCGTGTACGAGGGCCCGCGCTACGGCCTGGGCGGCGGCGTCACGCATGTCGGCGCGCGGCTGGGCCAGACGGGCACTAGCTTCGAGCTGCCGGCATACACCACCGCCAAGCTGGTTGCCCACTGGCGCCTCAGCCCGGCGCTGCGCGCCACGCTGGACGTGGACAACCTGTTCGACCGCACCCACTACACCAGCTCCTACAGCCGCGTGTGGGTCACGCCCGGCGCGCCGCGCACGGTCACGGCCGGTCTGCAAGCGAAGTTCTGATCATGACGAACCCGGTACTCGACATCGTGGAGGCCGTCGCCGGCTACGGCGGCCGTGACGTGCTGCAAGGCCTGACCCTGCAGGTCGCGCCCGGCGAAATCTATGCGCTGCTGGGCGCCAACGGCGCCGGCAAGACCACCACCATCAACCTGCTGCTGGGCTTCGTGCCGGCCCGCAGCGGCCGGGTGCACGTGGGCGGGGCCGACCCGGCCACCGCCGCCACGGCCGCGCGCCGCCAGATCGCCTACATCCCCGAGAACGTGGCGCTGTACGAGGCGCTGAGCGCCTGCGAGAACCTGGCCTACCTGCTGGACCTGGCTGGCCAGCCCGCCAGCGACGCCGCCATCCGCGAGGCGCTGGCCGCCGCCGGGCTGGACGCATCGGCACACGACCGCCGCGTGGCCGGCTTCTCCAAGGGCATGCGGCAGAAGGTGGCGATCGCACTGGCCCTGGCGCGCCATGTGCCCGCGCTGCTGCTGGACGAGCCCACCTCGGGCTTGGACCCGCAGGCCAGTGCCGAGTTCGGCCGGCTGCTGGGCCTGGTGCGGGCGCGTGGCGTGGCGGTGCTGATGGTCACGCATGACCTGCTGGGCGCGGCCGACGTGGCCGACCGCATCGGCTTCCTGCGCGACGGCCGGCTGGTGGAGGAAGCGAACGCCACCGGGCCGGAGCGCTTCGACGTGCGCGCGCTGCACCGGCACTACGCCGCCGGGGTGCAGCCATGAACGCCGCGTTGCGCGTGGCCCGGGAGGAATGGCGGCTGCTGCGGCGCGACCGCGTGGCCCTGCCGGCGCTGGCGCTGCTGCTGGTGCTCAGCGCCATCGCCGCCTTCACCGCCTGGGAGCAGCGCCAGGCCGCCACCGCCGAGCGCGCGCGCCACCAGGCTCAGGTGGACCATGCATTCGAGACCCAGCCCGACCGCCACCCGCACCGCATGGTGCACTACGGGCATTTCGTGTTCCGGCCGCTGAACCCGCTGGCCGCCTTCGACGCCGGCATCGACCCTTACACCGGCAACACGCTGTTCCTGGAAGGCCACCGCCAGAACAGCGCCAACTTCGGCGATGTGCGCCAGTCGTCGCTGCTGCTGCGCTTCGGCCAGCTCACGCCGGCCTTCGTGCTGCAGGTGCTGGCGCCGCTGTTGCTGGTGTTCATCGGCCATGCGGCCGTTGCGCGCGAACGCGAGCGCGGCACGCTGCGCGTGCTGCTGGCCCAGGGCCTGCCGCCCCGTGCGCTGGTGGCCGGCAAGGGGCTGGCGCTGCTGGCCGTGGCCGGGCTCATGCTGCTGCCGGCGGCCGTGGCGCTGACGGCCATCGCCGTTGCTGCGCCCGCCAGCGCCGGGGCTGCGCTGGCTCTGGGGCTGGCGCACGCAGCCTGGCTGGGGCTGTGGGTGCTGGGCGTGGTGCTGGCGTCCACGCTGGCGCGGCGCGGGCGCGATGCGCTGCTGGCCCTGCTGGCCGCCTGGGCCGTGTGCGTGGTGCTGCTGCCGCGCCTGGCGCCAGAGCTCGTCACCGCCACGCTGGCCCTGCCCACGCGGCTGGAGACCGACATCGCCGTGGCCCGCGAGCTGGCCGCGCTGGGCGACAGCCACAACCCCGACGACCCCTACTTCAGCGCCTTCCGCCAGCGCGTGCTGGCGCAGTACGGCGTGTCGCGAGTGGAAGACCTGCCGGTCAACTACAAGGGCCTGGTGGGCCAGGAGGGCGAACGCCTGACCAGCGCGCTGTTCGCGCGCCATGCGCGCGACGGTTTGGCGCTGCAGCAGGCGCAGCTGGCCCGCCTGGGCGGCTTCGCGCTGCTCAGCCCGGCCATCGCGCTGCGCCGCCTGTCCATGGGCGCGGCCGGCACCGACCTGCTGGCCTACAGCCGCTTCATGGCCCAGGCCGAGGCGCACCGCTACGCGCTGGTGCAGGCGCTCAATCGCATGCAGGCCGAGCGCCTGAGCTGGGCCACCGACCGCAACAGCCGCGAGAGCCGCATCGGCCGCGAGCACTGGCAGGGCCTGGCCGAGTTCCGCTTCACGCCCGAGCCGCCGGCCGACGCGCTGCGTCGCACGCTGCCCCTGGCCGGTGTGCTGGCCGGCTGGCTGCTGCTGCTGGGCGGCGCGCTGGCGCTGGCCACGCGCCGCCTCGGCGGAGGCCGGCCATGAGTGCGTGGCGACACGAGTGGCGGCTGCTGCTGCGCGCACGCGGCGCCGTGGCTGCCCTGCTGCTGCTGGCGGTGCTGTCCAGCGTGGCCGTTGGGTTGGGCCTGCGCGAGGTGCAACGCCAGCACGACACCATCGCCCGCGTGGCCGAGCTGCAGCACCAGGAGCTGGCCGCGCAGGCGCCGCGCCTGACCCGCTACGGCGACGCCGGCACGGTGGCCTATTACGCCTTCCTGACCACCTGGGACCCGCCCTCACCGGCGGCCTACCTGGCCCTGGGCCTGCGCGATGCCACGCCGTATGTGCTGCGCGTGCGGGCGCTGGCGCTGCAGTCGCAGTTGCACGAGGGCGAGACCTTCAACCCCGAGCTGGCGCTGGCCGGGCGCTTCGACTTCGCCTTCGTGGCCGTCTACCTGCTGCCGCTGTTCCTCATCGTGCTGCTGCACGACCTGGTCAGCAGCGAGCGCCAGTCCGGCCGCTTGGCGCTGCTGCGCGCGCTGCCCGGCGCCGGGCGTGGCCTGTGGCTGCGCCGCGCTGTGCTGCGCGCCGGGCTGGCCACGGCGGCGCTGCTGCTGCCGGCGGCAGCGGGCGCCATCGTCAGCGGCATGCCGGCGGGCCACCTGGGCCTGGTAGCCGTGGCGGTGCTGGCCTATGCCGCCTGCTGGATCGGGCTGGCACTGTGGGTGGGCGCGCGCGACGCCGGCTCGGTGGCCCATGCGCTGGTGCTGATGGGCGCCTGGGTTGGCCTGACGCTGGTGCTGCCCACGCTGGGCCACGCAGTGCTGGCGCGCAGCGTGCCGGTCGGCCAGGGCGTGGCGCTGATGCTGGCCCAGCGCGAGGCCGTGCACGGCGCGTGGGACCTGTCGCGCGAGGCCACGCTGGCGCGCTTCTTCCGCAGCCACCCGCAGTGGCAGCACACCGCGCCACTGCCGGCCGGCTTCCACTGGAAGTGGTACTACGCCTTCCAGCAGCTGGGCGACGAGGCCGTGGCCCCGCAGGTGGCCGCCTACCGCGAGGCCCTGATGGCGCGCCAGCGCGCGACCGACGGTCTGGGCGTGGCCTTGCCCGGCGTGGGCCTGCAGGCCGTGCTGCACCGCATCGCTGGCACCGACCTGGGCGCCCAGCTGGCCTACCAGGACGCCATCACCGCCTTCCACACCCGGCTGCGTGAGCACCACTACCCCTACCTGTTCGACGAGCGGCGCTACGGCATGGACGACTTCGCCCGCCTGCCGCGTTATGCGCCGCCGCCGGCCCGGCCGCAGGGGCCGGTGGGGTCGTTGCTGGCCCTGGCGGCGCTGGGCGGCGCCTTGCTGCTGGCCGGCGCGCGGGCGGCCGGCCGCGTGCGGTGACTGGTGCCGCTCAGCACTTGCTGGGCGCTTGCATGACGAGGCGGCCGTCCTTGGCCAGGCGGGCAGCGGGCTGTCCAGCTGCATGGCGCGAAGGCCCGGCAGCAGTGCGGCGGGCAGCTCGACGGCACGCGAGCGGCCGGCCACGCGCAGCTCGTAGGCGGTCGTCACGGTCAGCGGCAGGTCGTCGTCGACGAGGCGCTCGGTCTGCACGGTGACGCTGTCGCTCGCCTCGGCCGGGCTGGCCACCGAGCGCAGCCACAGCCGGCCGTCGCCATCGGGCGTCTGCGCCCAGGCGATGCGCCCTTCGACGACATGCGTGCCCGGCGCCAGCCACACGGCCGGGTGGCCGTCGCCCTCGGTGACGGGCAGCGGCCTGCCGCCAGTCTTCACGTCCAGCCGGAACGTCGCCTCGCGCGCGCCGGCATTCAGCTGCAGCCGGCCGGGCCAGACGCAGAGGGGGGGCTCCGCCGCCGCCGCGGGGTTCACCGGGCAGCCCATCGGCGGCGTCCGAGGTTTCTGATCAACCTGGCGGAGGGAGGACGCGCTGAACGGCCTCAGCGCCGAGGCCAGGCGGCGACAGTCTTGACGCGTGCTTGGTTACGGCACGGCCCCCGTCTGCCGCCGCACCGCAACCGCAATCAGCGGAGCAACCTGAGCCAGCCCGTCCAGCGTCAACTTGCCGTCCAGGTACAGCCGGTACCAAGCTCGCCGCTGTCGGATGACTTTCTCGCCGTCGCGCAGCTTCAGCCGGGTCAAGGTGAATTCAGCTTTGGCACGCGCGGCCTGGGGCACCCGGTCGGTCGTACACAACTGCAGCGATGGCAGGATGATTTCGAACCAGCCGTCGCCCACTTCGTAAGGGTCCAAGACCGTGTCGTCGGCGTTCTTCTTGGATGCGTTGATGGCGGCCGATACATAGCGGTAGTTGCCCCACTCGTAGCTCAGCGCGCGGTGGTGTTTGACGCTGAGGAAATGGTCCACCGTACCGTCGGCCGGCACGAACATCGCACCATAACCGCAGCGCTCTTCAAAGCCGCTGGCCAGCGCTTCCGTGAAGGGCGCCCACAGTGCTGGCGGGCGTGGTGTGCTGGGATTAGCCGCCAGCCAAGCGTTGCCAGGGGTCTTCACCTTTGCGTCAAAATCGAGTGGCGTGCGCACCTGCTTGACCGCAATCATTGGCGTGCCTTTCGCGCCGGCTTGGCCTTGGGTGGGCTGCTGGAGCCGACGCTGGGCAAGGCGCCGGTCTCCACCAACCAGCGTGGCCAGAAGTCGTCTTCGGCCGCCAGCAGGCGCTGCAACTGCCTGTTGATGGCGGCTTTGCTGTCCAGCCCCTTGGGCAAGGGCTTGTCGCCTCGCATGAAGGCCTCGGCGGCCTCGATAGCCCGCTCGGCGTCCAGTGAGCGCGCTTGCTCCAGCCCGAAGATGTCTGATACCAGCCAGTTGGTCGCATCACCCTGCTTGGCCCAAAGGCCCTGACGCACGAGCACCTGCCCGCTGTGCACACCCAGGTGCATCAGATCATCCTGCGCGCTGTCAAACAAGGGCTCCAGCGACGCGGCCACCAGCGGCGAATGGCTGGCCACCAGCAACTGTGGCGCCCGGCTCTGGTCGCCGCGCAAGCTGTCAATGGCTGCCAATAGGCTGGGCAAGATCACTCGCTGCCAGCGGGGGTGCAAATGGGTTTCGGGCTCGTCGAACAGCAGCACGAGGCGTTCTTCGGGCTGCTTGCCCAGCAGCCGTGCAGCCTCGCGGTGCTCGTGCCAGGCCCACACCAGAAAGTAGGCCAGCGCCAGTACCCGGCGCACGCCGGCAGACGCCAACGCCACCGGCACCGTCTGGCCACCGACCAGCAGCGTTGGCCGGTCACGCCCTTCGCCAATGAACACCCGCTGTGCGCCGCCAGCACGCAGGGGCTCACCTGGAGGCGACAACGCTCGCAGCACGCTCTCAAGCGCTGCAAACTGGGGCTTCTGGCCTTGCTGCCAGTTCACCCAGTCGCGCTCCAGCCCTTCGCAAACGCGCTGGCCGTTCAGATCCAGTCCGTCCCACACTTGCGGCGCCTGGAAGTGATACGCAGAGGGGCGGCCCGGGTCTGTGCGCCAGTAGTTGCGCGCCGGATCCCAGACGGAAAAGCCACCGTCAATGCGGATGTAGATGACGATGCCGGGCATGGGCGGCTTGCCCGCTGGCAGAGGCCACGAGGCATCTGCACGGCGAAATTCCGACTCCACCTTGGTTGCCTTGCTGCCAGCGCCCTGAACGCCGTAGCCCAGTGTGGGCTTCTTGGCCGAAGTGGCAGGCAAGGCAACGGCCCCCGCCCAGGTACGGGTCAGTGCCCACCAGGCCAAGTCCAGCAGAAAACTCTTACCCAGCCCATTGTCGCCCGTGACTAGATTGATGCGCGGCGCCCAGTTGATGCGCAGGTCAGGCGCCAGGCCAACATTGCTCAGGTGCAGATGGTTCAGCATGAGGTGAAGTGTCGTGCAGGGTTGAGCGCATTTTCAGGCCCTCAGCTGGCCACTGAAGGCGCGGTGCAGCACCATGGGCGTTGGATGCGTGCCGCATGAGCTGATCAAGCTGCCTGCGGTCGTTTCCTGTGCCGCACCTGGCATCGTCGACCACGCGCTCTGGCCGCAACGGCGCTCAGCGCGGCAGCCAACTCAAAGACACGCTCCAGCCACGCGGCGCGGCCGGCTCGAAGAAGCGGCGGTTGGCCTCGTTGACGATGACGCTGGCGGCCGTCGCGCGGTTCAGCAGGTTGTCGGCGCGCAGGCGCCAGCGCCACTCGGGCGCCAGCGGGCCGCCCAGCGTGAGGCCCCACAGCCCGCCCCCGGCCGCTGCCGCCGTGCCCGCGTCGTCGGCCGGCAGGCGGGCGCGGCCCTGCAGTGACAGCGCGGCGTCCCAGCCGGCGCGGGCCCAGCGCAGCTCGGCCTGGCCGTGGCGGGCCGGCACGCCCGGCAGCGGCCGGCCGGTGGCCAGCACGCGGGTGTGGAGTTGCGTGGCGGCGAGGTCCAGCGCCCAGTCGCGCGCCAGCGGCAGCGTGGCGGCGGCCTCCAGGCCGCTGCGGCGCGTCTGCGCGGCGTTTGTGAACACGGTGCGGCCGCCGTTGCTCTGCAGCACGCTGATCTCGTCGCGCGTGCGGGCCTGGAAGGCGCTCAGCGCGATGCGGCGGGCGCCCGCGCGCCACTCCCAGCCCAGCTCGGCCTGCTGGCTGCGCTGCGCGCGCAGCTCGGTGTTGAAGCCGCTGCCGCTGCTGCGGTAGGCCAGCTCGGTCAGCGTGGGCGACTCGGCAGCGCGGCCCAGCGCCAGGCGCAAGACCTGGCCCTCGCTGGGCCGCCAGGCCAGGCCGGCCACCGGCTGCACGCCGCGAAAGCGCCGCGCGCCGCTGTCGTCGCCATTGGCCAGGAAGCGGTCCTCGCTGTCCATGCGCAGCGCGCTGGCACGCAGGCCGGCCAGCAGCTCCCAGTCGTGTGTGGGCGTCCAGCGCCACTGCGCATAGGGCTCGCTGGACAGCGCGTGGTTGGTCTCGTCGCGCTTGAGTGCCCCGGTGACGCCTGCGTTGCTGAGGTAGCCGCGCCGTGCGTCGCGCTGGGCCTCCACGGCCCAGCCCAGCGTGAGCTCGTGGTCGGCCAGCAGCGCCCAGTTCAGCCGCGCGTCCAGGCCACCAAAGCCGCGCCGCAGCGCGATGACGCCGCCGGGGTGCGTGGGCGCGTTTTGCACGTTCAGCGGGATGGATTGCCACTGGTCCACTGCGCGGTGTCCCCACCAGCCAGCCACCTGCAGGCGCAGGCGCTCGTCCACCTCGCGCTGCCAGCGCAGGCCCAGCTGTTGCTGCTCGGCGGTCTTGCGGGTGTTGAAGGCCGTGGCCTGCGATGCGGTCTGGCGCGGGTCGGCCGCGAACTGCTCGGCCGTCAGGCCCAGCGGGTCGTCGGCGGGCTGGCTTTGCAGCTGCAGCACGGCCAGGAACTGCTGGCCCGGCGCGCGCAACTGCCAGCGCGCCTGGGCCAGGCGGCGCTCGCTGGCGCTGTGGGCGCGCCAGCCGTCGCGCTGCGTGAGCTGGGCAGTCAGGCTCAGGGCCTGGTCAGCGCCGGGCAGGCGGTCCAGGCTCATGCTGGCCTGACGCAAGCCGAAGCTGCCCAGCGCCAGCGCGGCTAGCGTGCGCTCGGCCGCGGGCCAGCGGCTTTGCAGCGCGATGACGCCGCCGCTGGCGCTGCCGTACAGCGCCGAGAACGGGCCGCGCAGCACCTCCATCGCGGCCGCGTCGGCGATCAGCCAGTGGCCCAACTGGCCCTGGCCGTCGGGGGTGCTGGCGGGAATGCCGTCGGCGACGAGCCGCAGGCCGCGCACGCCGAAGCTGGCCCGCGCGCCATAGCCGCGGCTGGACAGCTGCAGGTCCTGCGCATCGTTGCCGCGGTTGGCGGCATAGACGCCGGGCACGCGCGCCAGCGTGCGCGCGAGCGCCTGGGCCGGGTCCTGAGCGTCGGCGTCACGGGCCAGCGTGACGGCGTCCACACGCTCCAGCGCCAGCACGGGCGCCGCCGCGCGGCCGTGCAGCACGAGGGTGTCGAGTTGAATGGCCAGTGCGCTAGCAGCGATGAGGCTCATGGGGGGTCTTGCGTCGCTGCGGGTTGGTGGCAAAGCCCGGCGCGGGCCTTCGCGTAGGGCGGGTCATGACCCGCCGCTTGGCAGGAGGCGCTGCACACCTGCCGCCGAATGGCGGGTCACGACCCGCCCTACAGGGCTTTCGTCACCGGGCGGCCGGCACCACACGGACGACCTTGCCCGCACCTTCCAGCACCAGGTAGAGCAGGCCATCGGGGCCTTCGCGCACGTCGCGCATGCGGCCGGTGTCAGGGAACAGGCGTTCCTGTTCGACGACGCGGTGATCCGCGCCCAGCTTCACGCGCTCCAGATGGCCGAACTTCAGTGAGCCGATGAAGAAGCTGCCCTGCCAGGACGTGCCATAGGCCGCGCTCTTGAGCTTGGCCAGGCCCGCCGGCGCGATGGAAGGCACCCACTTCACGTTGGGCTGCTCCATGCCTGCCTTGGCGGCAAGGCCGTCGCCGATCTTGCCGCCGCCGTAGTTCTCGCCGTAGGTGATGACGGGCCAGCCGTAGTTCAGCTTTGGCTTGATGAGGTTGAGCTCGTCGCCGCCCTGCGGGCCGTGCTCGTGTTCCCACAGCAGACCCTTGTCGTCCAGCACCAGGCCCTGCGAATTGCGGTGGCCCAGGCTCCAGATCTCGGGCAGCGCGCCGGCGGTGCCGACGAAGGGGTTGTCGGCCGGCACGCTGCCGTCCTTGCCGATGCGCACGATCTTGCCGAAGTGGTTGTCCAGCGTCTGCGCCTGCTGCATGCCCTTGTAGCGCTCGCCCAGACTCAGGAAGAGCTTGCCGTCCGGCGCCTCGGCGATGCGGCAGCCGAAGTGCAGCCGGCTTTCCATCTTGGGCTTCTGGCTGAAGATGACCTTCACGTCCGTCAGCCGGCGGTTGTCCGCGCTGAGCTTGGCGCTGGCCAGCGCGGTGCCATTGGTCTTGTCGGCGCCGGGCTCGGCGTAGCAGAAGTAGATCGTGCGGTTGCGGGCGAAATCGCTGTCGGTGACGACGTCCAGCAGGCCGCCCTGGCCGACCGCGTCGACCGCCGGCACACCCTGGATGGGCGCGCTGGGCTTGGCGCCGGCCTTGGCCGTGCGCAGGGTGCCGTCGCGCTCGGTGATGAGCAGCTGGCCGTCGGGCAGGAAGGCCAGGCCCCAAGGCGTCTTGAGGCCGTCAACGACGGTTTCCAGCGACGGTGCGGCGTGTGCGAGGCCCAGGCTCAGCAGCAGAGGCAAGGCGGACAGGACGGGGCGAAGGCGCGGGCTCATCATGGCGGTTGGCAGGGGCTGCAAGAGGGGGCGCGCATCATCGCAGCCCCGCGAAATCCGCGGGGTCGCGCGGACTTTCAGTCGTCCCACAGGCGGGCCAGCAGGCCCAGGCTCACGCTCAGGAGGTCCACACCGAGCACGCCCCCAGTGGGCAGGGCCAGCGCTGCGCCCGGCTGCGTGCGCTGCTGGCGCGAGCGTTCCTTCTCCAGCGCCACGATGGCATCGGCCACGTCACCTGCGTTGCCCCAGTCGGGTTGTGCCGGCGCCTGTGCGTAGGTCTGCAGCGCCCGCTCGACCGCCAGCGGGTCCAGCAGCGACAGCGCGGTGCGGCAGTGCGAACAAGCGTCTTCCTTGCGCAGGTCCACCGGCGCGCCGCAGGCGCTGCAGTGGATGGCTCCCACCTTGGCGGCGATGTCGGCGATCTCGGGCCGTGTCAGCTGGCGCACGAAGCCCTTCTCGATCATGAAGGACGAGAAGCTGCTGAAGCGGCCATGCCGGCTGGCGCAGCGGTGCGTGATGTAGCGGCCGCTCTTGACGACGTCGAAGCCCTGCACCAACGGGTCTTGGCAGGTGGGGCAGGCCAGCCGCGGGGCCAGCGGCGTGCGCGGTGCGTCGCGGTGCTGGTGCATGGCCTTGAACACCGTGGCCACGGCCGTCGGCGACAGCTTGAGGTTCTCCATCTGGTCGAACCACAGGCCGTGGCAGCCGAAGCAGAAGTCGATCTCCACCTCGCTGCCGTATTGGGCGGGCAGCGTGCGCACCTGCAATGCGTTGCTGCAGGAGGGGCAGGGGCGGGTGGGGGCGGTGGGCATCACCGCATCCTAGAGGGCCGCCCCGCGCCCAGCGTTTGCCGGCTCAGCCGCGCAGCGCCCGGCGGCGCCAGGCCAGGCCTGCGAGACCGGCCAGCAGCAGGGCGGCGGAGGTGGGTTCGGGGACGGGCGTGAGCGAGTGAGCGATAACGGGTGTCGTGAGTCTTTGGCCAGCCACGGAGCGAACGCCCATTGCTTGAAAGTCCGTGACCGAGGCCAGGCCCGTGGGGTCGTACAAGCCCATCGAGAACGTGCCGTCAGTGAGGCCCGTCCAGCCAGCTGAAAAGCCTGGATACGAGAAGGCCGTGTAGAAGTCCAATGGCAGCGTGACGTCATACGAAGACCCGCTGCCATCAAGGCCGTCAAACCAGACGAAGTGAATCGTTGTTGGCGTTCCGCTGGTTTCGTAAGACAGCCTGAAAGCCACAGAACCATACGGCGGCGTGGGCGAAAACTCCGTGAAGTCGAAATTCAGGATCAGCGGCCGGGATGGGTCGCTGGGGAGTTGCACGGCCTGGGCCGGCAGCCCCAGCGCGAGTGCCAGGGCGGCGATGGCGGTCTTGAGTGACATGGTGTTCCCGAGGGGTGGTTGAAGGTGGAGGCCGCGAGGCGTCAGGGGATGCTGACCTCGACCGAGAACGTGCCCGTGTCGGTGTAGGCCGAGTTGGCGGTGCTGGCCTTGGTGAAGCTGCCGCTCCAGACCTTGCCGGTCAGCGTGCCGGTGAAGCGGTAGCCCCAGCTGTCCGGCCCGACGTCCAGCGTGATGGCGGTGGTGGTGCCGGTGCGCGGGATCGCGCCGCTCTGGCTGCTGGTGCTGATGCTGTTGTTGCTGCCGAAGCAGCTGCCGTTGGGGCCGGTGTTGTCGGGTGTGGCGGTGCAGGGGGTGAGCGTGCCCTTGGTGGTGTGGAAGTCGTAGTCGCCCCCTGTGATCAGGCCCTTGGCGTCCAGCGTCAGGCTGACCCGCAGCGCGAACTTCTCACCGTTGCTGCTGACCAGCGTGCCCAGCGCAGCCGGCGTGGCTGGCGCCGTGCTGCCACCGCTGCAGCGGTCGCGCGTCAGCACGTTCAGGCGCCAGGGCCCGGACGCAATCCCCTGGGCGGTGCGCACCTGTTCCAGTACGCTGAAGCAGCTGCCCGTGGCGTCGCTGTTGAGCGGGCGCCATTCGCGGATGTTGGAGACCGTGCCGTTGCCGGTCAGCGTGCTGATCAGCGCGCTGCCGCGAGCCCAGTCGGCGCTCCAGCGCAGGTTCTGTGCCGTCTCGGTGCCGTTGACGAGGTTCACCGAGAAGCGCTGGCCACTGCCATCCTGCTGGAAGACGTAGTCCAGCCCTGACCCCACGCCGGACGTCGTGACTCGGCCCAGCTGGGCGGCCCAGCGCGGACCCAGCAGCGTGCCGACGAAGCCACCGTCGTCCAGGCTGGTGGCAGGCACCACGTCCACGCTCTGCAGCGCGCCGGCGCGAATGGTCTTGACCGCCAGCCACTTGATCACATTGAAGCCGTCGGGCAGGCCCAGGTCGTAGTAGCGGCGTTCCAGGTCGCCCTGGCCGATGACGAGCGCGCCGTCGTCGCCGACCTTCCAGGCCAGCTGCTCGCCGCTGCGCAGCAGGCGGGCCGTGGTGGCGCCGGTCAGCTCCAGGATGTCGGCGCCGCTGCGGGTGTTGAAGGACAGGCCGATGTCGGCCAGCGGTGCGATGCCGGCGAACTTCATGCCGGCGCTGAACTCGCTGGCCTTGAAGGGCGTCATCTGCGCTTGCGTCGTGAACTTGTGCAGCGCGTTGCTCCACAGGGTCTGGGTCTCGCCCTTGCGCGCGCCGCTGAGGATCTCGGTGCGGGCACGGATCTGCATCACGGCCGAGCCGGTCTGGGCATCGCCCGCGATCTGCTTGAGGCGGTAGAGGTCGATGTCCTGGCGCACCTCGTAGATCTGCCCGGTGGCCGGGTCCGTCGCGGTGCCGGTGTTGCTGCGCGGCGTGTCCAGGCTGAAGACGACGTCGCCCAGCGTGGCATCAAAACTCCACTTGCCGGTGCTGTCTGCCTCCTGCGTGGTCAGGCGCCCCGTGCCGTCAGGCTGGAACACCACCTGCGTCGCCCCGATGGCGCCGAGCTGGGTGACGTAGAAGAAACGCTGCGTCGCCACCGTCGGCGCGAAGCTGGCGCCCGGCACACCGGCGGCGGCCAGCACCTCGTCGCGCGTCGCGGCCAGCTGGGCGGCGTTGGCGGTCTGCTGCTGGGTGATGAAGGCCTGCAGCTGGGTCGACGTGCCGGGGTTGGCGACCAGCGCGCTCGTGTCGGCCACGCCCGTGGGCAGGGGCACGCCCTTGTCCACCACCAGCTTGATCGCGGTGGCCAGCTCCAGCAGCCGCTCGGGGGCGACGCTGCGGCCCAGTTCGGCCACCTTGGCCACCGTGGCCGGCGCCTGGCCGGCGTTGGCGTCGGCCAGCAGCGCGGCCAGCGCCGTCGAGTAGTGCGTGACGCCGGCGCCGGCCAGCACGCCGGCCTTGTCGGCCTGCTTGTAGAGGCTGGCCAGGTCGCCCAGCGTGGCCGTCAGCTTCACGTGCGACTGCGCCCCCACGCCGTTGGCGCTGAGCTGCACCGCGTCGGCGGGCGTCGAGGTCGTCACGGCCAGGCTGTACGCGCCTTGAGCGTCTGCCGTCGTGGTGAAGCTCTGCGTGCCAACTTTGGCCGTGACGGCCGCGTTGGCAATCGGCCCGTCGGTCACCACGCCCTTGAGGGTCAGCGCGGCCTGCACGGTCAGCGTGATCGTGCCGTTGGCGGTCACGCCGTCCTCGGCCTTGGCGGTGTAGCTGAAGGTGTCGGTGCCGACGAAGTCGGCCTTGGGCGTGTACTCCACGTCGTTGCCGACGAGCTTGGCCGTGCCGTTGGCCGGTGTGCCCACGGCCGACAGCGTCAGCGCGCCGCGGCTGGCCGTGTCGTTGGCCAGCACCTTGATCGTGCCGGGCAGGTTCCACGGCAGCGTGGCCGTGTCGGCGGCCGGCGTGACGACAACGGCCGCCGGCTTGGGCGGCTCGGCGGGGCTCGACGACCCGCCACCGCCGCAGGCGGTGAGCAGCGTGGCGAGGGCGCTCGGAATCAGCGCGGGGGTGATGACGGCAAAGGGTCTTTTCATGTCGGTGCTTTCTGGGGCGATCTGCCACGCAGGCAGGCGCGAGGGTCTATCGGCCGGACGTCAACTTGAGGCTCGTCACTTCCATCTGCAGGTTGTTCTTGCCGCCGATGACGAAGGTGTCCAGTGGGCCGACGTTGCCGGTGTAAGGGTGGCTGTAGGTGAGCACGCCGTCGACGTGGAGCCTGACGGTCCGGTCCCGGGTTTCCAGCACGTAGTGGCGCCATCCCGTGGTGCTCACGGCGCCGGACTGGCTGAGCCAGCCTGAGTCCCTGGCGTCGCTGTTGACGATGAAGAAGTCGCGGAAGTAGCCGTTGGTCATCGTGAACGACACCTGGCGGGTCGGCTCCTCGGTGCCCGTGGAGGTGAACTTGCCGGAAGAGAAGTCGTTGCTCAGTGCGAAGCCCAGGTCATAGGCCGGTGTGCCGCCCAGGAACGGGTCGTTCTTCGCACGCAGCTCCAGCCGGAAGTTGTCGCCGTCCACGGCCGTGGCCAGGCGCAGGCGCAGAGAGCCCCAGTTGGATGTGGTCTTGGTGACATAGCCGTCTCTGAGGGTGACCTCGCTGGTGACGAACTTCTTGCCGTCCCAGCCCGTCCACACGCCGGGTGCCGAGCCCTGCAGCGTCACGTTGCGCGGCAGCCCGGCGGGGCCGTCGGCGTCTGTCAGTGCCACCTCGCGCGTGCCGGGCGCGGCGGCCGTGCATCGGTACTGGTGCGCCGTGGCCGTGGCGGTGCCGGCCAATGCGCAGGCCTGGCCGTCCAGGGTGATGGGCAGGGCGGCGGCAGGAAGCTGCCGGCCCTGCACGTCGAGCAGCCATCCCGAACCGTCGGCGGTGCCGGTGACGCCGCTGACCCAGGAGGCCTGAGCCGTGTCGACAACCCGGAAGTAGCCGGAGAACAGGCTCAGGTAGGCGATGAAGTAGCTGCGCCGGGCCTTGTCGACCTCTTGTATCAAACGATCTGTGGCGGCCTTGTGGACTTCGTCCAGCTTCTTCGTGGAGGCGATCTCCAGCTCCCAGGCGGCGATGAACGCGCTAGCTGTCTGCACGCCAAGGTCCAGCCATGCAAAGACCTTCTCGCTTGCCGCGTTGGGCGCCATCAAGGCCACGCCCTGGATCAGGCTGTCCGACGCCGCGACGATCCGCTTCGTCAAGGCCAGGTTCAGCTGCTCTTCGGTCAGCCCGTCATAGACGCCGGCACCATTGGTCAGCAGCATCCGGCTGGCATCGGTAGCGGTCTTGCGCGACTTGCTGATGCGCTGAACTTCCGTCATGCCGCCCAGCAGGAAGTCGCCGCAACCAGCGACCAGCGAAACGGCCGAATCGACGAGCTCCTCGGGCGGCGCATTCTCGAGGTCGACCATTGCCTTGGAGCATTTCGTCGCCTTAAGGCCGAACAGTGAGTTCTTGAAGACGGCGTCGATCTTCTTCAGGTCTGCGGCGTTCTTCTTTCGCCAAGCCAGTAGCTTGGCTGAGGGGCGCCCTGGCTTGCGTGCCGGCGTCCCGATGACCATGACGTCGATGGCCACGTTGGCCGCAATCGTCGCGTCTTCAAGTGCGAAATTGAAGAACGCGTCTGGATCGCTGACAAAAAAGTCCTTGATGCTGCGCCCTAGGCGGTATTCCGTGATCTCGGCAAAGGCCTTGCCGGCGCTCGCTTCCAGCGCCATGCGCTCCTGGCGGTACTTCTCGATCCGCGCGCGCATCGCCGGGTCGCGCGTCAGGCCTTCGCGCTTGTTGATGGCCATCGCCGCCTGCTGCAGCGACGCGTCGTCCAGCTGGTCCCACACCAGCGTCGTGCCGTAGCGCACCATGCCCTTCTGGTTGATCAGATCCGCCACGCCGTCCAGCGCGGCGTTGTCCGCCGCGTCGGCACTGTTGACGGCGCGCAGCGCGCGGTGGTTCTCGTTGGGCTGGAACCACTCGGCCAGTGTGCAGCTGAGGCAGCCGGGCCGGTAGTCGTAGGGCAGCAGCCCCAGCAGCGCACTGGCCCGCACGCCTGGCACGGTCAGCCGTTCGCCCAGCGCGGTCAGCGCGCCCTTGGCCATCTCGTCAGGCTTGCCGCTGCCCTGCTGCAGCAGCTCGCGCGCCTGCTGGGCCAGCGAGTGCATCTGCCGCTGGGCGTCTGTCGTGGCGGGCAGGTAGTTGCTCAGCGCCGAGGCCGGCAGCCCCAGTTGCTTGATCACCAGGGCGTCGGCCTCTTCCACTGACTTGGCGGCGCCGATCCGCAGCTGCCCGGCGATCAGTGTGGTGTGCGGGCTGATGAACTCGTGTCGGCCGGGCGCGGCCAGCAGTGTGTAGCTCAGCCCCACGGTCTGCAGCGGCTGGTCTTCGTCGATGGCATCAGGCCCGACGTGTGCGATCAGCTGGCAGGCTGCGGAGGGCGCCACGGCCAATTCGTAGGCGCCGTGTGCAGCCGTTGTTGTGCTGGGCTCGTTGCTGTCCGCCGACTGGTTGCCGTTGCAGTCCCAGAACACGGTTGCCCCGCGCAAGTAGCCGTCGGCGACCCGCCCTTGGATGGAGACAGGACTTGCCGGGGCCTCCGAGCCGCCGCCGCCACCGCAGGCGCTAAGCAGCACTGCGGCCAGCGAGATGGGCAGGAGGGCGGGTTTGATGACAGCGATCTTCTTGTTCATGGGCTTCTTGTGTTCTTCAGCGCGCTCCACGGCGCTGGCTGCCGCCAGCGGCAGCCAGCAGCCCCAATGCGACCAGGGACAACGAACCCGGCAGGGGCAGCGGCGTGGCGGGGGCGTCCTGGGCACGCAGGCGCCACAGCGCGGAGCCGGTGTCGGCGCGTGCTTCGCTCCCTGAAATCGTGGTGCCAGTCGTGTTGGACCAGCTGGGCCTATCAGGTACCAGCCCGCCGTAGGCCACCATGGCCACGTACTGATAGTGGCTGCCGGTGGCTGCTACTACCGTGCTTGCAGTCTGTGCAGCGATCAGCGTGGCGGCCTCTTCGTACCACTCCGAAGTGATGGCCCGGACTGTGGTGTAGCCACTGGCTTCGTCCCAGGTGGTCAGCCCCCAAAGAGAGACGAAGAGCTTGGCCGCAGCGTCCGGTGCCGGGTAGGAAGGCACCAGGCCTGCGTTGTCGAACAGGAGCCCGACGTCCAAAGCCGATGCTTGGGTGAACCCACTCAGGGCACCGCCAGCACCCAGCTGCGCGCCCACTTGCTGGTAGCTCAGTCCGGCCGTGTGGTCCAGCCGTAACCACTCCCGGTTGCTGACGGTGTCCCACATCAGCGCCTGGTCGCCGGCAGTCTGCCAGTCAGTGATGACGAGTTCGGCCCTGGCGACCAAAGGTGCGACGAGCAGCACGGCGAGGGCGGCCGGGATCAGTGCTTTCATGCGTCGGTGCTCCGGGTCATGGGTGTGGCGCGTACGCGCTGCCAGCCGGCCAGCCCCAGCAGGCCGCCGAGCAGCAGCGCAGCGCTGGCGGGTTCGGGCACGGGGGCCGTCGCCGCGTCGAGCCGGAAGGCCATGTCCGCCTCAAACCCATCGATCACCGTCAGCGCGTGGCTGCCGCCACTGCCATAGGCGAAGAGGGCGCCGTCGGCGTAAGGCTGGGCAGTTCCGGTCATCCATCCCACGCTGAACGCCACGCCGGACTCATGCTCCGGCGCCGGCAGCTCAGCGCCCGGCAGGGTCAGCAGCGCGGTGTAGCGGGCACCGGGTGTCAGCGCGACGGCGCTGAGATCGAACGCCAGCCATTCCTGGCGAGCCACCGCGCCGGCGGGCAGCCAGGCCCGGGTGCGCGTCAGCACGGCGCTGGCGTCGAGCTCACCGGCCAGCAGCGTCAACTCGACGGCCACGGTCTCATCCACCAGGCCGACGAAGTGCGCGCTGAAGCTGGTGCGGGCATCCAGTGCCGTGAACGACTGGGCGATGCCCCGCCACAGATCCCCGGCCTTGGGGAAGTTGCCAGCCAGTGCCGGCTGCGGCAGGGCTGGGTCGGGGGCCAGCTCGAAGCTGGTGGCCTGGGCCGCCTGGGTGGACAGGGCCAGGCCCAGGGCGATGAACAGGGCGAAGGGGCGAAGGGTCATGGTGTGGGGTGGTGGAGGTGGAATCAGTGGCGGGCGCGGTGTCGGGCGCATCCAGTCATTCGATGAGCAAGCCTGTGGGCGCGCCGGTCTCCGGGTCGACGCCGCCGATGGCCAGCTGCCAGTAGGACGAGGTCCGCACGGTGTCGGCCTTGCTGGCCCACGGTGCGGCCAGCAAGGCCAGGCTCAGGCCCAGCAGGTGCGGGATGCGCTTCATGCGGCGCGGCGGCGACGTGCCAGCAGAGGCAGCCCGAGCAGGCCGGCCAGCATCAACAGGGCCGAGGCGGGCTCGGGGACGGGCAAGGGGGCGGGGGCCGACACGTCGAGCGCCATGAGGGCACCCCAGGCAAAGCCCTGGTCCAGCTCGGTCGGGCCCTGCATGGAGACAAGCAGGCGGTAGGGCGTCTGGGCGGCAAGTGCCGTGGTCGGGAAGGCGTAGTTGACGCCCAACCCAGCCTGGCCGGCCTTGGGTTGCAGCGTGATCAGCACGGTGTCGCCCTGCATCAGCTGGACGCTCAGCGGCGACTGCGCGAAACCCAGGCCGCTGATGTTCTCGGACAGCGTGGTGGCCTGGCTGACCGAGAACAACCATTCAAAGCGGTGGACCTCGCCGGGCGCGATGGTGGCGGTTTCGGCGGACTGCGCGAACCGATGCGACTCGGCGTAGTAGAAGGCGGCCGCCTGCAGCTGACCGTCCGACGTCTCGGTGTAGTAGCTGTAGAACTGGTTGAAACGGCTGTTGAGAGCCAGCTCACCCGCGTCCACGCTGTAGGTGATGGCATGGGCCGTGCCTGTCAAGCTCAGCCCCACACTCAAGGCCAGAGCTGGCAGGCCTGCATGGATGCGCATCGATCTCCTCCGGTGGGTGCCCCACGTCGGCGACATGGGGCTGGTACCGGAGAGGAAGGCCGCGTGGCCGATCTGTCAGCGGGCTTGGCCCCCTGTTTGCAGGGTGGGAACAACCCGCAGCAACAGCTGGCCGTTGGCCGGCACGACCACGTGGCGCTCCACCAATGCTGCGCGTAGCGCCGTCGCATCGGCGGGCACGCGGGCTTGCAGCTCGATGCCGGCGCCCTGCGGCAGGGCCACCCGGCGCACGGGCTGCTGGTGCTGGGCAAACACGGCCTGCAGTTCGGTCGCCCAGGCGGCGGGGTCGGCCGCCTGGACCTGCTGGACGGCGATCGCGCCGCGCCACTGGGTGGCGCCGTCGTCCGCAGGGGGCAGAGGCTGCAGGCGCAGCAGCACGAAGGTCATGCCCAGTGCCGTGGCCAGGGTCGGCAGGGCCAACCACCCTCGCAGGTTCAACCAGCGCTGCGCCAGCACGTGCCAGCGCGACCGCCGGCCTGTGGCCTGGAAGGCGCCGGCAGCGCGAAGCCGCTGGATCAGGGCCTCGTCGGCGGCCGCGACCGTCTGCCCGCGGGCCAGGGCCTGGGTCTGCTGATCGGCCTGCAACTCGTCGAGCAGCAGGCGGCGCAGCTGCCGCCCGGCGCGGCTGCTCGGATCAGTCGCGCCAGGCTCGGCGGCCTCACCGCGCAGTGCGGCCAGCAGTCGGTCTTGCGTGTCGGGCTTCATGCATCGCTCCCGGTCTTGGGCTTGGCCTGGCCCCGCTTGGGCGCCCAGTTGTGGGTGCGGCCGCCCTCCAGGCAGTGGCGCAGCAGGCGCATCAGCGCCGCGCAGCACTGACTGAGGTGCTGGCGGATGCCGCCGGGCTGGCGGCCCATGCTGAGGGCAATCTCCTCGTCCTCATAGCCCTGGGCCAGCAGCTCGATGCAGGCGTAATCGGCCGGGGCCTCCTGCTTGTAGCGCGCAAGCTGGCCCAGCAGGCAGCGCGCCAGGATGGGGTCGGAGGCCTGGGCATCGGGCATCTGGGCCAGCCAGGCGAGGGTGTCGTCGGCAGATTCGTGGGCGGGCGGGGCCGGTGGCGGCGCGAACACGGCGCGCTCCTTCGCCTGGCGCCCCCAATGCGCCGCGATCTCGTGCTGGGCGATACGCATCAGCCAGCTGTGGAAGGCCTCGGGCGCGCGCACCGCATGGGCCTGGGTCACGACTTTGAAAAAGATCTCGCTGGCCAGGTCTTCACGCTCGCGGGCATCAACGCCGGCCTTGACCAGCGCCGCTTTCAACAGCGGACGGTAATGCCGCATCAGCGCTCGGGCGGCCCGCTCGGCCACGATCCCGCCTTGCGACAGGGCTTCGAGAAAGGCCAGGGAATCAAACAGAGGACGCTGCATGCAAATCGTGCGGGGCGCTGGAAAGTTGCTTGGCGAAGGAAGATCGTGTCGGGCGCGAATTGTCAGCGCGCCGGTCTGGCAGTGTCGCGTGGCAACATGCGCGCCAAACATCTAGGGGGGGCCGCTGTCGAAGCGCGGCTGCAGAGCATGACGGCAAGCACGTGCTGCAGGAGGGGCTTGGGACTGATGATCCTGGGTGTGGCCTGGGCGGTGGCCCTGGCGCAGGCGTCCACCAACCCGGTGCCCGTGGCGCAGGAGGAAGTGGAGATCGTCCGCCTCATGGACGTCGGTCAGCCCGCTGACGCACTCGCTCTGGCCGTGCGAGCGCTTGCGCAGGCCCGCAGGGACTGGGGCGAACGCGACCCCCGCAGCATCGCACTGCTGGCGCTGCAGAGCTCTGCGCTGACGGAGCTCGGCCGTCCTGCCGAAGCCTTGCCTCTGCGGGAAGAGGCCCTTGCCCTCAGGGCCGAGGTGCATGGTGCGGACGATGTCCGCACATTCGAGGACGGCACCATGCGGCTGATCTCTCTGGCGCAGCTCGGACGCCTTGCGGCGGTGAAGTCCGACGGGAAAGTCCTGTTGGCGCGACAGGAGCGGATGCTCGGGGCACAGCATCCGGCCACGCTGGGCACCTTGATGACCCTCGGGGTCACGTTGACCTGGCTGGGCGAGTGGCAGGAGGCCCTGCACGCCCACGAGCGCGCCTTCAGAACCCACCTGACGGTGAGCGGAGCGCTGCATGCCGACACGCTGAGCGCGCAGTCCAACTATGCCGTGGCACTGTTCGAGATGGGGCGCCTGGCCGAGGCCGAGCCCATGGCCCGCGCTGCCTGGCAGGGGCGCCTCAAGACCTTGGGCGCAGCCCATGGCGATACGGCCCTGTCCTTGACCAGCTACGGCAGCATGCAGAAGGCCGCTGGTCGGCTGGCTGCGGCACTCGCCAGTTTTGAAACGGCCGACCGCCACGCGCAGCAAGCCCTCGGCCCATCTCACCCCTATGCGCAGGTGGCGCGGGTGAACCTGGCCAGCGGCCTGATCGACGACGGGCAGACGGCCCGCGCCACGGCTCTGCTCACCGGTTTGCTGGCGCACTTCGAGCGCAGCGGCAGTGAGCTCAACCCCTATGCTCTGCGCGCTCATGTGCTGATGGGGCAGGTGCTGGCCCGACAGGGGCAATGGGTGCAGGCCGAAGCGCATGGGCAGGCGGCCGTCCGAGGGCACGAGGCGCTCGGGCAGTCAGGCAGCAAGTATGGCCGTGAGAGCCTGCTAGGCCTGGCGCGGGCGCAAGCCGCGCTTGGTGACCGGCCGGCAGCCATGGCCACCCTGCGCCAGGTGATCGAGACTGTAGAGCGACAGCGGCTGCACACCACCGAGCTGCCCGATGCCTTGAGGCGCGTGTGGCTGCGCAGCATGATGGACGGCTACCAGCCCCTGATCGCGCACCTGCGCGAGAGCGGCAACGATGCGGAGTCGCGCGAGGCGTTTCGCCTGAGCGAGACGCTCAAGGCCCGCGTGCTTGTCGAGCAGATGGCTCAGGGAGACGCTGCCGCGCAGGCCGCCCTGCCGCAGGCGGACCTCACCGCGCTGCGCCAGCAGCAGGCCGAGCTGGCTGAAGCCAGTGCTCTGCTCGCCAAGGGCGTGCCGGCTGCCGAGCGTCCCGCCCTGCTCCACCGCGCCACGGCACTGAGCCGGGCCCTGTACCAGCGCCAGGCCGAATTGGCTCAGGCCTCCCCCCGCTACGCGCAGTTGACACGACCACCCACGCTCGGCGCCACTGAGGGTGCGCGCCTGCTGCAGGCCCATCAGCGCTATCTCAGCTTCATGCTTGACGCCAGACAGCAGCTCAGTGCTGCCGTGCTGGCGCCCACGGGCGAGTTGCGTTGGGTCGATCTCGGCGCTCAGCCGGACCTGGGGCCGCAGGTGGAGCGTCTGCGCCAGCTCGTCTCCGGCGAACGTCGGGATGCCAAGGCCCTTACCGAGCTCGGCGCCGTGCTGTCGGCCCGGCTGTTGCAGCCCCTGGCGGCCCACCTGCCTGTCGGCAGCCAGGTCCTGATCGCGCCGGATGGCCCGCTGTGGCTGCTGCCCTGGGACGCGCTACCCTGGCAGGGGCGCCCCTGGGGTCAGACCACCCAGCTTCAACTGGTGCACAGCCTGGCCGTGCTGCAGCGCGTGCAGGAGCGCCTCGTCGCGCGCAGCGAGGCCTCGCCGCTCAGCCTGCTCGCCCTGGGCGCCCCGAGCTATCCGCTTGCGCTGGCCGGAACCGATCGCGGCCGCGTTGGCCGCCGCTCCAGCCTGCTGCGCAGCGGCCAGACGGCCGAAGAGGGCGCCGCCTCGCTGGCCGCGTTGAGCTGGCCGCGACTGCCCTTTGCCCAGGTCGAGATGGACCAGGTAGCCGCGCTCTTCCCCGCCGGGCAAGTGCAAAAGATCCAGGGCGACGACGCCACCGAGACCCGGCTGCGCGCGCTGTCCGCCACAGGAGAGCTGGCCAGGTTCCGCTACGTACTCTTCAGCGCCCACGGCTACTTCGACCCGCAGCGACCGGAGTTCTCCAGCCTGGTCCTCAAGCCCGACGGTCACAGCCCCGAGCGAGACGGCTTCGTCTCGGTGCCCGAATGGTTGCCGCTGCGCCTGGGCAGCGAGCTCGTCGTACTCTCGGCCTGTGACACCGCCCGTGGGCGGGTTGTCAGTGGAGATGGGCTGGTGGGCTTGTCTTACGCCCTGATGGTGGCCGGCAATGCCAACACGCTGGCCACGCTCTGGCCGGTGGCAGACCGTGAGACCGCATGGTTTGTCAGCCGCTTCTTTGCCCGCGTGCGTGCTGGCCAGCGCCATCCGGAGGCCCTGGCCCAGACCAAGCGCGAATTCATGCAGCACCGCGATGCACGCCTGCGCCATCCGCGGCACTGGGCGGGCTTTGTGCTTTACGGGGCCTGACGATGCAACGCCGCGACGCCCTCGCCGCCCTCTGCGCCTGGCCCGCACTGGTCAAGGCCGGCCCCCGCATCGCGCATGCCTTGCTGGTGGGCGTGAGCGTCTACCCCCGGCTGAACGGCAAGGCCTTGCCCGGCGCCGCCAACGACGTGGCCCTGATGGCGCGCACGGTCGAGGCCCTCGGGGTGGCGCCTGAGCACCTCACACGCCTGGCCGAGGACGCATTGCCGCCCACGCGGGCCCGAATCGTCGAGGCGCTGGCAGCCCTGGCCGCCAGCGCCCGGCCGGGAGATTGGTTGCTGGTCTACTTCTCAGGCCACGGGGCGCAGGTTCCGGCGCGCAGCGGCCGGGAGGGCGACGGCCTGGATGAGGTCTTCCTGCCGCGCGACACCGAAGCCTGGGATCCCGAGCGCCGCGAGGTGCGCGGAGCCCTGCGCGACAAGGACATCGCTGCCGCCCTGCATCGCATCAGGGCACGCGGTGCCCACGTTTGGGCCATCTTCGACACCTGCCATGCGGCCGACATGACACGCCAGGCGGGCTCCGGGCGCGGCCCGTTGTGGCGCTTCGCCAGCCCTGCCGACTTGAGCATCCCGCTGCCACTTTGGCTCAAGCAGTGGCAGCGCGGCCTCTCGGCCTCGCCCCGTCGCCGCACTGCCACGGTGCCAGGCCATGGACAGTTCGTCGGCTTCTACGCAGCGCAGGAGGGCGAGGGTGCGATCGAAGAGCGCCTGCCTGACCCGGCTGCGCCCGCCGAGACGCGCCTGTACGGTCTCTTCACCCACCGGCTCGCGCTGGCGGTGCCGCAATGGCTGGCCGAGCCGCAGACTGCCACCTTTGCCAGCCTGGCCGCCGGCGTCCGGCAGGGCTACGGCGACAGGCCCTTCCCGACGCCTGAGTTCGTGGGAGCACTGGAGCGCCGACCCGACCTAGGAAGACCCTGAACATGAACCTGCGCCGTCTGAACCACCTCGTGCTTCCAAGTGTCTTGCTGGTGGTCGCACGGCCTTCTCCCGCCCATGCTGATGCCGAACTGATCACCCGCGTCAACGCGCTGCAGGCTCAGCGCGAGTTTGCCAAGGCCGAGCGTTTGGTGGCCGAAGCTCTGGTCGCCCAGACTGCACCGCTGCAGCGCGCCGACCTGCTGCTGCTGGCGGCCAAGGTCCAGGGCGAACTCGGGCAGCGCAAATCGGCCGCCGACAGCGCAGAGGAGGCCTGGCGCCTGCGTGAGGCGCAACTCGGCCAGCAGGCGGCGCCGACCTTGGCTGCCTTGAACGAGTTCGTGGGCCGCTGTGGTGCTGCATACCGGGGTGGTGCCTGCCTGGAGCCGGCGGCAGAGGCCGTGCGCCGGGCCGAGCAGACCTTGTCCGCAGTGGGCAGCGACGATGCCGGGGCTCAGCTCGCGGCCGCGCTGAGAGCCCAGGCCCTGGTCCACAACGCGGTCGGCCGGACCGCCCAGGCCGTGCCGATCCTGGAGCGCGCCATTTCGTTGTGGCAGGCGCATGGCGGTCTGGATCGCCATGCCGAACACATCTTCAGCGCTCAGACGGGGCTGGCCGTGGTGCTCGGCAACCTGGAGCGCCCGGCGCTGGCACTTGCGCTGCTTGATCAGTTGCTGCCCAAACAGCGCCAACACCTTGGAGACGAAGCGAAAGACGTGCGCGCCACGCTGAGAACACGCGTTCGCATGCTCAACGCCTTGGGCCGCGTCGATGAAGCCGCTGCGCAGGCGACCGAGATGGTCGAGCTGAGCTCGGCGGCGATGGGTGCCCGACACCCAACGACCCTGGACGCGCGCCAGCAACTGGGCGTCGCTCTGATCCAGGCCGGCCAACCCAAACAGGCAAGAGCCGTGCTCGACGCCCTGGCCATCGACGCCCAGGCGGTACTGGATCCCGACAGCCACCAGGCCTTGCAGGTGCGGTATTACCAGGCCCTGGCCCTGCGCCTGTCCGGCGAGTGGGGTCGCAGCGCCGCAGCCTTGGCGGCCGTGTTGGCTGACGCCAGCGCCCTGGGGCCCGAGCACCCCGACCAAGTGACCTTTGCAGGGGTGTATACCGAGAGCCTGCTTTGGGCCGCCCAGGCCGGGCCGGCCGAGCTGCTGCTGGCCGGCGTCGGAAGCCAGACCTCCGAGCAAGCCGTTGCTACGGCCCTTGCACAGCAGGCGGCACTGATCGATCGGATGACCCAGCAGCTCGGCGCCCGGGACCGGCGAACCCTGATTGCGAGGGTCAACCTCCTGCGGCACCGCTTGATGCTGGGCCAGGCGCCCGCACTGGACGAGGCCGCCCAATTGCGCGATGCCATGATCCAGGTCTACGGAGCCGACCATCCGACCACGTTGAGTGCTCGCTCCTACTACTTCGAGACTTTGGCCCGGCAGGCCCGCGCACCCGAACTGACGCGAGCCATCGACGGTCTGCGCGAGGTGCTGGCCCTGCGGCTGACACAGCTCGGCCCGCGTCATGAAATGGTGCTGGCCAACCGAAGCACCTTGGGGCTGCTGCTCGCGCGGCGGGGTGAGCCTGAGGAGGCGCTGGCACAACTCGACGCGCTCGCCACGGGCGTTGACGCCTTGCGGCGTTCCTTGGCCCCGCTGGGCGCCGCCGTTCAGGCCCAGACCGTCGCAGCCTATCAACCGGGGCTCGCTCGCCGGGTGGAATTGCTGGCAGGCGCAGGACGTCTGGAGGAGGCCTTCGTTGCGTTGGAGAACCACAAGGGCCGCGCTCTGCTGGCACAGATGACCCGCCAGCAAGCGCTGGATCGGGCAGCCGAGTTGGACCTGCCCGACGACCTGCGTGCGCGCTTGCGCCGCCTGGCAGGGCAGGTGAACCACTTGACCAGCCAGGCTGGCGCAGCCACCAGTCGCGAGCGCCGTGAGCCTTTGCTGCTGGAGCTCACCGCGCGGCAATTAGCGCTCGACACGGCGCTTGCTGAGGCTGCCCGCCTGAGCCCGCGCGTGGCGCGCCTGCTGGACGTGGCGACGGATCCGATCGCCGCCGCCCGGCTGCTGCCAGCGCGCGCCGTGCTGGTGCACTACCTGCAGGGCCCGGATCATCAATGGTCGGCTCTGCTGCGGCGTGCCGACGGCGCCACGCGCTGGGTGGCACTGCCCGACGCAGGCCCGGGCCTCGCCGCCGATATTGACGCTCTGCATCGGACACTGGCCCAAGGTCCGGCCTCAGAGAAGCAAGGGGGTGACCTCCGTGCCCGGCTGGGCCAGGCCCTGCTGGCGCCCCTGCAGCCCGCACTGACAGCGTTGGGCGAGCCGCGGCATCTGCTGGTGTCGCCCGATGGCCCTCTGGCCGTCCTGCCATGGGACACCCTGACCGTTGCGGGCCGCCCGGCCTTGGCGCGATGGGCCTTCAGCCAGACGCCATCGGTTTCAGTGATGGTGCAAGGCACCTCGTCCACGGCACGGGGCTCGGCGTCTGCGCCAAGCCGCCCGGCCCTGCTGGCCCTGGCGGCGTCCAATGTCGGCGCGGTGGGCGGCACCACCTGGTCTGCCTTGCCGTTTGCAGAGCTTGAGGCGCGCCAGGCCACCGCTCTCTTCCGCACCCAGGGCGCCCTGGCTTTGAGTGGCGCCGATGCCAGCGAAGGCCGGCTGCGGCGTATTGCGGGCAGCGGCGATCTGTCGCGCTACCGGCAACTGCTGGTGGCTGCCCATGGCAGCTTCGACGCCCGCCGACCACAGGCCCAAGCGATGGTGTTGAGCCCTGAGGATCCTGCGGACCCCCAGCGCGATGGCCTGTTGACGGTGGCCGACTGGTTCGCCCTCCCGCTGCGGACCGATCTGGTCGTGCTGTCAGGTTGCGACACCGCCCAAGGCAGCTTGCTGGCTGGCGAAGGCCTGATCGGCTTCGCCTATGCGCTCAATGTGGCGGGCAACCGCAATCTACTGGCCACGCTGTGGCCCGTCAGCGATGCCGGTGGAGCGCAGTTCGTAGTGGCGTTCCTGCGGCGCCTGAGGGCTTTGCCGACCGAACTGCCCGGCGCCGCAGCCATCACGCATGCCCTGGCCACAACCAAGCGGGCATTCGCAGCTCATCCCGACCCACGGCTGAACTCGCCGAGGGTCTGGGCGGCCTACACGTTGATCGGACAGTAGGTTTTTGACAGGGCACTGAACCTCAACGCCGGGTCTGTCGACCCGCATACAGCAGCACTCTCGGGCCCGCTAGCTGCTTGCCAAACGGCCTGTCCATCATGCAGAGCGATCCGGACTGGGCCTCTCAGCCCTCCATGCGCTGCTGGAACACCAACCCCGCGTGCTCGCGCAGCGCGTGGAACTTGATGCGCGGCCAGTTCTCCTGCATCGCGCGCAGTTCGCCGGCGTACTCCAGCAGCACGGTGGGCGCGTTGACCGCGTCCCAGGCTACGCGGTGGGCGTTGTGGTCGATGAAGCGGCGCAGCTCCTTCTCGCCACTGCCGGGCTGGCCCTCGGCGTCGTCGCAGGTGACCCAGCGCGCCACGTTGTAGCGGGCCGGCGCCACGCGGGCCTTGCAGCCGTACTCGTGCTCCAGGCGGTGCGCGACGACCTCGAACTGCAGCTGGCCCACCGCACCCAGCAGCAGCACGCTGCCGGCCTCGGGGCGGAACACCTGGATGGCGCCTTCCTCGCCCAGCTGGCGCAGGCCCTCGCGCAGCTGCTTGGTGCGCAGCGGGTCGGCCACTTCCACCGAGCGGAACATTTCCGGCGCGAAGAAAGGCAGGCCCGTGTACTGCAGCGCCTCGCCTTCGGTGATGGTGTCGCCCAGCTGCAGCACGCCGTGGTTGGGGATGCCGATGATGTCGCCGGCGAAGGCCTCGTCCAGCAGCTCGCGCTTCTGGCTCATGAAGGTCACCACGCTGTTGGGGCGAAGCGTCTTGCCCGAGCGCACCACCTTGAGGTTCATGCCGCGCTCGAAGCGGCCCGAGGCCACGCGCAGGAAGGCGATGCGGTCCCGGTGCGACGGGTCCATGTTGGCCTGGATCTTGAACACGACGCCGGTGAACTTGGGCTCCTCCGGCTTGACGGTGCGCTGCATGGCCTGGCGCACGTCGGGCGGCGGGGCCAGCTCGACGAGGGCGTCCAGCACTTCCTGCACGCCGAAGTTGTTGACGGCCGAGCCGAAGAACATCGGCGTCTGCTTGCCGGTCAGGAAGTCGCCGTGGACGAACTCGGGGGCGGCCTCGCGCACCAGCTCGATCTCGCCCTCGGCCTGCTCGTACTGCATGCCGAAGCGCTCCGCGTAGGCCGGGTTGTTCAGCCCTTCCAGCACTTCCTCGGTGCCGGCGGCGCGGTCCTCGCCACCGGCGAACACGCGCATGCGCTGCTGGCGCAGGTCCATCACGCCGTGGAACTGCTTGCCCATGCCGACCGGCCACGTGAAGGGCACGACCGTCATGCCCAGCTCCCGCTCGATCTCGTCCATCAGCGCCAGCGGGTCCTTCACCTCGCGGTCCATCTTGTTGACGAACGTGAGGATGGGCGTGTTGCGGGCGCGGCAGACCTGCAGCAGGCGCCGCGTCTGCGGCTCGACGCCGTTGGCCGCGTCGATGACCATCAGCGCCGCGTCCACGGCGGTCAGCACGCGGTAGGTGTCTTCCGAGAAGTCCTGGTGGCCCGGGGTATCCAGCAGGTTGATCACGCAGTCGCGGTATTCCATCTGCATGACCGACGAGGCCACGGAAATGCCGCGCTGCTTTTCGATCTCCATCCAGTCCGACGTGGCATGCCTTGTGGCCTTGCGCGCCTTCACCGAGCCGGCGATCTGGATGGCGCCGGAGAACAGCAGCAGCTTTTCCGTCAGCGTGGTCTTGCCGGCGTCGGGGTGGCTGATGATGGCGAAGGTGCGGCGGCGGCGGACTTCCGTCTCGATGCGGCTGGCGATGGGTTCGGACATGGGGTGCTTCTGGCGGGCTAACCCGCGATTATCCGTGGCCCGCCCGTGCAGGCCGCTGTGTCGGCGCCGCCATGGACGGGGGCGGGTGCGCTGGCTAGAGTCGGCCGCCAGTGCCCGGCGAAAGCACCGGTTGCCCGATCACTCTGGAGGGAACACCCATGCTGACGAACTTCAGGTCCTTGCGTGTGCAGCTGGTGCTGCTGGCCGTGCTGGCCCTGCTGCTGGGGTTGCTGACGCTGGCAGCGGCCAACTACCTGACCGCGCGCGGCCAGGTGCTGGAGGGCTTGCAGAAAAGCACGCTGGACCTGGCGCAAGCCCAGGCTCGCGCCATCCAGGACTGGGCGGCCGGCAAGACGGCCGTGGTGCGCTCCACGGCGCCCGCCGCGGCGCAGGCCGACCCGGTGCCGGCGCTCGTGCAGGCCCAGGTGTCGGGGGGCTTCGACAACAGCTACATCGCCTACGCGGACAAGCGCATCGTCTTCAACGCGCCGCAGAACCTGCCGCCCGGCTACGACCCCACCGGCCGGCCCTGGTACCAGCTGGCCGCCGGCGCCAGCGGCCCCGTGCTGACGGCGCCCTACAAGGACGCGGCCACGCAGCGCATGGTGGTGACCTTCGCCGTGGCGCTGAAGGAGGGCGGCGCGACGACGGCGGTGGCGGCGGGTGATGTGTTCCTGGACAACGTCGTCAGCATCGTCAAGTCCATCCACCCCACGCCGGCCAGCTATGCCTTCCTGACGGACAAGGACGGCAACTTCATTGCCCACCCCGACCTCAAGCGCGGCGGCACGCCCGCCCGCGAAGCCGTGGCCGGGCTGACCGTCGAGGGGCTGCAGCAGCTGGCCAGCGCCGGCCGGATGCAGGCGGCTGACATCGACGGTGTGCCCCACGAGTTGCTGGCCACCGCCGTCAAGGGCACGGACTGGGTGCTGGTCATCGCGCTGCACCGCGGCGAGGCACTGGCCTCGCTGCGCGGCCTGGCGCTGAGCTCGCTGCTGGCGACGGTGGTGGTGCTGGTGCTGGCCGGGACCACGATGGCCGCGCTGGTGGCGCGCAAGCTGCAGCGGCTGGCCCAGCTCAGCGCGGCCATGCAGGACGTGGCCTCCGGCGACGGCGATCTCACGCGCCGCGTCAGCGCTGCCGGCGACGACGAGCTGGCCGAGATCGCCGCAGGCTTCAACACCTTCGTCGAGAAGCTCAGCCACGTGCTGCGCGAGATCCGCGACGGCAGCGAATCGGTGCGCACCGCGTCGCAGGAGATCGCGCTGGGAAACCAGGATCTTTCCGCCCGCACCGAGCAGACCGCCAGCAGCCTGGAGCAAACCTCCAGTTCCACCGAGCAGCTGACCGACACGGTGCGGCTCAACGCCGAGCGGGCCGCGCAGGCCAACCAGTTGGTGGGCGCGGCGTCGCAGGTGGCGGGCCGCGGTGGCGATGTGGTGGCGCGCGTCGTCACCACCATGCAGGAGATCAGTGCCAGCTCCACGCGCATCGCCGACATCATCGGCACCATCGACGGCATCGCCTTCCAGACCAACATCCTGGCGCTGAACGCCGCGGTCGAGGCCGCCCGCGCGGGCGAGCAGGGCCGCGGCTTTGCGGTGGTGGCCGGCGAGGTGCGCACGCTGGCCCAGCGCAGCGCCGAGGCGGCCAAGGAGATCAAGGGGCTGATCTCGGTGTCGGTGGAACGGGTGGAGAGCGGCGCGCGGCTGGTGCACGAGGCCGGCGAGACCATGAACGAGATCGTCGTCTCGGTGGGCCAGGTCACCGGCATCATGCAGGAGATCGCCGCCGCCAGCAGCGAACAGAGCGGCAGCATCGCCGAGGTCAGCCAGGCCGTCGGCCACCTGGACCAGCTGACCCAGCAGAACGCCGCGCTGGTGGAGGAATCGGCTGCGGCGGCCGAGGCGCTCAAGCAGCAGGCCGAGCGCCTGGCGGCGGCGGTGGGCGCGTTCCGGCTGGCCTGACCCCGGTCAGGGTGCTGCGGCCGGCCGCAGCAGCGGCAGCGCGTCCAGCCGGCGCTCGATGTCGGCCAGCATGCGGCGGTAGGGCGGCGCGCCCACGCCGCCGTAGGCCTGGCGGAACTCGCGAGCGCCCAGGAACTCCGGCAGGTCGGACACGTCGGGCATCACGTCGGCCGCGCGCACGCCCTGCGCCAGGCGCCGCTGCAGCGCCAGCGGGTCGCGGCGAGCCAGCAGCCCCAGCCGCGCGCCGGCGCGGTCGGCGGCAATGTCGTTGAAGCTGAAGCCGCTGCCGTGGCGCAGGTCGGCAACTTCCTTGTAGACGCCGATGGCATCGGCCAGCGGCCCGCCGCCTTCCAGCGCGAGCACGGCGGAGATCAGGAAGTGCTGGGCGAAGTCGTCGCGGCCGGTCAGCGTGATGGGCAGGTGCTGCGGCTGCGGGGCGGCCTGGATGGCCGGCACCAGGTCGGACAGCTGCCGCCCGGTGACCTGCAGCGCCAGCGTCAGCAGGGCCGCGCGGTTTTCCGCGAGCGGGTCGTTGCCGCCGGCGCTGCGCTGGCTGGCCAGCGTGAACAGCGAGGTCAGCAGCTGCTCCAGCGGCAGAGCCTTGCCGTCACCGCCGGCCGCCGCATGGGCCTGCATGGCGCCGCTCAGCGCTTGCGCGTAGGCGGTCAGGCGGGTCTGCTCGGCGGGCGGCAACAGCGTGCCCAGCACGCGGCGCAGGCTGTCCTCGCCCCAGGCATAGCTCACCTCCAGCCGTGCCGGCTGCAGGCGCACCTGCCGCACCATGCTCAGTGCCAGCGCGCCTTCCGGCGTGCTCTGGCGGGCACGCTCGGCCAGCACGCGCAGCAGTCGCGTGGCGACCCAGCCGGGCACCGGCAGCCGGCCTACGGTGAGGCTGTCCACGGTGGGCAGGCCTGGGGTCTCGCGCAGCGAGGCGTCGATGTTCAGCCAGGCCGTGACGGCGCTGTACGGCAGCGGCAGGCTGGCCTGCACGCGGGCGCTGCCATGGCCCAGCGCCACCCGGGCCGTCGCGCCGGCGGCGGCGCGGCGTGCCAACTGGCCCAGCATCAGGTTGGCCTCGCGCTCCGAGGTGACGAGCGTGCGCAGCGGGCCGGGCGCCGGCTGGCGCGGGTCGTTGCGGCGCAGGAAATCGCGGGCGCGGGCGATGTCCGCCACCGACACCTCGGCGGCGGCCGGCCAGCGCGGCGCGCTCTGCAGGGACAGCGCGAGCGCAACCACGCTGCCCACCACCAGCGCCAGCGTGAGCCAGGCCAGGGCCTGGAGGCCGCGCCGCAGCGCGCTGCGCGGGCGGGGGCTCACTCTTCCAGCAGACTTCGCAGCATCCAGGCCGTTTGCTCGTGCACCGTGATGCGCTGGGTCAGCAGGTCGGCCGTGGGCTCGTCGCTGGCCTTGTCGACGGCGGGGAACAGCGCGCGCGCGGTGCGGGCGACGGCCTCGTGGCCTTCCTTCAGGATGCGCACCATCTCCATCGCCTTGGGCGGCGTGGCGGGCGCGTCGGGCAGGCCGCTGAGCTTGGCGAACTGCGCGTAGCTGCCGGGCGCCGCATGGCCCAGCGAGCGGATGCGCTCGGCCACCGGGTCCACGGCGTTCCACAGCTCGGTGTACTGGGCCATGAACATCGCGTGCAGGCTGTTGAACATCGGCCCGGTGACGTTCCAGTGGAAGTTGTGAGTGGTCAGGTACAGCGTGTAGGTCTCGGCCAGCAGCTTGGACAGGCCGGCCACGATGGTGGCGCGGTCCTTGTCACTGATGCCGATGCTGAGGGTGGGGGCGGCGGCGGATTTCTTGGCCATGCATTTGCTCCGTTTGGCGATGGCGCGAGCCTAACGGATGTCCCGTGACCGCATCGGACTCGAAAAAAAGCCCGCCGGCGCGGTGCGCGGGCGGGCCGGTTGGCTGAAGGGGGGCCGGGGTCAGGCCTTGCGGCGGCGCGCCACGAAGCCCAGCACGCCCAGGCCCAGCGCCAGCATGCCCCAGGTGCCGGGTTCCGGCACGGCGACGGCCACGCCGTCCAGTGCGTAGATCTCGGCGGAGCTGATGGAGTAGCCCTTGTTGGTCAGCGTGTCGACGTTGGTGTTCCAGCCCATCGCGTCGAACGCGGCGATGTCGTTGCGCGTGACGTTCTCGGTGTGGCAGGGCGAACCGGTCGGGTCCATGATGCCGACCTGGCGTGTGCTCTGGAAGCAGCCGGGCGCGTCGGGGTCGATGAAGCCGATGTTGTCCTTCCAGTGAGAGGCCTGCGCGCCGTCGCCGGAGTAGGCGCCGGTCGAGAACGTGGCGGGCTGCTGGAAGGCGTCGTCGCCGCGGCCGAACATCGTCTTGCCGTCGATGGAGAAGTACGCGTCGCGGTTGGCCGACCATTGCAGGACGGCCTTGCCGTCGGCGCCGACCGAGTTGCCATAGCGGAACAGGTCCAGCGTGCTGCCGATGGCGAAGTCGGTGATATCGGTCGTGCCGAAGGCGCCTTGCTCGAACAGGTCGGCCAGCGGGCCGGTGCCGTGGGCCAGGATGTCGAAGGTGTCGGTGCCACTGACGAAGCCCAGCGCGTGGCCCAGCTCGTGTACGGCGACGGCGGTGAAGTCGTACTTGCCGGCGTCGATGCCGTTCGTCGGGTTGTAGTCGAACGCGAACTGGTTGCTGAACTGGATGCTGGCGTCGTACTTGTTCAGCGATCCGACCTGACCGGTCAGGCCCAGCGCCTTGATGACGGACTGGTTGACGTCCAGGTAGTTGTTGATGCCGGCGTTGCCGGCATGCAGCGTGGTGGCGTTCGGCAGCAGGCCGACCTTGTTGACGGCGTCCAGGTAGGCGTTGGTACGCATGCTCAGGCCGCCGCCGGCATTGAGCTTGGACAGATTGGCCACGGCGACGGCGTCCAGCGCCGTCGTGCCGGTGCTGGCCAGGCCCTGATAGACGTCGGTCACGGCGACGATGCTGGAGTAGCTGCGCGTGGAACCCAGCACGCCTTCGTCCAGCGCGTTGAAGCCGATCTCGATCTTGACAGTGACGTTGTTGGTCAGCGTCTTGTTCCAGTAGTTCGCGGCCTTCTGGAAGGCCAGCAGCGCCTCCGCCCCATTGGGCGAGGTGCCGAAACTGTTGGTCGGATCGACGAGCACGATGTCGAGGGCGACAGCCGGTGCGGCGCAGCTGATGGCGGCGGCAGCGGCGAGCGCATGCAGGAGACGGGTACGACTCACGGACAACTCCCAGGGGTGGTGAGAACAGAGGAAAAGCGGTGCCGCTTGCTCGGCGCCGAACTGATCCACCAGAATAAAACCGTGATGAAACGTGAAGTGCGTCACGCCCCCGCGAGCCGGGGGGCGGGTTTGCACCGGTCTGCGCTCAGCTGAGGCGTTTGACGCCACTCAACTCGCAGGCGTAGACGGCGTTGCGCAGCGCGGCGATGGCCTCGTAGCGTGTGAAGCTGCGCCGCCAGGCCAGCACCACGCGGCGCGTGGGCACGGGGGCGCTGAAGGGCACGAAGCGAAGGTGGGCCGACGGATCGCGCGCCACCGAGAGCTTGGGCACCACCGTCACGCCCATGCCCGAGGCCACCATGTGCTTGATGGTCTCCAGCGACGAGCCCTCGAAGCTGCGCCGTATGCCCTCGGCATCGCTGGCGAAGCGAGCGAATTCGGGGCAGACCTCCAGCACGTGGTCGCGGAAGCAGTGGCCCGTGCCCAGCAGCAGCATGGTCTCGCGCTTGAGCTCTTCGGCCGAGATGTTGGCGCGATCGGCCAGCGGGTGCGCCGCCGGCAGCGCGACGACGAAGGGCTCGTCGTACAGCGGGGCCGTGGCCAGGCCGGTGTCGGGGAAGGGCTCGGCCATGATGGCGCAGTCCAGCTCGCCGGTGCGCAGCATCTCCAGCAGCTTGGCCGTGAAGTTCTCCTGCAGCATCAGCGGCATCTGCGGGTACTGCTCGATGGTGTTCCTGACCAGTTCGGGCAGCAGGTAGGGACCGATGGTGTAGATGATCCCGAGGCGCAGCGCACCGGCCAGCGGGTCCTTGCCGCGCTTGGCGATCTCCTTGATGGCACCGGCCTGGTCCAGCACCGACTGCGCCTGGCGCACGATCTCCTCGCCCAGCGGCGTCACGCTGACCTCGCTGCCGCCGCGCTCGAAGATCTTCATGTCCAGCTCTTCCTCCAGCTTCTTGATCGCCACCGACAGCGTGGGCTGCGACACGAAGCAGGCCTCGGCCGCGCGACCGAAATGGCGCTCGCGGGCAACGGCGACGATGTAGCGCAACTCGGTCAGGGTCATGGCGAACAGACAGCTTCAGGGAAAGGACCCGAACGCTACACTGCCGCCGCCCCACGAGGGCTCCAAGGGTTTTCACCGAGGTATCCCATGACTGCTGAACGCAAGCCGATGACCTTGCCGCGCCTGGCGCAGATGCATGCCGGCGGCGAGAAGATCGCCATGCTGACCTGCTATGACGCGGCCTTCGCCAGCCTGCTGGACGAGGCGGGCGTGGACATCCTGCTGATCGGGGACTCGCTGGGCAATGTGCTGCAGGGCCGCGGCTCCACGGCGCCGGTGAGCCTGGAGGACATGGTCTATCACACGCTGTGCGTGTCGCGCGGCCACCGCTGGGCCTGGATCGTGGCCGACCTGCCCTTCGACAGCTACCACGTCAGCAAGGAAGAGGCTTGGAAGAGCGCCGCCGCGCTGGTCAAGGCCGGCGCCCACATGGTGAAGCTCGAAGGCGGAGGCTGGACGACCGAGACCGTGCGTTTCTTGAGCGAGCGCGGCATCCCGGTCTGCGTTCACCTGGGCTTCACGCCGCAGACGGTCAACGCGCTGGGCGGCTTCAAGGTGCAGGGCCGCGACGAGGAGAGCGCCGCGCGCATCAAGCGCGAGTCGCAGGAGGCCGTCGAGGCCGGCGCGGCCATGCTGCTGTACGAGATGGTGCCGGCCGCGCTGGCCGCCGAGATCACGGCCGCGTCGCCGGTGCCCGTCATCGGCATCGGTGCGGGCGTGGGCTGCTCGGGCCAGGTGCTGGTGCTGCACGACATGCTCAACATCACGCCGGGCCGCAAGCCGCGCTTCGTCAAGAACTTCATGGCCGGCCAGGACTCGGTGCTGGCCGCCGTTAAGGGCTATGTGGACGAGGTGAAGGCCGGCCGCTTCCCCGTGGACGCCGTCCACGGTTTCTGAAATGAAACGGCCCCTCGCCCAATCTCGCCGCGCTGAACGCGGGCGAGCCTGGTCGGTACCCCGAGGGGCCGGCTTGGGAGCTGCCCAGCGCTCGGCCCGACATACCGAAGAACTGATATGCAAGTGATCCACACCATCGCAGCGCTGCGCGACGCGCTCGCCCTCCATCGCCAGCGTGGCTTCGTGCCCACGATGGGCAACCTGCACGACGGCCATCTGGCGCTGGTGAAGCAGGCGCGCGAGCTGGTGGGCCCGGCCGGTGCCGTGGTCGCCAGCATCTTCGTGAACCGGCTGCAGTTCGCGCCGCACGAGGACTTCGACACCTACCCGCGCACGCTGGAACGCGACTGCGAGCTGCTGGCGAGCGCCGGCTGCGACATCGTCTTCGCGCCCAGCGAGAAGGAGCTCTACCCCGAGCCCCAGGGCTACAAGGTGGTGCCGCCGCCCGAGCTGGCCGACATCCTGGAAGGCCACTTCCGGCCCGGCTTCTTCACGGGCGTGTGCACCGTCGTGCACAAGCTGTTCAACCTCGTGCAGCCCACGCTGGCCGTGTTCGGCAAGAAGGACTACCAGCAGTTGATGGTGCTGCGCCGCATGACGGCGCAGATGGGCCTGCCCATCGCCATCCACGGCGGCGAGACGCGCCGCAGCGAGCAAGGCCTGGCCCTGTCGTCGCGCAACGGCTACCTCAGCGACGCGGAGAAGGCGGAGGCGCTGCGGCTGTCGCGCACGCTCAAGAACCTGATCGCTCGCTGGCAGGCCGGCGAGCGGGACTTGGCCGCACTGGAGCTTGAGGCGATGCAGTCCCTGGTTGATGCCGGCTGGGCGCCGGACTACGTGACGCTGCGCCGCCAGCACGACCTGGGCGCGGCCGTCGAAGGCCAGCCGCTGGTGGCGCTGGCCGCCGCGCGGCTGGGTACCACGCGGCTGATCGACAACCTCGAAGTCGTCAGTTGACGCTGAGCAGCTCGATGTCGAACACCAGCGCGGCGTTGGCCGGGATGCTGGTGCCCGCGCCGGCGCTGCCATAGGCCAGTGCGGCGGGGATGGTGATGGTGCGCTTGCCGCCCACCTTCATGCCCGTGACGCCCTGGTCGAAGCCAGGGATGACCGTGCCGGCGCCGAGCTTGAAGCTGAACGGCGTCTTGCCCACCGAGGTGTCGAACTGCGAGCCCTTGGTGGTGGCCACGCGCACGTCGTACACATAGCCGGTGTAGTGCACCGACACGGTCTTGGTGGTGTCGGCCTGCGCGCCGGTGCCTACCGTGGTGTCGGCGGTCTTCAGCGCGGTCACGGCGGCCCAGCCGTAGGCGTCGGTGCTGGCGCCGGAATCGCTGCTGCCACCACTGCCACCGCAGGCGGCGAGGGCGAGGCTGGCGCTCAGGGCGAGCAGAAGGGTGGCACGGCGGGAACGAAGAGCGGACATGGGTGTACGGCTGAAGAGGTGGGTAAGCGCCGCAGCGGGCCGCGACGGCGCGGACTATAGCCAGCGTGCGTAAAGGCTTGTAAGCAAAGTCAACACGGAGGTTGCCGGGCCGTTGAGCAGGCCAGACCGGAGACCTGCCATGCGCCTGCATTCACACCGCTTCACCAGTTATGTGTTGACCCTGGGCCTGGCCGGCCTGCTGACCGCCTGCGGCGGCGGTGGTGATGACCACCACGGCGGTGGTGGTGGCACGCCCTACCCGCAGCCCAATCCCAACCCGAACCCGCCCACGCTGTCCTGCAGCGCGGCGGGCCTGGCCGCGTCGGCTGCGTCCGCCTGGCCCACGGTCTGCATGCTGACCAGCAGCGGCGAGATGGTCGTCGAGCTGTACGACACCTACGCACCGCAGACGGTGGCCAACTTCTACAAGTACGTGGCCGCGGGCTTCTACACGAAGACGCTGATCCACCGCGTGGACCGCGACTTCGTCGTCCAGGGCGGCGGCTACACGACCGGCATGGTGACCAAGGCGCCGCTGTATGCGCCCATCAAGCTGGAGAGCAACAACGGCCTGTCCAACCTGCGCGGCACCCTCGCGATGGCGCGCCGCAGCGACGCTGACTCCGCCACCAGCCAGTTCTTCTTCAACGTGCTGGACAACACCAGCCTCGACTACCAGAGCCCCGCCAACCCGGGCTACGCGGTGTTCGGCCGCATCGTCTCGGGCCTGAACACGCTGGATGCCATCAACGTGGTGCCCACCTACACCTACAGCGCCAGCGACATCCAGCCGCGCACCGAGGTGTTGGTGTACTGGGTGCAGCGGCTGAAGTAGCCGCGCCGCTGGCCCCGGGTTCTCGCCATTCGTCAGCCCGCCCGGCCGTTCGTCATCGCGTGCCCGGCGTGGGCTGCGGGCTGCGGCAACATGCCGGCCATCACAACACCTTCTGGAGTCGAGATGTCCCGCAGCAAGCGTTCCTGGGCCGGCCTGTTCGGTGCCGCCGTCGCCATCGCCACCGCGCTGTACGTCGGCCGCAGCGAGGCCGCACCGGTCGAGTTCCGTGACCTCAAGGTCGAGGTGGTCGGCAACGGCCGCCCGGTCGTCATGATCCCCGGCCTGAACAGCGCCGCCAGCACCTGGACGGAGACCTGCGCTGCGCTGCAGCCCGGCGTGCAGTGCCACATCGTGCAGCTGCCCGGCTTTGCCGGCGCGCCTGCGGTGAAGACCGAGGCCTTCCTGGACGGCATGCGTGACCGCCTGCTGGCCTATGTGGACGACCGCCAGCTCGACAAGCCCGTCATCATGGGCCACAGCCTGGGCGGCGCGCTGGCGCTGAAGATGGCCGCCGAGAAGCCCGGCCGGCTGGAGCGGCTGGTGATCGTGGACTCGCTGCCCTTCTTTGCCGGCCTGCGCGGTATGTCGCCCGAAGCCGCCAAGGGTGCGGCCGCGGCCATGCGCCAGCAGATGCAGAACTCGACCCAGGCCCAGTGGGAAGCCGGTGCGCGCCAGGGCGCCATGGGCATGAGCCGCAGCCCGGCGAACAATGAGCGCGTCATCGCCTGGAGCCTGGCCAGCGACCGCACCACGTCCGCACAGGCTATGTCCGAGCTGTGGGGCGAGGACCTGCGCCCGCTGCTGCCCAAGATCACCACGCCCACGCTGGTGCTGGGCGCCTGGGCTGCCTACGAGCCCATGGGCTCGACGATGGACAGCACCCGCAAGATCTTCGAGGGCCAGTACACCGGGCTGAACGGCGTCAAGGTGTCCATGAGCCCACGCGGCTACCACTTCCTGATGTGGGACGACCCGGAGTGGTTGGTGGGCGAGGTCAAGGGCTTCCTGGCCGCCGCTCGCTGATCCATGACGAACACCCGACGCGCCGCGCTGCAGGCGCTGTTGTGGAGCGGGTACGTGGCGGTCTCGCTGGCCATGGTGGCCAGCGTCAGGCCGCTGACGGGTTCGCTCACCTTCGTGATGGTCTGCCTGGGCGCGCTGCTCTGGGCGGCTAGTGAGGGCTTGCGCGGCCTGGCGCTGTGGCAGGGCTGGCTGGACCGCTCGCCGCGCTCGCTGCTGTTCTGCGTGATCTTCATGCCGCCGGTGTTCGCGGCGCTTGTGCAGCTCACGCTGCTGGTGATCAACAAGGCCGGCCTCGCGCTGGGCTGGCTGAGCTTTCCCCCTGGTACGCCGTACGGCGGGGGGGTGCTGGCCGGCTACACCGCCAACACCAGCATCCTGCTATGGCTGTGGCTGACAGCCTGGGTGGGCGCGCAGTTGCTGACGCGCTGGCGCCAGGGCGAGATCGCCAAGTGGCAGGCCGAGGCCGCCGCCCGCGCGCTAGAGCTGCAGGTGCTGCGCGCCCAGGTCAACCCGCACTTCCTGTTCAACGCGCTGAACAATCTGCGCGCGCTCATCAACGAAGACCCGGCCCGCGCCCGCGACATGGTGAGCCGCCTGTCCAACACGCTGCGTCACACGCTCACGCACAGCGCCCGGGAGCGCGTGCCGCTGGCCGACGAGCTGGCCGTGGTGCGCGACTACGTGGCGCTGGAGCAGCTGCACCACGAGGAGCGGCTGCAGGTGCAGTGGCAGATCGACCCCGCGGCAGGTGAGGCCCAGGTGCCGCCCATGCTGCTGCAGCTGCTGGTGGAGAACGCCATCAAGCACGGCATCGCCCGCACGCCCGGCGGCGGCGTGGTGGACATCGCCATCACCCGCCACGGCGCGACGCTGAGCATCGCCGTCAGCAACCCCGGCCAGTGGAAGCCCATGCCGGACGCGCCCACCAGCACCGGCCTGGGTCTGGTGCACCTGCGCGAGCGGCTGGCGCGCGCGGGCGGCGACGGCGCGGGCTGCCGCATCGACGCGGCCGACGGGCGCGTGCGCGTCTGCGTGACACTGGCGGCATGAGGATATTCATCGTCGAAGACTCGCGCCTGGCCCGCCAGGAACTGCGCACGCTGCTGGGCGCCATCCCCGATGCCGACATCGTCGGCGAGGCCGCCGAACTGCTGCCCGCGCGCGAGGCCATCGAACAGCTGCACCCCGACCTGCTGCTGCTGGACGTGGAGCTGCCCGGCGCCACGGGCTTCGACCTGCTGGACCAGCTGGAGCACCTGCCGCTGGTGGTGTTCACCACCGCCTACGACCAGCACGCGCTTGCCGCCTTCGAGCGCAATGCGCTGGACTACCTGCTCAAGCCCATCGCGCCGGACCGGCTCGACGCCGCACTCGCCAAGGCCCGCGAGCGCCTGCGCCCGGCGGCCGCTGCGCCGGCCGCAGCCCCCACGGGCAGCGCGGGCAGCAAGGGGGCTGACGACATGGTCTTCCTGCGCGACGGCGAGCGCTGCTGGTTCGTGCGGCTGGGCGACATCACAGGCTTCGAGGCCTGCGGCAACTACGCCCAGGCCTGGTTCGATGGCCAGCGCCCGCTGATCAGCCGCACACTCACCAGCCTGGAGGAGAAGCTGGACCCGCAGCTGTTCTTCCGCGCCAGCCGCAGCCACCTCATCAACCTGCGCTGCATCCAGTCGGTGGCGCCGTCCAGCAGCGAGGGCTACCGCGTCACGCTGCGCGACGGCCACCAGGTGGAGGTGTCACGTCGCCAGGCCAAGCTGCTGCGTGAGATGCTTGAGCTATGAGTGCGCCGATTGCCACCATCCGCCGCATCGCCATCACCACCGGTGGTGGCGACGCCCCCGGGCTGAACGCCGTCATCCAGGCCGTCACGCGGGCGGCTCTGCAGCGCGGTTGGGCCTGCCTGGGCATCCGCGACGGGTATGACGGCCTGCTGCGCCCCGAGCGCTACAGGCCGGGCGACGGTTGCATCGCGCTGACGGCCGAGCGCGTCGAGGGCATCGCGTCGTTGGGCGGCACGCTGCTGGGCTCCACCAACCAGGGCAACCCCTTCGCCTACCCGGTGTGCCAGGCCGACGGCAGCACGGTGCTGGCCGACCGCTCGCAGGACCTGCTGGACGCGCTGGCGCGCGAGCAGGTCGACGCGCTGGTGGCCGTGGGCGGCGACGGCTCGCTGGCCATCGCGCACCGACTTGCCCAGCGCGGCCTGCGCGTGGTGGGCGTGCCCAAGACCATCGATAACGACCTCGACGGCACCGTCACCACCTTCGGCTTCGACACCGCCGTGGCCTTCGCCAGCGAGTGCATCGACCGCCTGCACACCACGGCGGCCAGCCATCACCGCATCATCGCGGTGGAGGTGATGGGGCGCTACGCCGGCTGGATCGCGCTGCATGCCGGGCTGGCGGGGGGGGCGCATGCCATCCTGCTGCCCGAGCTGCCCTTCGACCTCGCGCGGGTGGCCGAGCTGGTGCGCCAGCGGGACGCGCAGGGCCTGTCGCACTCCATCGTCGTGGTAGCCGAGGGCGCCCACCCGCGCGGTGGCGAGCGCACACTGAGCGGCCCGGCCGAGGCCGGCCACGCCGAACGGCTGGGCGGCATGGGCGAGCAGGTCAGCCAGGCGCTGGCACGCCTGACGGGCAAGGACGCCCGCTGCGTGGTGCTGGGCCACCTGCTGCGCGGTGGCAGCCCCAGTGCCTTCGACCGCGTGGCCGCGCTGCGCTTCGGCGCAGCAGCCGTGCGCGCGCTGGCGGCCGGCCAGCACGACGTGATGGTGGCGCTGGACGGCAACGACGTGCGCCCCGTGTCGCTGGCCGACGTGGCGGGCCGCATGAAGGCCGTGCCGCTGGACGGCGACACGCTGGCCACCGCGCGCGACCTGGGCCTGTGCCTGGGCGCTTGAGCCTCGCGCAGCTGCAGCCTGACACCGCCCTCGTGCAGCCCGTCGCAAGCCGGGCGACAGCGCCGAGCAGCGCGCCTACGCTACGGGCTTCATTCAAACCAACGAGGGAAGCCCCATGAACCGCATCGCCACCATCCTCACTGCCGTGACCGCCGCCGCCCTGCTGAGCGCCTGCGTGTTCGCGCCGCCGTCCGGCTCTTCCAACGCGTACGACGCCGATGCGCTGGCCAAGAACAGCGACCGTGCGATCGCCGCCTGCGGCGCCGGCAACGTCAAGGAAGTCAGCGCCAAGAGCTACAGCTGCAAGTGAGGCGCCGCGCTGGCGACGAGAGGCATCGCCAGCGCACTCAAGCTTTCAGGAACTCGGCCTTCGTGCCCAGCCAGCGCGCCACCTGGCGGCGCGCGGCGTCGGGATGCTCGTCCAGCAGCCACGGCGCCAGCTCGCGGGCGGCCACCAGCAGCGGCGCGTCCTCTTGCAGGTCGGCAAAGCGCAGCAGCTCGGCGCCGCTCTGGCGCGCCCCCATGAACTCGCCCGGGCCGCGGATGTCCAGGTCGCGCCTGGCGATCTCGAAGCCGTCGGTCGTCTCGGCCATGGCCTTGAGGCGGGACTTGCCGGTCTCGGACAGCGGCGGCGTGTAGATCAGCACGCAGACGCTGGCTTTGCTGCCACGCCCCACGCGGCCGCGCAGCTGGTGCAGCTGCGCCAGGCCAAAGCGCTCGGCATGCTCGATGACCATCAGGCTGGCGTTGGGTACGTCCACGCCCACCTCGATGACGGTCGTTGCCACCAGCACGCTCATCGCGCCGCTGGAGAACTGCGCCATCACGGCCGCCTTGTCGGCCGGTGCCATGCGGCCGTGCAGCAGGCCCACGGCCGTGCCGGCCAGCGTGGCGCTCAGCTCCTCGTGCGTCTCGGTGGCGTTGCGCAGGTCGATGGCCTCGCTCTCCTCCACCAGCGGGCAGACCCAGTAGACCTGCGCGCCGTCGGCCACCGCGAGGCGGATCTTGTCGATGACGTCGTCGCGCTTGGCCGACGTGAACACCTTGGTGACGATGGGGCTGCGCCCGGGCGGCAGCTCGTCGATGGTGGAGACGTCCAGGTCGGCGAAGTAGGTCATCGCCAGGGTTCTTGGAATCGGTGTCGCACTCATCATCAGCATGTGCGGCTCCAGATCCATCGCTTTGAGTTTGTTCCTCAGCGCCAGCCGCTGCGCCACGCCGAAGCGGTGCTGCTCGTCGATGATGGCCAGGCCCAGCTTCGCGAAGCGCACCTTGTCCTCGATGACGGCGTGCGTGCCGACGATGAGCTGGGCCTCGCCCGACGCGGCGGCGTCCAGCATCTTCTGGCGCGCCTTGCCCTTCACGCTGCCGGTGATCCAGGCCACCTTCAGCCCCAGCGGCTCCAGCCAGCCGATGAGCTTGCGGAAGTGCTGCTCGGCCAGGATCTCGGTGGGCGCCATGAGCGCGCATTGCCAGCCGGCATCAATGGCCACGGCTGCTGCCAGCGCGGCGACGACCGTCTTGCCCGAGCCCACGTCGCCCTGCAGCAGCCGGTGCATGGGCTGGGGGCGGGCCAGGTCTTGCGCCACTTCCTCGCACACGCGCTGCTGTGCGCCGGTCAGCTGGAAGGGCAGCACGGCCAGCAGCTGCTCGTGCAGGCCGCCGTGCCGGGCGCGCAGCGCGGGCGCCACCAGCAGCGCACGCTCGCGTTGGGCGCGCAGCTGCGACAGCTGCTGCGCCAGCAGCTCCTCGAACTTGAGCCGGTGCCAGGCCGGATGGTGGTGTTCGTGCAGCGCTTCCTGCGACGCGCTTGGCGGCGGGTGGTGCAGGTAGGTTAGTGCCTCCTTCAGCGTGGGCAGGCCGGCCGGCACGCAGCCGGGCGGCAGGATCTCGCGCAGGTCGGCCCGCGCCAGGCCGGCGCCCACCGCCTTGCGCAGATAGGCCTGCGGCAGCTGGGCCGAGGTCGGGTAGACCGGCGTCAGCGATTGCGCCAGCGGCGTGTCGTCAGCCACCACCTTGACGACCGGGTGCACCATCTCGCGGCCGAAGAAGCCGATGCGCGCCTCGCCGCGCACGCGCAGCCGCGCGCCCACGGCCATCTGCTTCTGCTGCGAGGGATAGAAGTGCAGGAACCGCAGCAGCAGGCCGCCGCCGCTGCCGTCCTTGAGCTTCACCAGCAGCTGGCGGCGCGAGCGCAGCTCGATCTGGCAGTCCACGACGACGCCTTCCACCTGCGCCGGCTCGTTGTCCTGCAGCGCGGCGATGGGCGTGAGGCGGGTCTCGTCCTCGTAGCGCAGCGGCAGGTGCAGGGCGAGGTCGATGTCACGCACCAGGCCGAGCTTTTCCATCGCCTTCTGGGGCGCGGACTTGGGCTTGTCTGGGGGCGGTGACGGCGGCGCGGTCATGGCCGGCATTCTGGCCGCTGGCCGGGGGTACGCTGGGCGTTCAGCGGAAGTAGCGCTGGCGCAGCCGCTCGTAGCGGCCGTCGCGCCGCAGCGTGTCGAGCGCGGCCTGCAGCCGGCGCACAAGCGCGGGGTCGGCATCCAGGCGCAGGCCGTAGAAGTAGCTGTGCGTGGCGTCCTGCTCCATGGCTGGCTGCAGCGTGTTCAGCGGCAGCTGCAGCTGCCGCAGGTTCCAGGCGGCCGCCCAGTCCAGCAGCGCGATGTACTCCATGCGGCCGGCCAGCAGCTTGCGCAGGTTGGTGGCGTCGTCCAGGCCTTGTTCGAGCTGCAGGCCCGGCCGCAGGCCGGCGGCCTGCAGCTGGCGGTCGGCGGCCGAGTCGCGCACGACGCCGATGCGTGCATTGCCCAGCTCGCTCAGCTGCGCGAGTGTCAGGTCGGTGCGGCTGGCCAGCCGGTACAGCAGTACGCGCCGCTGCGCGATCGGCCCTACCCACTGGAACTTGCTCTCGCGCTCGGGCGTGCGCGTCAGCGAGAACAGCACACTGTGGGCGCTGCCCTCGGCGGCCTGCACGGCGCGCTGCCAGGGCAGCACCTGAAAGGCCAGCTTCAGCCCCGCCTGTGAGGCGATCAGCCGCAACAGCTCCACGCTGAAACCCTGGGCGCCGTGGTCGTCGATGTAGTTCAGCGGCGGAAGGTTCTCGGTGATGCCCAGCAACTCGACATCCCCGCTCGCAGCGACGGCATGTCGTGCAGCGAACAGGGCGGGCAGGGCGATGCAGGAGCGGCGTTTCACGGCGGGAGTCAGGCGGGCGGCGCGAGTCTAGGTCGCCTGCATGACACACCTTTGCAGCCGTGAGCGGCCAGCGTGCGATTTCGCGCGGCCGGCCGGATTGCGTGCTCAGGTCGGCGTCGGGATGCCGGCCATGCGGTCGTGGCTGACGAAGAATTGGCGAGCCATCGCCAGCATCTGGCCCTGGCTCAGCGGCGCGGCGGGCCGGTAGTCGGCGATGCGCGGTGCCAGCTTGGGGCGGTGCGCCTCGATGTAGTGGCGGAACTGGTGGATCACGACATGGGCGCCGGTCACCAGCACCTCGGGCGTGTCCTGCACGGCCTGGCAGATGGCCTCGAACAGCGCGTGTTCGCTGCGCTCTTCGTGCCCATGGGCGCGGCGGTGGTGCGGCTCGATGTTGGCGGCGTGGACCTGGTGGTCGTCGAAATGCAGCACCTGGGCGTGGTGGTGGTCGAGGTGAACGATGGCATGGAACATGTCGGGTCTCCGGTGAAAGATCAGTGGGCGGCTTCGGTTGCGGTCTGGCAGCGCCTGTGGTCAGGGTGTCAGCTCATGGCTCATGGAACCTTCTGGCAACCATGCTGGCACCGGCGCCTCGGGGCGGTATTGCGCTGCATCAAGAGGGGCCGATGGGAGAATCCGCGTCCCTTTTTCTGGTTTGGCACGGGTCCGTCCAGCCCTCCAGCACATGTCCTACACGGTCGCTGACTTCGATTTCGAACTCCCCCCCGAGCTGATCGCCCAGCACCCGGCCGCCGAGCGCAGCGCCTCCCGGCTGCTGGACGGCACCGGCCCCGCGCCGGTGGACCGCGTGTTCCGTGATCTACCCGGCCTGCTGTCCCCGGGCGACCTGCTCGTCTTCAACAACACGCGCGTCATCAAGGCGCGGCTCTACGGGGTGAAGTCAACGGGCGGCAATGTCGAGGCGCTGGTGGAGCGCGTGCTGCCCGGCAGGACCGCGAGCCCCCACGCGGATGCCTCGCATCCGCTGCCCCCCGAGGGGGCTCTGCCGGCTCGGGGCGGCCCAGCGCCGTCAGGCGAGGTCTGGATGCACCTGCGCGCCAGCAAGAGCCCCAAGCCCGGCAGCCGCGTGCGCTTTGCCGATGCCTTCGACGCCGAGGTGCTGGGCCGCTGCGGGCCGGACAACGGCCTCTTCCACCTGCGCTTCGCGGGCGACCCCTTCGCGCTGCTGGAGGCCCACGGCCACGTGCCGCTGCCGCCCTACATCGAGCATGCCGACAGCGCCGACGACGAGCGTCGCTACCAGACCGTGTTCGCCAAGGAGCCCGGTGCCGTGGCCGCGCCGACGGCGGCGCTGCACTTCGACGAGGGCGTGCTGGCTGCGCTGACGGCGCGTGGCGTGCAGCAGGCGCAGGTGACGCTGCATGTGGGCGCCGGCACCTTCCAGCCGGTGCGCGTGGAGCAGCTGGCCGACCACAAGATGCACAGTGAGTGGTTCGAGGTGCCGCCAGCGACTGTGGACGCCATCGCCGCCTGCCGTGCGCGCGGCGGCCGGGTCGTGGCTGTGGGCACCACCACGCTGCGGGCGTTGGAGTCCGCCGCGCGCGGCGGCACGCTGCAGGCCGGCGCTCGCGAGACGGACATCTTCATCACGCCCGGCTTCGAGTTCCGCGTGGTGGACCGCCTCGTCACCAACTTCCACCTGCCCAAGAGCACGCTGATGATGCTGGTCAGCGCGCTGGCCGGCCACGGCCGCGTGATGGCGCTGTACCGCCATGCGGTGGCGCAGCGCTACCGCTTCTTCAGCTACGGCGACGCGATGCTGCTGGACCGCACCCAGCCGACGCGGCCCTGAGCCACCTCGTCCACCGCGGCCGTGAACACGGCCCGCGCGGTGACGGGCAGCGCGAAGCGCATGTGCACCCGCGCTTCGTGCCGCACCTCCAGCAGCGCCGCCGCGTGCTGCTCGGCCAGCCGGCGCAGCCGGCCCTCCAGCTCGTAGGGCAGCTCGCAGCCCAGCTCCACCTGCGCGACGCGTTCAATCTTGTCGGCCGTCAGCAGGGCCTGCGCGATGCAGTCCGTGTAGGCCCGCACCAGCCCGCCCGCGCCCAGCTTGACGCCGCCCCAGTAGCGCACGGCCGTGGCCAGCACGCCGTCCAGCCCCTGGTGGCGCAGCACGTCCAGCATGGGCCGGCCGGCGGTGCCGCCGGGCTCGCCGTCGTCGTTGGCCGCCGAGTGGCCGCCGGCCAGCAGCGCCCAGCAGACATGGGCGGCGCCCGGGTGCTCGGCGCGCAGCGCGGCCACGCGGGCCAGCGCGGCGGCGCGGTCGGCGCAGGGCTCCACGCAACCCAGGAAGCGGCTTTTCTTGACGACGAGTTCGTGGGTGGCCGGCGTGGCCAGGGTCAGCGACATGGCGGGATTGTCGGCTGCGACAATCCCGCCAATGCTGAAGTTCGACCTCCTCACCACCGAAGGCCGCGCCCGTCGCGGCACGCTCACGCTCAACCATGGCGTGGTGCAGACGCCCATCTTCATGCCCGTGGGCACCTACGGCACGGTCAAGGGCGTCACGCCGCGCTCGCTCAACGAGATGGGCGCGCAGATCATCCTGGGCAACACCTTCCACCTGTGGATGCGCCCGGGCCTGGATGTGGTGAAGCAGTTCGGCGGCCTGCACCGCTTCGAGAGCTGGAACAAGCCCATCCTGACCGACAGCGGCGGCTTCCAGGTGTGGAGCCTGGGCGCCATGCGCAAGATCAGCGAGGAGGGCGTCAAGTTCGCCTCGCCCGTCAACGGCGACAAGTTGCTGCTGACGCCCGAGGTCAGCATGCAGATCCAGACGGTGCTCAATAGCGACATCGTCATGCAGTTCGACGAGTGCACGCCCTACGAGACCAAGGGCGTGCTGACCACCGAGCGCGAGGCCAAGTCGTCGATGGAGCTGAGCCTGCGCTGGGCCAAGCGCTGCATCACCGAGTTCGAGCGGTTGGAGAACCCGAACGCGCTGTTCGGTATCGTGCAGGGCGGCATGTACACCCACCTGCGCGACGCGTCGCTGGCCGGTCTCGCCGAGCTGGACCTGCCCGGCTACGCCATCGGCGGCCTCAGCGTGGGTGAGCCCAAGGCCGAGATGCAGCGCATCCTCGAACACACGGGCCACCAGCTGCCGGCCAACAAGCCGCGCTACCTGATGGGCGTCGGAACGCCGGAAGACCTCGTCGAGGGCGTCAGCCAGGGCATCGACATGTTCGACTGCGTGATGCCCACGCGCAATGCGCGCAACGGCCACCTGTTCACGCGCTTCGGCGACCTGCGCCTGCGCAATGCCCGCTACAAGGCCGACGAGTCGCCGGTGGATCCGACCTGCAGCTGCGAGTGCTGCACCGGCTTCAGCCGTGCCTACCTGCACCACCTGGACCGCTGCGGCGAGATGCTGGGCCCCATGCTGACCAGCGTGCACAACCTGCACTACTACCTGGCCCTGATGCAGGAAATCCGCGACGCGCTGGACGCCGGCAGCTTCGAGGCCTGGCGCGCGCAGTTCCACGCGGACCGGGCGCGCGGCGTCTGAGCCGGTGCCGCCTCAGGCGGCGTGACCGCCATGTCCGCGCCGGGTGGACAGCGCAGCTGCGAGGCGGCCGTTCATCAGTTCGTTGACCGGCGAGTGCGGCGCGGATCTGCGCCTGGGTCGATGTTGAAGCTGGGCCTTATGTTTCGTCGGACAGGTTGCTAACGCGATAGTCGGTAGCCTGTTGCTCGACGTAGAAGAGGGGCTTGGGATTTGGCAGCGTCACTTGCAGGCGTGCTGCCACCTCAGTGGCGATCTGCGCTGCGGTTTCGCTGCGTTGTTGGCACCGCTCAGCCCAACTGCGGCCAGGGTGCAGAACATCCCAGCGAGGGCGCAGACCGTTGTACCTGCCCTTGCCTGGGTCGTGGTTTCCGAAGCCATCGATGGTGGTGTTCCAGATCGGACTGAACTTGGCGATCAGCAGCGATTCACCGAGCGGGATCCAGATGTCATCAACGACGAGATATCGGCAACTGAAGTCACCCACATCGAGTGTCGGGGTCGCTCGCAGGCTGTCTGCGTGCTCCGCGAGGCGCTTGTACAGCGCCGAAGTCTGCGCACCGTCCTTGCCGGTGCCGCCTTTGCGGGCGCCTGCGGGCACGGCCTTGCCCACGTAGATCGGTGCTTGAGGATCGTCACCATGATTCAGTGCGGCCAGTCGCTCGTAGGGTGCTGCCGGGCCGCGGTAATACAGCGCATAGAGCCCAGCCCCGGCAAAGCGTGTGAGCGCGGGCAGAGGCTGCGGTTTGCGGCCCAGCAAGGCTTCGGCAACGTTTTTGCCGAGATTGATCTTGTCGAGTGGGTTGTAGGGGTCAGCGTTGCTCATGCGGTGACCAGTGATGGCATCTGAACCTGGCGCAGGTCATGCTCAAGCAGGTGCGAGGCCACACTGGAGGCTACGATCTGCCCTAGCCGTACCGGGACCGCGTTGCCGAGTTGCCGCATGGCTTCGCTCCACGAGCCATGCAGTTCGTAGCCGTCGGGGAAGGTTTGCAGTCGGGCAGATTCGCGAATGCTGAAGTAGCGCACCGAGCCGTCGTGTCTGACGAGCATGTTCTCGCCTCCGGGCACGCCATGGTCGCCGGCTTTCAGCGTCTTGGCCGGCAGATCCAGCGGGCTTCCGGTGTGACCGGGATAGCTGCGAGCGCCCGGCTGCAGCCGGTGGTTCAGGTGACGGGTGTCGCCATCGCGAGGCTCCGGCAAGCCCGTCAGCGCATCGCGCACCGTCATCCAGGGGTGACGGGTCGGCGGTAGCCCGAGGCCACGCAGTCGGGCAATCAATGTCGCCTGCGTGGAGGCGGGCTCGGGGCGGTGTTTGCGGGCGACGGCGTGCCTGTCCCAATACTCACCGGTGACGTATTGGTCGTGAAGCAGTGCGTCGAGAGCGTGCGTCTCACGGGGGAACGACCACCGGACGTTCAAGTCCTTACGGAACCCCACCATGAACACGCGCTCCCGCTTTTGTGGAACGCCATAGTTGGCGGCGTTCACCAGCGTCGTGACAAGGTGATAACTGAGACCAGTGTTGCCGCGCCGCACTGATGTCTTGAAGGCTTGCAGGCGGGCGTGGTGATCAACCCAGCTGTCGTCGGGGCGACGGCGCAGTTCGGGGAACTCCAACTGCAGTTGGATGTACTGAAAGTAGTTGTGGAACGTGGCGCGTGTCAGCCCTTTGACGTTCTCGACGATGAATGCGCGCGGTTGCAGGCGTCGAATGACGTCAACAGTTGCGGGGAACATGTCGCGTTCGTCCTGATTCGCGCGATGCTTCCCGCCCATCGAGAAGGGCTGGCAGGGGGGGCCCCCTGCGACCAAGTCAATACCTCTGGCGGCTTCGGTGGTGCAAAAGGCATCGATCCACTGACGCACGTCGCCTTCAAAGACTGGCCAGTCGGCAACCAGAGGATGACCGCGCTCACTGTTCTGACGAACGGTGTCACAGGCCCAGCGGTCCCACTCCACAACGCCATGGCTCTTGAAGCCTGCGAGGGACACGCCCATGGCCAGTCCACCCGCGCCAGCAAATAGCTCGATGGACTTCAACGCCATTGAAACTCTCCCAATCTTTCGCGGCGCGGATTATGCCGGGACGCCCAGGCCAGGCAGGTCCAATGCCAGCGTTGCCCGCACGCGCGCATGCAACAGCTCGGGCGTCACCCCCGCAGCCTGCAGCGGCTCATCCACCGTCAGGCTCACCCGGCTCCACAGGCCGCGCCGCAGCGGCTTGACCATCGCGTGGCCGCCCTCCACGCGCGAGAAGTAGCTGCCCCACAGATTGCCCAGCGCCATCGGGATGACCGGCACGTCGGGCAGGCCGTCGATCAACTTCATGACGCCGCCCTTGAACGGCTGCAGCTCACCGTCGCGCGTGATCCCGCCCTCGGGGAAGATGCAGACCATCTCACCGTCGGCCAGCACGGCGCGGGCGGCGGTGAAGGCGGCCTCGTAGGTGGCGGGGTCGGTCTTCTGCGGTGCGACGGGGATGGCCTTGGCGAGCTTGAACATCCAGCCCAGCACGGGGATCTTGAAGATCTGGTGGTCCATCAGGAAGCGGATGGGCCGGGGGCTGGCGGCCATCAGCAGCACGGCGTCGACGAAGCTGACGTGGTTGCACACCAGCACGGCCGGGCCGCTGGTCGGGATGCGCTCGTCGTGGACGATGCGAAAGCGATAGATCAGCCGTGTGAGCACGAAGGCCGCGAAGCGCAGCAGGTACTCCGGCACGATGAGGAAGATGTAGATGCCGACGATGGCGTTGGCGATGCCAACGGCCAGGAAGACCTCGGGGATGGTCAGGCCGGCGCCGAGCAGGGCGCCGGCGATCAGCGAGCTGGCAATCATGAACAGCGCGTTCAGGATGTTGTTGGCCGCGATGATGCGGGCGCGGTGTGTGGGCTGCGCGCGCAGCTGGATCAGCGCGTACATGGGCACGCTGTACAGGCCGGCGAACAGCGCCAGCAGCGTCAGGTCGGCCAGCACGCGCCAGTGGGCCGGCTGCGCCAGGAAGGCGGCGACGCTGAGCTCGGCGGCCGGTGGCAGGCCGGTGGAGGCGAAGTACAGGTCGATGGCGAACACGCTCATGCCGATGGCGCCCAGCGGCACCAGGCCGATCTCCACATGGCGCTTGCTCAGCAGCTCGCACAGCAGCGAGCCGATGCCGATGCCGATGGAGAACACCGCCAGCAGCAGCGAGGCCACCTGCGGGCCGCCGTGCAGCACCTCCTTCGCGAAGGCCGGGAAGTTGGCCAGGAACACGGCACCGAAGAACCACATCCACGAAATGCCCAGCAGCGAGCGGAACACCGCGAGCTGCTCATGCGCGAGCCGCAGGTTGCGCCAGGTCTCGGTGACGGGGTTCCAGTTGATCTTGAGGCCGGGGTCGGTGGACGGGCTGGCGGGGATGCCCTGCGCCGTCAGCCGGCCCAGCACGGCCAAGGCGAGGCAGGCCCAGGCCACGTGCTGCGGGCCGACGACCGGCGTGTCCACCAGCACGCCGCCGGCCAGTTGGCCCAGCAGGATGGCGACAAACGTGCCCATCTCCACCATGCCGTTGCCGCCAGTCAGCTCGCGCTCGTTGAGCTGCTGCGGCAGGTAGGCGTACTTGACCGGGCCGAACAGCGTGGAGTGCAGCCCCATCAGGAACACGCACGCCAGCAGCGTGGGCACATGCGCGGCGTAGAAGCCCCAGGCCGCCAGCGCCATGATGGCGATCTCCAGGCTCTTGACGAGCTGCATCAGGCGCGCCTTGTCATGCTTGTCGGCGAGCTGGCCGCTGGTGGCCGAGAACAGCACGAAGGGCAGGATGAACAGCGCGCCGATCACCAGGCCGGCCATTTGCGGTGGCAGCCAGCTGAGCTGCAGCTGGTAGGTCACCATCAGCGTGAACGCGAACTTGAAGACGTTGTCGTTCGCGGCGCCGAGGAACTGCGTCCAAAAGAAGGGTGCGAAGCGGCGTTGCTTCAGCAGGGCGAACTGATTGGGATGCTCGTGGCTCATGGTGTGACCAGCTGCAGGGGTTCCGAGAGGCCGCTGCGCATCAGCCAGTCGAACATCGAGTCGGCGGTCACCGTATCGATGTGCCGGGTCATCCGGCGCGCGGTCGGATGATCGTCGAAAGCGATGTTGGCCCGCGTGAGCCGGCCACCCAGCCGCGTCAGCGCCGACAGCCGCAGGTCGGTGGGCTGGTAGCCCTGGTGCTTGAGCCAGTCCTGCGCCGCGCGCCGGCTGACCACGCCCGGCGCGGCAGCGGCGGCCAGCGTCTCCAGTGCCCACTGATTGCTCTGCTGGTAGGTCGTGCCGAAGGCGTAGGCCACCATGCTGTAGCGCCGCTCGTGGAAGCGGGCGACGCGGGCGTTGTCGGTCAGCACCGGAAGCAGCGCCTGTTGCAGTTCGGGCTTGAGCGCGACGAAGGCCGCCTCGTAGCGGTGCGGGCTGTCGAGGAAGAACTCGCCCAGGCCCTGGCGGAACAGCGCGGCCTCGTCGGTGCCGCAGTGGTTGAGCTTGTGCATGACGCGCCAGACCGCCGGCTGCTGCGTGCTGTCCTTGTAGGCGAAGCCCACGTGCGACCAGCGCAGGTGGTACTCGGACAGGTCCTGCCCGGCGCGCGCCAGGATCAGCACCTGCGCGCCGCTGTCGTCCAGCCGGCGCGCCGTGGCCTGGGCGAGGGCCAGGCCTTGCTCCAGCTGGCGGGTGGTCTGCGGCTTCTCCTCGCAGGGCCGGCCGGCGTGGGCGGCCGGGGCGAGGGCCAGGCCGGCCAGCAGGCACAGCGCGGCGGCGGCGCGTTTCATCGCGTCACCCGCTCGTTGTGCAGCAGCGCCTTGCCGATCTCGTTGGGGATGAAGCAGATCACCTGCCCCGCCGCCGACAGCACCGTGCCGGCGCCGATGACCGACACCGTGATGGCCGCGCCGGTGGACACGGCCACGCCCTCGGCGAGCTTGCCAGAGGCCTTGATGCTGAGGCGGGCGCCGTCGGAGGCGCGCTCCAGCACCCACACCGTGGCCGTGCCGACGACCTCGACGCTGACCACCGTCAGCGTGACGCCGGCCGACAGCAGCCCGGCCGGCACGGCGACCAGGGCGGCGCCGGTGACGCTGACCGCGCCGACCGACAGTGCGATGGGTGCGACCGACAGCGTGGCGCTGGCCTCGGACGGGGTGAGGTGGGCATGTGCCGGCTGGCACAGCGCCAGGGCCAGGGTGGTGGTGGCGAACAGGGTTTTCATCATCAACTCCTTGGGGGTCAGGCGGCGGGGTGCAGGTCGGCCGGCAGGGCTTGCGCCTCGCGGCGGCCTTGCAGGCGGGCGTCCAGCAGGTCGGCGTCGTGCGCGTCGCGCAGCATCTTGGCCAGGGTGAACACGTTGGAGATCAGGTAGAGCCAGCACACGCCGAGGTAGGCCTTCCAGACCGGCTGGATCTCCATGCGCCACAGGCCCCAGCCCGTCAGGCCCATGGCCAGCGCGAAGCCGGCCCACACGACGACGCGCCACATCGGCGTGTCCACGGCCTGGGCCTGGTTGTCGCGGATGAACTTGGCCAGCGCGAAGGCGGTGGACAGGCAGAACACATAGCCCATCACCATGAAGGCGCGGTCCAGATCCTGTCCCGGCAGCCAGGCCAGGCCCGAGGCGCACAGCGTGACGCTGATGCCGAACGAGACCCAGACCTGCAGGCGCCAGGCGCGGGTATCTCGGCGGATGTCGGCGGAGAGGCTGTTCATGTGTCGTCCCTGGGTGGTTTCGGAATGGGCGCGATGTTGCGTGAAGCCGCCGGTGCCGCGGCGGGTAATCCTGCCGAGGCGCGCGGCAAGCGACGACTGGTAGCGTTTGGCGCGCCTGAGGCCCGGTTTTCTGTCGTTCTGGGGGCGTGATCTGCTGCTGAGTGGTGCGCTGGTGCGATACCGTTCTCCCCCATGTCGAGCACCCAATCCCTCGTGGCCCTGATCAAGGCCGAGCTGAAGAGTCAGGGCCTGAGTTACGCGGCGCTGGCCGGTGAGCTGGGGCTGTCGGAGTCCAGCGTTAAGCGCATGCTGGCGCCGGGCGGCGAGATGCCGCTGTCGCGCGTGGACGAGATCTGCCGCGTGCTGAAGCTGGAGTTCGCGGAGCTGGCAGGGCGCATGGCGGCGCAGGCGCCCACGCAGCGCGTGCTGAGCCTGGAGCAGGAGAAGGCCGTCGTTGCATCACCGACGCTGCTGCTGGTGGCTATCTGCTGCCTGAGCCTGTGGACGCTGGAGGACGTGTTGGCCCGCTATCGGCTCAACGAGGCGGACGCGGTGGCCGCGCTCGTCAAGCTGGACCGGCTGGGCGTCATTGAGCTGCGGCCGGGCAACCGCTACAAGCTCAAGGTGGCCAAGACGCTGCGCTGGCGGCCGCAGGGGCCGGTGATGCAGTTTTTCCGCGAGCGCGTGATGGCGGACTTCTTTGCTGGCGGCTTCGATGGCGAGGGCGAGCTGCTGACGCTGGTGCACGGCGAGTTCGGCGCCGGCCATGCGCGTGAGCTGGCCGATCGGCTGCAGCGCGCCGCCGATGATTTCGCCCGCCAGCACCTGCTGGACCAGAAGCTGCCGCAGGCGGACAAGCGGCCCTACAGCGTGGTCATCGGCCTGCGGTCCTGGGTGTTCGAGGCCTTCCGCGACCTGGAGCGGCCCGGGCTGGGCCAGCGCAAGGGCGCGGCCACGGAGCGTGTCACCAGAACTCCCAGCGCCCGGTCGCGATGACGTAGACGCCCAGCATGCCGTTGGTCACCGCGTGGGCGATGACGGCCGTCCACAGCTTGCCGGTGCGGCGGTAAAGCAGCGCGTAGGCCAGGCCCGCGACGATGGCCGCCAGCCACAGCGTGTGCGCCAGCATGAAGACGAAGGTGGACAGCACGATGGCCTTCAGGCCCACGGTCTGCGGGTCCACCCGCTCGAAGCCCGGGTGCTGCACCCAGCGCATCAGGAAGCTGCGCCAGAACAGCTCCTCCATCACCGGCACGACGAGCGCGGCGCCGATCAGGCGCAGCACCACCAGCGGCCAGATCAGCCGGCCCTCGCTGTCCAGCGGCACGAAGCTGGCGGTGGCTTCGCCCAGCTGCATCCACGGGGCATCCAGCTGCACCCAGACCGCGAACACGGCCACGCCCACCGCGACGGCCCAGCCGGTCTCGCGCGCGTCGGGCAGGTTCTGTCGGGTCAGCTCGCCGTAGCGGCGCCAGTAGCCGGCCAGCAGGCCCGCGACGATGAGGGCCTGAGCGCCGTAGATCCAGCGCGCGTCCCAGCCCAGGCTGTCGGGCAGGTAGCCGCGCAGCGCGAGCAGCGCCATGAAGACGGCGAACGGAATGCAGCGCACCAGCGCGGCCGGGCTGAGGGAGGCGGGATGGGCAGACATGGCGACGCCAGCTTAGCTGGCGCCGGTGACAGTCGCTGGTGCCGGCCGCCCCCGAAGCGCAGGGGGGCGCCGGCCGCTGCGGCTCAACTCAGCCCAGCGTGGCCAGGCGGGCCTCGATGGCGGCCTTGGCCTGCAGCAGCTCGGCTGGAACCTTGGCGCCGAGCTGGCGGAACAGCTCGTCGTGCAGCGCCATCTCGGCGCGCCACTCGGCGGCGTCGATACGTGTGACGGCCTCGAACTTGTCGGCGCCGAAGTCCAGTCCTTGCCAGTTCAGGTCGTCGAGGTCGGGCGTCACGCCGAACACGTGTTCCGTGCCGCCGCCGTTGCCGTCGATGCGGTCCAGCATCCACTTCAGCACGCGCATGTTCTCGCCGTAGCCAGGCCAGACGAACTTGCCATCGGCGCCCTTGCGGAACCAGTTGACGCAATAGATGGCTGGCAGCTTGGCGCCCGAGGCCTTCAGCTTGGCGCCCAGATCCAGCCAGTGCTGGAAGTAGTCCGCCATGTTGTAGCCCATGAAGGGCAGCATCGCGAATGGGTCGCGGCGCACCACACCCTGCTGGCCAGCGGCGGCGGCGGTGGTCTCGCTGCCCATGGTGGCGGCCATGTAGACGCCTTCCACCCAGTTGCGTGCCTCGCTCACCAGCGGCACGGTGGTGGAGCGGCGGCCGCCGAAGATGAAGGCATCGATGGCCACGCCGGCCGGGTTGTCCCAGTTCTCGTCGAGCGCCGGGTTGTTGGTGGCGGCCACCGTGAAGCGGGCGTTGGGGTGGGCGGCCTTGGCGCCAGTTTCCTTCGCGATGGCGGGCGTCCATTCCTTGCCCTGCCAGTCGATGCAATGGGCCGGCGGCGTGTCGGTCATGCCCTCCCACCACACGTCGCCGTCATCGGTCAGCGCCACGTTCGTGAAGATCACGTCCCGCTGCAGGCTGGCCATGCAGTTGGGGTTGGTGTGCGAGTTCGTGCCCGGGGCGACGCCGAAGTAGCCGGCCTCGGGGTTGATCGCGTACAGGCGGCCGTCGGCGCCCGGCTTGATCCAGGCGATGTCGTCGCCGATGGTGGTGATCTTCCAGCCGTCGAAGGCGGCCGGCGGGATCAGCATCGCGAAGTTGGTCTTGCCGCAGGCGCTGGGGAAGGCGGCGGCTACATGGGCCTTCTTGCCCGACGGGCTCTCCACGCCCAGCACCAGCATGTGCTCGGCCAGCCAGCCCTGGTCACGGCCCATGGTCGACGCGATGCGCAGCGCGAAGCACTTCTTGCCCAGCAGCGCGTTGCCGCCGTAGCCCGAGCCGTAGCTCCAGATCTCGCGCGTCTCGGGGTAGTGGACGATGTACTTGGTGGTGTTGCAGGGCCAGGACACGTCAGCCTGCCCGGGCTGCAGCGGCGCGCCCACGGTGTGCACGCAGGGCACGAACTCGCCGTCGCTGCCCAGCAGTTCGACGACGGCGCGGCCCATGCGCGTCATCGTGCGCATGTTGACGGCCACGTAGGGGCTGTCGCTCAGCTCCACGCCGATGTGGGCGATGGGGCTGCCCAGCGGGCCCATGCTGAAGGGCACGACGTACATCGTGCGGCCCTTCATGCAGCCCTTGAACAGGGCGGTCTCACCGGTCTGCAGCAGCGCGCGCATCTCGGCCGGGGCCATCCAGTTGTTGGTGGCGCCGGCATCTTCCTGCCGTTCGGAGCAGATGAAGGTGCGGTCCTCGACGCGGGCGACGTCGCTGGGGTCGGAGTTGGCCAGGTAGCTGCCGGGGCGCAGCGTCGGGTTGAGCTTCTTGAACGTGCCGGCGGCGACGAGCTGCTCGCACAGGCGCTGGTACTCGTCGGTGCTGCCGTCGCACCAGTAGACGTCGGCCGCCTCAGTCAGCGCCGCGATCTCGGCGACCCAGGCGATCAGCCGGGCGTTCTTGACGTAGGCGGGCAGGTTCAGGCGCAGGCCCTGCATCACGGGTTGGTTCATGGGAAAGCTCCGATCGGGTGGATGTGTTTGAGTCAGCCGTCGGAGCTGGCCCAAGCACATCGGCCAGGGCCTGCCATTGTGGAATTCGATGTAATCGCTTCGTAACCGCCGAGATGGGTGTTCCCATGCAAAACCGGAATAACGCCATGCTGGATAGGGCTTGGTGGCGCTATCCGGCGATGAGGCGTTCGGGTTGCTGTGGATTTTTGGTGAAACCGGATGGAACCTGGCGTGGCGTCAAGCCACCCGCAGTGCCGCTCCGCCCGCCTTGCGGGCCGTCACGTGGCCGATCTCGGCGGCTGCGGCGAATCCGTGGCGGTGGAACACGGCCAGCACCTCGTCCACCGCGCCCGCGTCGCAGGACACCAGCAGGCCGCCGCTGGTCTGCGGGTCGGTCAGCAGCGCGCGGTCGGTGGTGTTGAAGCCCTCGGGCAGCACCACCTCGGCGCCGTAGCCGGCCCAGTTGCGGCCTGAGGCGCCGGTGATGAAGCCAGCCTGGGCCAGTTCGCGAACCTGCGGCAGCAGCGGCACGCGCGCCCAGTCCAGCGCCACCTGCACGCCGGCACCGCGCGCCAGCTCCAGCGCGTGGCCGGCGAGGCCGAAGCCGGTCACGTCGGTCATCGCATGCACGCCGTCCAGCGCCGCCAGCTCGGGGCCGGGGGTGTTGAGCTGGGTGGTGGTGGCCACCATGCGCGCATAGCCGTCGGCGCCCAGCGCCTCCTTCTTCAGCGCGGCTGACATCACACCCACGCCCAGCGGCTTGCCCAGCACCAGGCGGTCGCCCACGCGGGCGTCGGCGTTGCGCTTGACGCGCTGGGGGTGCACCACGCCCAGCGCCACCAGGCCATAGATGGGCTCGACGGAGTCGATGGTGTGGCCGCCCGCGATCGGGATGCCCGCCGCCGCGCAGACCGACTCACCGCCGGCCAGGATGCGGCCGATGACGTCCAGCGGCAGCACGTTGATGGGCATGCCCACCAGCGCCAGCGCCATGATGGGCTTGCCGCCCATGGCGTAGACGTCGCTGATCGCGTTGGTGGCGGCGATGCGACCGAAGTCGAAGGGGTCGTCGACGATGGGCATGAAGAAGTCCGTCGTCGCGATCAGCGCGATGTCGTCGCTGAGCTGGTAGACGGCGGCATCGTCCGAGGTCTCGATGCCCACCAGCAGCTGCGGGGGCACCGGCAGGCCACGGGTGCTCTTGAGAATCTCGCTGAGCACGCCGGGCGCGATCTTGCAGCCGCAGCCGCCACCGTGGGAGAGCGAGGTGAGGCGGGGAGTGGGGGAGGCGGTCATGGGGTGTCGGCGATGCGTTGGGCCAGGGCCTGGATGCCGTCGTCGGAGAGGTCGTTGCTCTCGACGCGGCGGGCGTTGGACAGGCCGGCCAGGTGGCGGCCTTGGGAGCGGGCGTAAAGCGGGTCGTAGTGGCGGGCCATCAGGGCCTCGAACAGCGGCGGTAGCTCGCCTGCCAGCGCCCAGGCCTGCCACTGCGCCAGCACCTCGCGCGGCAGCAGCTCGCGCAGGGCGCCCAGCTTGTCGGCCAGCGCGGCGCGGTCGTCGCCCAGCCAGGCGTAGTCGCGCAGCAGGTAGGCCAGCCGCGCCTCGGGCGAGGCGGCTATCTCCACGACCGGGCTGGCGCGCAGGCGCAGCAGCAGCGGCTCGGGCACGGTGATGCGGCCGATGCGCCGGCTCTCGGCCTCCACCCAGATGCGGCGCGTGGGGTCGATCCGCGCAAGCTGATCGCACAGCTGCGTCTCGAAGGCCTTCTGCGACGGCTGCGGCCGCCCGGGCACTGCGCCCAGCACCGAGCCGCGGTGGGCGGCCAGGTCTTCCAGGTCCAGCACCTGCTCGCCACGCGCGGCCAGGGCCTGCAGCACGCGGGTCTTCGCGCTGCCGGTGGGGCCGCACAGCACGCGCAGGTCCAGCGCCGGGGCGCGCTGGGCGATCTGCTCGATGACGTGGGCGCGCCAGGCCTTGTAGCCGCCTTTGAGCTGCTGGGCGTCCCAGCCCACCAGGCGCAGCCAGTTGACGAAGCTGCCGCTGCGCAGGCCGCCGCGCCAGCAGTAGACGAGCGGACGCCAGTCGCGCGGCTGGTCGCGGAACAGCTCGTCCAGGTGGCGGGCGATGTTGCGCGCCACCATGGCGCCGCCGATCTTGCGGGCCTCAAAGGCGGAAACCTGGACGTAGGTGGTGCCGACGATGCGGCGCTCCTCGTCGTCCAGCACGGGGCAGTTGATGGCGCCGGGAATGTGGTCGAGGGCGTACTCGGCCGGCGAGCGCACGTCGATGAGGACCGTGAACTCGCCCAGCTCGGCCACGGTGGTGGGCTTGTGACTCATGGGAGGCGGGAGGTTACACCGCCACGCCCGGCCCGGCCCTGGCGCTCAGGGGGCGGGCGTGCGCATGACGGCGTGGCGCCGGCGCGCAGGGCCGATGCCGCTGACCAGGGCGATGCCGGCTAGCACGCCCAGGCAGCCGGCGCCGAAGCCGGCCTCCGGCCGCTCGTCCAGCAGCGCCATTCCCAGCAGCACGCCGAACAGCGGCGTCAGGAAGGCGAAGGCGCCCAGCTGCGAGGCCAGGTAGCGGCGCAGCAGCCAGCACCAGGCCAGAAAGCTCGCGAACGACACCACCACCGCCTGGAAGCCTAGGTGGGCCAGCACGCGCGGCGTGAACGTCGGCGGCGCCTGGCTGTCCAGCGCCGCCACCGGCAGCAGCAGCACGAAGGCGCCCAGCAGCTGGTACAGCAGCGTCTCGGTGGCCGGTGCGGTGGCGAGGCGGGAGCAGCGCAGGGTGACCGTGGTGGCGCCCCAGGCGGCGCCGGCCGCCAGCGCCAGCAGATCGCCCTGCAGCGTGGCGCTGCCGGCACTGCCGGCAAACGCCCAGGCCGTGCCGGCAAAGGCCAGCGCGATGCCGGCCCACTGCGGTGGCGCCAGCCGTTCGGCAGGCAGCCGCAGGTGCAGGCCCAGCGCGGCGAACAGCGGCGCGGTGTACAGGAAGATGACGATATGCGAGGCTGGTGCCAGCTGCAGCGCCCGGGCCACCAGCAGGTACTCCAGGCCGAACAGCGCGCCCGCCACCAGGCCCGGCCCAAAGTGCTGGCGCTGCGGTGTCTCGCCGCGCCAGCGCATCAGCAGCGCCAGCATCACCAGTGCGATGCCCGAGCGCAGCGCCACCATCAGCAGCGGGCTGGCGGCGTCGGCCACGGCCTTCAGCGAGACCTGCTGCAGCGCCCAGACCAGGCACAACAGGCTCATCACGGCGCCGGCGCGGGCGTCCACGGCGGTGGGTGTCGTCGGGTTCATGCCCGCACTGTGGGGCCGGCATGGTGAATCGAAAATCACATAATTCCGTAAGCAACTATTCGATATTCGAAACCATGCCTGACCTGCAGATCGACTGGCTCAAGTGCTTCGTAGCCACCGTGGATGCGGGCTCGCTGTCGGCCGCGGCGGCGGAGGTGCACCGCTCGCAGTCGGCGGTCAGCATGAAGATCCGCAAGCTGGAGTCGGCCGTGGGCCACACCCTGCTGCTGCGCGGGCCGCGCCTGCTGCAGCTGACGCCTGCCGGGCAGACGCTGCTGGGTCATGCCCGCCGCATGCTGGATGTGCAGGCCGAGGCGCTGGCGGCGTTGCAGGGCGGCGGGCTGTCCGGCGTGGTGCGCCTGGGTGTGCCCGACGACTACGCCAGCAAATACCTGACGCCGGTGCTCAAGCGCTTCGCGCCCCGCCATGGCGGCGTGGAGATCCAGCTGGACTGCGAGCAGTCCACCGTGCTGATCCCGCGCGTGCAGCGCGGCGACCTGGACCTGGCGCTGGTGTCGCGCGACCACGCACGCCGCGGCACGCTGCTGTTCCACGAGCCCATGGTGTGGGTGGGATCGCCGCAGTTCGAGGTGTGGGCGCGCGACCCGCTGCCCATTGCCGTCTACGAGGAGGCCAGCCTGGGCCGACGCAGCGCGCTCCAGGCGCTGGCGCTGCAGGGCCGGCCCTACAAGGTGGTCTACAACAGCTCCAACCTTGCGGGTCAGATTGCGGCCGTGGAGAGCGGCCTGGCCATTGCCGCGCTGACGCAGTGCAGCGCGCCGGCGCACCTGCAGGTGCTGGGGGCGGCGCAGGGCCTGGGACCCCTGCAGCCCATGGAGGTGGCCGTCTACCGCAGCCAGGCGTCCAAGGGCAGCAAGGCCGTGGACAGCCTGCAGCAGATGCTGGTGCAGACCTTGCGGCAAGCCGCCGGCTGAGGGCGCGGCTCAGCCATGCCAGCGCAGGCTGGCGCGGCGCACCACCTCGGGCAGCAGGTGGTGCTGCTGCTCCAGCCGGCGCAGCCAGGCGGCATCGTTGCCGGTGCCGGCGATCTCTTGCCGCAGCAGCTTCAACGCCGGCTCTGCGCCCAGGTCGGCGGCGTGGGTGTCCAGCCGGCCCAGCACGGTGGCGAGGTCGTCGCGCAGCACGCGGTGCTCGCCGGTCTCGGGGTCGACGAAGGTGCCGTCCAGCCCGAAGCGGCAGGCTTGGAAGCGGTTGAAGGTGTAGGGCAGGTAGTCGTCCTCGCTGAGCGTGAACGGCTTCTCCAGGGTCAACCAGCGCGCCAGGCACTGGATGAAGCCGGCCAGCGCAGCGGCCTTCTCGATGGTGAGTGGCGTGTCCAGCACGCGGACCTCGATGGTGCCGAACTCGGGCTTGGGGCGGATGTCCCAGTAGAAGTCCTTCATGCCGGTGACGACGCCGGTGCGCGTCATCTTGCCAAAGAAGGTCTCGAAGTCGGCCCACGTCTGCACGAAGGGCGCGCGGCCGGAGAGCGGGAAGGCGAACACCGAGTTCAGCCGTGCCGAGTCGAAGCCCGTGTCCTCTCCCTGCACGAAGGGCGACGACGCGGCCAGCGCGATCAGGTGCGGGATGAAGCGGCTCATGCCGTGCAGCAGCACCAGCGCCTCATCGGCGCTCGGGCAGCCCACGTGCACATGCTGGCCGAACACGGTGAACTGCTTGGACAGATAGCCGTACAGCGCGCTCAGCTCGTGAAAGCGCGGCGTCTCGAAGATGCGCCGCCGCGTCCAGTGCTGGAAGGGGTGGGTACCGCCGCCGCACAGGCTCACGTCCAGCCGCTCGGCGCAGTGCACCAGAGCGTCGCGGATCTCGCCCAGCTCCGCCAGCGCCTGGCCATGGCCCGCGCACACGCCGGTTGACAGCTCGATCATGCTGCTGGTGATCTCCGGCTTCACGTCGCCGGGGATGCGGTGCTTGGCCATCAGCCGCAGCAGGTCGCCCGAGACCGGCGCGAGGTCGTAGTCGTCGTTGTTGACGATCTGCAGCTCCAGCTCCACGCCCAGCGTGAGCGGCTGCGATGTCGAGAACACACCCAGGCTCATGGCTGGGACTCCTTGCGTGGGGTGGGGGCCGGCGGCAGTTCGCCGGCCAGGCGCAGCGCCAGCTGCACGGCCACCGGCCCGGCCAGCTCCAGCACCGCGATGCTGGCCAGGATGATGGGCACTGCACCCGCGGCCAGCTGGGCCTCGGCGCGCATCAGCTCGCTGAGCATGACCAGCGCCGTGCCCGATAGCGGCATCATCGTGACCGACAGCGCCAGCCCCTGGCGCCAGCTCGCGCCGGCCCAGGGGGCCAGCGCGACGATGGCCACGGCCTTGCCCAGCCAGCGCGCAGCGAGTAGCGCCAGCGCCGCGAAGCCGCCGGCCACCAGCAGCGACGGCGACCACGCCGATCCCACGATGACGAACAGCATCAGCACCAGCGCGCCGCCCGAGGTGCCGAAGTGGCGCGGCCACACCCAGGGCCGCGCACAGGTGTTGCGCAGCAGCAGTCCCGCCAGCAGCGGCATCAGCAGCGTGGACACGCCGATGGAACGCGCCGCCACGATGGCGAACGCGACGAGCCCGAACAGCAGCAGCGCCGCGCTCTCGTTGCGCAGGTCCAGCCGGCGCGCGGCCAGGTAGACAGCGCCGGCCAGCAGCGCGGCCACGCCCAGCGTCGTCAGCAGCGAAATGGCCATGCCGGCCAGCGCCTGCGGCAGGCTGCCGCCGTCGTCGGCTGCCCACCACGTGCGCATCAGCGTCAGAGCGATGACGGCGTAGCCTGTGTTCAGCGCCGTCAGCAGCTGCGCGCGCTGCGTCACCTGGCCTTCGGCGCCCATCTCCAGCGCCACGCGGCCCGACATGGCCGCCGGCGCCGGCATGGCCAGTAGCGCACAGGCCAGTGCCGTGGGCCAGCCCACGTCAAACGCCCGCAGCACCAGCGCCACGGCGGCCGCGCTCAGCAGCGCCTCGGCCAGGCTGGTGGCCAGCAGGCCGGGGTTGCGGCGCAGCCAGCGCAGGTTCACGCGGCTGCCGATCTCGAACAGCAGCAGGCCCAGCGCCAGGTCGGTGACGGTCTGCGCAGCACCGCTCAAGGGCAGCGTCACGCCATGGCCGAAGGCGGCCGCCAGGAAGCCGGCCAGCGTGTAGCCCACCACGCGCGGCAGCCGCGTCGTGGCGGCGATGAACTCGCCCGCCAGCGCACCTGCCAGCAGCACGCCGACGATGAACATCAGCTCGCTGGACGGCGTGACGGCCAGCCCGGCCCAGACGCGGGCGCCGCTGTCGAGTGCGGTCATGCGTTCCCCTTTGAAACAAGGCCCGCAGCCTAGTTGCAGGAGGTGACATCCCGTGTAGGCCAACATGCCGACATGCCCCGGCGCGCCGGCCGCGTCACGGCTTCGTGACAATGGCGCCATGCAGCTGATCAGCGTCAACACCGCCCGCGTCGAATCCTTCACCGCCACCACCGGCGAGTCCCTTACCTCCGCCATTCGCAAGCGCACTCGCAGCGGCCGCGTGGCCGTCGGCCCGCTGGGCCTGGAGGGCGACGAACAGGCCGACCCCAGCGTCCACGGCGGCCTGGCCAAGGCCGTCTATGCCTACCCGCAGGAGCACCTGGCCTTCTGGGCCACGGTGCGTGGCCAGGCTCGCGTGGCCGGCGAGCTGCAGCCGGGCGACATGGGCGAGAACCTGACGCTGCAGGGCCTGCTGGAGAACAAGGCCTGGATCGGCGACGTGCTGCGCTTCCCGGACTGCGAGCTGGTCGTCTCCGAGCCGCGCCAGCCCTGCTTCAAGTTCAACGCCCACATGGGCTTCAACCAGGCCGCCAAGCTGATGGCGCAGAGCGGCTACTGTGGCTTCTACCTGGCCGTGAGACGCGAGGGAAGCATCGCCGCTGGCGAGGCCTTCGAGCTGCTGCCCGGGCCGCGCGAGGTGGGCATTGCGGAGCTGTTCCGCGCCAAGATGCGCAAGCAGGCCTCGTGATGCGCCGGCGTGAACTGCTGGCTGGCGCCGGCCTGCTGCCGCTGGCCGCGCATGCCGGCCCGACGCTGAAGGTCGGGCCACGGCAGGCCGTCAAGTCGCTGGCCGCCGCGGCGCGGCAGGCGAAGGACGGCACGCTCGTCGAGGTGGACGCGGGCGACTACCTCGCCGACGTGGCCGCCTGGCCTCAGCACGACCTGACCCTTCGCGCCGTGGGCGGCCGCGTGCGCGTCATCGCGGCCGGCGCCCATGTGCAGGGCAAGGCGCTGTTCGTCACGACCGGCCAGCGCCAGCGCATCGAGGGTTTCGACTTCATCGGCTGCAGCGTGCCCGACCGCAACGGCGCTGGCGTCCGGCTGGAGGCCGGCTCGCTGACGCTGGTGAACTGCGTGTTCCGCGACAACGAGAACGGCTTGTTGTCGGCCAACAACGAGGCCATCACGCTGGACATCGTGGACTGCGACTTTGGCCCCATCCCGCTGCGCAGCGGGATGACGCACAACCTCTACGTGGGCGCGATCGCGCGGCTGTCGGTCACCGGCAGCTACTTCCACGGCGGCCTGCTGGGCCACCTGCTGAAGAGCCGCGCGGCCATCAATCACGTCCTCTACAACCGCCTCACCGACGAGGTCGGCGGCCGCGCGAGCTACGAGCTGGAGTTCCCCAACGGCGGCGTGGCCGTTGTGATGGGCAACCTCATCATGCAGAGCGCGAGCACCGAGAACCCGCACCTCATCTCGTTCGGCGCGGAAGGCGCACGCGGGCCGCGCCAGGCGCTGCACCTCGTGAACAACACGCTGGTAGACCAGATGCGCAGCGGCGGTATCTGGCTGCGCGTGTCACCGCGTCAGGCGGAGGTCACGCTGGCCAACAACCTGCTGGTGGGTGCGCCCAAGCTCGCCGCCGACGGCCACTGGACGCGCCGGGCCAACTTCGCGGCAGACTGGGACGAGTTCGTGCTCGCGGTGCGCGAGGACTTCCGGCTGCGGCCGGGGTCGGCGCTGCGCGGCAAGGCGCAGGACGTGGGAGAGGCCGACGGCTTGCGCCTCAGCCCCACGCGCGAGTACCGGCACCCGCGCGGCACCGTGGCACTCAGCGGCCCGGCGCGTCACCCGGGCGCATTCCAAGGGTGAGGCCCCTCGCCCAGCCGTGCGGCTGGGCGGTCCCCCGAGGAGACGGCGATGCTCGTGGCATCGAGCCACGAGCACATCGCCAGCGCGGGCCGGCTTGGGGCGGCCCGGCGCTCGGCCCGCAGTTCAGGCGGAGTGCTGCGCCACGGCGGTGGGGTAGTCCGTGTAGCCCTCGGCGCCCCCGCCGTAGAAGGTCTCCTTCTGCGGCGCGGCCCAGGGCAGGTCGTCGCGGATGCGCTCGATCAGGTCCGGGTTGCTGATGAAGGGCCGGCCGATGGCCACCGCGTCCGCATGGCCGCTGGCCACGGCCTGCAGCGCCATGGCGCGGTCGTAGCCGTTGTTGACGATGAACGGCCCGCCGAAGCGCCGTCGCAGCTCGGCGTAGTCGAAGGGCGCGTGCTCGCGCGGGCCGCCGGTGGCGCCTTCCACCACCTCCAGGAAGGCGAGCTTCAGGGCGCTGAGGCGGTCAGCCACGTGGTTGAACAGGGCCTGCGGGTTGCTGTCCTGGCCGATGTCGTTGGCCGGCGTCACCGGGCTCAGGCGCAGGCCGGTACGGCCCGGGCCGATGGCCTCGGCCACCGCCGTCATCACCTCGATCAGCAGGCGTGCGCGGTTCTCGATGGAGCCGCCGTAGGCATCGGTGCGGTCGTTGGCGCTGTCGCGCAGGAACTGCTCCAGCAGGTAGCCGTTGGCGGCATGCACCTCCACGCCGTCAAAGCCGGCAGCGATGGCATTTCGCGCGGCCTGGGCGTAGTCAGCCACCAGCTGCGGGATTTCATCGGCGCGCAGCGCGCGCGGCGTGTCGGTCGGCACCAGCTCGCCGTGGGCGGCGTAGGTGCGCGTCTTGGCGGCGCGGGCGGTGGACGACACCGGTGCCTGGCCGCCCGGCTGCAGCCCGTTCACGGAGATGCGGCCCACATGCCACAGCTGGATGACGATCTTGCCGCCCTCGGCGTGCACCGCGTCGGTCACCTGCTTCCAGGCGGCGATCTGCTCGGGCGAGTGGATGCCGGGTGTGTCGAAGTACCCCTGGCCGTCGGGGCGGATCTGCGCAGCCTCGGTAATCAGCAGGCCGGCGCTGGCGCGCTGGCGGTAGTACTCGGCGATCAGGGCCGTGGGCGTCTGGCCGGGCGCGCGGTTGCGCGTCAGCGGTGCCATGACGAGGCGGTTGGCGAGCGTGATGTCGCCCAGTTGGAGGGGGTCGAAAAGCGTAGGCATCAGGAGCAGATGGGGAGAGGGAAAACGGTTTCAAGCCTAGCGGCGGCAACGCTTTCCCCGGACGTCCGGGGGCGATCCCGGGTGTGTTAGCGACAATCGCCCCCATGCTCGCCTACCGCCACGCCTTTCATGCCGGCAACCATGCCGACGTCCTCAAGCACCTGGTGCTGACCCGCGTGCTGCGCTACATGGGCGAAAAGGACAAGCCCTACACCCTCATCGACACGCATGCCGGCGCCGGCGGCTACTCGGTGGAGGGCCGCTACGCGCAGAAGAACGCCGAGTACGCTGGCGGCATCGCCAGGCTGTACGACGACGTCGACACCCTGCCCGCGCCGCTGGCCGACTACGTGGGCCTGGTGCGCGCCTTCAACCCCGACGGCCAGCTGCGCCAGTACCCCGGCTCGCCGGCCATCGCCAACTTCGTGCTGCGCGACACCGATAGGCTGCGCGCCTACGAACTCCACTCCACCGACCACCGCATCCTCGCCAGCTACCTGGAGGCGCGGCCCAACACCCAGGTCAGCGACCGCGACGGCTTCGGCGCCATCAAGGCCGAGCTGCCGTCGCCCACGCGGCGTGCTGCGCTGCTGATGGACCCGCCCTACGAGATCAAGACCGACTACGCCAAGGTTTTGGCCGCGCTGCGCGAGGCGCTGGAGCGCGCGGCCGACACGGTGACCATGATCTGGTACCCGCAGCTGCAGCTGCTGGAGTCCACCCAGCTCGTGCAGCGCCTGAAGGCCAGCGCCGACGCCGCCGCCAAGAAGGGCTGGCTGCATGTGCGGCTGACCGTCACGCAGGCCGATGCCAAGGGCTTCGGCATGATGGGCAGCGGCATGTTCATTGCCAATCCGCCGTTCACGCTGCACGACGAACTGGCCGAGTGCTTGCCGCTGCTGGTGGAGCGGCTGGGCCAGTACGACGGCGCGAACTTCGTGCTCGAACAAAAGGCCGCTTGAGCCGGAAGGACAATCCCCCCATGAGCACCCAAGACCTGACCGACGCCGAGTTCGCTGAACTCGACGAACTCCTCGCCGCCACGCCCGAGCCGCTGCAGCCGCTGGACGCCTCCATGCTGGACGGCTATCTGTGCGGTGTCATCGTGCAGCCCCGCCTCATCGAGACCGATGAATGGCTGCCCAACATCTTCGACTACGACGGTGGCCTGCTGCCCGAGAGCGTTGACGCCACCTGGCTGGACCGCCTGACCCAGCTGGTGGAGCGCCGCCATGCGGCGCTGACGCGCGGGCTGGCCGAAGACGGCTGGGTCGACCCCGTCATCCTGGAGGTCGACGAGGGCCAAGAGCCCGAGCCTCTGCCGGAAGACGCCACCGACGACGAGAAGGCCGCCCGCGCCAGCTACGACGCGCTGGGCCCCATCTCGCGGGCGCTGATGCCCTGGGTGGCCGGCTTCCAGCACGCGGCGCTGTGCTTCCCCGAGCTGGCCGACATGCCCAACGACGACGTGGCCGCCGCCATGGCGCGCCTGTACCGCCACCTGCCGGCCGAGACGGTCGAGGAGAAGGAAGTCGTCGCCACGCTGAACCGTGAGCACCCGCTGAAGGACCTGGACGACGCCATCGAGGAACTGGTCGTCACGGTGGCCGACCTGGCCGACCTGACGCAGGCCGAGCGCTACCGCGTCGAGACCATCCGGCGCGACACGCCCAAGGTCGGCCGCAACGACCCCTGCCCCTGCGGCTCCGGGCGCAAGTACAAGCAGTGCCACGGCAGCAATTGAAGCGACGGCCCGTAGGGCGGGTCATGACCCGCCGCCCGGTTGCCGATGCGGACGGCGCGAGTCGGCGGGGCGCCCCAGGACGGCGGGTCGCGACCCGCCCTACGACGTGAGAGTCCAGCTCCTTTCGGACCTCCACCTGGAGACCGAGAGCTACGAGCCGCAGCCCGCCCCGGGCGCCGACGCGCTGATCCTGGCCGGCGACATCGACACCACCTGGCGCAGCTTCGAGCTGTTCCGCGGCTGGCCGGTGCCGGTGCTGGTCGTGCCCGGTAACCACGAGTTCGACCGCCGCGACGTGGACGACGCGCGCGAGGCGCTGCGGGCCCACGTCCACGCCGTGGGCCTGCGCCTGCTGGACGACGAGTCCGCCGTGCTGAGCGACGCGCAGGGCCGGCGCGTGCGCTTCGTCGGCTGCACGCGCTGGTGCGACTTCAATGCCTTCGGCGCCGCCGGCCGCGAGCGCGCCATGCGGGCCGGCGGCTATTTCCAGAACGTCATGCAGTCCACGCGCTTCGGCGAGCCCTTCGGCGTGGACGCCGTGCGCCGCCTGGGCCTGGAGCAGCGCGCCTGGCTGGCCGAGGAGCTGGCGCGCCCGGGCGACTGGGACGCGACGGTGGCCATCACCCATTTCGCGCCCAGCCTCAAGAGCGCCGACCCGCGCTATGGCCGCCAGCCCGGCACGGCCAGCTTCTGCAACAACGACGAAGACCTGTTGCCCTTTGCGCAGCTGTGGCTGCACGGCCACCTGCACTGCCGGCACGACTACCGCGTGGGCGACACCCGCGTCGTCAGCAACGCGCGCGGCCACAGCAAGCGCGGCGAGGCCGATGGCTTCGACGGCCAGCGCGTCATCGAGGTGTTTGCGGGCTGACGGGTGGCGGCCTGCGGGCAGGCGCCGGGCGCGTCGCGGGCTGAGTTCGCAGCGCTGTGTGGCGAACTCGGGCGCCTGCTGCCCGACTTCGTCGCGTGCGGCTGGAGCGGCATGGCCGGCTTTCCTAGCATGCCGGTCGTTGCCACTCGATCACTGCCCATGCGCCCTGTTGCTTCGACCTTTTGGTGCGGCCTGGCCGGCACCGTGTTCTGCCTTGGCCTGACGGCCACCCCGCCTGCCCAGGCCGCCGATGCGTCGCCTGCGCCGGGCCAGACGCTGAAGGACTGCGAGGACTGCCCGACCCTGGTGGCGCTGCCGAGCAGCAGTTTCACCATGGGTTCGCCCGCCGGTGAGCAAGGCCGCCGCCGCAACGAGGGGCCGCAGCGGCGCGTGAGCATCGCGTATCGCCTGGCCGTGGGGCAGTACGAGGTGACGAAAGCCGAGTTCGCACGCTTCGTGAGCGCCAGCGGCCACCAGCCCGAGCAGCAGCCGGGCGAGGGCTGCCACGTGTTCGATGGCAAGACCTGGGGCACCAGCCGGCAGCACGGCTGGCGCAACCCCGGCTACGCCACCACCGATGCTCACCCAGTCAGCTGCGTCAGCTGGCATGACGCGCAGGCCTACCTGGCCTGGCTGAACCGGCTGGTGCCGGGCAAGGGCTACCGCCTGTTGAGCGAGGCCGAATGGGAGTACGCCGCGCGCGCCGGGCACGGCGGCCGCTACGCCTGGGGCGACGACGATGCACTCACCGAAGCCTGCGCGCATGCCAATGGCATGGATCAGACCGGCAAGGCGCAGATCAGCGGCGTCACCTGGGCCGCCAACGCCTGCAGCGACGGCGCGGCCTTTCCGGTGGCCGGCCCGGTGTACCGGCCCAATGCCTTCGGCCTGTACAACATGGCGGGCAACGTGTGGGAGTGGGTGCAGGACGTTGACCACACCGACTACACCGACGCGCCCACCGATGGATCGGCCTGGACCGCTGGCGGCGACCCGGCCTTCCGCGTGACCCGTGGCGGCGCCTGGTTCAGCTACCCCGCCGGCCTGCGCTCTGCGTACCGCAGCAAGAGCGAGCCCGACTTCCGCGGCGGCGGCGTGGGCTTTCGCATCGCCCGGCCGCTGTAGCGGCGGTGTTCAGCCGGCGTGCTTCACCGGCTTGATGCGCAGCGCCCACACCACGCCCGCCATCAGCAGCGCGATGCCCGCGAGCGTGGCCGGCGGCGGCATGCGCTGGTTCCACAGAAAGGCATAGGCCAGCGCCGCCAGCGTCTCGAACACGATGAGCTGGCCCGACAGCGAGGTCGGCAGGCGCTGGCTGGCCTCGTTCCAGCACAGCGTGCCCAGCCATGACGAGCACAGGCCGATGGCCAGCATCAGGCCGATGAAGGCCAGCGGCCGCTCGCCCAGCGGGAAGTCGTAGCCTGCCGGCATCAGCGTGCCCGGCGCGGCCAGCTGCATGGCGCCCACGGCCAGCAGGCCCGCCAGGGCCATGGGCCCGGTCACCAGGCCCTGCGCCGTGGCCCAGGCGCGCGGCGAGCGATCGCTGTGCGCACGCAGCCAGTCGGCATTGCGGATGGGATACCAGGTCCAGCAGGCCAGCGCGGCCACGGCCAGCAGCGCGCCTTCGGCATAACGGCGCAGATCGCCGGCGCTGGCCTGCATGTGGGCCAGCTCGTCCCGGTTGACCAGCGCCAGCCCGGTGCCGATCAGCGCCAGCGAGGGCAGCAGCTTCAGCCACGGCAGCTGACCGTCGCGCACGCGGTTGCGGTGGTTGGCGCACACGGCGATCACCACCGGCAACGTGCCGATGATCATGGTGGGCAGCGGCGCCCCGGCGCGCTGGATGGCGGCCGACAGCGTCAGGTAGTACAGGAAGTTGCCGATAGCGCTGAGCTTGACGGCCTCCCACCAGTCGGCGGGCTGCAGCTCGCGCAGCGCGCGGCGGTCCATCAGCGCCAGCGGCAGCGCGATCAGCCCGAAGGCCAGGTAGCGCCCCACAGTCAGCAGCGCCGGCGGGCAACCCGGCAGCATCACCGGCGCAACGAACACCAGCCCCCACATCAACCCGGCCCCGAGGGCGAACAGCACACCAGCGAACATGGGGCGGCATCATCGCCCAGCCCCGCGGGCCGAGGCTTCTCGGCTGGCTCGCCTCAGTTGCCGAACCAGGCGGCCACCGCCGCGCGCTGCTCCGCGGTGCAGTGCAGGCCCAGCTTGCTGCGCCGCCACAGCACATCGTCGGCGCTGCATGCCCATTCCTCATCCATCAGATGGCGCAGTTCGCGCTCGAACAGGCCCGGTGCGATCTCGGCGCCAGCCGGCTCGGCCAGCAGCGGGGCGGCCAGGTCGCCATAGGCCAGCGCCAGGCGCGCCACCAGCGCCGCCGGGCGCTCGGGGTGGCGGGCCTGCAGCGCGGCGGTGAAGGCGGTGATGTCCACGCCATGCGGCCCCAGGTCGCCGCCGGGCAGGCGGGCCGTGGCCGTCCAGGGGCGGCGGGCATCGCCCAGCAGGCGGCCCAGCTGCGTGGCGCCGTCTTCGGCCAGCTTGCGGTAGGTGGTGAGCTTGCCGCCCCACACGTTCAGCAGCGGCGCGCCACCGTCGGTGTCGGCCTCGAGCAGGTAGTCGCGCGTGACGCTGGAGGCCGAGCCGCCCTCGTCCAGCAGCGGGCGCACGCCGGCATAGCTCCACAGCGCATCGGCCGGCGTGACGGGCCGGGCGAGGTAGCGGCTGGCCTGCTCGCACAGGTAGTCGGTCTCGGCGGCGCTGATGGCCGCGTGGTCGGGCGGCGGCGCGTTGTGCGGCAGCTCCACGTCCGTCGTGCCGATCAGTGTGAAGCGGCCCTGGTAGGGGATGGCGAACAGGATGCGGCCGTCGGGGTTCTGGAAGATATAGGCGTGGTCATGCGTGAAGCGCTGCGCCACGACGATGTGGCTGCCCTTCACCAGCCGCAGGCCGCGCGCGGGCAGTGGGCGGCCGTCGGCGCCTTGCGTGTGGTCGCGCAGGAAGCTCTCGGCCCACGGCCCGGCGGCGTTGACCAGTGCGCGGGCGCGCACCTGCCTGCCCGTGGCCAGCGCCACTGCCCAGCCAGCGGCCGTGCGCGTGGCCTGCGTGACGGCGCAGCGCGTCAGCACCTCGGCGCCGCGCGCGCGGGCGTCCTGCGCATTGGCCACCACCAGCCGCGCGTCGTCCACCCAGCCGTCGGAGTAGACAAAGCCGCGCGTGAACTCGGGCCGCAGCGGCGCGCCGTACTTGCTGCCGCTCAGGCGCAGCGGGGCCGAGCCCGGCAACAGCTCGCGGCGGGCGAGGTGGTCGTACAGGATCAGCCCGGCGCGGATCATCCAGGCCGGCCGCAGGTGCGGCGCATGCGGCAGCACGAAGCGCAGCGGCTGGATCAGGTGCGGCGCGCTGCGCAGCAGCAGCTCGCGCTCCTGCAGCGCCTTGCGCACCAGCGAAAACTCGTAGGTCTCCAGGTAGCGCAGCCCGCCGTGAATAAGCTTGGTGGACGCCGACGAGGTGTGCTGGGCCAGGTCTTGCGCCTCGGCCAGCAGCACGCGCCAGCCCCTGCCGGCCAAGTCACGCGCCAGGCCGGCACCGTTGATGCCGCCTCCCACCACCACGACGTCAAAATCGTCCATCCGACGACTCTAAGTGAAGCCAAGCCATGGACGCTCTGCTCGCGCTGGACCAGGGAACTTCGAGCTCACGCGCCGTGGTCTTCGGCCGTGACGGCCGCATCCTCGCCGTCGCGCAGCGCGAGCTGACGCAGCACTTCCCCCAGCCCGGCTGGGTGGAGCACGATGCCACCGAGATCTGGGCCGGCCAGCGCGCCTGCGCGCAGGAGGCGGTGGCCCGGGCCGGCGTGCCGATTGCCGCCATCGGCATCACCAACCAGCGCGAGACCGTCGTGCTGTGGGACCGCCAGACCGGCCAGCCGCTGCACCACGCTCTCGTCTGGCAGGACCGCCGCACCGCCGCGTTCTGCGACGAACTCAAGCAGCAAGGCCACGAGCCCCGCGTGCGTGCGCTCACCGGCCTGGTGCTGGACCCTTACTTCTCCGCCACCAAGCTGCGCTGGCTGCTGGACCACCTGCCCGGCGCCCGTGCCCGCGCCGAGCGCGGTGAACTCGCCTTTGGCACCGTGGACAGCTGGCTGTTGTGGCAGCTGAGCGGCGGCGCCGTGCATGCCACCGATGTCAGCAACGCCTCACGCACGCTGCTGTTCGACATCCACCGCAGTGACTGGAGCGACGAGTTGCTGGGCCTGTTCGGCATCCCGCGCGCGCTGCTGCCCGAGGTGCGCCCCTCGGCGGCGGCGTTCGGGGTGGCGGCCGAGTTCGGCGCGCCCATCACCGGCATCGCGGGTGACCAGCAGGCCGCGCTCTTCGGTCAGGCCGCGCTGCGGCCCGGCCAGGCCAAGAACACCTACGGCACCGGCTGCTTCTTGCTGATGCACACCGGCGCCCAGGCGCATGCCTCCACGCACGGCCTGCTGACCACGCGCGCCGCGCAGCTGGGCGGGCAGGCGCAGTACGCGCTGGAAGGCAGCGTGTTCGTGGGCGGCGCCGTGGTGCAGTGGCTGCGCGACGGGCTGGGGCTCATCCGCAGCAGCGCCGAGGTGCAGGCGCTGGCCGAGAGCGTGCCCGACAGCGGCGGCGTGATGCTGGTGCCGGCCTTCGCCGGCCTGGGCGCGCCGCACTGGCGGGCCGACGCGCGCGGCGCCATCGTCGGCCTCACGCGCGGCAGCGGCCGCGCCCACATCGCCCGCGCGGCGGTGGAAAGCATCGCTTTCCAGAGCGCCGAGCTGCTGCAGGCCATGCAGAACGACGGCGCCGCGCTGACCGAGCTGCGCGTGGACGGCGGCGCGTCGGCCAACGACCTGCTGATGCAGTTCCAGGCCGACCTGCTGGGCCTGCCCGTGCTGCGCCCCCGCGTCATCGAGACCACGGCGCTCGGCGCGGCGCTGCTGGCGGGGCTGGGGGCGGGTGTTTACGGCTCACCCGAGGAGATGGGCAGCCTCTGGCAACTGGACCGCGCCTTCGAACCCCGCATGTCGCGCGACGAGGCGGCGGCAAGGCTGGCGCAGTGGGCAAGGGCGGTGGGGCAGGTGTTGGCGGGGTGAGGGGGAACGGCGCGAGGTAACTTTTCACCAAACGCAGCCGGACGTGCTTTTGCAAATGCTTTGTGGGCATAGTGTTTGGATAACAAACACTCGCGATAGCGACAGCGTTTTGTAGATGCGCTATTGCCCTGGAGTCATTAGGAATAATATGAAAATCAAGAATTTCGTCGGCAATAAGTCTGGATTGGCTTGTCTGCAGCAGCCTAAGTTTGAGGCGGGCCTCATAGATATAACGTCTGCGTGCTCAATTGGCGCCAGTATCGGCAAGACAGGCGACATCACGAAATCCATTACGAAAACACTCAGGTCATTAGCGGGTTGGAACAAGACGGAATGGAAAGATTTTCACCCATTCGTCCAATCCCTAGGAAATAAAAAGTCGTTTGCGATTGACGCTTTTCACCCGGGGAGCGGGATTGCTGTTGAGGTTGAGCTTTCGAATCAAACAGCTTTTTCGCATGATCTTATGAAGCTTGATGCGGCTTATAAGTTCAATAAATGCTCGCTCGGGGTGGCGGTGGCTCTGAGTGATTCCCTGAGGATGAGCTTGTCTGGTAAGACGGTTGGCTATCTCACATTCGGCAAGGCGTGTACTTGGCTTCAAGTTGTTGGCGAAACAATTTCCGTCCCGCTGCTGGTGGTGGAGTTGGGCTGATGAAAGAGTCAGGGCTTGAACGTCAACTCTTGGCTAGTTCCGAGCTCGGAACTAGCCCCACATGTCGAATATTATTCGACTACTCCCCGCGTTTATATTTGATGCTTGACCTCGACCCTCCCAACCGGTTGGTCCAACGTGCCACCTCTGGTGGCTTGTGACCGCCACGTCTGGCGTACTATCAATCCACCGTGGTTTCTTCTGCAGAACGCAAAGGTATGCGATGAAGAGTGTTTGCTTCTTTAACAACAAGGGCGGCGTCGGCAAGACGACGCTACTCTGCAATCTTGGTTCCTTTCTAGCTAAGCGGAACGGCAAGTCAGTCCTAGTGCTCGACGCCGACCCACAATGCAACGCATCAGCGTACCTGCTTGCGGAGGAGCAGCTCGAAGCAATACTTCGAGATGGCGAGCATAAGAGCCTTGACTCCTTCTACGAACCAATTCGAAAGGGACAAGGCTATCCAGTGGAGCTTCCAACTATCGTGAGCAGCGCAAGGTTTGGGGTTGATCTCATAGTTGGCGACCCCAAGCTTTCGATCCGCGAAGACTTGCTCGCCACAGACTGGGCGGCAACACGGAACGGCGAACCTCGCGGATTTCAAACCACATTTGCAATCAAATATCTCCTTTCGCGACTTAATAAGTACGACCTCGTCTTCATAGATATGGGCCCCTCATTGGGGGCACTCAACCGATCAGTTCTGCTGGGCGCTGACTCGTTCATCATGCCGTTGTCGGTAGACATATTTAGCCTCATGGCGATCGACAACATTTTGAAGTCGTTTACATCTTGGAAGATTGCGCTGACCGACGCCATACGTAAGCACGAAGAGAACGAGGGCGAACATTTCCAGATCAACGGCCATCCCGTTGGTTGGGATTTGCAGTTTGTTGGCTATGTCATGCAGCAATACAAAGCTAAGGTTGTCTCAGGCGAAAGAGTGCCTGTGGCTGCTTTTGAGCGAATTATTAGCGAGCAGACTGCGGAACTGCGCCAGATGTGCGAATTCTTCGGCTCCGACTATGAGTCGGCCAAGCTTGGTGAGTTGCCTACGCTCAGCAGCGTTGTTCCGCTTTCGCAGCAGGCTCATGCGCCAATATTTGATTTGGGCGCAAAGGATGGAATAGTCGGCTCGCAGTACACCAGAGTTTCTGAGGCTACCGAGTTCTTCGAAAGAATTGCAGAGCGATTCCTTGGAAGGGTCGTTACATGATCGCCTGGGACGACGTTGCAGTCGACTCCATAGCGCGGCGGCGCGCTGTATTGGTGGTGGGCTCCGGTGTATCACGCAACTCGACTAACGACAAAGGCGAGCGCCCTGCGAGTTGGGACGGGTTCCTCAAGCAGTGCGCAAGAGAGCACTGCGATCCGGCCTATCTGCTTGAAGTAATCGCTAGGCGAGATTATTTGCTTGGATGTCAGCTACTCAAGACCATCATGGGGCGTGACAGATTTGTCGAACGGGTGCAAGCCGAGTTTCAACTCAAGCGTTTCAAGCCGGCCGACATCCACAAGCATTTGTACGAATTGGATGTCGCAGTCACTATCTCCCCGAATTTCGACAACATTTATGATGACTATTGTCGACAGGCGTCCTCAGGGTCTTATGTAATAAAAACTCATGCGAGCACAGATACTATCTCCTATCTGAACAAGTGCGATGTTCGTCTGCTAATTAAGAGCCACGGCTCGGCGAACGATCCTGAAGACTTGATCTTCACTTCGGAAGACTATTCGCGTGCTCGGACAAAGTACTCCATTTTCTATGATGTCATTCGATCGCTGGCGCTGACGCATACTTTCATCTTCGTCGGTTGTGGTGTTGACGACCCCGACCTTCGGATGCTATTTGAGGACATCAAGTTTGCTTACGGTCGACTTCCTCTGCACTTTATGACAATTCCAACTGCTGAAGTCGCGCCTGAGGTACTGAGGGAACTCGGAACAGTCATGCAAGTGAAGCACCTCACCTACTCGCCGGACAACGGGCATCAGGAACTGACGGAGAGCCTTGCAAACTTGGTTCAGTTGGTGGAGCAACGGCGCGACATGCTCTCAAAGGGGCGTAATTGGTAGGCGGCGCAGAGAAATCGGGATTACAAACTCGGGGTCTCAAATATTAAGTTCTTGATGCTCAATTCGGCAATTCGGCAATTCGGCAATTCGGCAATTCGGCAATTCGGGGTCGCCCATTGGCCGCCCCCCGTCAAGCGAAATCGGGGTCAGGCCTCAATTGTTAAGTCGCGGCCACCATTCGCCATATAGCAAGGGGTTTATATTTGAGGCCTGACCCCGATTTTGTTAAATTTGGCGCTTCAAGTTGGATTCCAATGGCTGTTGCTGTTGCAATAATTTGGTGGTGTGCGGAATTTGCAAAGCAACATCCATTTTGTCATTTGTCCTTGGTTATTTTGTCGTGCCAGTTTTGCTTCTAAATTTTGCTCGTGCTTAAAGGGGACTGAAATGCAAGAAAAGAAATTATCAGACGGAACATGGATCATCGCATCTGACAGCGTAAATATTCACAGCACGCATTTGCACCTGGCGCCTGACGGGACGATTTTGTCTCACAAAGTGAACGGCAATCATTCTTATAAGCTAAGCAATTCACGTCGCGACCTTTCGTCTTTGTGGGAGGAGATCACAGGTGAAAGAAATAAATTCCCTGGAGGATGGAAGCCATAGTTTATCCATGCGCCACAACATGGCGTTCGAGAGGGGCGCGTCAAAATCGGCTCGCCCCTCAGCTTTACGTTGAGCGTCACTTTAGGTGGCTCGTACAGCACCATAGAGTTAAGAAAAACGTTACCTACAACCGGAATCTGTCGGATAAATGTCATCGAGTTATAGAACATATCGGGCACGACGGTAGAGCTACGCATGGAGGCTATATGGATTTGGAAGAATTAGTTAGAGGCGTTCCGATGCTCATCATGTTCGTGTTGGTCTTGCTGTTTTTGGCAGCGCTGGGACCAATCGGCTGGGTCATCGGTGTTGTGTATGCATTCGCAGTCCTCAAGCGCTAGGGAAACGCCTGCAAAATCGGGGTCGCCCATTGGCCTTCCCCGTCAAGTGGCAAACACACGCCTCTGAGGGGCATGAGGGCTAGGAGGGTCTCAAATATTAAGTCCTCGGTGCAGGCTGTCGCGGTGAGTTGAGGTTTATATTGAGAAACTTGACCTCGATGCCCTAAATCCGATCCTCTTCCGGTACGAAAACTCGTGAATTTCAGGGCATCGACAATCTTTCCATACGAGAGGCTCGAAGGAGCTCGTAGAGCTGCGTCGACACGGCCGTGCATTGTGGCGTTGCGTGGGTAAAAAACTATGAACAGAAAATGCTGCGAGAGCCCCGATCTGCATGCCATCACATGTCCAAACTGCACCCAGTCGTGGTCTATGTGCTTTGAATGCGAGAGTTGGATTATTGGTGATGCGGACGCCGCAATTGTGCGAATGTTCTACAATTTCCTGAATAAGGAAGGGGTCTATCACTGCCCTTATTGCAAAAAACAACTTCCCCCCCGATGGTGTTAGAAGTTTGCACGGTTTGTAATGCAATTTGCGTAGAAATAGGGCGGAAATCGGGTTGCCCATTAGGGTACTTCTCGAAACCTCCCTCCCCGCCGATTCCGGGTGCTGAGACGATGGCGGCATGATCACGCCGCGCATCAAGCCGTCCGCGCAGAAATCGGGGTCTCAAAATACATCCGCACTCTCCGAGTGCCCAGCGCAATTGGTATTCGTGGCTGAAACCTTGCTCCGATTCCAAATCAGCAAGTTGTGAACGGTAGCGCTCATCGCCAACGTCAACGCCCATGAAACTCACCCGCCACGAACCCGACCACCCTCAGGGGAAGCGCGCTTTCACGCCCAAGGAAAAGGCGCTGGTGTGGCTGGGCCTGGCGGCTTGTGCGGTGATGGGGGCCGTCGTGGAGGCGCTGCAGCCCTCGCTGCCCCCGTTCACGGGCCGCTGGGCGTGGCTGCATGCCTGGGCGCATGGCGCGCTGGGGGTGCAGGGCCTGGCCGTGCTGTTTGCCGGCATGGCTGCCGCCTGTGGCATCGCGGCCTTGGCGTACTGGCTGCAAAGCCGGGCGCCGCGTGTGCGCTGACGGGGCACGGCCCGCGCTGGCGCGATGAGCAACCCCGTGCCTGCCCTGCAGCTCACCCCGGCGCAGGACGCCGACGCCCCGGCCCTGGCCGAGCTGCGTGTGGCCGCCATGCGCGAGAGCCTCTTGCGCGTCGGGCGCTTCGACCCGCAGCGGGCGCGGCAGCGGCTGCTGGACGGCTTTGTGGCGGCGCACACCTGGCATGTCGGCTGGGCGGGCGAGCGCTTCGGCTGCGTGGTGCTGCGGCGCGAGGCCGATCACCTGCGCCTGGCCCACCTCTACATCCATCCGCAGCACCAGGGCCGCGGCGTGGGCGCGGCGGTGCTGGCCTGGGTGTTCGCCGAGGCGGAGGCGGCGGGCCTGCCGGTGCGGGTGGGTGCGCTGCGGGAGAGTGATTCCAATCGCTTCTATGCGCGCCACGGCTTTGTGCTGGTGGCGCAGGCCGAGTTCGACAACGAGTACCTGCGCGTGCCGGCCTGCTGACACGCGGTGTCAGGCGGGCGCTGCAGCATGCAGGCCTTCTTCAACACGGGAGCCTTGCACATGAACTTCGCCTACACCCTGGTCTACGTGGTCGATGTGGCCGCCTCGCTGGCCTTCTTCGAGCGCGCCTTCGGCCTGCCGGCGCGCTTCCTGCATGAGAGCGGCGCCTATGGCGAGGTGGACACCGGCGCCAGTGGCACCAAGCTTGCGTTCGTGGACCACGCCACCGCGCGCGACAGCGTGCAGCACGACTACGTGGCTGCCGACGCCAGCGCCCAGCCGCTGGGCATGGAGATTGGCTTCACCGTGGCGAATGTGCCGGCCGCGTTCGACCGCGCCGTGGCGGCCGGTGCGCGGGCGCTGGCGGCGCCTGTCACCAAGCCCTGGGGCCAGACGGTGGCCTATGTGCGCTGCCCCGACGGCACGCTGGTGGAGCTGTGCACGGCGATGGCGTGAGCGCGGCGGTACGGGGGGCCATGGGCAGACGGCGGGTCTCGACCCGCCCTACCGGTTGTGCGTGGCGATGGGGTTGGGCCCGCCGGCGCGGCGAGCCTCCGGCGTAGGGCGGGTCGCGACCCGCCGCCTGCCGAACCGAATGCCGAGGTGGGTTTGCGAGGCCGAAACGGCGGGTCTCGACCCGCCCTACCTGTTGTGTTGATCCTCTGCCACAGAATCCCTGCCCATGCGCCGCGCCGACCGCCTCTTCCAGATCGTCCAGCTCATCCGCGGTCGCCGCCTGACGACGGCGGACTACCTGGCCCAGCGGCTGGAGGTGTCCATGCGCACCGTCTACCGCGACATCGCGGCGCTGGCCGCGCAGGGCGTGCCCATCGAGGGCGAGGCCGGTGTGGGCTACCGCATGCGGGTGGGGTTCGATCTGCCGCCGCTGATGTTCAGCAAGCAGGAGGCGCAGGCGCTGGTGGCCACGGTGCGCATGGCGGAGTCGCGGCTGGATGCGGCGCTGGCGCGGCAGGCCGAGAACGCGCTGAGCAAGATCCTGGCGGTGCTGCCGCTGGACGCGCGCGCCGCCGCCGAGAGCCTGGCGCTGTATGCGCCGCTGCCCGCGCTGGACGCCGCCACCAGCGCCCACCTGACCGCGCTGCGCGAGGCCACCGAGTCGCGCAGCAAGCTGCGGCTGGGCTACCTGGACCTGGGCGGCGTGCGCAGCGAGCGCGTGGTGCGCCCGCTGGCCTGTTTGTTCTGGGGGCCGGTGTGGACGCTGGCGGCCTGGTGCGAGCTGCGCGAGGACTTCCGCAGCTTCCGCGTGGACCGCATCGAGACGCTGGACGTGCTGCCCCAGACCTTCCGCGACGAGCCGGGCAGGACGCTCGCGGATATGAACCGCAGGCGGGACTGCTGATCCCTCGTGTAGGGCGGGTCGTGACCCGCCGTGGCGCGGTGATGCGCGGCCGGGACGGCGGGTCGTGACCCGCCCTACGGGACCTCGCCCCCGCCGTTTCAGCCCGCCGTGTCCACCAGCACGAACTGCTTGCGCACCGCCTCCAGCACCTCGAACTCGCCCTCGAAGCCCGGCGGGATGACGCTGCCCTGGCCGGGGCCGATGTCGGTGGCGCCCGCGGGGCCGTGTAGCCGCACGCGGCCGCTCAGCACGTGGAAGTACTCCTGCCGCGTGGCCGGGAACACGATGCGCCAGCGGCCCGGCTCGCATTCCCACACGCCGGCCGTCATGGGGCCGGCTTCGTGCATGACCCAGGTGTGGCGCAGCGGGTTGCCGGCGACGAGGCGGTCGGGGCGCGGGCGGTCGGGTGTGGGGCTCAGGCCGTCGGTGCGGTCGATGAGGACGATGGGCGGCATGGCGGGGGGGCTGGGCGCGGGGTTCAGGCCTGGCCGAGCACGCGGATCACCTCGTCCTCGGCCACGGGCTTGGCGATGAAGCCGTTCATGCCGGCGGCCAGCGCGGCCTGGCGCTCCTGGTCCAGCACGGCGGCGGTGAAGGCGTGGATGGGCAGGGTGGCGGTGGCCGGGTCGCCGCGCAGCAGCGCGGTGGCCTTGAGGCCGTCGACCTTGGGCATGTGCAGGTCCATCAGCACGCCGTCCAGCCTGCCGGCCTGCTCGCGGGCCAGCTGCACGGCCTGTTCACCGTCCTCGGCCTCCACGACCTCGGCGCCCAGGCGCTGCAGCAGCGCCGCGATGATGAGGCGGTTGACCGGGTTGTCCTCGGCCACCAGCAGGCGCTGGCCGGCCAGCGGCTGGCGCTGCGGGATGGGGATGCGGCGGCGCGCGGCGGTGTCGTCCACCGTGAGCGAGCGCGGCAGCGCCAGGCTGGCCCAGAAGGTGGAGCCATGGCGGCCGTCGCTGTCCACGCCGACATGGCCGTCCATGCGTGCGGCCAGCTCGCGGCAGATGGACAGGCCCAGGCCGGTGCCGCCGAAGCGCCGCGTGGTGGAGTCGTCGGCCTGCGCGAACGGGCGGAACAGCCGGGCCTGCAGCTCGGGCGGCACGCCGACGCCGCTGTCGGTGACGGACAGCCGCACGCGCTCGAGGCCGGCCGGCGCGAGGCTGAGCCGGATGTGGCCGCGCTCGGTGAACTTGAGCGCGTTGACGAGGAAGTTGGCAAGGATCTGCCGCACGCGCACCGGATCGCCCAGCACCAGCCGGGGCAGGCCGGCGTGCAGGTCGATCTGCATGTCCAGCCCGCGCTCGCGGCCCAGCGCGGCGCAGCCCTCGAAGCTGGCGCGGGCCAGTGCGTGCAGGTCGAACTCGATGCGCTCCAGCTCCAGGTGGCCGGCCTCGATCTTGGACAGGTCCAGCACGTTGGAGACGATCTCGTTGAGCGACTCGGCGGCGCTGACGAGGTGGGCCAGGTATTTGTCGCGGTGCGGGTCCTCGGGCGCGCCTTGCAGCAGCCGGGCCAGGCCCAGCACGCCGTTGAGCGGCGTGCGGATCTCGTGGCTCATGGTGGCCAGGAAGGCGCTCTTGGCGTGGCTGGCGGCCTCGGCCAGCTGCTTGGCGTGCTGCAGCTCGTGCTGCTGGTGGCGCTGCTCGGTGACGTCTTCGGCCACCCACAGCGTGGCGCGGTCGGCCTCGCCCTCGACGCGGCCCGACAGCGGCGGCAGCCCGCGCGCCGTCAGCCGCACGGTGACGCGCTCGCCGCCGGGGCGCAGGAAGTCGAGCTCGAAGGGCCGCGTCTCGCCGGCCGCGAGCTGGGCGGCCGGCAGCGCCGGCGCGGGGCCGCCGAAGATCTCCTGCCAGTGCCGGTTCACGCGCTCGAACTGCGCGCCGCGCGCCAGCGCGATGCCCACGCTGGCGTGGTCCAGCAGCGCGTCGGCCTCGATGCGGGCGCGCTCGCGCTCGGTGACGTCGCGGCCGATCATCATGGTGGCGGCTTCGCCATCCCAGTCCATCGGGGCTGCGGACAACAGCAGGTCGCGCCACTGGCCGTGCACGAGGATGGCGGAGCGGAAGTCGCGCACGATGCCGTTCGCGTCCAGCGTGGCGGCCAGGCGCTGGGCTTCGCGGTCGTCGGGCCACAGCCCGAGCTGGTGGGCCGAGCGGCCGATGAGGTCGTCGCGCGTGCGGCCGGTCAGTGCGCAGAAGCCGGAGTTGGCGAAGCGGATGCGGCCGTCGTCGTTGCTGGCCACGCAGATGGCGTCGGGGCTGGCGCGCAGCAGCTGGTCCAGCATGGCGGCGGTGCGCTGGTGCTGCTGCAGCACCAGCCGCTCGCCGGTGATGTTGTGGCTGACGCCGCGCCAGCCGATGTGCTTGCCGGCGGCGTTGAAGACGGGCTCGCCGGAGGTCAGCGTCCACAGCAGCCGGCCGTCGGGCGTGCGGAAGCCGTTGACGCGGTCGCGGTAGGGGCGCCGGGCGCGGATGTCTTCCAGCAGCGCGTGGTAGTCGGCATCGCGCACGAGCGTGGCGCCGCCCTCGCGGCCGAGGTTCATGAAGTCCTCGCGGCGATGGCCGGACAGCGTCTCGAACTCGTCGGACAGCGAGGTGACGCGGAACTGCTCGTCCGCCTCCCAGGCCCAGTTGTTGGCGGCCTGCACGAGGCGGGCCAGGCGCGCCTCCTCACCGATGGCGCGGGCCAGCGCGGCGCCGAGGATGCGGTTGAGCATCAGCGCCGAGGACAGGCCGGCCACCGTCAGCAGCAGGTGCGCGAGCATGCGGTCTGCCAGGTTGGGCAGCACCGGGGTGCGCATTCCCGGCAGCAGCCCCTGGGCTTCGGCCGAGGCCAGCCCGGTGATGGCCGCGAGATACACGCCGGCCAGCCCGAAGGCCGCGCCGTTGCCGGCGACGCCGCCGCCCAGCGCGATCAGCAGCCCGCCCGCCGCGAGGATGAGGGTGTGCACGCCTAGGCCCGTGTGGGCGGCGTGCGCCAACAGGGCCACCAACGTGCCGGCCAGCACCACGGTGGTGGCCACGCGCGGCCGGCCGGCGCGGTAGGCCAGCGCCGCCACGCCGCCGACGCCCAGCAGCGCCAGGCCCACCAGCAGGCGTTGGCTGGCCCAGCCGTGGCGCAGGCCGGCCAGCGTCTCGGTGCCGCCGATCAGGGCCGCAGTGGCGCCGACCGTGACGACGATCCACACCAGCGTGCGCGCGGCCATGCGCTGCAGCGCAAGGCGGGTCTCGCTGGGGTCGGTCGGCGTGCGGGTCATGAGGGGATCAGATCCAGCGTGGGCGGGGCAGCCAGGCCAGCGGGTCCAGCCGGCCGGCCGGCGCCTCCACCCAGCGGTAGAAGGGCAGGGCCAGCGCATTCGCCAGCGCCCAGGCGGTCACGCCGATCAGCAGGCCGGCCTCGGCGCTGGCGTCGGGCAGCCGGGCCAGCAGCGCGTTGGCCAGCAGCAGCACGGCGAAGTGCAGCAGGAACAGCGCATACGACGGCCGCGCCGCCGCCGCCAGCGCGCCCGCCCAGCGCGCCGGCAGCAGCGGGCGGCCCTGGGCGAGGCGGGACTGGGCCCAGGCCAGCCACAGGGCCGTGCCCAGCGCGAGGGCGAGGCGGTCACGCCAGTCCAGCGCCAGCGCCACGACCAGTGCGATGGCCAGCAGCGCCAGCCCCGCGCGGCCATGCCGGGCCCGCCCCAGCCAGTGCACCAGCGCGCCCAGGCCGTAGGCGGCGAAGAAGTAGGGCGCCCAGATGTCCAGCGCGGGGTCGAGGTTGAAGACGAAGGCCGAGGCCAGCGTCAGCACGGCCACCAGCAGCGGCCCGGCCAGCCGCCCGCCCTGCGGCCCGATTTGCCGTGCCAGCCACAGCAGCAGCGCCAGGCCGGCGAACAGTTGCAGGTCCATGGCCACGTACCAGGCGCCCACGGTCAGCGACTCGAAGCCCAGCACGTCCTGCAGCAGCAGCGCATGCGCGGCGAGCTGGCCCGGGCCGATGTCGGTCGGCACCAGCTCGGGCACGTGGCGCTCCACCAGCAGCCCGGCGCCCAGCGTGAACGCCAGTGCCGTCAGGAAGGGCAGCACCAGCCGCAGGTAGCGTCGCCACAGCAGGCGGGGCAGCGGCGCCTGCAGGCCCTCGCCCTGGGGCGACAGCGCCCGCGCGGTCAGGTAGCCGCCCACCACCAGGAACACCTGCACGGCCATGCGGCCGTAGTGCTGCAGCGCCCGCGCCAGCGGCGGCAGGGCCTCGTGCGCGGCCTCGGCGATGGGGCCGTAGCTGACGAGGTGGTGCAGCACGATGACCTGGGCGGCCAGGAACTTCAGCAGGTCGATGTGCGGCAGGCGTTGGGCGGGCGAGGGCATGGCGGGCGCAAAAGCAACGGGCCTGCGCAAGGCAGGCCCGTCAGACGGATGCGCGGATTTTAGGTGGGGGCTCAGCCGGCCTGCAGCGCGGCCAACTGGGCCCGCAGCGCGGCGTTCTCGGCCTCCAGCGCGGCAACGCGCCGGCGCAGCGTGTCCAGCGTGTCCGGGGCCGGGGTGTCGGCCAGGGCTTCGACCGGGGCGGCGGCGTCGTCGGCCGCGGGTTCTTCGACACGCACGGACGCCCGACGCTTGGCCTCGCGTACGCGCTTGGCGGCCTGTTTGAGCTCCTCGGCACCGGCTGCGGCGGCCGCGGCCTGCTCCTGCACCGGCAGCGTGGCGACGGCCGCGGCCGCGTTGATGGACACCGTGCCCGCCTTCACCGCCGCCACCAGCTCGGGCGCGGCCTGCTTCTGGATCTTCTCGATCAGCACCATCTGGTTGCTGCTGACGCGGGCGGCCTTGGCCAGCGCCTCGCGCGATTCGAGCACCTCCGGCGCCGCCACGGCCTCGACAGCCTCCACCACAGCTGCTTCGGCGGCCGCGCTGCGGGCACGCCGCTCGGCCACGATCTCGCGCTTGCGCAGCGCCAGCACGCCGCGCTGGAAGTCGGAGATGCTGCGCCGGCCCAGGTGCTGGTCGATCATCCACAGGTGCACGTCCTCGATGGACTTGAAGCGCGTGTTCTGCACCGTCTGGAAGGGCAGGCCGTGCTGGGTGCACAGGCGGTAGCGGTTGTGGCCGTCCACCAGCACATTGCCCCACAGCACCAGCGCGTCGCGGCAGCCCTCGGCCAGCAGGCTGCGCTCCAGCGCCTCGTTCTCCTCGGGCGTCAGCGGGTCGATGTAGGCCTTGAGTTCTTCGTTGACGACGATGTCCATGACGACCGGGTGCTGCTCAGGAAAAGGGGGCTGGATTCTAGAGACGGGCCCGCGCGGTGCGCGGCACACTGGCGGCAACGAGGAGATGCGCATGAGTCCAGCAAGCTATGTTGAAGAGGCCCCCAGCCGCGCCGAGGTGGACGCGCTGCCCGGCGCCACGCTCATCGAGTTCGGCGCCAACTGGTGCGGCATCTGCGCCGCCGCACAGCCGGTCATCGCCCAGGCGCTGGCGGAGCACCCGGCGCTGCGGCACCTGAAGGTGGAAGACGGTCGGGGCCGGCCGCTGGGCCGTTCTTTCGGCGTGAAGCTGTGGCCAACGCTGGTGATGCTGCGCGATGGCCGCGAGGTGGCCCGCGTCGTGCGGCCGGCCGGCGTGGCCGAGATCGCCGAGGCGCTGGCGCTGCTGAGCGGCGAGCTGTGATCCAATTGCAGGATTGGAATCGGTTCCAATTCTGCCGCACCTGCGGCTTGCACAACGACAGCCAGGCCGCTGGCGAGGACGAGACATGCCACGCAACATCGACGATGACGACGCCGCGCGTTCGCGCGCCCCTGCCGCCACCCTGACCGCGCTGCTGGCCGCCGCCGCACTGGCGCTGCCCGCCCAGGCGCAGCCCGCGCTGCCGGACCTCGGCCCCAACGTGCACGTGCTGCAGCCGTCCACGCCGGGCCTGCAGCAGCGCATCGACGCCATCTACGCCGCGCAGCAGCCCAACCATTTCGGCCCGCGCCGCGACGCCATCCTGCTGATGCCGGGCACCTACGAGAACCTGCGCATCCCGGTGGGCTTTTACACGCAGGTGCTGGGCCTGGGCCGCCATCCGGGCGACGTGCACGTGGTGGGCGACCTGCGCTCCACGGCCTTTCTGGACAACGACAACGCGACGCAGAACTTCTGGCGTGGCGCCGAGAACTTCGCGGTCACGCCGACGCTGGGCCTTGGCGACAACACGATGCAGTGGGCCGTGTCGCAGGCCATCCCGTTCCGGCGCATGCATGTGCGCGGCAATATCCGGCTGAACCAGAAGAACGGCTGGTCCAGCGGCGGCTGGTTCGCCGACGTTCGGGTGGACGGGCAGGTCAACTCGGCCACGCAGCAGCAATGGCTTTCGCGCAACAGCGAATGGGCCAGCTGGACGGGCTCCAACTGGAATATGGTGTTCGTCGGCGTGAAGCAGCCGCCGGCCGGCGAGTTCCCGACGCCGGGCCAGCGCTTCACCAAGATCGCCAAGACGCCGCTGGTGCGCGAGAAGCCCTTTCTGTTCATCGACCGGGACGGCGGCTTTGCGGTGCGCGTGCCGTCGCTGCGGCGGGACAGCGTCGGCGTGTCCTGGGCCGATGGCCAGTTCACGCCGGGCCGCACGCTGCCCATCGCGCGCTTTCACATCGCCCGGCCTGGTGACACGGCCGCCGCGCTGAACGCCCAGCTGGCGGCCGGCAAGCACCTGCTGTTCACACCGGGCGAATACCTGCTGACCGACACGCTGCGCGTGACCCGCCCGGGCACGGTGGTGCTGGGCATCGGCTTCCCCACGCTGCGCTCGGACAACGGCGCGCCGCTGCTGAAGACGGCCGACGTCAGCGGGCTGACCGTGGCCGGCCTGTTCCTGGACGCGGGCGCGCAGGACTCTGGCGTACTGATGGACGTGGGCACCCCGGGCAGCCGGCGCCGCCACCGGGCGGACCCGACGGTGCTGCACGACCTGTTCTTCCGCGTCGGCGGCGCGGCCGCCGGCCAGGTGCACACGGCGCTGCGCATCCACGCGCACGACACGCTGGTGGACCACACCTGGATCTGGCGTGCCGACCACGGCGAGGGCGTCAGCTGGACGCTGAACCCGTCGGCCCATGGCCTGGTGGTGGACGGCGAGGACGTGACCATTTACGGCCTCTTCGTCGAGCACTTCCAGCAGGAGCAGGTGGTGTGGCGCGGCAATGGCGGGCGGGTTTACTTCTACCAGTCCGAGATTCCGTACGACCCGCCCACCCAGCCGCAATGGACCAACGCGGCCGGCGGCCGGGGCTTTGCGTCGTACAAGGTGGCCGACGCGGTGACGCGCCATCAGGCCTGGGGCCTTGGCGTGTACAGCGTGTTCCTGCAGCCCGACGTCGTGCTGGACCGCGCCATCGAGGCGCCCCAGCGGCCCGGCGTGCGCTTCGAGCACATGATCACCGTGTGCCTGGTGGACAAGGGCAGCATCGAGCGCGTCATCAACGACGCCGGTGACCCGGCGCGATGCCGGGGCGGCAGCAACACCGCGACGCTCAAGCAATACCCCTGACGGCGCGGCCGGCGCGCGGGGCGTTTACGCTGCGCGCTTTTCGACGGGCAGGCGGCTGATGGACAACCTCGATCTCGGCGTGCTGCGCACGGCTGCCGGCTGGCAGGCCGAGGGGCGCGGCGTGGTGCTGGGCACGATCACGCGCACCTGGGGCTCGGCGCCGCGGCCGGTGGGATCGCTGGTGGCGGTGCGGGACGACGGACTGATCGCCGGCTCGGTGTCGGGCGGTTGCATCGAGGACGACCTCATCGCCCAGCTGCGCGCCGGCAGCCTGCGCCTGGCCTGCCCCACGCCGCTGCGCTATGGCGTGGGTGCCGAGGAAGCGCGCCGCTTCGGCCTGCCCTGTGGCGGCACGCTGGAGCTGCTGCTGGAGCCCGTGGGCCCGGCCTCCGGCCTGCCGGACTTGCTGGCCTGCCTGGCGCGCGGCGAGCGTGTGCGCCGCACGCTGGACCTGGCCACCGGCGCCGCCGTGCTGTCGCCGGCCGAGCCAGGCGCCGACACGCTGGTGCTCAGCGAGGCGCAGCTCATCAGCCACCACGGCCCGCAGTGGCGGCTGCTGGTGATCGGCGCCGGCCAGATGACCGACTACCTGGCTCAGATGGCGCTGGCGCTGGGCTACGGCGTGACCGTGTGCGACCCGCGCGCCGAGTACGCCGACGGCTTTGCGCTGGACGGCGTGGCGCTGACGCGTGGCATGCCGGACGACGTCGTCATGGCCTTCCGCCCCGATGGCGCCACTGCCATCGTGGCACTCACGCACGACCCCAAGCTGGACGACCTCGCGCTGATGGAGGCGCTGCGGAGCCCGGCCTTCTACGTGGGTGCCATCGGCTCGCGCGTGAACCAGGCCAAGCGTCGTGCGCGGCTGGCCGAGCATTTCGACCTGAGCGCCGCGCAGCTGGATCGCCTGCACGGCCCCGTGGGCCTGGACATCGGCGCGCGCACGCCACCGGAGATCGCGCTGAGCATCCTGGCCGAGATGACGGCGGTGCGCTACCGCGCCGGCTCCGCGCGGGCCGAGGCGGGCTGTGCCACGTAAAGTGCCGCCATGATCGAACTGCACTACTTCCCCAGCAACGCCAGCTTCGCGCCGCACATCCTGCTCGAAGAAATGGGCGTCCCGTTCACGCTGCGCGTGGTGGACCGTGCCAACAACGAGCACAAGTCGCCGGCCTACCTGAAGCTCAACCCCAACGGCCTGATCCCGACGTTGGTGGACGGCGACCTGGTGCTGTACGAGACGGCCGCCATCCTGATGCACCTGGCCGATTGCCACGCTGGTTTCGCGCCCGCACCCGGCACGGCCGCGCGGGCCGAGTACTACAAGTGGATGGTGTGGCTGACCAACACGCTGCAGGCCATGCTGATTCACTACTTCTACCCGGACCGCATGGCCACGGACGCTGCCGAGGTGAAGGCCCGCGCCGAGGCGCAGGTGGCGCCGCTGCTGGACCAGATGGACGCCCACCTCGTGCGCCACGGCGGCGACTGGTTCCTGGGCGCCGAGTACACGGCGGTGGACCCGCTGGCCTTCATGCTGTGCCGCTGGACGCGCATGCAGGCCAACCCGGCCAAGACGCGCCCGGCCCTGGGCGCCTACCTGAAGCGCGTGTTTGACCGTCCGGCGACGCAGCGCGTGGTGGCCAAGGAAGGGCTGGCGGACCCGGTGTACTGATCGCCGCGGCCTGCCGGGCCGCGACAAGCGCCCTGGCTCAGGGCGCCCCGCACAGGCAGTGCACTGCCGCCGCGCGCTCCAGCCGGCCGTTGGCCGACACGCGGGCCAGTTCGCGCAGCGCCGCCAGCTCCTCGACAACCGGGGCCGGCAGCGCGTCCAGCCCCAGCGCCGGCGCCAGGGCCTGCACCAGTGGCGGCGCGATCACGTCGCCCAGCGACGCGAGCAGGCGCTCGCTGCGGCTGAGGTCGTGCTCCACATAGACGATGCGCGGCTTGTCGCCCGCCTTCGCGTCGAGCTTGGCCAGCTTGGCGGCCGTCTGCACCGCGTCGTCCAGGCTGCCCAGCCGGTCGAGCAGGCCGCGCTCCCTGGCCTGGGCACCGGTCCAGATGCGGCCCTGGGCCACGGCGTCGATCTTCTCGGGCGTGATCTTGCGCGCGTCGGCGGCCAGGCCGGTGAAGCGGGCGTAGGTGTGGTCGATGCTGGCCTGCACGGCCGCCTGCAGCCGCGGGTCCAGCGGCCGGCGCATGTCATGGCCGCCGGCCAGCCAGGTGGTGCGCACGCCGCCAGTGTTCAGCGACAGCTTCTGCAGCAGGCCCTCGGCCGTGGGCAGCATGCCGAACACGCCGATGCTGCCGGTGATGGTGCCGGCGTCGGCGATGACGGCGTCGCTGGCCGTGGAGATCCAGTAGCCGCCCGAGGCCGCCACGTCGCCCATGGACACGACCACCGGCTTGCCGGCGGCGCGTGTCAGCTCCAGCTCGCGGCGGATGATCTCGGACGCGAAGGCGCTGCCGCCGGGCGAGTTCACGCGCAGCACGACGGCCTTGATGGCGTCGTCCTCGCGGGCCTTGCGGATCAGGCGCGCGGTGGAGTCGCCGCCGATGCGGCCCGGGCCGGTGCTGCCGTCCACGATCTCGCCCTCGGCCACCACGATGCCCAGGCCCGGCTGCACCGCGTTGGGCGCCGGCGAGGCCTTCACGTGGGCCAGGTAGTGCGCGAGCGACACCTGACGGAAGGACTTGCTCTCGGCGTCCGCCGCGCCCTTGGCTACCAGCAGCGCGCGCATCTCGTCGCGCGTCTTCAGGCCGTCCACCAGCCCGGCTTTCAGCGCCATCTGCGCGGTGTCGCCCTTCACGGCGGCCAGCAGCTGCGGCGCCTGCTCGATGTCGCGCGTGATGCGGCCGGCCTCCAGCTTGCGGGCTTTCTCGATGGTGCCGGTGAAGTCCTGCCACAGCGCGTGGTAGACCAGCCCGTCGGCCTCCAGCGTCTCGGGACTGGGGCCGGTGGCGGTGTAGACCTCGCCGAAGCTCTTGTAGGTGCCGGCCTTGATGACGTGGGGCGTGATGCCCAGGCGGTCCAGCGCGCCCTTGTAGTACAGGCGAGCGCGGCCGAAGCCCTCCAGCATCACCAGGCCCATGGGGTGCAGGTAGACCTCGTCGGCCTGGGCGGCCAGCGCATAGCCGCGCTGGCTGTAGCTGTCTCCATAGGCCAGCACCGGCTTGCCGCTGGCCTTGAAGCGCTGCAGCGCCGCGGTCACCTCGCGCAGCCCGGCCAGGCCGGCGGCGTTGAAGCTGTCGACGTCCAGCAGCAGCGTGCTGATCTTGTCGTCGCGGGCGGCGGCGTCCAGCGCGGCCAGTACGTCGCGCAGCCGGGTCTGGCGCGGCACGCTCTGTCCGCGGGCCTGCGCCATGAGCTGCTCGCGCGGGCTGCCGGAGAACTGCTCGACGAGGTTGCCGTCGAGCTTGAGCACCAGCGTGGTCTTGTCGGCCAGCGGCTTGGGGCCGCGGTTCAGCAGCGCCATCACGAGCACGATGAGCAGCACCAGCACCACCAGGTTCATCAGCGCGCGGCGCGTACCGTCGAGCAGCCACCAGGCTTTGGAGACAAGCCAGCCGAGTTTCGAGAACAAGGTCTTCATCGACGCCGATCCTGAGGGTTGTTGCCTGGCGATTGTGGCGGCGCGCCCGCTTAAGCTGCGAAGGTCACGGTTGCGAGGACTCCTCATGCTTGCTTGGCCCGGCTGGACGCGACGACTGAACCAGCACTTCCCGCTGCGCTACCTGACGTGGGTGCTGTGCGGCCTGCTGGCGCTGTGCTTTGCCATCGGCTGGGCCGGCGGCCTGGCCGACGGCGCGCTGGTGCTGGTGTTCCTGGGCCTGACGCTGCTGGGCCTGCGCGACATGCGCCAGACCAAGCGCTCCATCCTGCGCAACTATCCCGTCATCGGCCACCTGCGCTTCCTGCTGGAATTCATCCGGCCCGAGATCCGCCAGTACTTCCTGGAGGGCGACAACGAGGCGGCGCCGTTCTCGCGCGCTCAGCGCTCCATCGTCTACCAGCGCGCCAAGGGCGACCCCGACCAGCGCCCCTTCGGCACGCAGCTGGACACGGGGGCCACGGGCTACGAGTGGATCAACCATTCGCTGGCGCCCACGCACCTCACCGGCCACGACTTCCGCATCACCATTGGCGCCGGCCGCGCGCAGCCCTACTCGGCCAGCGTGTTCAACATCTCGGCCATGAGCTTCGGCGCGCTGTCGGCCAATGCCGTGCTGGCGCTCAACCAGGGCGCCAAGCAGGGCGGCTTTGCGCACGACACCGGCGAGGGCTCCATCAGCAGCTACCACCGCCAGCACGGTGGCGACCTGATCTGGGAGATCGGCTCGGGCTACTTCGGCTGCCGCAACGACGACGGCTCGTTCAGCCCCGAGAGGTTCGAGGCCGCCGCGCGCGACCCGCAGGTCAAGATGATCGAGCTCAAGCTCAGCCAGGGCGCCAAGCCGGGCCATGGCGGCGTGCTGCCGGGCCCCAAGGTGACGCCCGAGATCGCCGCCACGCGCGGCGTGCCGGTGGGCGTGGACTGCATCTCGCCGGCCCGCCACAGCGCTTTCTCCACGCCGGTGGAGCTGATGCAGTTCGTCGAGCAGCTGCGCACGCTGTCCGGCGGCAAGCCCACGGGCTTCAAGCTCTGCATCGGCCACCCCTGGGAGTGGTTCGCGCTGGCCAAGGCCATGCTGGAAACCGGCATCACGCCGGACTTCATCGTCGTGGATGGCGCCGAGGGTGGCACCGGCGCCGCGCCGCTGGAGTTCACCAACTACGTCGGCGCGCCGCTGCAGGAAGGCTTGCTGCTGGTGCACAACACGCTCGTGGGGCTGGATCTGCGCGACAAGATCAAGATTGGTTGCGCCGGCAAGGTCACGACCGCGTTCGACATCGTGCGTCTGATGGCGCTGGGCGCCGACTGGTGCAACTCGGCGCGCGGCTTCATGTTCGCGCTGGGCTGCATCCAGGCGCAGGCCTGTCACACCGGCCATTGCCCCACGGGCGTCACCACCCAGGACGCGCACCGCCAGCGCGCCATCGTCGTGCCGGACAAGGCGCAGCGCGTCGCCAACTTCCACCAGAACACGCTGAAGGCGCTGAAGGAGCTGGTGGAGGCCGCCGGGCTGTGCCATCCGCAGGAGATCACGGCCCAGCACATCGTGCACCGGCTGGGCAAGCACGAGGTGCGGCTGCTGGCCAACCTGCTGCCCTTCGTCGAGCGCGGCGCGGTGCTGCGCGGCGAGCTGCCGCATGCGACCTTCCGGCTCTACTGGCCGATGGCCAGCGCGCACAGCTTTGCGCCGCAGGGCCATGGCCAGCGTGCTGTCTGAGCACGCGCACCGCTGCAGCCACCTCCCGGTCGCGGGGGATAGAGGCTACGAACTAGGGAGACGCCGCGCAAAGCACGCACAATGCGCGGCGATTTCCGCGCAGTTACATGCCCACCGTCTACCTTCTCCGCCTCAACGAAGCCAGCTTGCAGCGCACGCGTTCGCAACTGCTGCGCGTCAATGGCGTGGAGCTGGCTGGCAGCAGCTCGACGCTGGCGGACGCACTCGACGAGCTGCACGCGCTGGCGCCCGACATCGTCGCCAGCGACCTGCGCCTGGTGGACAGCCACGCCATGCGCGTGGCCCATGAGCTGGGCCGGCTGCCGGTGCGGCCGCAGCTGCTGCTGCTGGCGCCCACCGCCGACGACCTGCAGCTGTTCGCCGCCTTGAGCGCCGGGGCCAATGCGTATCACGTGGACGACGGCAGCGGCGCCGGGCTCGTGGAGGCGCTCACCCGGCTGCATGACCGCCGCGCCATGCTCAGCCCGCAGCTGTCACGCCAGGCGCTGGCCGCGTTCGGCATCGAGCGCAGCCCGCTGGTGATGGCGCGCCAGAGCGCCGCCGCGCTGGACACCACGCCCGCCGGCCGCCAGATCGACCAGGCCAGCCGCCACCTGCTGACGCTGCTGGCGCAGGGCCTGCTGCTGGCCGAGATCGCGACGCTGTGGCGGCTGCAGGCGGCCGAGATCGAGGCACGCATCTGGCGCCTGGTGCGCCTGCTGCACGTCCGCTCCCGAGAGCTGCAGATCGCCTGACGCGCTGGGGGCGGCCGTCAGGCCGTCGGTGGGGTGTCGATGAAACTCTGGCGCTGAGACAGCTTGTCCATGTGGCGCGCCAGGTTGGGGTGGGTCTCGCGCCAGGCGATCTCCGGGAAGCGGAAGCTCAGCCAGCCCAGCGCGCAGCCCACCGAGATGTCGGCCAGCGAGAAATGGCTGCCCGAGCACCAGGCCTTCTCACCCAGGCCCTGGCTCATCGCGGCCAGGCCCGCATGCACCTTGGCGAGCTGGCGGTCTTCCCAGGCCGCGCTGCGCTGCGTGTCGCTGCGGTGCGGCCAGTGGCGCTCCTGGCGGGCCAGGATGGCGGCGTCCATGATGCCGTCGGCCAGCGCTTCCCAGGTGCGCACCTCACAGCGCTCGCGGCCCCGCTCCGGGATGAGCTTGCCCACGGGCGACAGCGTGTCCACGTACTCCACGATGACGCGCGAGTCGAACACCGCGCCGGTGATGGAGTCCTGCCCTTCCATGACCAGGCAGGGCACCTTGCCCAGCGGGTTCATCTTCAGGATCGTGTCGCTGCCCCAGACGTCTTCCAGCACAAGCTGGTAGTCGAGCTTCTTCTCGGCCATCACGATGCGCACCTTGCGCACGAATGGGCTGGTGAGCGAACCGATCAACTTCATCGCGGTCATAGGGCAAATACGGAGGTCACAAGTCGAAACGATTCTAGCCAGCGCCCTCTGGGGGTCTGCCCGTGAAAAAGTCCTGTCGGCCCGGCCCGACAGGCCCCAGGAAAGCAGGGGTTGCCGCTGCAGGCGGCTGTCGCCAAAGTGTCGCCCGGCCCATCGCAGCAGACGATGGCCCTCACAACAGGGAGATCCCATGTCAGACCCCATCGCCGCCGTCGACGCGGCTGCTTCGCCATCGCCCGATCGGGGGGGCCGTGTCCTCGACATCCGCTTCACCGGCTCGGGCAGCGAGTACTTCCGCATCTGGGCGGTGAACCTGCTGCTGACGCTCGTCACGCTGGGCCTGTACCTGCCGTTCGCGAAGGCGCGCCGCATTCGGTACTTCTATGCCAACACGCTGGTCGACGGCCAGGCGCTGAGCTTTCATGGCGACGCGTGGAAGATGTTCCGCGGCTTCCTGCTGCTGGTGCTGCTGATGGGCAGCTACAGCGCTGCCGGGCATTTCTCGCCCGTCGCGGCCATCGTCGCCTTCCTGATCCTGTGCGCCGTGTGGCCGGCGCTGTGGCGGGCGTCGCTGCAGTTCCGGCTCGGCAACACCAGCTGGCGCGGCCTGCGCATGCGCTTCGAGGGCTCGCTGGCGGGGGCCTACCGCGCCTGCCTGCCTAGCTATCTGCCGGCCATCGCTATTGTCGTCGGCGTGACGCTGATGGGCCCCGAGGCGGCCGAGCCCGGGAGCGAGGGCGCGGGCCTGACGCCGGCCGTGATGCTGTACGCCGTCGGCGCGCTGTGCATGGTGCTGCTGGCGCCCTGGTCGCTGGCGCTGTTCAAGCGCTACCAGCACAACGGCTACCGCATTGCCGGCCAGCATTCGCGGGTCCAGCTGTCGGGCGGGCAGGTCTACCTGCTGGCGCTCAAGCTCGTCGGCATGTCGCTGCTGCCGCTGGCGCTGACGGTCGCCATCATTGCTGTGGCTGCGGGCGCGGCGAAGTTCATGGGCCTGCCCCGAGGCCTGGCCGCCGCCGTGCTGACCGCCGGCATCGTGCTGGGCTATGTGGTGTATTTCGCCATGATGGCGCCCTATGGCGCGGCGCGGCTGCAGAACCTGGTCTGGAGCGGCACGCGCAGCGAGGCGCTGGTCTTTCACAGCCGGCTCAGCTTCCGTGCGCTGTTCGGCCTGACGCTGAAGAACTGGGTGTTGACGCTGCTGACGCTGGGCCTGTACCGGCCGTTCGCCGCCGTGGCCACCGCCCGGCTGCGGCTGGAGGCGGTTGGCGTCGACTGCGACGGGGATCCGCTGGACTGGGTGGCCGCCGCCAACACGGGCCATGAGGACGCGACGGGCGACATCGCCGGCGACTTCTTCGGCATCGACATGGGCCTGTGATGAGTGCTGCGCCGCGCCTTGCCGCCGACTGGTTCGACGGCCGCAGCGCGCGGCCCCGGCCGGTCGACGTGTGGCTGGCCGACGGCTCGCTGCACTACGGCGAGCAGCGCGTGCCGGTGGCCGCGCTGACCTGGCCCGAACGCCAGCGCCACGGGCAGCGCCAGCTGCTGCTGCCTGGCGGCGGGCTGCTGAGCTTTGCCGACGCGGCGGCCTTCGATGCCTGGGCGCAGGCCTCGGGGCGCGGCGACAGCGTCGTCGTGCGCTGGCAGCAGAGCTGGACGCTGGCGCTGCTGTCCCTGGTGCTGCTGGTGGCGGGGCTGGCGGCCGGCTACCGCTGGGGCCTGCCCTGGGCCGTGGACCGTGCGGTGGACGTGCTGCCGCTGTCTGCCGAGCAGCGCCTCAGCGAGCACCTGCTGGCCAGCTTGGATGGTGACTGGCTGTACCCCACGCGGATGGAGGCCGCGCAGCAGCAGGCCTGGCGCGATCGCTGGCAGCAGATGCTGGACCGCGCCCGCACCGCCGGCGGGCCGCCCGTGCCCGAGCGCTACCAGATCCACTTCCGCCGCGGCGCCCGCGCGCTGGGCCCGAACGCCTTTGCGCTGCCGGGCGGCGATGTCGTCATCACCGACGAGTTGCTGGAGTTGCTGAAGGACGAGCCCGACGCTGTGCTGACGGTGCTGGCGCACGAGCTGGGCCATGTGCAGCACCGCCACGGCGTGCGCATGGTGCTGCGGGCGGGTGCGGTGGGTGTGGTCACATCGGTGGTCCTGGGCGACTTCTCCAGCCTGCTGGCGGCAGCCCCGGCGCTGCTGGCCACCAATGCCTATTCCCGCGACAACGAGCGGGAGGCCGACCACTACGGCCGCGCGCTGGCCCGGGCCGGCGGCGCGGACACGTCGCGCATGGCGGTGTTCTTCGAACGCCTCGCGAAAAAGCACGCGACCGTCGAGGACCATGCACTGGCCATCGCGATCTCCACGCACCCGGCCGACGCTGAGCGGGTGCGCTTCTTCAGCGAAAACTAGAATCGCGGGTTTTCCACGACCTGCCTGGCCCGCCATGACCACGACCGACTACTCCGCCATCAGCGCCCTCTCGCCGCTGGACGGCCGCTACGCCGCCAAGGTCGCGGCCCTGCGCCCGCTGCTGTCCGAGTACGGCCTGATGCACCGCCGCGTGCAGGTGGAGGTGGAGTGGTTCATCGCACTGAGTGATGCCGGCTTCAAGGAATTCAAGCCGCTGAGCAGCGCTGCGCGCAGCCGCCTGCGCCGCCTGGTGAAGAAGTTCAGCGAGGCCGATGCTGAAGAGATCAAGGCCATCGAGCGCACCACCAACCACGACGTGAAGGCCGTGGAGTACTGGATCAAGCGCAGCTTCGCCGGCCACCCCGAGCTGGAAGCCGCCGGTGAGTTCGTGCACTTCGCCTGCACCAGCGAAGACATCAACAACACCAGCCACGCGCTGATGCTCAAGGCCGCGCGCGACGAAGTCATGCTGCCGGCGCTGGACGGCATTATCGAAAAGCTGCGCGGCATGGCCCACCAGTTCGCGGCCATCCCGATGCTCAGCCGCACGCATGGCCAGACGGCCAGCCCGACGACCGTGGGCAAGGAGATCGCCAACGTCGTCGCGCGCCTGCAGACGGCCCGCGCGCGCATCGCTGCTGTGAAGCCGCTGGCCAAGATGAACGGCGCGGTCGGCAACTTCAACGCCCACCTGTCGGCCTGGCCCCGCCACGACTGGGAAGCCTTCAGCAAGCACGTCATCGAGAAGCAGCTGAAGCTGAGCTTCAACCCGTACACCATCCAGATCGAGCCGCACGACTACATGGCCGAGCTGTTCGATGCATTCACGCGCGCCAACACCATCCTCATCGACTGGTCGCGCGACGTGTGGGGCTACATCAGCCTGGGCTATTTCAAGCAGAAGACCAAGGCGGGCGAGATCGGCAGCTCGACGATGCCGCACAAGGTCAACCCCATCGACTTCGAGAACGCGGAAGGCAACTTCGGCCTGGCCAGTGCGGTGCTGACGCACCTGAGCCAGAAGCTGCCCGTGAGCCGCTGGCAGCGTGACCTGACCGACTCCACCGTGCTGCGCAACATGGGCGTGGGCCTGGGCTATGCGCTGCTGGGCTACGACTCGCTGGCCAAGGGCCTGGGCAAGCTGGAAGTGAACGAGGCCGCGCTGGCCGACGACCTCGACGCCGCCTGGGAAGTGCTGGCCGAGCCCATCCAGACCGTGATGCGCCGCTTCGGCCTGCCCAACCCGTATGAGCAGCTCAAGGAGCTGACGCGCGGCAAGGCCATCACGCAAGAATCCATCCGCGCCTTCATCGAGGGGCTGGATCTGCCCAAGGCCGAGAAGGCGCGCCTGCTGAAGATGACGCCGGGCAGCTACACGGGTCTGGCGCAGGACCTGGCCAAGCGGGTCTGACGCGTCAGCCCAAGGCCAGCCGGAACACCCGCGAGGGCTCGCTGTAGCCCTCGATCTGCTGCCGGGCCTGCTCGACGAAGCCCAGCTTGCCCAGCAGGCCCACGCTGCGCGGGTTGTCCAGCGCGGTGATGGCCATCAGCGCAGGCCAGCGAAACACGTCGCGTGCATGGGCCACGCAGCCGCGTGCGGCTTCCAGCGCATAGCCGTGGCCCTCGTGCGCGGCCAGCAGCGCGTAGCCGATGTCAGGTTCCGGCAGCGCCGGCCGCCGGAACAGGCCGCACATGCCCACCAGCTCGCCGTCCGCCAGGCGCTCCATCGCCCAGAAACCGTGGCCCTGTTCACGGTAGCCCTTGAACAGCCGGCCCTCGGCCCAGGCCAGCGCGTCCTGCTCGTTGCGCACGCCGGGATCGTTGATGTTGCGCAGCCAGCCGGGCTCGTTGACCAGGCGCAGCAGGAAGCGCGCATCAAGCGGTGTGAATTCACGCAGCGCGAGGCGTTCGGTCCGGAGGATTTGCATGGGACCGGACAATAACCGGTCATGCTCCGCTCCCCACGCCACCGCCCGACCCGCATCGCCCCTTAGACCGCCATGAGCATCGCGCCCGACACCCGCGACAACCCCGCGCTGAGCCAGGCTCTGCGGGAGCTGGATGTCATCCTGGCCAACGCAGGCGTGGGCGTGGTGTTCGTGAAGGCGCGCACGCTGGTGCGCTGCAACCAGCGCTACGCCGAGATCTACGGCTTCGCCAGCCCCGAGGCCGCCACCGGGCGCAGCAGCGTGGAGCTCTACGAGAACGAGGACGAGGCCCGCAGCCTGGGCCGGCGTGCCTACCCGCTGCTGGCCACGGGCGAGACCTTCCGCAGCGAGCAGCTGATGCGGCGCCAGAACGGCGAGCTGTTCTGGGCGCACCTGACCGGCCGCCTCATCAACCCCGAGGACCCGGGCGATGGCTCGATCTGGATCGTCGACGACATCCACGAGCGCAAGCTGGCCGACGCTGCCCTGGCAGACCTGCATGCCGAGCAGCAGCTGATCTTCGACCACGCGATGGTGGGCATCGTCTACCTGCGCGGCCGGCGCGTCACGCGCTGCAACCGGGCGTTTGAACAGCTGTTCGGCTATGCCCCGGGCGAGTTGGATGGCCAGCTGTCGCGCGCCTGGTACCTCAGCGACGACGAGTGGCGAAGCGCCGGCGACCTCTGCTACGCGCCGCTGTCACGCGGCGACGCTTTCCATGCCGAGATGCTACTGGGGCGCAAGGACGGCACGCCCGTCTGGTGCGAGGTGCGCAGCAAGGCCATCGACCGCAGCGACCTGTCGCGCGGCTCCATCTGGATCACGCAGGACATCACGGCCCGCAAGCAGGCCGAGCAGGAGCTGGTGCAGGCCAAGGCGCAGCTGGAGGCGCTGGTGGCGCAACGAACCGAGCAGCTCAGCCAGACGGTGGCCGCGCTGGAGCTCAAGATCGCCGAGCAGCAGGCGGCCGAGGCGCGCGCGGAGCGGCTGGCGCTGTTCGACGGCCTGACCGGCCTGCCCAACCGCCACCTGCTGGCTGACCGCGCCACGCAGGCCATCGACATCGCCCGCCGCAGCGACGAGCCGCTGGCCGTGCTGTTCCTGGACCTGGACCACTTCAAGAACGTCAACGACTCGCTGGGCCACCGCGCGGGCGATGCGCTGCTCGCCCAGCTGGCCGCGCGGCTGCGCGGTGCCGTGCGCGAGCAGGACACCGTGGCCCGCATGGGCGGCGACGAGTTCGTGCTGGTGCTGCCGCTGACCGACATCGCCGGCGCCGCCCACCTCGCCACCAAGCTGATGGCGCTGGCCAGCGCGCCCTTCCAGGTGGAGGGGCAGGAGCTGACCGTCACGCCGTCCATGGGCATCGCGATGTTCCCGACCGATGGCGACGACTTCGACGCGCTGTGCAAGTGCGCCGATGCGGCCATGTACCGCGCCAAGCGCGACGGCCGCAATGCCTACCGCTTCTTCACGAGCGAGATGCAGGCCCAGTCGGCTCGCGCGCTGCAGCTGGAGAACGGCCTGCGCCGCGCGCTGGAGCGCCGCCAGCTCAGCCTGCACTACCAGCCGCAGTTCGCGCTGGACGACGACGGCCAGAGCCGCGTGGTGGGCGCCGAGGCGCTGCTGCGCTGGCAGCACCCCGAGCTGGGCTGGGTGTCGCCGGCCGAGTTCATCCCCATCGCCGAGTCGTCGGGGCTGATCCTGCCCATCGGCGAGTGGGTGCTGCGCGAGGCGCTGTCGCAGCTGCGCCGCTGGGACGCCGCCGGCCTGCCGGCGCTGACCATGGCGGTCAACCTGTCGGCCGTGCAGTTCCGCCACGATGACCTGCCCGAGCTGGTGGGCCGCGTGCTGGAGGCCGTGGGCATGCCGGCCGAGCGTCTGGAGCTGGAGCTGACCGAGGGCGCGGCAATGGATGACCCGACCATGGCCATCACCGTGATGAACGAGCTGCACGCGCGGGGCGTGGGCCTGTCCATCGACGACTTCGGCACGGGCCATTCCTCGCTGAGCTACCTGAAGCGCTTTCGCGTCGGCAAGCTCAAGATCGACCAGTCCTTCGTGCGCGACCTGACCGACGACGCCGAGGACCGCGCCATCGTCGACGCCGTCATCCGCATGGCCGGCGCGCTGGGCCTGCAGACGCTGGCCGAAGGCGTCGAGACCGAGGGCCAACTGGCCTTCCTGCGCCGCCAGGGCTGCCACGCCGTGCAGGGCTATCTGTTCAGCCGCCCGCTGCCGGCCGAGGCTTTTGCAGAATTCGTCGTCGCCCGCGCGTCTGCGGCCGACGCCCCTCTTTCCGTCTTTGCCATCTGATGAGGCCCGCACGCACGCGCACCGCCTGTGCCCGGGGCCGCCACTGACATGAACTTCGTCCACCAACTCCAAGCCCTGACTCCTCATTCCCGCCTGTGCGTGGGCCTCGACCCCGAGCCGGGCAAGCTGCCGGGCGCCTGGGCCGGCGATGCAGCCAAGTTCTACGACTTCTGCGCCGCCATCGTGGACGCCACCAAGGACCTGGTCTGCGCCTTCAAGCCGCAGATCGCCTATTTCGCCGCGCACGGCGCCGAGGCGCAGCTGGAGCGCCTGATCGCCCACATCCACGACGTGGCGCCCGGTGTGCCCGTCATCCTGGACGCCAAGCGCGGCGACATCGGCTCCACGGCCGAGCAGTACGCCCGCGAGGCCTTCGTGCGCTACCAGGCCGATGCCGTCACGCTGTCGCCCTTCATGGGCTTGGACAGCGTGGAGCCCTACCTTGCCTACGAGGGCAAGGGCGCCATCCTGCTGTGCCGCACGTCCAACAAGGGCGGCGACGACTGGCAGATGCAGCGCCTGGCCGACGTGCCGGGCCAGCCGCGGCTGTTCGAGCACCTCGCGCACCTGGCCGAGAGCCAGTGGAACCGCAACGGCCAGCTGGGCCTGGTGGTGGGCGCCACCTACCCCGCCGAGATTGCCCGTGTGCGCGAGCTGGCGCCCACGCTGACGCTGCTGGTGCCGGGCGTCGGCGCGCAGGGCGGTGATGCAGCCTCGGTCGTGCAGGCCGCTGGCCGGGATGCGCCGCTGGTGGTCAATTCGTCGCGCGCCGTGCTGTACGCCAGCAATGGGGCCGACTTCGCCGAACGCGCCCGCGCCGTGGCCGAGGCCACCCGGCAGAGCCTGCGCTGAGCATGCGCCGCGGCGAGGTCGAGCACCTCAGCAGCCTCGTCGGCCACGCCGAGCCGGCAGACCGGCAGCGTGAGCGCCTGGCCACCAGCATGCGCTGGCATGCCGCGCGCATCTTCCTGCTGGCCTGCGGCCCGGTGTTCCTGCCGGTGGCCGTGTTGCTTTGGCACACGCGCCAGCCCAGCGAGTGGCTGGACGGCTGGCTGCCGCCCGCGCAGGCCGTGCTGATCTCGCTGCTGGCCTTCGGGCGGCTGCTGGTGTTGTCGCGCAGCACGCGTCGCGAGTCGAGGCCGGTCGTGGCGCTGCTGATGATGGCGCTGGTGACGTCGCTGCCGTCCGTCGTGGCCTTGTCGCGCGACCTCGGCCTGTGGGCCTTGAGCCTGGCGCTGTCCGGCCCCGTGGTGGCCTTTGCCACCGGCATGCTGGGGCTGCGCGCCGGCCTGCTGCTGGCCGGGCTGGCCGGTGTTGGGCTGGCCGGCATGTCGGCCGCCGAGGCCATGGGCTGGGCCACCCATCCCATGGCCATGAACAGCCTGCTGCTGCGCACGGTGGTGCAGTTCTGCCTGCTGGGGGCGGGGCTGATCGCCGGCTTCGGCTTGCTGCGGATGGTGCAGCGCTCGCTGGCCGAGGCTGACGAGCGGACGGCGCGCTTTCGCGGCCTGCTGGGCATGGCGGTGGACTGGTACTGGGAGATGGACCGCGAGTTCCGCTTCACCCACGTGGCCGAGGAGCGGGCCGGCAGCTCGGGCCTGGACCTGAGTTCGCGCCTGGGCAAGACGCCGTGGGAAATCGACGGCATGGGGCTGAACGACGACGAGCTCGACGCCCACCGCGCCGACCTCGAATCCCACCGCCCCTTCCACGGCATGGTGGCGCGCCGCACGGGCCTGGACGGCAGCCCGCGCTGGGTGTCCATCAGCGGCGAGCCGCGCTTCGATGCGCAGGGCAACTTCCGCGGCTACTGGGGCGTGGGCCGCGACGTGACGCACGAGGTCACCGCCGAGCAGACCGCGCATGCCAACGAGACGCGCTACCGCGAGTTGTTCCGCCGCTCGCCCAGCCCGCTGGTGCTGCACCGCTGGGGCCGTGTGGTGGACGCCAACCCGGCGGCCATGGCCATGTTCGGCTACGCGCAGCGCTCCAGCATGATCGGGCAGGACCTGTTCAGCCACTACGAGCCGGGCGACGACGAGACCGCCCGCCAGCAGGCCGCGCGGCTGGAGGGCCTGGCGCCCGGCGCCATGCAGCCCATGGCCGAATACCGGCTGCGCACGCTGTCGCGCCGGCGCCGGCTGGTGCAGGCCACCAGCGTGCGCGTGGAGACGGCGTCGGGCCCGGCCACGCTGACCTTCTTCACCGACCAGACCGAGCAGAGCCGCGCACAGGACGCGCTGCGGCGCAGCGAGGGCCTGCTGAGCCATCTGGTAGCCACCAGCCCCGACGTCATCACGCTGACCGAGGCCGAGACCGGCCGCTACGCGATGGTGAACAAGGCCTTCGAGCACCTCACGGGCTGGAGCAGTTCCGAGGTGCTGGGCCGCACGGCCGACGACATCGGCATCTGGCACCACCCGCAGGACCGGCAGCACATCCGCGAGGCCGTGCGCCGCGACGGCATCGCCAGCAACGTGCCCATCAGCTTCCGGCGCAAGGACGGCAGCACGGTGTCCATGCTGGTGTCGGTGGCGCCGTTCGCGATGGACGGCCAGAACTACCTGGTGCTGTACGCGCGCGACGTGACGGAGAGCGAGCGCACGCGGCTCGTGCACGGCGCCATCCTGGAGAACGCTTCCATCGGCATCGCGCTGACGCGCGACCAGCAGTTCGTGCTGGCCAACCCGCGCGTGGAGGCCATGTTCGGCTGGACGCGCGGCGCGCTGATCGGCCAGCATGGCAGCGTGGTCTGGCCCAGCGTGGAGGACTGGCAGGCCATGGACGGCGAGCTGGGCGCGGCGCTGGCGGCCGGCGAGCAGGTCGAGACCGAGCGCACCATGCGCCGCCGTGACGGCGCCACCTTCCTGGCCCGGCTGCTGGCCCAGGCCGTGGACCCGGCGCACCCCAGCCGTGGCGGCACCATCTGGATCATCGAGGACATCACCGAGCGCCGCCGCGTGGAAGACCAGCTCGCCCATGCCAAGGACGAGGCCCAGGCCGCCAGCCGCGCCAAGAGCGCATTTCTTGCCAATACCAGCCACGAGATCCGCACGCCGCTCAACGGCCTGCTGGGCCTGGGGCGGCTGGCGCAGCAGCCCGACATCAGCGACACGCAGCGGCGCGACTACCTCAACCAGATGATGGACAGCGCCGAGGGCCTGTCGGGCCTGATCTCCGACATCCTGGACCTGTCCAAGATCGAGGCCGGCCGCCTGACGCTGGAGACCCAGCCTTTCTCGCTGCGCGAGCTGCTGGCCTCCATCCGCCTGGCCTACCTGACGCTGGCGCAGGCGCGCGGGCTGAGCTTTGCCGTCGAGATCGACCCGGGCCTGCCCAGCTGGGTGTTCGGCGACCCGCTGCGCACGCGCCAGATCCTGTCCAACTACCTGACCAACGCGCTGAAGTTCACCGACCGTGGCGGCATCGCCGTCAGCGTGAAGGCGCTGCCCTGCAACAGCCAGGGCAGCGTGGGCGAGTGGGTGCGTGTGGAGGTCAGCGACACCGGCCCCGGCATCGCGGCCGAGCAGCAGGCGCGGCTGTTCCAGCCCTTCACGCAGGCAGACGAGTCCACCACGCGGCGCTTCGGCGGCACGGGGCTGGGCCTGTCCATCTGCCGCGAGCTGGCCACGCTGATGGGCGGCGAGGTGGGCGTGCGCAGCGTGGTCGGCGAGGGCTCGACCTTCTGGGCCGAGCTGCCGCTGCCCGGCGCGCCCGCGCCCATGGCCCACCAGCCGCGTGAGACGCGTGCGGTGCCGGACGCGCTGCATGGCCGGCGCGTGCTGATCGCCGAGGATCACCCCGTCAACATGCTGATCGCCGTAGCCCAGCTGGAGCAATGGGGTATGGAGGTGGCGCAGGCCAGCGACGGCCGCCAGGCCATCGAGGCCGTGCTGGCGGCGGCCAGCGTGGGCAAGCCCTTCGACATCGTGCTGATGGATGTGCAGATGCCCGTCATGGGCGGGCACGACGCCACCCGCGAGCTGCGCAAGCACTTCTCGGCCGAGGAGCTGCCCATCATTGCGTTGACGGCGGCTGCGCTGGTCTCCGAGCGCGACGACGCGCTGGCGGCCGGCATGAACGACTTCCTGACCAAGCCCATCGACACGCCCAAGCTGCACCAGACGCTGCTGCGACTGACCGCCAGGCATTGACACAATGCGGGCTCCAACAGGAGGGAGCCCATGAACGTCACCGCGCCACAGCGCAGCTTCAAGTACTACGACTTGATCATGGCGGCCTGCGTCTGCGTGCTGCTGTGCGCCAACCTGATCGGGCCGGCCAAGGCGGCGCAGCTGGAGCTGCCGCTGCTGGGCACGGTGACCTTCGGGGCCGACCTGTTCTTCTTCCCCATCAGCTACATCTTCGGCGACGTGCTGACCGAGGTGTACGGCTACGGCCGGGACCGGCGCGTCGTGTGGGCGGGCTTCGGCGCGTTGCTGTTCGCGGCCTTCATGGCCTTCGTCATCGTGCACCTGCCGCCGGCGCAGAACGCCTTCATGGATGGCTACCAGGCCCATGTCGAGGCCATGTTCGGCAACACCTGGCGCGTGGTCGCCGCGTCCATGATCGCGTTCGCCGCCGGCAGCTTCGCCAACAGCTTCGTGATGGCCAAGATGAAGGTGGCCACCCGCGGCCGCTACCTGTGGGCACGTATCGTCGGCTCCACGGCGGTGGGCCAGCTGCTGGACACAGGCCTGTTCCTGAGCATCGCCTTCTGGGGCATCTGGCCGCAGGAGCAGCTGCTGGCGGTGTTCGTCGCGCAGTACTGCTTCAAGCTGGTGTGGGAGGCGGTGCTGTTCCCGGTCACGGCGCGCTTCGTCACCTTCCTGAAGCGGGCCGAGGGCCTGGACCACTACGACCGCGACACCAACTTCAACCCGTTCACGTTGAAGGTCTGACGGCGCGTTGCGCCGGGCGGCATGAAAAAGGGGCGTGCCAGGCACGCCCCTTCTTGTTGGCATCTCCCGGCTGGGAAGCCGGGTGCCTTGCGCGGGTCAGGATCAGAACTTGTATTCGGCGCTGACCTTCACCGTGCGCGGACGCCAGGTGTAGCCGTCGCGCAGGTTGACCGGCAGGTCGGTGCCCAGCGCGTTGTTGATGTTGGCCGTCAGCGCCAGGTTCTTGAAGCCGGTGTAGCGCAGGCCCAGGTCCATGCGCAGGTCGTCCGTGCGGTAGCACTGCAGGTCGCCCGGGTTCAGGCGGGCGCGGCAGGCGGCCTCGCTCCACGACGCGACGTCCGTCTCGTCGTTGTTCAGCGCCATCTTGGACGTGTAGTTCAGGCGCAGCGACGGCGTCCAGCTGCCGATGCTCAGCGAGTTGGCCCACACCATGCGCAGGCGCGGGGCGTTGCGCAGGCCCACGCGGTTGGGGCGGTAGGCGCCGGCGTCGATGTCCCACTCCTTCTGCGTCAGCATGTAGGTGGCCGTGAGGCTGCTGTTGTAGACCATCTGGTCGCCCAGGTTGAAGCGGCCCTTCACGTCCAGGTCCAGGCCCGACACCAGCGACTTGCCGAAGTTTTCGTACTGCAGCAGCAGCGTGATCAGGTCACCGGCGGCCCAGTTGATGTTGGAACCCGGCTTCAGCGTGTTCGCGCGGGCGGCGCGCTGCAGGTCGGTGGAGCTGATGGGCGCGCGGGCGACCAGGTCCTGGTAGCCGGCCTGGCCTTCGCGGGCCAGCACGTAGTCGGGGTCGCGGTAGGAGATCTCGTCGCGGCGCTCGATGCGGAAGTAGTCCATCGCGATGGAGAGTTCCTTGATCGGGTCGAACACGAAGCCCACCGTCGCCGAGCGCGACAGCTCGGGCTTGACCGACGGGTTGGCCGAAATCATGGCGGGAACAGAGACCGAGCAGCCCGAGTTGTAGGCCGCCGTCGCGTCAGCGCGGTCGTTGGCGTCGCCGGTGCGCAGGATGTCGCGGATCTGTGTGGCCGTGGCGCAGCGCTTGGGGTCCACGGTCTGGTTGAAAAAGCCGGTCAGGCCCACGATGCCCAGCGTCTCGGGGATGTTGGGCGCGCGGAAGCCGGTGCCCACGGTGCCGCGCAGCAGCAGCTTGCCGGGCAGCGCTTCGTAGCGCAGCGACAGCTTGGGCGAGACGTGGCTGTCGAAGCCGGTGGCCTTGTCCAGGCGCACGGCGCCGTTGGCGGTCAGGCCCTTGACGATGGGCGCTTCCAGTTCGGCGAAGGCGGCGTACAGCTTGCGCTCGCCCTCCACCCACACCGAGCCGCGGCTGATGATCTCGGCGTTCAGCAGGTTCTGGCTGGACTTGATGCGCAGGCTCTCGTCGCGCACCTCGGCGCCCACGGCCAGCAGGGCCGGGCCGGCCGGCAGCTGGAAGATCTCGCCGCTGGCCTTGAAGTCGGCCACGTTCTGCGAGTTGCGGCCACGCAGCTCGTTGCGCTGGAACATGCGGTCCAGCAGCGCCTGGGAGTTGGTGCCGCCGATCTTGTATTCGCCGCTGCTGATCGCGTTGATGAACTCGGTGCGGTGCGCGCCGATGCCTTGCTTCACGCCGTCGGCGCCGATGCGGCCGAGGGTGGCTTCCCAGTCCCAGTTGCGGAACACGCCACGCACGCCGACGAGGGCGCGGTACTGGTCAGCCTCGGCGGGCACGGCCCACATGCCGGTGTTGTCCATGAAGCGGTATTCCAGGCCGGCCGGTGCGCCGGTGGTGTTGGCCGGGTTGTTGGCGGCCAGCAGCGGCTTCTGCACGACCTGCACCTTGCGGGCGTAGCCGTCGAACCAGCGATAGGCCGTGCCTGGGGCGTTCATGCCGAAGGGCAGGTCCAGGTACTCGGTCTTGGTCTTCGAGTAGGAGACTTCGGCGAAGGCTTCCATCTCGTTGCCCAGGGCCACGCGGGCGGCCGAGAACAGGTTCAGGCGCTTGGCCGGGTCGGAGTACTGGTTCAGGCCGTTGATGTCGGTCGTGCAGGCGCCGGCGCTGTTCTTCTGCGAGGCCGCGCAGGTGCTCACGGGCACGCGGAAGTTGCTGCTGGCCTGGCTGAACAGGCCGGTGGTCGGGCTCACCGTGCCGCGGATCAGGTTGCCGGGGTGGGATGCCAGGCTGGGGTCGCCGAACGCCGGGCTGTAGATGCTCTTGTGCCAGGCCGGGTAGGCCGAGATCACGTCGCTCAGGAAATAGCCGTCGCGCTCGTACAGCTCAAGGTTGGCCAGCACGTTGAAGCGGTCCTTGGCCATGTCGCCCCAGCCGGCGACGAGGCCGACGGTCTTTTCCTTGCGCACGGCGGGCGAGGTGGAGGTCTGGTACGAGGCGCTCATGCCCACGCCCTGGTAGTCGCGGCGCGTGATGATGTTGATGACGCCGGCCATGGCGTCGGAGCCGTAGATGGCGGAGGCGCCGTCCTTCAGAACCTCGATGCGCTCGATGGCGTCGGCCGGGATGGCGTCGGTGTTGACGAAGGTTTCCTTGGCGCCGTCGGCCAGCGGGAAGTAGGCGACGCGGCGGCCATTCAGCAGCACCAACGTGGCGCTCTTGCCCAGGCCGCGCAGCGAGGCGCCGCTGGCGCCGGCCGCGAAGCTGCTGGAGTTGCCATCGTCACGCAGCTCGGTCGTCGTGGTGGCGGTGATGGTGTCCAGCACCTGGCGCACGGTGTTGGCGCCGGTCTGCTTGACGTCCGAGCGCGTGTAGACCTGCACCGGCGACGCGGTTTCTGCAGACAGGCGCTTGATGTTGGAGCCGGTCACCTCGACGCGTTCCAGTTGTTGCGGCGCGGCGGGGGCCTGGGCAATGGCGTGCAGGCAGCAGGCTTGGGCGGCCAGGGCCGTCAGGGTGGCGGCCAGCTTGGGAAGGCGTCGAGAAGCAGTCATGCGGGGGTGCGACGGGTTGAAGAATTTGAAGCGCGCGAGTCTGTGCCCGTCTGGGCGGGGGCGTACCCAGGCGGCAGTGCCTATTGACAGCCTCCGCAGGCTTGTCGGAACTTGTTTGACTGGTTCGTAAAAAATTGCTCGCCAAAAATGGATTGGGCAACGGGATTAAATCCATGCAAAAGCGTTTTGGCGGTGAATTTGTCAGAGGCCATTGGCCAACAAGATGTCGATTGGATGTGTGTTGTTGTGGTGGTCGCACGACAAGTCTCATGTCGACGTGTCTGGTGCGGTGTCGCTGGCCGCGGGGGGGGCGGGGCGAGCGGCCAGGCTGGCGCCGGGCCGACAATCGGTCCAATGAATGCTCAAGACCCTGCCGGCCCCGACCTGTTGTTCGCCCTGCTGCCCGACGGCGGCATCGCCCCTGATGGCCCGGACACGCTGGCCCCGCTGGCGGCCGCGTTGCAGGCACAGTACCCCCAGGCCGTCACGCTGACGCTGCATCCGCCGCTGCGGGATGGCGAAGGCCGCTGCCGCTGGTGGACGGGTGACGCGCCCAGCCCCGAGGGCGTGGCGGCGGCGCTGCCGGTGCTGATCGAGCGCCTGCGGGCGGAAGCCGCCCGGCTGGGCCTGCCGTGGCAGCGCGTGGCGCTGGCCGGGGTGGGCGAGGGCGCGTTGCTGGCGCTGGAGGCGGTGCAGGCCGAGGCCGCGCTGGCCGGCCGCGTGCTGGCGCTGGCAGGCGGCTACCTGTCCCGACCCGGCCATGCGCCGCAGGACGTCTGCGTGCACCTCGTCCACGGGCTCGCGGACCAGCGTTTCCCGTCCCGCCATGTGGTGGACGCCGCCCAGGCGCTGGTGGACCTGGGCGCCGACGTCACGGCCGACCTGCTGCCGCACCTGGACCATGGCCTGCACCCGGCGATGGTCGACAAGGCCATGGAGCAGCTGCGTACCTTCATCCCCGCGCGGCTGTGGCGCGAGGCGCTGCTGGCCGCGCAAGAAAACGAGCGGCCCGTCAGCTGATCAGTCCAGCACCACCTCGGTCCGCACCACGCCGGCCCGCTCGGCGCTGGCGCTGAGCGCCAGCCGCGTGCCCACCGGCGCGCGCACCACCCACTCGGCCACGGCGCGGTCGGCCGTGGGCTGCTTGTTGGCCAAGAAGGCCAGCTGGCTCTGCTTGGGCGCGTGGCCTTCCAGCTGCGGGCCTTCCATGCGCTCCTTGCCACTGACCAGGCTGATCGACGGGTCGCCGCTGGGCATGTGGATCTCGAACATCACGCCGCGGACGGTCTTGCGCTCGAGCGCGCGCTGCGTCACGTAGGCCGGCAGGTAGCCGGCGTTGGCCACGGCCAGGCGCACGCGCCACATGTCGGGCCCCAACGCGCGCACCTCGGTGCGGATCAGCTCCAGCTTGGGCAGGCTCATCGCGATCTGCGTCATCCAGGCCGGGAAGCGCGCGGCCTCGCGCTCGCGCAGCGCGGGCGGCGGGTTGCGCCAGTAGTTCATCTTGTCCCAGCCGCCGATCTCCACGGCGCCCAGCTGCGGGTGCTGGAAGGGCGTCCAGTCCACATGCGCCTGGCCGCCGCACTGCTCGTCGCTCCACTTCAGCAGCTTGAGGTCGTCCTCCACCGGGTGGCTGCGGTACCAGTCGATCCAGCCGCCCGTGTCGTCCACGCCGGCCTCCTTCTTGGGCGACCACAGCTCCACCACCCAGAACAGCGCGCCCAGGTGCTCGTAGACCCAGTCCTGCGTGCCGGTGATGACGTCCTTGGGGTGGTAGCGGAAGTCCTCATAGATGCTGATGGCCGGGTAGCCCGAGTGCTTCTCGCCCAGCGCCGAGAACTGCTGGAACAGCCACAGGTCCTCGGGCGTCATGTCCTTGTCGGGGCGCGTGCCGCAGGGGCGCAGGATGACGCCGCTATGGGTGTGGAAGCTCAACGCCGCGCCGATGTTGGGATGGCCGGTGATGAACTCCACCATGGCCCGCACCTCGGGCTCGCTGGTGGGGTAGGGGCCGGCGCCCAGCTGCTGGAACTCCTGGCGCCAGTCGCCAGGGAAGTTGCGGTTCAGGTCCAGGCCTTCGCGGTCGGGATTGACCTTCACGGTCAGCCCGTCGTGGTTCTTGATGAAGCCCTCGGGGATGAGGCGGTAGTACTCGCCGCCGAACTCGCCCGGCTCGCGCGGCACCATCAGGCGCGGCTCGGTGGCGTGCTTCTTGTAGCCGCCATGCGGGTCGGGCACGCGCATGGTCAGGATGCGGCCGTCACCGTCCACGTCCTCCACGGTCAGGCCGTCCACCGGCTCCTCGGTGTAGGGGTAGGCGCGCGTGGAGCTGCGGATGTGGCGCGGCCTCGGCAACAGCGCCAGCTCGGCGCCGTCGGGGTTCAGGCGCGGCACCAGGTACAGGGTGCGCGTGTCCAGCAGGCGGTTCACCTGCACGGCCTCGGGCGACGTGCCGCCATGCAGCTGCAGCAGCTGGTGCAGGTAGTACAGGCAGGTGGTGGAGGCGGTCAGCTCGGCGGCGTGGATGTTCCCGTCCACCCACAGCGCCGGCTTGTCGATGTCCATGCCACTGGCCAGGTTCGTGACCACGACGACCCAGATGTCGCGGCCCTCGTAGCTCTTGCCGATGGATCGCACCGACACCAGATTGGGCCGGGCCTCGGCGTAGGCGAAGAGCAGCGAGGTGAGCTCGTCGTGGCGGTAGAAATGGTCGAAGCGCGGCGTGGGCAGGGACAGGGTCATCGGCGATCCGTGGGCGGCGTGAATCCCCAAGCTTGGGGATGAAGGCCGCGATTGTGCGGAGCCGCCCGCAGCGCCCGCCCAGGGTTTCTACTGGCCTTTGAACAGGGCCTGGAATTGCCGGGACACCGGCAGCTTCTCCTCCCGGCCGCGCAGCGTGATGACCATGGTGCCCTCGTCCACCCGCACCGCGCGGGCGATGCAGCGGCTGTTGACCAGCACGCTGCGGTGGATCTGCCAGAACTGGTCGGGGTCCAGCTGGGCCAGCAGCTCGCGCAGCGGCGTGCGGATCAGCGCCTCGCCGCCCTCGTGCACCACGCGGGTGTAGCGTGCATCGGCCTCGAAATAGATGACCTCCTCAGGCGGGATCAGCTGCACCTCGCGGCCCAGGCTGGCCTGGATGGGGCGCGGTGCGGGCCGGGCCTGGGGCAGGCTGGCCAGCAGGCGTTGCAGCGCGGTGGTGTCCGGCGCCGTGGCGGGCGCCTGGGCCTGCACGCGGGCCTTCAGCCGCGCCAGCGTCTGCGCCAGCCTGGCGTCGTCCACGGGCTTGAGCACGTAGTCCACCGCGCCGGCATCGAACGCGGCGAGCGCGTGGTCGTCATAGGCCGTGACGAACACGATCAGCGGTGGCGTGGCCAGCGCCGCCAGCCGCCGCGCCACGTCCAGCCCGGTCAGGCCCGGCATGCGGATGTCCAGGAAGGCGATGGCCGGCTCATGGGCGAGGCAGTCGTCCCAGGCCTCCACGCCATTGGCGCTGGTCGCCACGATCTGCAGCTCAGGCCAAAGCCGGGCCAGCGCGATGCGCAATTGTTCGCGGGGGGCTTCTTCGTCGTCGGCGATCAGGGCGGTCAGGTTCATGGGTGGGGCAGGGTCAGCGTGGCCAGGCAGCCGGGGTGGTGGTCGGTCAGCGCCAGCGTGGCAAGCGGCTGGGCGTGGTGCAGTCGGCGGCGGGTGTTGGCCAGACCCACGCCGTCGCGCCAGCCGGGCGCCAGGCCGGGGCCGTCGTCGGCCACCTGGATGCGCACGGCCCCGCCGTCGCGCGCGGCCCGCACCGTGACGTGGCCACCGCTGAGCTGCGGCTCGATGCCGTGGGCGATGGCGTTCTCCACCAGCGTCAGCACCAGGCCAGGTGGCAGCTCGGTGGCGGCCACGTCGGGCGCGATGTCCAGCGTGTAGCCCAGCCGCCTGCCCAAGCGTGCCTGCATGATGGCCAGATAGCGCTGCACCATGGCCATCTCGTCAGCAAGCGGCTGCTGCTCGCGCTCGAACATCGGCAGCGTGGCGCGCAGGTAGCCGGTGAAGTCGCGCAGCAGCGGCGCGGCGCGGGCGTCGCCCGTGTCCACCCAGTGCTGCAGCGAGGCCAGCGTGTTGAACAGGAAGTGCGGCTGGATCTGTGCGGCCGCCAAGCGGGTGGACAGGCGCAGCGCGGCGTCCTGCTCGTCGAGCTCGCGCAGCCGGGCGTCGATCTGGTGCGCGCGGAAGACGGTCAGCGCCCACCACGCGGAAATCACCGCCACGAAAACCCAGCCCGTGTGCGGCAGCGCGTCCTTGATCGTCTCGCGATCGCCGACGCGTAGCGCCAGGGCCAGCGCCGCCATGAATGACAGGCCGCCGACATAGCTGTACAGGTTCAGCCGCGCCCGGGTCGGGTGGCGCCACAGCGAGCGCGCCCCGGCCAGGGCCACGCCTGTCAGTAACAGGCCCAAGCCCAGCTGCAGGCCGGCCCGCAGGGGCGGCTGGCCGACAAACCCCGCGCTCAGCAGCACGACGGCGTTGAACAGCGCGTAGCGGTCCAGCGTGGTGGGCCAGGGCTGGCTGCCGCCGCGCGCCATCTCTTCGGGCGTGAAGCTGCGGCGCGGGCCGGGGTAGAACCACTGCGAGCAATCGGTGGCGAGCCAGCGGCTTAGGCGGGACGGCGAAGTCATGGCGGGCAGTCTAGAAGCCCCCGGGCGTGGCGCCGCCAGGCGTGCGGCGAATGGCGGAATCCCGCGCTTGAATGGTTGTTCGACCGATCGGTCGGGAAAATGCAAAATGGCCGCCATGCCTGACTGGACTGCCCTGCAACTTGACCGCCGCGCCGACGGCGTGGCCGTGCTGACGATGACCCGGCCGGCCGTGTTCAACGCCTTCGACGAGGTGTTGATCGCCGAGCTGGACGCCGCCTTCGCCATGCTGGGCGCCGACACCGCCGTGCGCGCCGTCGTGCTGGCCGGTGCCGGCAAGCACTTCAGCGCCGGGGCTGACCTGCAGTGGATGCAGCGCGCCGCTGCCGCCTCGCAGGACGACAACCTCGCCGATGCCCGCCGCTTCTCGGCCATGCTGGCGCGCATGGCCGAGTGCCCGAAGCCGACGCTGGCCCGCGTGCAGGGCGCTGCTTTGGGCGGCGGCGTGGGCCTGGTGGCGGCCTGTGACATGGCCGTCGCGTCCGACGCCGCCAGCTTCGCCGTCAGCGAGGCCCGTATGGGCATCCTGCCGGCCGTCATCGGCCCGCACCTCGTCAATGCCGTGGGCCTGCGCGAAGCGCGGCGCCTTGCGCTCACCGCCAGTCGCATCGACGCCGCCGAGGCGCTGCGCGTGGGTCTGGTGCAGCGCGTGGTGCCGCTGGCCGAGTTGGACGCCGCCGTGGACGCGCTGCTGGCTGACCTGCTTGCCTGCGGCCCCGCAGCGCAGGCCGAGATCAAGCAGCTCTATGGCCACCTCGCGCCCGGCCCGGTGACGGTCGACGTGCGCGAACTCACCGCGCAGACGATTGCCCGCGTGCGCACCACGCCCGAGGCCCGCGAAGGCTTCGCCGCCTTCCTGGGCAAACGCCAGCCGAACTGGAACGCTCCCGAATGAACCTCGACAACGCCCGCCTTCTCGTCGTCGGCGCCGGCCTCATGGGAGCCGGCATCGCGCAAGTGGCCGCCCAGGCCGGCCACGCCGTCGCGCTGTTCGACACCCGCGACGGCGCCGCCGACGCCGCCAAGGCCAAGCTCGCTGCCACGCTGGACGGCTTGGTCGCCAAGGGCAAGCTCACGCCCGAGGCCGTGGCCGCCACGCTGGCCAGCATCACGCCCGTGGCGGCGTTGCAGCCGGCCGACCTCGTCATCGAGGCCATCGTCGAGCACCTGGACGTGAAGCGTGCGCTGTTTGCCGAGCTGGAGGCGCTGCTGCCCGACGATGCCGTCATCGCCACCAACACCTCGTCCATCTCCGTGACGGCGCTGGCCCGTGGCATGAAGAAGCCCGAGCGGCTCGTTGGCATGCACTTCTTCAACCCGGTGCCGTTGATGAAGCTGGTGGAGGTCGTGTCCGGCCTGGGCACGGCGCCCGAGGTCGCGCAGGCCGTGTTCGACCTGGCGGGCCGCTGGGGCAAGACCGCCGTGCACGCGCGCTCCACGCCCGGCTTCATCGTCAACCGCATCGCCCGACCCTACTACGCCGAGGCGCTGATGCTGCTGCAGGAGCGCGCGGCTGCGCCCGAGCTCATCGACGCCTGCCTGCGGGCGGCGGGCTTTCGCATGGGGCCGTGCGAGCTGATGGACCTGATCGGCCATGACACCAACTTCGCGGTCACGAACTCGGTTTTCGCGGCCAACTTCTTCGACCGCCGCTTCACGCCGAGCCTGGTGCAGCAGGAGCTGGTGGACGCGGGCTTCCTGGGGCGCAAGAGCGGGCGGGGCTTCTACCGCTACCCCGAAGGCGCGCCGGCCCTGCCGGCCGTGGACCTCGTCCGGCCGACGGCGGCGCAACTGGTCGTGCACGGCCAGGGCGAGGTGGCCGAGCGCTTCGCCGCCGCGCTGCCCGAGGCCGTGCGCGAGCGCGACAGCAGCTGGGTGGGCCTGAGCGTGGACGGCCATCAGCTGTGCCTGACCGACGGCCGCCGCGCGGCCGAGCTGGCGCATGGCGCCGCGGTATTCGACCTGCCGCTGGGCGCCACGGGCGACCTGGCCTACGCCGGTGACGCGGCCACGGCGGCCTGGTTGGGCGTGCTGGGCCTGACGCCGCGCGCCGTGGCCGACGTGCCGGGCCTTGTGGTGGCACGCACCCTCGCCATGCTCATCAACGAAGCCGCCGATGCCGTGCAGCAGGGCGTGTGCGACCCGGCTGGCGCCGACGCGGCGATGAAGCTCGGCGTGAACTACCCGGCCGGCCCCTTCGAGTGGCTGGGCCGCTGGGACCGCCGGGCCGTCGTGGCCCTGCTGGACCGACTCGATCAACACCACCGTGGCGAGCGCTACCGCGTGAGCCCCTACCTCCGATGAGTCCTCACGCTTTCATCTGCGACGCCATCCGCACGCCCTTCGGCCGTTATGGCGGCGCGCTGTCCAGCATCCGCGCCGACGACCTCGGCGCTCTGCCGCTCAAGGCCTTGATGGCCCGCAACCCCAACGTCGACTGGGCGCAGGTGACCGACGTGCTGTACGGCTGCGCCAACCAGGCCGGTGAAGACAACCGCAACGTCGCCCGCATGGCTGCGCTGCTGGCCGGCCTGCCGGTGGACGTGCCGGGCGCCACCATCAACCGCCTGTGCGGCTCGGGCTTGGACGCCGTGGGCAGCGCTGCGCGTGCCATCCGGGCCGGCGAGGCCGGGCTGATGATTGCCGGCGGCGTCGAGAGCATGAGCCGCGCGCCGTTTGTGATGCCCAAGGCCGAGAGCGCCTTCAGCCGCAGCAACGCGGTGTACGACACCACCATCGGCTGGCGCTTCGTCAACAAGCTGATGAAGTCGCAATACGGCGTGGACGCCATGCCCGAAACCGCCGAGAACGTGGCGCGTGATTTCGGCATCGAGCGCGAGGCGCAGGACCGCATGGCGCTGGCCTCACAGACCAAGGCGCTCGCCGCTCAGCAGCGCGGTTTCTTTGCCCGCGAGATCGTGCCGGTGGACGTGCCGCAGAAGAAGGGCGAGGCGCTACGCGTGACGCTGGACGAACACCCGCGCGAGACCAGCCTGGCCGCGTTGGCCAGGCTCAAGGGCGTGGTGACGCCCGAGGGCAGCGTGACGGCCGGCAACGCCAGCGGCGTCAACGACGGCGCCTGCGCGCTGCTGCTGGTCAGCGAGGCGGACGCCGCCCGCCACGGCCTCACGCCGCGCGCTCGTGTGGTGGGCATGGCCACGGCCGGCGTGGCGCCGCGCATCATGGGCATCGGCCCGGCGCCGGCCACGCGCAAGGTGCTGGCGCTGACCGGCCTGACGCTGGCGCAGATGGACGTCATCGAGCTGAACGAGGCCTTCGCCGCGCAAGGCCTCGCGGTGCTGCGCGATCTGGGCCTGGCTGACGACGACGCCCGCGTGAACCCCAACGGCGGCGCCATCGCGCTGGGCCACCCGCTGGGCGCCAGCGGTGCGCGGCTGGTGACGACGGCCGTCAATCAGCTGGAAGTGACCGGCGGCCGCTACGCGCTGTGCACGATGTGCATCGGTGTGGGCCAGGGCATCGCGCTCGTGATCGAACGCGCATAGCGAGCGCGGGCTGTGCGGGCCGAGCGCTGGGCCGCCCCAAGCCGGCCCGCCTTGGGCGATGTGCGAGGGGTGTTGTTCACTCCAGGAACAGCCGCGTGATGCCCTTGAGGCTGACGATGTTGCCCGGGTTGCTGGTCTCGTTGAGCACGCCGCTGAGGCGGCGCAGCACGCGCTCGCTCTTGCGGGCGCGCCAGATCACGAGGTCGGCCAGCCAGGGGTGGGCGTTGACGCGGTTGGCGGCCTCGTAGAGCTTGAACTTGGGCTTCAATGCGGCCAGCCCGGCTTCGTAGCGGGCGCGCACGGCCGCGTCGCCGTCGGCCTCGTGGCGGTGGGCCAGCATCGCGTCGGCGGCCAGCATGCCTGTCTCCATCGCCTTGCCGATGCCCTCGCCCGTGAAGGAGTAGGTGGAGCCCGCCGCCTCGCCAGTGACCAGCAGGCCGGGGCGCGTCCAGCGCGCGCCCTCCAGCGTGAAGCGCAGCGGCGCACCCTTGAGCCACTGCTCGCCCTCGCCCTGCTTCTCGCCCACGCGCATCAGCTCGGCGGCGGGCGGGTACTTGGCGACGAAGGCGTCGAAGATGGCGCGCAGGTTGGCGTCCTTCTTCTGGCCCTTGCCATCGCGGTCCTCGTGCGAGTTGGTGACGCCCACGCCGATGTTGAAGTGGCCGTCGGGCGCCGGGAAGATCCAGCCATAGCCCGGCCGCAGCGCCTTGTCCCAGACGACTTCCAGCGCCTGGATCTTGCCGACCATCTGCGGTGCCTTCACATAGCCGCGCAGCGCCACGCCGCTGGGTGTGTGGCGCTCGCACATGCCGGCGGCAGACAGCGCCTTGGGCACCGCCCCGGTGGCCAGCACCACCCACGGCGTGCGCACCTCCAGCAGGTCGTCGCCGCGCTTGAGGCGGGCGCCGACGACGCGGCCGGCCTCCTCCAGCGGCGCCTCGAAGCGCGCCTGCTCGAAGCGCGCACCGGCATCGCGGGCGGCCTGCAGCAGCAGCGCGTCCAGCTGCTTGCGCGGCAGCACGGCCAGGCGGCCCGGCACATCCACGCGCCCACCGCCCGGGCCGATGCAGCCCACATGCGCCACGTGCTGCGCGCGCTGCATCACGGCGTCCAGCAGCCCCAGCCGCGCGAGCGCCTGATGGGCGTCGGGGATGAGGCCGTCGCCGCAGGTCTTGTCGCGGCCCGGCGCGTGCTGGTCCACCAGCAACACGTCCACGCCGGCCTGCGCCAGCACGCGCGCGCAGGCGCTGCCGGCGGGGCCGGCGCCGATGATGAGGACGTCGGGGGGCGGGATCAGGGCGTCAGTCATGGAGCAATGCGGGATGAGCACGCAAAAAAAAGCACATCGCGGGGATGTGCTTTTCCTTGGCGATACCTGCCGGAGCAGGCACCGTGGAGACAGCCTTTACAGGCTGTAGCGCAGGCCGACGTAGTAGCGGCGGCCGATAGGATCGTAGACGCTGGCGTTGGTTTCAGCACCGGTCGTGTTGCCCGGCAGGCCCGAGATGATCGGAGGCGCCTTGGTGGCCGTCGCGTTGTCGATGCCGAAGTAGATCTCGCTCTTGCCCAGTTTGTAGTTGGCTTGCAGGTCGAGATAGGCACGCGACTTGATCTTGCCGTCCATCTTGTTGGTGCTGCCGAAGGTGTCACGCATGAACACATCGTCCAGGTACGACTGACCAAAGTAGGTCGTCGTGGCTGCCACACCGATGTTGCCGATGTTGTAGCCCAGGTTCAGCACCCAGCGGTTGCGCGCATTGCCGACTTCGCCTTGCGAGTAGTCCTTGTCGGCCTGCGGTGTCGGCTGGTTGTACGCCTTCATGATGTAGGTGTACGCGATGCGCGAATTGAACACGCCACCGAACAGCTTGGTGCGGTAGCTGGCGGTCAGGTCCACGCCTTCGACCATGTCGCCACCGGTGTTGGCTGCGGTCTCGTCGATGAACTCCAGCGAGCCGGCGCTGTTCGGGCCGACGTCGGTCGGACGACGGGTGATGAAGTTGCAGAACGTGGTGTTGCCACCGCCGTAGCACTGGTTCAGTGCGTATTGGCGTCCCGGGGTGTTGATCGCGTCCGAGATCTTGATCTTGTAGTAGTCGGCCGTGAACGTGAAGTCACGCAGCAGGGCGATCGTCTTCGGGGTGATGACGATGCCGATGGTCGTGGACTTGCCCTTCTCGGCGCCCAGATTGGGGTTGCCGCTGTCGAAGCCGCTGATGCCTTGCAGGTCAGACTGGGTCAGCTTGAACACGCCGCCATTGGCGTTCATGTTGGCGACCACACCGGGGTTGGTGCGGCAGGCGACAGAGACGGCGTCGGTGCCCGTCAGGGTCTTGCCCTGGCAGGGGTCCACCAAGCCGGTCGGGAAAGTCTGCGACGGTGCCTGGTACAGCTCGCCGATGTTGGGCGCACGGGTCGACACGGCGTAGTTGGCGCGAACACGGAAGGTCGTGTTGATGCCCCAGTCCAGGCCGCTGTTCCAGCTGGTGGTGTCACCCACGGTTGAGTACTTGCCCTGGCGAACGGCGGCCTTGGCGTCCAGCGACTTGACCAGCGGCAAGTTCTTCAGCAGCGGCGCGTTCACTTCGACAAAGGCTTCCTTCACGTCGAAGGAGCCCGCCGTGTTGGGCAGCGCATTGCCGGCGTTCAGGCCGGTCTGCGTCAGCGCGTCGAACTCCATGCTCGACGTTTCCTTGCGGTACTCGGCACCGAAGGCCACGCCCAGCGGGCCGGCCGGCAGCTCGAACGGCTCGCCGGTCACGGCGGCGCCGATCAGCGTTTGCGTGATGCGGGTGTTCAGCGACGAAGGCGCGTGGATGTACTTGGCCGCGTCGGCGCTCAGCTTGTTGGCGCCGAAGATATTGGCCGGCACGCAACCCTGGGCGCGCGCAATGGCGTCCTTGCAGATGGCTTCCGTGGTGTTGCCATTGCCGTTGACGTCGTTGACGTCGGCCACTGCGCTCAGTGCGTTCATGAAGTTCATGACGTTGACCTGGCCGGTGCCGGTCTGGCCTTCCTTCGTGAACGAGTGGGCCGCGTAGGTGTCGTAGGACCAGGTCTTGGTGATCTCGCCCTTGGCGCCACCCAGCAGGCGGAACGTATCGCGCTGGGCCTTGCTGCCGCGGTTGGCGATGTCCGACATGCGGCGGGTGAAGTTGTAGTCCTTCAGGCCGTCGCCGTCGCGGTCAACCGCATTGTTGTAGATCGTGTCCGGCACCAGGGGGTTGCGCATCTTGACGCCGTTGACCATGAACTCGGCCGGGATCAGGCCGCCGAGGTCGGTCGAGTCCAGCGGGAAGGGTTCAAGCTGGGTCTTGGTCTTGGTGGCGGCGTAGTTCGCCTCGAAGAAGACGCTGTGCGCATCGTTCAGGTTGAACTCGCCCTTGCTGGCCAGCATCAGGCGGTCCGTCGGAATGGCGATGGTGCGGATGGCCGAGCGGTTGAAGCCGGTGGCGCCAACACCGTCACCGGCCGGGCCGTTCGTGGAGAACGGGATCTGCTGGCCGGCGGCGTTGTAGGTGAAGTTGCGATTGGCTGTGCCGTCGTTGTAGAAGAAGCGGCCCTGCGGCGCGAAGCTGGAGTAGAACGGGCGCTGGATGGTGAAGATGTCTGCCACATCACCGGTCACGAAGGCGCCGCGCGAGGCCTGATCCACCGCCGCGAAATCACGATCCCGCGAGTACACGGCGCCCTGCTGGCTGGCCGACAGGTTGACCATCAGGTTGCCCTGACCGTCAGCACCGTTCATGCCGAAGGTCACGCTGACCTTCTTCTTCTTGTCGTCGCCTTCTTCGCTCACGCCGACTTGCGCGTCCATGCGCAGGCCCTGGAAATTGCGCTTCAGGATGACGTTGACCACGCCGGCCACGGCGTCAGAGCCGTACATGGCCGAGGAGCCGCCGGTCATCACCTCGATACGCTCGATGAAGTCGGCGGGGATGGTGTTGAAGTCGACTGCCGTGTCACCGGGAACGCCGGACACGTAGCGGCGGCCGTTCACGAGCACCAGCGTGCGGTTGGAGCCCAGGTTGCGCAGGTCCACGGTGGACACGCCGGCGCTGGACGTCGAAAAGTTGGAGTTGGTGCGGCTGATGGCCGGGGTGCCGAACACCGGGTTCTTCAGCAGCAGTTCCTGCAGGTTGGCCACGCCGGAGGCGGCGATGTCCGCAGCGCTGAGCACCTGGATGGGCGCGGCCGATTCAGCGTTCAGCGACAGGATGCGGCTGCCGGTGACTTCGACACGCTCCAGCTGCTGGGCGTTGCCCTGTGCCTGGGCGAAGGCGGAGGACGTGAAGAATCCCAGGGCTGCCACTGCAGCGGTAGAGATCAGGGTTCGTTTATGCATGAGCACTCCAAGTTGACCGGATAGGTCATGAACACCGCGAGGCGCCAGAGTCAGGTGCCTGCACGTTCTCCCGATGGGGGAAGCGGTCGCCATTGTCCCGACGCTATGGCGGGTTTCGTGCTCAGGGAAAGTCCAGGGGCGGGGTGTTTGCATCCCCGTTTGGTGGCCAGGGGATTCGTGTCAGCCGGTGGTGGTGAGTGCTAAGTGGCTGATTTACTGTGGTTTTTCTGCGTGAGGCGGTGCCGGGTTCGGGCTCGGGGTGGGTTGGGTAAAGCCGCAGGCCGGTTGTGACAGGAAAGAGACAGCTTCGGCGGCGGAGAGGCTGAAAAAGCGTTGCGAGGAGGGCGACACCGCCGGAGATGCCCTTTGGAGCGCTGGGGTGGCTGTCAACGCGCAGGACGGGATTGACAGGATTTGTGGATGTGCAGCAACACGTTGGCACGCTACATGCTAGTGAAACCCCTGTCTTTTGGCACTTGCAGGCGGTCCATTGGGAGTATCCCGAGACGCCGCGCATGCGCGCCTTGCCAGACTCGATGCGTGAAAGACGATCGCGTTGCCGATCGCAGTTCCGTTCCTTACTCAGCCACAAGCTCAGACATCCCCACAAAGGAGAAGTAGATGTTCAAACGCAATGCCTGCAGCGCTGCCGCGCTGGCGCTGATCGGCACTTTTGGTGCCGTCACCGCATTCGCTCAGGGCGCGGACGCCCAGAAACTCGAGCGCGTCGAGATCACCGGCACGCGCATCAAGTCGCTGGGCGCGGCCTCCAGCAGCCCGATCACGTCGGTGACCACCGCCGAAATCAATGCCTCGCAGCCTGTCGGGGTCGAAGAGCTGTTCCGTTCATTGCCTGCAGCGATGCCGGCCATTGGTTCGGGCACCAACAACGGCTCCGGCGGCTTCGCCACCATCGACCTGCGCGGCCTGGGTACCAACCGTTCGCTGGTCCTGGTCAACGGGCGGCGCCTGGTGCCCTCGACGCTGACCGGCGTGGTTGACACCAATGCCATCCCGGTGGCGCTGCTGGAGCGCGTGGACCTGGTCACGGGCGGTGCCTCTGCGGTGTACGGCGCTGATGCCGTGGCCGGCGTGGTGAACTTCGTGATGAAGCGCAATTTCAGCGGCCTTGTGGCGAGCGCAACCTACGGTGCCTCCGAAGAGGGCGATGCCAAGCGCCGCCGTGCCGACCTGACCATGGGCGGCAACTTTGACGGCGGCAAGGGCAATGTGGTGCTCAGCATCGGCACCACCACCACCGACGCCGTCCGCCAGGGCGAGCGCCCGTGGGGCGCCGTGTCGCTGAACTCGGTGAACGGTCTGGGGTCAGGCTCCGCCACCTCCACACCCGCGCACTGGTCGGTGACGGGCCTGGGTGCGTTGCTGCCCAGCACCACGGGCCTGTACGTGCTGGACGGCAGCACCGGCCGCCTGCGTGCCTCGACCCAGGCCGATGAGTACAACTTCAACCCGCTGAACTATTACGAGACGCCGCTCAAGCGCACGCAGATCACGGCGCTGGGCCGCTACGAGATCACCCCTGGCATCGAGGCCTACAGCGAGCTGTTCCACACGCGCAGTTCGGTGGTGCTGAACCTGGCGCCCACGGGCTCGTTCACGTCGACTTACCGGGTGCCTATCGGCAACCCCTTCATCCCGCAGGCTGCCCGTGAGCAGATCTGTGCGGCCCAGAGCATTGCTGCGGCCAACTGCGTGCTGGGCAACACCACCGAAGTGCCGCTCATCGTTGCGCGTCGGTTCACGGAACTGGGCCCTCGCATCAATGACTTCCAGAACACGCTGAACCAGTTCACCGTCGGTGTGCGCGGTGACCTGCCGTTCACCGACTGGAGCTTCGACGCCTACCTGCAGCGCGGTACGGCCGACCAGGTCTCGTCGCGTATCAACTGGGGGTCGTTCAGCAAGGTGCAGCAGGCGCTGCGCGCCGTGAACACCACCACGTGCATTACCGCGACCAACGGCTGCGTGCCGCTGAACATCTTCGGCGCGGAGGGCTCGCTGACGCAGCAGATGATTAATTTCGTCAACCTGTCGTCGGTGTCCAACACCTCGGTCAAGCAGAACGTGGTGGCGGCCAGCGCGAACGGCGAGATCGCCATGCTCAAGAGCCCCTGGGCCAAGGCGCCGGTCAGCGCTGCCGTGGGCTTGGAGAGCCGCGAGGTGAAGGGCGGCAACCAGAGCGATGGCCCTTCGCAGATCCAGGGTGAAGTGCTGGGCACCGGCGCGCCAACCCCTGACCGCAGCGGCACGCTCAAGCTGAGCGAGGCGTATGTGGAGTCCATCGTGCCTCTGCTGTCGGGCTTGCCGCTGGCGCAAGCGGTCAACCTGGAGCTGGGCTACCGCCACACCGAGTTCAAGACCACCGCCAGCAGCCAGGAATACGGCAGCTGGAAGGCCGGCCTGGACTGGGCCCCCATGCGCGGGGTGCGCGTGCGTGGCATGCAACAGCGTGCAACGCGCGCGCCCAACGTGAATGAGCTGTACGCGCCGGTGATCACGGGCCTGTCCAACCTGGCTGTGGACCCCTGCGCGGGCAACCGTATCAACACGGGTGATGCCAATACTGCGGGTACGTTGAGCAGCCTGTGCCGTCAGACGGGCGTGCCAGGCAGTCAGGTCGGTTTCGTGCCGAATCCTTCCGCCGGTCAGATCAACAACACCAGCGGTGGCAATCCCAATCTGGGTCCTGAGGAAGCCGACACGACGACCTTCGGCATCGTCTGGGAGCCGACGTTCGCCAACAACCTGAGCCTGACGCTGGATTACTACCGCATCAAGATCAAGAAGGCGGTCTCGTCGCCCACGACGACGCAGGTCATCCAGGGTTGCTACAACACGACGGGCCTGAACCCGACGCTGGGTTACAACGCGATGTGCCAGCTGATCGTGCGCGATCCGCTGACGGGTTCGATGAATGGTGGTCCTGGTGTGGTCACGCAGTCGTCCAACCTGGGTGCGTATGACGTGTCCGGCATTGATCTGGGCGCCAATTACCGGCTCAACCTGGCCGGTATGGGCCGCGTCGACCTGGGCTTGATCGCCTCGTACGTCAGCAAGTGGGACTTCAAGTCGCTGCCGACATTGCCGACGCTGGACTGCGTGGGCTACTACGGCACCAGCTGCGGAGGCCCGACCTCCAAGCTTCGCTTCACGCAGCGTGCAACGTGGTCCATGGGCGACTTCAGCGCCGGCTATGTGTGGCGCTTCATTGGCGGTACCGAGGAAGAGCCGGGCGGTTCGCCCTACCTGCCGGCCTTTGCCAAGATCAAGAACGTCAACTACGTGGACCTGAACGGTTCTTGGCAGGTCACCAAGAACTTCGGTCTGTCGATGACTGTCAACAACGCGTTCGGCAAGAAGCCGCCGATTGTTGGCAACACCATCGGCACGACAACCACGAACAGCGGCAACACCTTCCCGCAGTGGTACGACGTGATCGGCCGTCGCTACTCGGTGACGGCGACCGCCAAGTTCTGATGAACTGATCGCAGCCGTTTGACGGTCTCGCAGCGCCCGGCAGCCGCCGGGCGTTTTTGTGTGTGGCGCTTTGTGCGCGATTGCCAACGATCTGGCGAAGGGGTTCCGATGAAGAGTCTGTTGTCAGCGCTGGGCTTGCTGGCCATGGTCGGCTGCGCGGTTGCGCCGCCAGCGCCGCAGGAGGGAAAGACGCAGGTGTGCCATCGCGAGAAGCCGACCGGACTCGCGCACTACGTCAAGGTGTGCCGCGATGCCGATGAGGTGGCCAGGCACGAGAAGGAGTCGCGCCAGATGATGGACAACGTCCGACAGCCGCCAGCGTCCGAGCAATCACTGGGGCGCTGACGAGGGTGGGCGCGGCGTCGGCCGCGCCGCCGCCCTCAGCCCTTGACCCGCAGCCGCCACGCATGCAGCAGCGGCTCGGTGTAGCCGCTGGGCTGGGCTTCGCCCTTGAAGACGAGATCCAGCGCCGCCTGCATGGCCGCGCCCTGCGGGTGGGCGGCCAGCGGCAGGTAGGCCGGGTCGCCGGCGTTCTGGCCGTCCACCACCTGGGCCATGCGGGTGAAGGTCTCGCGCACCTGGCTCGCCGTCACGATGCCGTGGCGCAGCCAGTTGGCGATGTGCTGGCTGCTGATGCGCAGCGTGGCACGGTCTTCCATCAGGCCCACGCCGTTGATGTCGGGCACCTTGGAGCAGCCCACGCCCTGGTCCACCCAGCGCACCACGTAGCCCAGGATGCCCTGCACGTTGTTGTCCAGCTCCTGCTGGCGCTGCTCGGGTGTCCAGTCGGCCCGGGGCGCGACGGGGATGGTCAGCAGCGCGTTCAGGATGCCTTCGCGCTCGGCGGCCAGGTCCACCTTCTCCAGCTCTTGCTGTACGGCGCTCACGCTGACCTGGTGGTAGTGCAGCGCATGCAGCGTCGCGGCTGTGGGCGACGGCACCCAAGCGGTGTTGGCGCCTGCCTTGGGGTGGCCGATCTTCTGCTTGAGCATCTCGGCCATCAGGTCGGGCATGGCCCACATGCCCTTGCCGATCTGCGCGCGGCCACGCAGGCCGCAGGCCAGTCCCGTCAGCACGTTGGAGCGTTCGTAGGCCGTGATCCAGCTGGACGTCTTCATATCGCCCTTGCGCAGCATGGGGCCGGCGCGCATGGCGGTGTGCATTTCGTCGCCGGTGCGGTCCAGGAAGCCGGTGTTGATGAAGGCCACGCGGCTTGCCGCGGCGGCGATGCAGGCCTTCAGGTTGACGGACGTGCGGCGCTCCTCGTCCATGATGCCCAGCTTGACGGTGCTGTCGGGCAGGCCCAGCAGCTGCTCGACGCGCGTGAACAGCTCGGCGGCGAAAGCCACCTCGGCCGGGCCGTGCATCTTGGGCTTCACGATGTAGACGCTGCCGGTGCGGCTGTTGCCACGGCGCTTGAGGTCATGCATCGCGATCGTCGTCGTGACGACGGCGTCCATGATGCCCTCGGGAATCTCGCTGCCGTCGTCCAGCAGGATGGCCGGGTTGGTCATCAGGTGGCCGACATTTCGCACGAACATTAGCGAGCGGCCGTGCAGCGTGACGGTGCCACCGTTCGGGGCCGTGTAAACGCGGTCGGCGTTCAGGCGGCGCGTGAAGGTGGTGCCGCCCTTGGCGACCTCCTCGGTCAGCGTGCCGAGCTGGATGCCCAGCCAGTTGCGGTAGGCCAGCAGCTTGTCCTCGGCGTCGACGGCGGCGACGGAGTCTTCCAGGTCCAGGATGGTGGACAGCGCCGACTCCAGCACCACGTCGGCGACGCCGGCCGCGTCGGTCTTGCCGATGGGCGTGCTGCGGTCGATGCGGATGTCCAGGTGCAGGCCGTGGTGCACCAGCAGCACGCTGCTGGGCGCTTCCGGCGAGCCCTGGTAGCCGGCGAAGGCTGCGGCGTCCTTGAGGCTCGTGGTCGCACCGGAGGCCAGCGTGACGACCAGTTGGCCGCCCTCGACGCGGTAGCCGGTCGACTCTGCGTGCGAACCGGCAGCCAGCGGCGCGGCTTGGTCCAGCACCTGGCGGGCGAAGGCGATGACCTTGGCGCCGCGCACCGGGTTGTAGGCACCGGCGCGCGTGGCGCCGTCGGTCTCGGGGATCGCGTCGGTGCCGTACAGCGCGTCGTACAGCGAGCCCCAGCGCGCGTTGGCCGCGTTCAGCGCGTAGCGCGCGTTCAGGATGGGCACCACCAGCTGCGGGCCGGCCTGCAGCGCCAGCTCGGCATCGACGTTGGCCGTCGTCGCCTGCACCTGCGCCGGCGGCTCGACGAGGTAGCCGATGCGTGCCAGATGCGCGCGGTAGGCCGGCATGTCCGTGATGGGGCCGGGGTGGGCCTCGTGCCAGGCGTCCATCTCGGACTGCAGGCGGTCGCGCTCGGCAAGCAGCGCGCGGTTCTTGGGGGCCAGGTCATGCGCGATGGCGCTGAAGCCGGCCCAGAACGCGTCCGGCGCGACGCCGGTGCCGGGCAGCACCTCGGTGGCTATGAAGCGGGCCAGGTCGGCGTCGACCTGCAGGCGGTGGAGAGGGGTGCGGGTGGTGGACATGGACAAGCTCCTGGGAAGGCGAAGAACGCTGTGAAATCGACGAGAGATTGCCGTGCATCTTGCCGCCGCGCGAGCCCTCGATTCGCAGCCGTGCACGCAGGGAATCTGTGACGAAAACGCAAAGATGGGGCGTGAAAACGCTGTCTTTGCGTTCGTCAGTCAGCACAATCGGCACATGGACAAGCTCAAGCAGATGGAGTCCTTCGTGCTCGTGGCGGCCAAGGGCAGCCTGACGGCGGCGGCGGCGGCGGAAGGGCTGGCGCCCGCCGTCATGGGCCGGCGGCTGGATGCGCTGGAGGCGCGGCTGGGCGTGAAGTTGATGCTGCGCACGACGCGGCGGCTGACGCTGACGCCCGAGGGCCAGGCCTTCCTGGAGGACTGCCAGCGCCTCATCGCATCGCTGGCCGACGCTGAAGCCGCCGTCAGCGCCGGCGGGCTGAAGGCCAGCGGCCATCTGCGCGTGACGGCGCCGGCCGGCTTCGGCCGCCGCCACGTGGCGCCGCTGGTGCCGGCTTTTCTCGCCGAGCATGCCGAACTCAGCCTGTCGCTGAATCTCAGCGACCGCGTCGTGGACATCGTGCACGAGGGCTTCGACTGCGCGGTGCGCGTGGGCGACCTGCCGGACTCCAGCCTCGTCAGCACGCGGCTGGCCGACAACCGGCGCCTGTGCGTTGCGTCGCCGGGCTACCTGAAGCGCGCTGGCGTGCCGCGCCACCCCGACGAGCTGGCGCGACATGCCTGCCTGACGCTGAGTTCCGAAGCCAGCCAGGTGCGCGGCTGGGCCTTCCAGGTCGATGGCGCGGTACAGCACCTGCGGCCCGAGACCCGCACACAGGGCCGGCTGGACTGCAGCGACGGCCAGGTGCTGCACGACTGGTGCGTGCAGGGCCTGGGCATCGCGTGGCGCAGCACCTGGGAGGTGGAGGCCGACCTCGCGGCCGGCCGGCTCGTCACCGTGCTGGACGACTTCGCCGCGCCGCCCAACGGCATCTACGCCGTGTTCCCGCAGTCACGCCACCTGCCGCTGCGAACGCGGTTGTGGGTGGAGCATCTGCGGGCGCACTACGGGCGAGCGGAGTACTGGCGCGGTTGACGCGGCTTTCGTGCGGGCCGAGCGCCGGGCCGCTCCTGAGAGCTGCGGCGCAAGCCGCGGCGCGGTCTGCAAGACCGACCAGGCCTGCCCGCGTGCAGCAGCCCAGGACTGGGCGAGGGGCACGTCAGTCCCCGAACTGCACCTTGGACCGCTTGCCCACCCAGCTTTCCAGCTTGCCGCCGTAGACCTCTTCCACGCGGTTGCGCTTGACCTTGAAGGTGGGCGTGATGAAGCCGTTGTCCACCGTCCACGGCGTCTTGATGAGCACCAGCGTGTCCAGCTGCTCATGCGGGTCCAGCTTGGCGTTGACGTCCTCCAGGTGCCGGGCCAGTTCGGCCTGCAGGCCGGCAGCATCGCTGGTGGCCCGCTCCACGCCCTGCGGCGACAGCATCGCGATGCCCAGCGGCTGGCCCAGGTTGGCGCCGGCCACGCAGACGGCCTCGATGGCGGGGTTCATGCCCAGCTTGTCCTCGATGGGCGCGGGCGCCACGTACTTGCCCTTGCTGGTCTTGAACAGGTCCTTCACGCGGCCCGTGATGCGCACGCAGCCGTCTTTGTCCTGGCTGGCCTTGTCGCCGGTGCGCAGCCAGCCGTCCTCGGTGAAGCTGTCGCGCGTCTGCTCGGGCGCCTTGTAGTAGCCCAGCATGACGGCGGGGCTGCGCATCTGCAGCTCGCCCGACGCGGGGTCGATGCGCACCTGCACGCCCTCGTAGGCTGGGCCCACGGTGCCGCGCTGGTTCTTGCCGGGCAGGGTCAGGTGGGACAGCGCGAGGTTCTCGGTCATGCCGTAGCCCTCGTTGATGTGCAGGCCCAGCGTGGCGTACCACTCCAGCAGCGCCACCGGCATGGGCGCGGCGCCGCCGGCGGCGAACTTGCAGTGGTTGAGCCCCAGCGCCTTCAGCACCTTCTTGCGCACCAGGCCGCCGATGATCGGCAGGCGCAGCAGCTTGTTCATCTTCTGCGGCGGCATCTTGGCCTGCACGCCCTGCTGGAACTTGACCCACAGGCGCGGCACGCTGAAGAACACCGTCGGCAGCGCGCGCTGCAGGTCGGCGGTGAAGGTGTCCAGCGACTCGGCAAAGAAGATCTTGATGCCGCGCGCCAGCCAGCCGTGCTCCACCAGCGTGCGCTCCACGACGTGGGCCAGCGGCAGGTAGGACAGCATGCGGTCCGAGCCCACCATGGGGATGCGCTTCAGTCCGGCGTCCACTGCCCAGGCAAAGGCGCCGAAGGTGTGCATCACGCCCTTGGGCAGGCCGGTGGTGCCGGAGGTGTAGATCAGCGTGCAGAGCTCGTCGGCGCCGCGCACGGGCGAGGCCTTCAGCGGCTCGGTGCGGGCACAGATGGCGTCCCAGCCTTCGTAGGTCTTCTTGGCGTCGTCGGGCGACAGCGCGTAGCTCGCACCGGGCAGGTGGGCCGGCACGCCGGGCTTCATGCCCTCCCAGCCGTCGAGCTTGCCGATGAAGATGAAGCGCGACTCGCTGTGCTCCAGGATCTGCGAGATGGTCTCGGGCGCCAGCGTCGGGTACAGCGGCACGCTGACATAACCAGCCATCCAGATGGCCAGGTCGCTCATCAGCCACCAGGCGCAGTTCTTGGACAGGATGGCGACCTTGGCGTCAGCCGGCCAGCCCTCGGCGGCGCCGCGCGCCTGGAGGTGGGCCGCCATGCGGCGCACCTGGTCACCCACCTGGGCCCAGGTGAAGTCCTTGACGTTGCCTGCGCCCATGGGTTGCGTCAGCGTCACGGTCTGGCCGGCACTGCGCTCCCAGTGGTAGAGGCGTTGCAGGGCGAGCTGGTCAGCGGCGATGGTGGCCATGAATGTCTCCAGGGGCTTCTTGTTCGGGAGCCGCGAAGTTACCGCGAGCTGGGCGTCTGCCAGAGCGGGTAAACGCGTTTTGACGTGGCAAGCTGCCCGAAAACCCTAGGTCGGCGACTCTAGAAATCGTGGCCCGGCGCTCAGAACTGCCCGGCCCAGTGAGGTTGCCAGGTGCCCCGGCCCAGTTCGGCGCGCAGCGCGTCCAGCGGATGGGCGGCCAGCCAGGCCGGGCGCAGCGTGTCGGCGCGCGCCAGGGCGGCTGCCGCCTCAGGCGTGCGTGCCAGGCTGGCCGCCAGGTCCAGCTGCGCGCGCCAGTGCGGCAGGCCCTGCGGCTGGGGCAGGGCGTCCAGCAGCGCCACACGCTGGCGCAGCGCCGCGACGGCGTCGTCGTGCCGGCCCTCGGCGCGCAGCAGCTCGCCGTGCAGCTGCGCGATGCGGCTGGTCAGTTGCGCGTGCAGGCGCAGCCAGGGCTGGGCGTCCTGCGCCTGCAGCAGCGCCAGCGTGCGCCGCGCCAGCGGCAGGTCGCCCAGGCGCAGCGCCACGCGCGTGACGGCCATGCCGGCCTCGGCCCAGGGCGGGCCGGAGATGTCGAGGCTGCGCGCCAGCTCGTCGGCGATGCGGTGGGCCGCAGGCAGCCAGTCGGCGGCACGCGTCGGCGCGGCCAGCGCGCGCGACAGCAGCGCGGCGCTCTCGCGTGGCAGCCGCAGCGTGGGGTGGCCGGCGGCCTCGGGCGGCAGCATGCGCTCCAGCTCGTCATGCACCTGCACGGCCTGCGCGTACTCGCCCAGCTCCACGAGGTGGCGGGCCAGGTCGGCGCGCATGCGCTGGCTGCTGGAGTTGCCGGGGCCCAGCAGCGCGTCCATGTCGGTAACGATCTGCCGGGCCACCGCGACGCTGCCCTCCGGCCGGCCCAGCCGGGCCTGGATGTTCCACACGTGCTGGCGCAGGCGCGTCACGAAGCGGGCGCGGTGCGCGGGCGCCGTGGCCCAGGAGGCGCGCGTGGCCTCGATGAGGCGCTCGGCGTCCAGCAACCGGCTCTGCGCGAGCCGCAGCTGGTAGAGGTAGGCGTTGTAGTAGGGGTACTCGAAGTCGCTGGGCTTGAACTGCCGCTGCACGATGGGCCAGGCCCGCACGTGCATCGCTTCCGCGTCCGCGAAGCGACCCGCGCCGGCATAGGCCACGATGAGCTGGTAGAGCAGGTTGACGTGGTCGTTCTCCTGCTCCGAGCCGGCCGGCGCGCGCGCCAGCACGGGCAGCAGCGGTTCGCCCAGCGCGATGACCTCCAGCGGCGAGTTCAGCGCCGTGTAGATGCGCGCCAGCCGCAGCCGCGCGATGCGCGTGCGCTCGTCGTCATCGCCCCAGCGCCTGGCGTTCAGCGCGATGAACTCCTGCGCCAGCGGGATGGCGATGTCGTGGCGGTTCATGTCGGAGTAGGTCGCCACCATCACGTCCAGCACGCGCAGGTAGGTCAGCTCGTCGCCGGCAAAGCGCTGCTTCAGCTCGGCCCGGCTCTTCTCCAGCACCTCGAAGATGGTCGGGATGTGGCCACCGTGGCGGTCGGGATTGGCTGAGGCCAGCAGTTCGGTAAGGTAGCGCGTGACTTCCTCGCTCTGGCGCGCAGCGGCCTGGGCCTGGTCGCGCTGCCACAGGCTCAGGCCCAGGCCCAGGCTCAGCGCTGCGAAGACCAGCGCCGCGCCGCCGGCCAGCGCAGCGTTGCGCCGCAGCCAGAGCCGCCCGCGGTGGCGCCAGTCCTCCGCGCGCACGCTGACTGGGCGCTGCGCCAGCCAGCGCTCCAGGTCGTCGATGAAGCTGCCCACGCTGGCATAGCGATCGGCGGCATGGCGGCGCATCGCCTTGGCCGCCACGGCTTCCAGGTCGCCCGCGGCGCGGCGTGCGTCAGCCGGCCGCCCCGGGCCCTGCTCGCTGCTGGCGTCGTCGGTCTGGCCCAGGCTGCGCGTGATGCGCTGGGCCTGGCCGTGCAGCACGGCATGCTCCAGCGCCGTGCGACTGGCGCCGCGCTGGCCGAAGGGCAGCTGGCCGCTGGCCAGCTCGTACAGCATGACGCCCAGCGAGTAGATGTCGGCCGCCGCGCCGATGGGCCCGCCGAGGATCTGCTCGGGCGCCGCGTAGGCCGGCGTTAGCCGCCGGCCAGACAGCTGCGTGAGCTGGCTGTCGGCCTGCTGGCCCGAGGAGTCCAACAGCCCGGCGATGCCGAAGTCCAGCAGCTTGGTGTTGCCGGCGTCGTCCACCATGACGTTGCTGGGCTTGAGGTCGCGGTGGACGATGAGCTGCGCATGCGCATGCTCCACGGCGCGAGCGATCCTGATCAGCAGGCGCATGCGCGCGCTCAGGTCCAGCCGCTGAGCGCGCACATGTTCGGACAGCGTGTGCCCCACCACATGCTCCAGCACCAGGAAGGCACGCCCGTCCTGCTCGCCGGCATCCAGCAGCCGGGCGATGCCGGGGTGGGTGAGGCGGCCCAGCAGCGCGCGTTCGCGGGCGAAGCGGGCGGCCAGGCCGGGGCCGGCCACGTCGTCGCGCAGCAGCTTGATGGCCGCCTGGCCCTGGTACAGCCCGTCGGCGCGCTCGGCCCGCCACACCTGGCCCATGCCGCCTTCGCCCAGCAGCTCGCACAGGCACCAGGCGCCGAAACGGTCGCCCGATCGCGGGGCGGCGGCGTCCGGGGCCGGGGCGGCCAGTGCATGCGCCAGCTGGTCACCGAAGCCGGACACGCCCAGCGTGACGGTCGCGCCGTCCGGCGGCAGCGCCGCCAGCATGCGGGCCAGCCGCGCGGCCAGCTCGGGCGGCTGCAGCGTGGCCAGCCGTTCGGCGCGGGCCACCGCCGGCAGCTCGGCCAGCTCGTCGAACAGCGGGGACAGCCGCTGCCAGTCCTCGGGCTGCAGGCCGGCGCTCATCAGTAGACGGTGTTTGGCGGGTCGCCCAGCAGTTCCTGCAGCAGCGCCCGGGCCTTCAGCAGCTCGCGGTTGATGCTGCGCGTGGAGACCTCGCGCAGCGCCGCCACCTCGGCGATGGTCAGGCCGGCGAAGCCGATCATCTCGATCAGCTCGTACAGCGGCTCGTCGAGCGCGCGCATGCGCGCCAGCGCCTGATCCAGGCCGATCAGATCCACGGCCTGGCTCTGCACGGCGGCCACGTCCCCGGCGGCCGACAGCGTCACCATGACGGCGTCGCCGCCGCGCTTGTCACGGCCCTCGGTGCGCAGGTGGTCGATGACGACCGAGCGCAACACGCGGCCCACGTAGGCGAAGAACTGGCCGCGCGTGTCGCCCTGCAGGCCTTGCTGGTCGGCCATGCGCAGAAAGCCTTCGTGTACGAGGGCCGTGGTGTCCAGCCCGCAGGCGCGGCCCTGGGCTCCGCTCTGCGCCAGCCGCATGCGGGCCACGCGCTTGATTTCGGGGTACAGCAGCGCGTAGAGCTGCTGCAGCGCCGCCGCATCGCCGCGTGCCGTGCCGGCCAGCAGCTCGGTGATCGCGGGGGTGGTGACCATCAGTGCAGCGAGGCCGCCCGGATCAGGCTGCGTCGGCCTGGAACGCAGCCAGCGCGGCGGCGATGTCGGCCTCGGCGGCCTCGCGCTGCACGGGGGCATCGGTGGTCAGCGCGGCGGCGCCGCCCTGCTTCAGTCGCGCCACCCACTGGCCGGCCTCGCGGCCCTGTTCAAAGGCCTGGCTCTGCAGCAGCAGCGCGCCGTCTGCCGACAGCAGCTTGAAGTAGAACTTGCCGTCAGCCTCGCGGTACTGCTTGAACACCGGCAGCGCGACCTTCTCGGCCTTGGCGACGGCCGTGGTGGCGGTCTGCGTGTAGGGGCGCAGGCCGACGGCCTCGCGCAGCGTTTTCAGGAAGGGCACGGCGATGGCGCGGGCCTTGGCGGCGCCGGCCTGCAGGATGGCTTCCAGCTCGGCGGGGTTGGCCATCAGCGCCTCGTAGCGGGCGCGCATGGGGCCGATCTGCGACTCGATCAGCGCCACAAGCTGCTGCTTGGCCTCGCCCCAGCCCAGGCCGGCGCGCAGCGCAGCGCGGAAGGCGGCGCGCTCGTCGACACTCGCGAACGCGTCGTAGAGCGCCACCAGCGTCTGGCCGTCGGGGTCCTTGGGCTCGCCGGGCAGCTTGCTGTCGGTGACGATGCGGGCCACCGCGTCTTGCAGCGCCTTGGGGCCGCCGTCAAAGAGCGGGATGACGTTGTCATAGCTCTTGCTCATCTTGCGGCCATCCAGGCCGGGCAGCAGCTCCATCTCGGCATCGGTGACGGCTTCGGGCAGCGTGAACAGCGCCTGACCGCGGCCGAACAGGTGGTTGAAGCGCTGGGCCACGTCGCGGGCCATCTCGATGTGCTGCACCTGGTCCTTGCCCACGGGCACCTTGTGCGCGTTGAACATCAGGATGTCGGCAGCCATCAGCACGGGGTAGCTGAACAGGCCCATGGTGACGTTGGCGTCCGGCTCCTCGCCGGCCGCCACAGCGGCGTCCACGGCAGCTTTGTAGGCATGGGCGCGGTTCATCTGGCCCTTGGCGGTGACGCAGGTCAGCAGCCAGGTCAGCTCGGGGATCTCGGGGATGTCGCTCTGGCGGTAGAGCGTCACGCGGTCGGTGTCCAGGCCGGCGGCCACCCAGGTGGCGGCGATGGAGCGGCTGGAGCGTGCGATGCGGTCCGGCTCGTCGCACTTGATCAGCGCGTGGAAGTCGGCCATGAAGAAGAAGCTCTCCACGCCGGGCGCCTGGCTGGCCAGCACCGCGGGGCGGATGGCGCCGGCATAGTTGCCGAGATGCAGGGTGCCGGTGGTGGTGATGCCGGTCAGGACGCGCTGGGACATGAGGGGATCGAGGGAGAAAGTTCGACCCGGATTGTGGCCTCTGCTTCGATGCGGCGAAAAGCGAAGGCCGACCAGGCGCGCCCGCGTTCAGCGGCGCGCGGCTGGGCGGGGGGCAGCCACTGACGCGCGCCAGGTGACGGTGATCTCGAACTCCCGCGAGACCGGCAAGGTGAGGTCGTAGCAGCGGTTGAGGAGCCAGTTCAGACCGGCCAGCGTGACTTCGCGGCTGGGCACGTGCACGGAGGTCAGGCGCGGCGCGGCGAACTCGGCGCTGGGCGAGTCGTCATAGCCCAGCACCGACACCTCGTGCGGCACCGACACGCCGCGCTCCTGGAAGTGCGCCAGCATGCCGATGGCCATCTCGTCGTTGGCGCAGAACACGGCGGTGGGCAGCTTCTTGTTCGTCAGCAGCGTGCCGGCGGCATCCCAGCCGGCCTGGTTGGAGAAGTCGCCGGGCACGGTCAGCACCTTGCCCATGTCCAGCCCGCGCGCGGCCAGCTCGCCCATGAAGCCGGCCAGGCGGGCCACGTTGTCCGGCGACGTGGTGGGGCCGGAGACGACCGCGATGTCCTTGTGCTTGTACTGCAGCAGTGCGCGGGCGGCCTGCACGCCGCCCTGCACGTGGTCGGCCATGAAGCACTGCTCCTTGATGCGATCGAAGTTGCGGTTCAGCACGACGACCTGGCGCTGCGCGGTGCCCAGCGCCTTGATGTCCTCGTCCTGGATGGCGTTGGACAGCACGATGAGGCCGTCGCAGTCGCGGTCCAGCAGGAAGCGCATGCCCTCGTTGGTCTCGACGCGTTCGTCCTCCAGCCCGTCGCCGAAGGCCACCACCATGTGCAGGCCCTGGCCGCGCAGCACGGTGTCGATGACGCGCAGGATGGGCGTGTAGTAGGTGCCGCGTAGGAAGGGGATGTAGACGCCGATCAGCTTGGACGTGCCGGCGCCGAGCGAGCGCGCCGTGTGCGAAGGACGGAACTTCAGCTGCGCGATGACCTTGCGCACCCGCTCGGCCGTGGCCGGCGCGACGGAACCGTTTCCGCTGATGACGCGTGATGCGGTGCCAACGCCCACGCCGGCCAGCCGCGCTACATCCTTGATCGTTGCCATTCGCCCTCTGCTCTTTGGAGCAAGGATTGAATCACAGGGGGCAGATGGGTTGCGGGTCGGCCGGCTCGGGCAAGGGCCGCGTGCTGGCTCGGGTCTCCTTGCCGCTCAGGCCGCCACCCACCGGCCACCAGGGCTTGGCCTCGTGGCTGCTGAACTGGCAGGGCCCGGCCGGCCAGGGGAAGGACAGCCGGCCCGTGAAGCCGGGCCAGGGCTTGCCGCCGGCCGGGGCGACGAGCACGTCCGTCAGGCCAGCGCCCTCGCTGCCCGGCTGCCACGCCGCGATGAAGGCGTCGCTCTTGTTGGCCAGGTCGTTCACGTACAGCGGCCGGCCCGAATACAGCAGCGTGACGACCGGCGCGCCGCGGCCGGCAACGCGCTGCAGCACGGCGGCGTCCTGTGGATGGCGGCGGCTGTGGCGAAGGTTCTCGGTGATGCGCACATCGCCCTCGCCCTCGGCGTAGGGCGTCTCGGCCAGCACAGCGACGACGGCGTCGAACTGCTTGGGGTCGTGCGTGCTGCCGTCGGCATCGAAGACGACGTTGGCCGCACCGAGGCGCTGGCGCAGCGCGGCCAGCAACGAGGTGGCTTGGGGAAAGTCGGCATTGGTGGTGTCGCGGCCCTGCCAGGTGATGCTCCAGCCGCCGGCCTGGTGGGGAAGGCTGTCTGCCGCCGCGCCGACGACCAGCACGCGGGCATTGCCCTTCAGCGGCAGCAGGCCGGGCCGGTGCTTGAGCAGCACCAGCGACTCGCGCACCGCGCGGCGCGCCAGTTCCGGCGCCTGCAGGGCCTCCACGGTGGCGGGCACGGCGGTCGGCACCGACATGCTGAACTTCACGCGCAGGATGCGTCGCACCGCATCGTCCAGCCGCGCCATCGGGATGCGCCCCTGCTCCACGGCGCGCACGGTGTTGTGGAAGAAGGCCTTCCACTTGAAGGGCACCATGACGACGTCGATGCCGGCGTTGATGGCCTGGGGGCAGTCTTCGTCCTTGCAGCCGGTCACCTGGCCGACGCCGTCCCAGTCGCTGACGATGAGGCCGTCGAACGCGAGACGCTCCTTCAGCAGGTCGGTCATCAGCGTCTTGTTGCCGTGCATCTTGCCGTGCGGCGTGAAGCTGGCGCTGTCGGTCCAGCTGCTGAACGAGGCCATCACGGTCAGCACGCCGGCATCCAGAGCGCCGAGGTAACCGGCGCCGTGCACGTGGGCGAGGTCGGCTGGCGAGGTCTGCGCCAAGCCCTGGTCGATGCCGCGGCGCGTACCGCCATCGGCGATGTAGTGCTTGGCTGTGGCCAGCACGCCGCGGCCGTCCTTCAGCCCGTCCTGCAGGCCTTCGACGGCGGCCTGGCCCAGCCGCTTCACGAGCGCCGGGTCGGCGCCGTAGCTCTCGTAGGTGCGTCCCCAGCGCACGTCCTGCACGACGGCCAGCGTCGGCGCGAAGGCCCAGTGCACGCCGGTGGCGCGCACAGCGCGCGCCGTGGCGCGGCCGATGTCGCGCACCAGGTCGGTGTTGCGCGTGGCGCCCAGTGCAATGTTGTGCGGGAACAGCGTGGCGCCGCGCAGGTTGTTGTGGCCGTGGACGGCGTCCGTTCCCCAGATCAGCGGGATGCCCGGCGTGGCCTGCAGCGCGGCGGCCTGAAACTTGTCGGACAGCTCGCGCCACTGTGCCGGCGTGGCGGCGCGGTCCTGCCCCGGCCAGCCGCCGCCGCCGTTGAGGATGGTGCCGATGGCGTACTCGCGCACCTCGTCAGGCGTGATGGCGCGGATCTCGGGCTGCGTGATCTGGCCGACTTTCTGGCGCAGCGACAGCGTCTTGAGCGCCGCCTCGACGCGGGCCTCCAGTGCGGCGTCGCGTTGCGGCTGGCGCACCGGCCAGGGCTGCAGAATGGCATCGGTTCCATCGGCGAGCGCGCCGGTGGTGGAGAGCAGCAGTGCCAGGGCCAGCCCCAGGGGGTTTTGTCTCATCGTCATGGCTTTCATCAGGGGACGTGACGGTAGTGGGTGAAGCAAAAAAACGTCAACCCCCGGGCCGGCTCGGTTGACAACATATTTGTCCAAGCTTTAGATTTGCGCCGCGTTTGGAACCGGTTCCACATTTTCTCCAAGTGGCCGATATCCAGACCAGCGAACAAGACGAACCAGACCCAGGAGACAACCATGACCCGCTCCCTGTCGCGCACCCCCTGGCGCGCCCTGACGCAGCTGCCCGAGCAGCGCCTGCGCCTCACCCCCGTCGCTGCGGCCGCGCTGCTGTGCGCACCGCTGCTGGCGGCAGCCCAGGCCGCACCGGCCGCTGAGCAGAAGCTCGAGACCGTCACGGTGACGGGCTTCCGCGCCAGCCTGGAATCCTCGATCAGCACCAAGCGCAATGCCGACGCCATCGTCGAGGCGATCTCGGCCGAGGACATCGGCAAGCTGCCCGACGTGTCCATCGCCGACGCGATCTCGCGCCTGCCGGGCCTCACCGCCCAGCGTGTGGCCGGCCGCTCGTCGGTCATCAGCATCCGCGGCATGGCGCCGCGCTATGGTGTGACGCTGCTGAATGGCCGCGAGATCGTATCCACGGGCGACAACCGCTCGGTGGAGTACGACCAGTTCCCCAGCGAGCTGATCAACGCCGCTACGGTCTACAAGACGCCGGACGCCAGCCTGTCCGCGCAGGGCCTGTCGGGCACCATCAACATGAAGACGCTGCGGCCGCTGGACTTCGGCAAGACGCAGGCCGTCGTCGGCGCCCGCCTGGAGCGCAACTCCAACGGTTCGCTGAACCCCGAGATCTCGGGCAACGGCAACCGCCTTTCGGCCTCGTACGTGACGCAGTCGGCCGACCGCACCTGGGGTGCGGCCGTGGGCTTCGCGCACCTGGATTCGCCCAACCAGGAGCGGCACTACAAGAGCTGGTGGTGGGCCAACACCAGCGTGTGGGGCTCGCCGCTGCCGGGAACGCCGACGGACTCCGTCGCGCTGCAGGGCTTCGAACTGGGCGCGGCGTCGTCCCGCCAGAAGCGCGACGGCCTGATGGCGGTGCTGGAGTACAAGCCCGGCAACGGCTTCCACAGCACGCTGGACGCCTACTACTCCAAGTTCGACCAGACCGAGGCCCGCCGCACGGTGATGTCGGACATGTCCGTGTGGTCCGGCGCCAGCTGGGCCAATGCGCAGACCACGGTGGTCAACGGCGACAAGCTGGTCACCAGCGGCACGGTGAACAACGTCAACCCGGTGGCGCTGACCACCTTCAACCAGCGTCAGGACGACGTGCGCGCCCTCGGTTGGAACAACGAGCTGAAGCTGGCCGACTGGAAGCTGGCGGCCGACCTGAGCTGGTCCAAGGCCAAGCGTGACGAACAGAACGCCGAGTTGGCCGCGGGTGCGACCTCGCGCGTTAGCCTGGGCCAGGTCAACATCGCCACTGGCGACGGTCTGTCGACCTTCCAGCCGAGCTTCGACTATGGCGACGGCAGCAAGGTCTACCTGACCGACCCGCCGAACTGGGGGCGTGATGGCCGCAGCCAGTTCCCCAAGGTGCGCGACGAGCTCAAAGCCTTGCGCCTGACCGCCGGCCGCAGCTTCGAGGGCGTGTTCAACAGCCTGGACGTGGGCCTGGACTACTCCGAGCGCGAGAAGCGCATGAACCGCACCGAGGTCAACTACAACCTCAAGAACAACCGCGCCCCCGTGCTGGTGCCGGCCAGCCTGCTGCGTGCGCCCACCGACCTGAGCTTCGCCGGCAGCAAGATCCGCATGGTCAATTTCGACCTGCCCGCCGCGCTGAGCCTGTACGACGCCGTGCCGACCTCGGAAGACCAGGCGCCGGGTCGCATCTGGGCCGTGCAGGAAAAGATCACGGCGGCGCATGCCAAGCTGGGCTTCGATGTCGAGTGGGGCCTGCCGCTGCGTGGCACGCTGGGCCTGCGCGTCGTGCACGCCCAGCAGTCCAGCGATGGTCAGCTGTGGAACGCGGTCACCAAGAAGGGCGACCCCATCAGCGGCAGCGCCAGCTACACCGATGTGCTGCCCAGCTTCAACCTGTCGGCCGACCTGACCGAGAAGACCATCCTGCGCTTCGGCCTGGCCAAGGTGCTGGCGCGTCCCAATATGGAAGACATGCGCGCCGGCATGTCCTACAGCCTCAGCGGCTCGGCGCCCTACCTGTGGTCCGGCAACGCCGGCAACCCGGCGCTGGAGCCCTGGCGCGCGGATGCGGTGGACCTGTCCGTCGAGCACTATTTCAGCAAGCGCAGCTATGTGGCGGCGGCGGCCTTCCACAAGAACGTCAAGAGCTCGGTCTACGGCCAGGGCAGTGACTTCGATTTCACCGGCTTCCCCAACCCCACGCCCAACACGCCAACCCGCAACGTCGGAACGCTGAACCGGCCCACCAACGGCCAGGGCGGCATGATCGCCGGCACCGAGATCAGCGCCTCGCTGGACGGCGGCCTGCTGACCCCGGCGCTGGACGGCATCGGCGTGAGCGTCAGCTACTCCAACACGCGCAGCTCCATGCACGAGGAGAACAACCCCAACAAGCCGCTGGATGGCCTGTCGGGCGTGGCGACCAACTTCACGCTGTACTACGAGCGTGACGGCCTCTCGGCCCGCCTGGGCAGCCGCCACCGTTCGCCCTTCGTGACCACGGTGCGCGGCACCTTCGGCGAGAACGTGCCCAGCATGATCTCGGGCGAAACCATCCTTGACGCGCAGCTGGGCTACGCCTTCGAGACTGGCAGCTTCAAGGGGCTGTCGCTGACGCTGCAGGTCAACAACCTGCGCGATCGCCCCTACCGTACCCGGGTGGGGGTGTCGTCCGGTGCCGCTGATCCGAATGCGACGCTGCCGGAGCGCTACACCTCGTACGGGCGCCAGCTGCTGCTGGGCGGCACGTACAAATTCTGACTCCGACCCATTTTGATAACTGCGCCGGCCGTCGTGCCGGCGCTCCAATTGCTCATGAGCTTCCAAAACGCCCCGACCCGCCAAGACTTCCCCGCCGACTTCCGTTGGGGCGTATCCACTTCCTCGTTCCAGATCGAAGGCGCCGGCGACGCCGACGGCAAGGGTGAATCGATCTGGGACCGTTTCTGCCAGGAGCCCGGCCGCATCCGCGACGGCGCCAACGGCCTGGTGGCCTGCGACCACTACCACCTGTACCCGCAGGACTTGGACATGGCCAAGGCCATGGGCGTCAACGCCTACCGCTTCTCCATCGCCTGGCCGCGTATCCTGCCCACGGGCCGTGGCGCGGTGAACGAGGCCGGCCTGGCCTTCTACGACCGCCTCGTCGACGCCATGCTCGAGCGTGGTCTGGACCCCTGGTGCACCCTCTACCACTGGGACCTGCCGCAGGCGCTGCAGACCCAGGGCGGCTGGACCTCGCGAGAGACGGTCGCTGCCTTCGTCGAGTACGCCGACATCGTCACCCGCCGCCTGGGTGACCGCGTCAAGCACTGGATCACGCACAACGAGCCGTGGTGCTCCTGCATGATGGGTTACTGGGAGAACGTGCACGCGCCCGGCGGCAGCAGCCTCGCCGACGCGCTGCAGGCCAGCCACCACGTGCTGCTGTCGCACGGACTGTCCATTCCCGTCATCCGCAAGAACGTGGCCGGTGCCGACATCGGTATCACGCTGAGCCTGCACCCCATCACCGCCGCCAGCGACAGCCCCGAGGACGCGGCCGCGCTGCAGCGCCACGACGGCCTGCGCAACCGTTGGTTCCTGGACCCGCTGTTCGGCCGCGGCTACCCGGCGGACACGCTGGCCCTCGTCGGCGACGCCGCCCCGACCGTGCTGCCCGGCGACCTGGACGCGATCGCCACGCCCACCGACTTCCTCGGCGTGAACTACTACTTCCCCGAGATGGTGAAGAACGATCCCGATCCGAAGACGGGTGGCCCGATGCGCGCCAGCCTCGTCGAGAAGCATGGCGTGGAGCGCACCGGCTTCGGCTGGGAGGTGTCGCCGCAAGGCCTGGTCGACCTGCTGGCCCGGGTGCAGCGCGACTACAACCCGGCCGTCATCCAGCTGACCGAGAACGGCTCCACCTTCGAGGACGTCCTGACGCCCGAGGGCCGCGTGCACGATAAGGAGCGCCTGTCCTACCTGCAGCGCCACCTGGCCGCACTCAAGGCTGCCGTGGATGCCGGCGTGCCGGTCAAGGGCTACTTCGCGTGGAGCCTGCTGGACAACTTCGAATGGGCCGAGGGCTACCTGCGCCGCTTCGGCCTGGCCTATGTGGACTACGCGACCCAGCGTCGCATCCTGAAGGACTCCGGCCTCTGGTATGGCCAGTTCCTGAACGAATAATTAACGCGGGTTCACCAGCTCGTTCGTGGGAACGGGCGGTTTCTAAATGAAATATTACAGGGTCATCCCGCAGGTCGGTTTTGCCGCCGCGGGGGACACTGCGGGCCTCGCTGCCCACAAGAATCCGGAGACAAGATGACCTATCCCCGCCTCGCCCTGCTCGCCGCCGCCCTCGCTGTGGCCGCCCTACCGGCCGCCGCCCAGGCGCCGCTGAAAGCCGAAGTCATCCACTGGTGGACGTCCGGTGGCGAGTCCGCCGCCGCCAAGACGTTGGCCGAGGCCTACAAGGCCCAGGGCGGCCAGTGGGTGGACACCGCCGTCGCGCTGGGCGAGCAGGCGCGCTCTGTCGCCATCAACCGCATCGCTGGTGGCAACCCGCCCACCGCCGCGCAGTTCAACACCACGCAGCAGTTCCGCGACATCGTCGAGCAGGGCTACCTGAACAACGTCGACGACGTGGCCAAGCGCGACGGCTGGGACAAGTTCCTGCCCGAGGCCGTGCTGAGTGCCATCAAGGTCAATGGCCACTACTACGCCGCACCGGTCAACATCCACAACATGAGCTGGTTCTGGTTCTCCAAGGCTGCCTTCAAGAAGGCCGGCATCGTGGAAGAGCCCAAGACCTTCGACGAGCTGTTCGCCGCGCTGGACAAGCTCAAGGCTGCCGGCCTCGTGCCGCTGGCGCATGGCGGGCAGCCGTGGCAGGACGGCATCGTCTTCACCGCCGTTCTGGCCCATTACGGCGGCCGCGAGCTGTACCTGAAGGTCTTCAAGGACCGCGACCCCAAGGCCATCCAGGGCGAGGCGTTCAAGAAGGTGCTGCTTGCCTACAAGAAGCTGCAGGGCTACACCGACAAGGGCTCGCCGGGTCGCAACTGGAACGACGCCACCGCCATGCTGATCAACGGCCGGGCCGGCGTGCAGATCATGGGTGACTGGGCCAAGGGCGAATTCGCGCAGGCCAGGCAGGAGGCCGGCAAGGACTACGGCTGCACGCCCGGCTTCGGCGCCAACGCGCCTTACATCATCCAAGGCGACGTGATGGTGTTCCCCAAGACGAACAAGCCCGACCAGATCAAGGCCCAGCAGCTGCTGGCCAGCGTCATCACGCAGCCGGCAACGCAGGTGGCCTTCAGCATCAAGAAGGGCTCCATTCCCATCCGCACAGACGTGGACGTGAGCAAGATGGACCTGTGCGGCCAGATGGGCGTGGCGGCGATGAAGGACAAGTCGCGCCACCTTGCCAACGGCGAGATCTACATCACGCCCGACCAGAACGGCGCGTTGCAGGACGTGCTGACCAGCTACTGGAACCGCAACCTGCCCGTCGAGAAGGTCCAGAAGGACATCGTCTCTGCGCTGAAATGAAGCCCCTCGCCCACTCTCGCCGCGCTGAACGCGGCCGAGCCTGGTCGGTCCCCCGAGGGGACGGCGATGCTTGCGGCATCGAGCCGCAAGCGCATCGCCCAACGGGCCGGCTTGGGAGCGGCCCGGCGCTCGGCCCGAAACACTCCATCTGGTAACGATCGTCATGAAGATTCGCTCCCTCGCGGCCTGGGGCGCGTTGCTGCCCCTGGCCCTCATCGTGGGTGTCGGCTATGTCGGCACCGTGCTGTGGACGTTGCGCACGTCCATGTCCAGCTCGCGCACCTTCCCCAAGGACGACTTCGTCGGCCTGCAGCAGTTCGAGCGCCTGCTGGACAACGAGCGCTGGCAGCTCGCCATCCACAACCTCGCCGTCTACGGCGTGCTCTACATCGTCGCGGCCATGCTGCTGGGCTTCCTGCTGGCCGTCTTCATCGACCAGAAGGTACGCGGCGAGGGCGTGCTGCGCACCGCCTTCCTGTACCCGTACGCGATGTCTTTCGTCGCGACCGGCTTGGTCTGGCAGTGGGTGCTCAACCCCGACAGCGGCCTGCAGAACGCGATGCAGCAGATGGGTTGGACGAACTTCACGTTCGACTGGATCGTCGATCAGGACATGGTCATCTACACCGTCGTCATCGCCGGCACCTGGCAGGGCGCAGGCCTCGTGATGGCGCTGATGCTGGCCGGCCTGCGCGGCATCGACGAGGAAATCTGGAAGGCCGCGCGGCTGGACGGCATTCCCACCTGGCGCGTGTATCTCTCCGTCGTGCTGCCCATGATGGGCCCGACGCTAGCGACCGTCTTCACGCTGCTGGCCACCGGCGTCGTCAAGGTGTTCGACACCGTCGTCGCCATGACCCAGGGCGGCCCTGGCACGGCGAGCGACGTGCCCGCCAAATTCATCATGGACCACCTGTTCGGCCGCGCCAACCTGGCACTGGCCTCGGCAGGCGCGGTGATGCTGCTGATCACTGTGTTGGCCCTCGTCGCGCCGCTGGCCTATGCCCGCAGCCGCAAGCAAGCGCAGGGAGGCCACTGATGAGCAAGCGCAAATCGACCGCCCTGTGGGCGCGGATCGGCGTCTACGCCTTCCTCGCCTTCGCCGCGGCCTTCTTCCTGCTGCCGCTGTACGTGATGCTCACGACCTCGTTCAAGAGCATGGAGGAGATCCGCCTCGGCCAGATCTTCGCGCTGCCGTCCAGCATCACCTTCGACGCCTGGCGCGCCGCGTGGAGCGAGGCCTGCACCGGCGTCAGCTGTGAGGGCGTGCGCGGCGGTTTCTGGAACTCCGTGACGATTGCCGTGCCGTCCGTCGTGCTGCCCATCCTGTTGGGCGCCATCAACGGCTACGCCCTGAGCTGGTGGAAGCCCAAGGGCAGCCAGTGGCTGTTCGGCGTGCTGATGCTCGGGGCCTTCATCCCCGTCCAGGTGATGATCTACCCGCTCGTCAAGCTGGAGGCGGCCATCGGCATCTACAGCAGCCTGCCTGGCATCGTGTTCGTGCACCTGGTGTTCGCCATGCCCATCATGACGCTGCTGTTCCGCAACTACTACGCGGGCCTGCCGAGCGAGCTGTTCAAGGCGGCGCGCGTGGATGGCGGCGGCTTCTGGCGCATCTTCATCCAGCTCGTGCTGCCGATGTCGACGCCCATGCTCATCGTCGCGGCCATCATGCAGATCACCGGCGTGTGGAACGACTACATCCTGGGCCTGACCTTCGCCGGCCGTGAGAACCAGCCGATGACGGTGCAGCTCAACAACGTCATCAACACGACGACGGGCGAGCGCCTCTACAACCTCAACATGGCCGCGACCATCCTTACGTCGGCCGTCCCCCTTCTTGTCTATCTGATCTCCGGCCGCTGGTTCGTGCGCGGAATCGCTGCCGGAGCCGTGAAATGAGTGGCGTGAACATCCAGGGCCTGAGCATCAAGTTCGGCGCCAACGAAGTCATCAAGGGGCTGGACCTGCAGGTCCGCGAGGGAGAGTTCCTCGTGCTGCTGGGCCCGTCGGGCTGCGGCAAGTCCACGCTGCTGCACAGCATCGCCGGCCTTATTGACGTGTCGGGCGGCAGCATCCACATCGGCGGGCAGGATATGACCGACGCCGAGCCCAGCGAACGCGGCATCGGCATGGTGTTCCAGAGCTATGCGCTGTACCCGACGATGACCGTCGAGAAGAACATGAGCTTCGGCCTGCGCGTGGCCGGTACGCCCAAGGCCGAGATCGAGCGCCGCGTCAACAAGGCGGCGCAGATGCTGCAGCTGACGCCGCTGCTGGGCCGCAAGCCGGCGCAGCTGTCCGGCGGCCAGCGCCAGCGCGTCGCCATCGGGCGGGCGCTGGTGCGAGAGGCCGGCGTGTTCCTGTTCGACGAGCCGCTGTCCAACCTCGACGCCAAGCTTCGCGCCGAGCTGCGCCGCGAGCTCAAGCTGCTGCACCAGACCCTGGGCAGCACCATGATCTACGTGACGCACGACCAGGTCGAGGCCATGACGCTGGCCTCGCGCATCGTCGTCATGAAGGGCGGCGTCATCCAGCAGATCGGCACGCCCGCCGAGGTCTACGAGACGCCGGCCAACCTGTTCGTCGCCGGCTTCCTCGGCGCGCCAGCCATCAACCTCGTGCCCGTCACGGTCGCGGCCGATGGCGTCACGGTGAACGGCGCGCTGTCGCTTCAGCTGGCGGCCGGCCGTGCGAAGGCCGGCCAGCAGCTGGTGCTGGGCATCCGCCCCGAGCATGTGCGCCTGCAGGCCGACGGCCGCTGGCGCGCCACCGTCGAGCTGGTCGAGCCTATGGGCAACCACCAGGTCGTGTGGATGACGTCCGGCGGCCAGGGCCTGTCGGTCGTCGTGCACGACGGCCGGCGCATCACGGCCGGCGAGACGCTGGCCTTCGACGTCGACGAATCCCTGCTGAGCGTCTTCGATGCCGCCAGCGAACTTCGCCTGAACTGACCCACCCCTGCCATGAAGAAAATTCTGCTGGCCCTCGCGGCCACCTGCGCCCTCGGGGCTAACGCCTCACCTGTGCGTGCTTTCCTGACCACGGCGGATCAGCAGCAGCTGATGGCGCCCAGCGCGGTGGCGGCGCCGGCCACGGCTGATCCGGTCATCCGCATCGACCCCCGCCGCCAGTACCAGCGCATGGCCGGCTTCGGCGCGTCCATCACCGAGGCCTCGGCCTGGTTGATCCGCAACGGCATGAGCCCCGCGCAGCGCGACGCGCTGATGAAGGAGCTGTTCACCCGCGAAGGCCAGGGCCTGGGCTTCGACCTGACGCGGTTGACCGTCGGCGCCTCCGACTTCTCGCGCCGCCACTACAGCCTGGCCGACATGCCGCGTGGCCAGACCGACCCCGAGCTCAAAAGCTTCTCGCTGGCGCTGGAGCGTGAGGACGTCATCCCCGCCGTCAAGCAGGCGCTGGCGTTGAACCCGCAGCTGCAGGTCATGGCCTCGCCGTGGAGCGCGCCGGGCTGGATGAAGACCACCGACAGCCTCGTGCAGGGCCAGCTCAAGCCCGAGCACTACGGCGCCTTTGCGCGCTACATGGTGCGCTACGTGGAGGAGATGAAGGCCGAGGGCGTGCCGCTGTTCGCGCTGACACTGCAGAACGAGCCGCACTTCGAGCCCGGCGACTACCCCGGCATGCGCATGACGCCGCGCACCCGCGCCGAGGTCGTCGGCAAGCACCTCGGCCCGCTGCTGGAAGCCAAGGGGATGAAGACGCAGATCCTGGAGTGGGACCACAACTGGGACGAGCCCTGGAGCCCGCTGTCCATGCTGTCCGACGCGACGGCGCGCAAGTACGTGTCGGGCGTGGCCTGGCACTGCTATGCGGGTGATGTGTCGGCCCAGTCGCAGGTGTCCCGGCACTACCCTGAGCTGGACGTCTGGTTCACCGAATGCTCCGGTGGCGAATGGAAGCCGCAATGGGCCGAGACGCTGCCATGGATGATGCGCCACCTCATCATCGGCAGCACCCGCCACGGTGCGCGCGGCGTGCTGATGTGGAACCTGGCGCTGGACCCCAAGCACGGCCCGCACCTGGGCGGCTGCAAGGACTGCCGCGGCGTCGTCACCATCGACCCCAAGGATGGCAAGGTCACGCGCAACATCGAGTACTACGCCTTCGGCCACGCCAGCCGCTTCGTGCGCCGCGACGCGCGCCGCGTGGACTCGACCGGCGGCACGCAGACGCTGGACCATGTCGCCTTCACCAACCCCGACGGCAGCACGGCCCTCATCGTCAGCAATTTCGGCGCAAAGCCGCAGCGCTTCACCGTGCTGGGCGCCGGCCAGCGCTTTGCTTACGAACTGCCGGCTAGCGGCGTCGTGACCTTCACCTGGTGAGGCCTGCGGGGCGGCCGCGCTGCGGCGCCCCGGCAACGAGGGGCTGACCGCGGGCTTGCGCCTACTGGCGCCGGGGGGGCGTCCCTCGCTAGGATGGCCCAATGACCGGGTCGCTCTTGATCAGCACCAGCCTCATCGCCATGCTGGGCGCGGCGCTGCTGGTGCTGGCGCGGCTGGAGCCCGGCCACCCCCACATCACCGACTGGGGCTGGAGCCATGTCTTGCTGGCCCTCGGGCTGGCGCTGGGCGTGGCGCTGGCGCCGCCTCACCTGGACCTGCCGCTCTACAAAGCCCAGGCCACGGTCGCCACCGCCAGCATCATCAGCTCGCTGGCGCTGCAGCTGGCGGGCTCGGCCCGCTACCGCGGCCTGGCCTGGCACTGGCGCCTCGCGGCGCCGGTGTTCGGGCTGCTGCTCGTCCTGATCCTCGGGCTGGCCCTGGTGCAGCAGCGCTACGCCATCGTGGCCGCCGCGGCCGTGCTCACGCTGGGCAGCTGGCTGGCCGCCTGGTGGTTGTGGCGCGGTGGGGCGCGGTCCGAGCGCTTCGTGGCCGGCTGCTTCGCCGCGTCGGGCCTGGTGCACCTCAGCGGCCCCGTGCTGGACCCGCTGGCCCGCTCCGGCATCACGCATGCGATGGGCACCTACGTGCAGGTGGCGCTGGCCATGGCGCTCATCCTGCTGTCGGTGCGGCGCGCGCACCGAGAGACGCAGCGGGTCAATTTACGGTTGCGGCAGCTCTACGAGCAGTCCATGCAGGGGCTGCTGGTGGTCTGCGAGCGCCAGGTCGTCTATGCCAACCCGGCGGCGCTGGCGATGTTCGGCTTCGACCGCGTGGCCGACATCGGCAGCGTCGGTCCCCTGATCGCGTCCAGCGAGCTGGACGCGGCCCGCAGCCGCTACGAGCAGCTGCTGCGCGACCGCCACGGCCACATCAGCTGGGAGGGCGAGCGCCATCGCCGCGACGGCAGCGTCGTTTATGTGCGCGGCACGTCCAGCTACTTCGAGTGGGAGGGCCAGCCCGCGCTGCTGGTGCTGATGCTGGACGACACCGAGCGCCAGCGCGCCACCGAGGCGCTGCGCCGCCAGGCCCTGCACGACGAGCTCACCGACCTGCCCAACCGCCACGCCGCGCTGGCCCGGCTGGCTGACGCCACCGCGCCGGGCAGCCCCGGCTTCGCGCTGCTGTCGGCCGACGTGGACCGCTTCCAGCTCGTCAACGAGAGCCTGGGCCACGCCACCGGCGACGCGCTGCTGCAGGCTATCGCCGCGCGGCTGCGGGCGGCGCTGCCGCCCGAGGTCATGCTGGCGCGGCTGGGGGAAGACCAGTTCCTGCTGCTGCAGCCTGGTGTGCTGGACGACGCGGCCGCGCTGCTGGCCGGCCAGCGCCTGCTGGCCCAGCTGAACGCGCCGTTCAGCGTGGGCCACCGGGCGCTGTATGTGCACGTGTCGGTCGGCGTGGCGCGCTACCCGGCCCATGGTGCCGACGGCACGGCCCTGCTCAGTGCGGCCGAGCTGGCCATGCACCAGGCCAAGCAGCAGGCCGGCGCGGCGGCGGTGGTGTTCCAGCCCGGCATGGCGGCCGGCTCGGGCGGGCTGCTGGAGATCGAACAGGCGCTGGCCGCGGCCATCGACAACGGCGAGTTCCAGCTCGACTACCAGCCCAAGTTTGCGGCCGGCACAAGGCGGCTCGCCGGCTTCGAGGCGCTGGTGCGCTGGCAGCGCCCGGGCCAGGGCCGCGTCAGCCCAGCGGACTTCATCCCCGCCGCCGAGCGCACCGGCCAGATCGTGGCGCTGGGCGCCCTCATCCTGCGCGAGGCCGTGCAGCAGCTGCGCGGTTGGCAGCAGCAGGGCCTGGCCTGCGTGCCCGTGGCCGTCAACGTGTCGCCGCTGCAGCTGCAGGACCTGGGCTTTGCCGACTGGCTGCTGGCGCTGGTGCAGGCCCACGGCGTGCCGCCAGGGCTGCTGGAGGTCGAGATCACCGAAACCGCCGCCATGGCCCATATGGAGCGCGTGCTGCCGCAGCTGGCCCGGCTGCGTGCGGCCGGCATGGGCGTTGCGTTCGACGACTTCGGCACCGGCCAGAGCTCGCTGACGCTGCTGCGCCGCCTGCCCATCACCACGCTCAAGCTGGACCGCAGCATGGTGGAGCCTCTGCCCGAGCCCTCGGCCGGCGCCGTGGTGCGTGCGGCCTGCGTGATCGCCGAGGCGCTGGGCCTTACCGTCGTCGCCGAGGGCGTGGAGACCGAGGTGCAGGCGGCCGAGGTAGAACGCCTGGGCTGCACCCACCTGCAGGGCTGGCTGCTGTCGCGGCCGCTGCGGGCCGATGCCGCCACGCAGCTGCTCAGCGCGCCATCGGATCGCCCATCCTGATCGCGCCGCCCGGCTGCCAGCCGGGGTTGAACTGCAGGCCGCTCTTCTCGAACAGCATGACGACCGTGGAGCCCAGCAGGAAGCGGCCCATCTCGTCGCCCTGCGCCAGCGTGACCTGGCCGGGCGCGTAGTCCCAGGCCTTCACGGTGCCGCCGCGCTTGATCTGGCCGTGCCACACGGTGGCCATGCTGCCCACGATGGTGGCGCCCACGAGCACCAGCACGTAGCGGCCCAGGGCGTCGTCGTCGAACACGCACACCACGCGCTCGTTGCGCGCGAACAGCCCCGGCACGCCGCGTGCCGTGGTCGGGTTCACCGAGAACAGCTCGCCCGGCACGTGCACCATGCGCACCAGCCGGCCGGCCGCCGGCATGTGGATGCGGTGGTAGTCCTTGGGGCTGAGGTAGAGGTTGGCGAACAGCCCGTCCTGGAAGCGCGCGGCCAGCTCGGCGTCGCCGCCCACCAGCGCCGTCGTCGAGAACGCCTGGCCCTTGGCCTGGTAGACCTGATCGCCCTGGATGCGGCCCACCTGGCTGATCGCGCCGTCCACCGGGCAGATCAGCGGTGCGCTGGCCAGTGGCCGCGCGCCGGGCTTGAGCGCGCGGGTGAAGAAGTCGTTGAAGGTCTTGTACGCCGTGATGTTCGGCTCGGCGGCCTCGGCCATGTTGACGCCGTAGCGGGCGACGAAACGGCGGATCGTCGACGTCGTCATGCGGCCGCGCGGCTTGCTCGCGATGCGGCCGGCCAGGCGCGTCATCGCGCCTTTGGGCATCAGGTACTGGGGAAGGACTTTGAGGCGGGACATAGGGGGCGGAGTTTAAGAGTCGACAATTCGGGCCCATGTCCTTTGTGCACAGCTCCTTCTACCGTTTTACCCCGATGGCGGACCCGACCGCCTTTGCCGGCTGGCTGCGCGAGCGCGGCGCTGCGCTGCGGCTGGGCGGTGTGATCCTCGTGGCCGAGGAAGGCCTGAGCGCGGCCATCGCTGGCGAGGCCGACGCGGTGCAGGCGTTCGAGGCTGAGTTGCAGCAGCAAGCCGGTTTTGCCGGCCTGCACTTCAAGCACAACCCCTGCGAGCGCCCGCCGTTCAGCCTGCTCAAGGTCAGCGTCAAGCGCGAGATAGTCGCCTTCGGCGTTCCCGGGGTGTCCGGCGGCGCGGCCAGCGACACGCACGTCAGCCCGCAGCGCTGGCGCGAGCTGCTGGACGACTCCGACACCGTCGTCCTCGACAACCGCAACACGTTCGAGTTCAAGCTGGGGCGCTTCCGTGGCGCCATCGACCCCGGCGTGGCCCACTTCCGCGACTTCCCGGCCTACGTCGAGGCGCATCGGGACGAATGGCAGGGCAAGACCGTCGCCATGTACTGCACTGGCGGCATCCGCTGCGAGAAGACGGCGGCGTGGATGCAGGCGCGCGGCCTCAAGGTGGCGCAGCTGGACGGCGGCATCCTGAACTTCCTGGAGGCCTTCCCCGACGCGGCGGCCGATTGGGAAGGCGAGTGCTACGTCTTCGACAAGCGCATCGCCATTGACGCCGCCGGCCGAGAGACGGGCACGACGGCGGAGGCGGTCTTCACCGACCCGGCGGATGCCTGGCGACTGAACCGGGCCAAGCGGCTGGACCCCGGCGAAACCTGAAGCCGCGCCTGTTCACGCCGGCACGGCGTCGGGCGCCGCTGCAGTGGTTGGCGTCGGCATCGCCCGCGCCACGTCCACCACCTGGCCGCCCTTGACCTGCACCACCCGCTGCGCCCCGGCAATCGTCTCCGGCCGGTGGGCAATGATCAGCCGCGTCAACTGCATGTGCGCAATGGCAGCCGTCACGGCGCGCTCATTGGCAATATCCAGGTGACTGGTGGCCTCGTCCAGCGCCAGCACGCGCGGCTGCTTGTAGAGCGCGCGGGCCAGCAACAGGCGCTGCTTCTGGCCGCCCGACAGGCCCGAGCCCAGGTCGCCCACCAGCGTCTCGTAGCCCATGGGCATGCGGCAGATGTCGTCGTGCAGTTGTGCCATCTGCGCGCAGACCTGCACGCGCTCGCGGTCCGGCTGCACGTCGAAGAAGGCGATGTTGTCCGCCAGGCTGCCGGTGAGCAGCACGTCTTCCTGCATCACGGTGCCGATCTGGCGGCGGAAGTTCTGCACGCCGATGTGCTGGATGCGTTGCCCGCCGTAGAGCACCTCGCCCTCGGTGGGTTTGAGCAGGCCCAGCGCGATCTTCAGCAGCGTCGTCTTGCCTGCGCCCGACGCGCCCACCACGGCCACGCTTTCGCCAGCTTCGATGCGGAAGTTTGCATCCTTCAAGATCCACGGCTCGCCCTCGCCGTAGCGGAAGCTCACGTTGCGCAGTTCGATGCTGGGCACGAGGTGGGTCAACTCGTTGTGCGGCACCTCGTCCTTCTCGGGCGGTTCCAGGCAGATATCGGCCAGGCGTTCGGCGTGCAGGCTGAGCATCTTCAGGTCCACGGCGTAGTTGATCAGCGCAGACACGCGGCCCGCGAACTGGCCCTTGTAGGCGAGGAAGGCGAACAGCATGCCGATGGTCATGCCCGCGCCCGAACTGGCGCCGCCGCTGGTCATGCCGCCCATGATGAGCTTGGCGCCCAGCCACAGCACGAGCAGGTTCTCCAGGCCGAAGATGAAGGTGTTGGCCGTGGAGAAGCCCATGCCCATGCGGGCGGTGCGTAGATCGCGGTTTTGCACTTCGACAATTAGGTTCTGCCAGCGGGCGCGACGCTCCTCCTCGCGGCCAAATAGTTTCAGCGGCGCGATGGCGCGCAGTGTTTCCAAGAAGTGGGTGTTTTCCTTGGCCGCGATGACCAAACGTTCTGCAGCGGCGTCACGAAAGGGGCGGTAGGAGACCCAACGAAGCAGTCCGTAAATCGCCACGGCACCTACTGTCACGGTGGCGAGCGTTGGAGCGTAGATCAGCATCATCACGAGCGCGGCTACTGCCATCAGACCGTCCAACACCGCCTCAATGGCGGCCGTTGTCAACGTCTGTTGGATGGACTGCACGGCACCGAAGCGCGATGTGATGTCGCCCAGATGACGTTTCTCGAAGAAGGCGACGGGTAGCTTGACGAGGTGCGAAAAAACATTGCTCGCCCACTGAAGAGACAGAGTCTGGCTCAAGATGATCACCATCCAAGAGCGGGCTAAGCCGATCATGGTCTGTGCCACGAGTAGTAGTGCGAAGCCAATCACCAGCACGGTCAGCATACTGCGGTCGCCAGAGGTCAACACGTCGTCCACAACTATCTGATTGAACAACGGCGCGGCGATTGCAAACAGCTCCAGCACCGCAGCGACCACGAAGATTTGCAGCAGCGAGTGCCAAAGCCCTATCACCTTGCCGGTGAGCGCGCGCAAGCTCACACGGGTGGCTGGAGCTTGGGCTTTGAATTCTGCAGTTGGAGTGAGTTCGAGCGCGACGCCAGTGAAATGTCGGGACGCTTCAGAAAGCGAGAGTGTTTGTTCGCCGACAGCGGGGTCGAGGATGACGACGGTGTTGCGCCTTACCTTTTTTAGCACGACGAAGTGGTTGAGATTCCAGTGCAAGATGCTTGGTATCTTCAACTGACAAAGCTCTTCCATCGACACGCGCAATGCCCGGCCAGCCAGTTGCAGCTGCTGCGCAGCCTGCATGACACTTTTCAAGGTCATGCCCTTGGATGCGATACCGAGTTTGCGTCGCAAGTCAGTAACATCGATATGCTGACCAAAGTGGCCGGCTGCCATTGCCAAGCAGGCTAGGCCGCATTCGCTAGATTCAGATTGCAGGACTAATTTAACCATGAAGGGTTGCCGAGATCTGATCTGCTGTCTTAAATTCCTTCCAAGTCGGTGCCTCAGTGTCCTTGGGATTCTTGGGGTATGCCAATGAATTATTGGTGATTGTCAATTAATACTGCCTTCCAGGCGCGTATGGTGGGTGGCTTCAATGAGATTTCCGACTAGCAAGGCACCTCAAAAAACCATGGGTTCCGACTTTCATTGGGCCCTGACCATCGGTTCTCTCACATGTGTGATGTGGCCGTAACTTGATTGATAGCTAGGCGTCATGAATGGTTTTCTGAGGTGGTTTTCTATTCGGGTGTTGACTTGGGCGTTCGCTTGAGTCCACGCCATATCAGGTGGTAGGCAAGTATTGATGCAAAACCTACGCCAGTGCCTATGAGGTGTGTACTCCCGAGGGCCGCGCCTATTGAGCCTACGATTAAGCCCACGGCACCTAACACCATTGCATCGCGCGTATTGGACTTTTCATCCTGCCTCTTCTTTAGTATGCGCGCCATTAGGTGGGCGGCAAGATAAAAGAATAGTGCACCTCCCATGGCCCCAGCAACTAGAAAAAACATTCTAAAACCTCCGGGCGTGTCTGGTTATCGGCTTGAGTGCTGTGGTGGAGTGGATTTGTTCCACAAATAACTGTATCCCTGCTTCACCGCAAAGCCTACGCCAGCGGCAGCGACAGCAGAGCCGCCAAATCCGATTACAAGAGCTCCGGCGGCAGTGCCAATTGCCAAGGCACCGATCTGCTGCTCGACGTTCAGCGTCGTGGCTGCCGTCTGACCCTGATAGTTGCCGTAGATGTGAATCTCCTTTGCGCCAAATCCGTTGATCCGTTCCGTCACTGTAAATGTCATTCCGATTTCGGAGTCCCAGCAGGTGAAACCGCTAGCGCCGCCGTCGTCCTTAAACCGGGCACACTCCCATTCTCCACCGGAAACTTCAATAAGTTCATGGTCAGCAATTTGTCGCATTTGGAGGATTCCTCTGGATCTTCATTAAGGCTGATTTGACGGCCAGCCGGTTCCGCAACTGCGCTCTTCAACTCATTCCCCCAGCCGGGGTTTAGTCTCGTCGCCCAGATCCCTTCTACCGCCTGCCACGGCTGGCGCCGGTTCGAGCAGCCACTCCCACACCTTCCGGCTGTCCTGCCGCACATCCGCATTCAGGCTCATACCGGCAGCCAGTGATGTAGGTTTTCCATAGGTCGTCACGCTTTGCTCCTTCAGGCGCACCGTGATGCGGTACATCGGTTCGTTGGCCTGTGCCGCCGCTAGCAGCGCCTGGGCCTGACCCGCCGGCAAATCGGCCGGTGCAATGGGGCTGCGGCTGACGGTAGTCACCTGGCCTTCGGCCATGCCGAACTTCTGGTACGGGAAGGCCGCATAGCGCATCCATACGGACTGGCCCGGCTGAACGAAGCCGGCGGTGCGGCTGGGCGCAAAAAGCTGCGCCTGCAACTCAGCCGGATCAACTCCCGCCGGGCCGGCAGCGGTCGGCACGACGCTCACCAGCGTTTGCCCCGCCTGCACCGCTTGGCCAGCGCCCAGCGTCAGCGCGCTGACCCGCCCCGTCTGCGGGGCGGAAAGCGTTAGGCCATTGCGGCCATCGGCCTCTGTGGCTTCCTGGTTGAGCACTGCCATGCTGCGGTCGAGTTGCGCGAGGGCGGTCTGCGCCTGGGTGTCCAGCACCTGCCGATCCGCACGCGCGGTCTGCAGGTCACGCTGCAAGGCCTGCAGATTTCGCTCCGCATTGCGCTGCCGCAGTTGCAGGTCCAGCAGTTCTTCCTGCTTCTGCTGCACCTGCGCCGCAGCGACAAAGCCGTCCCGCGCCAGTTGCTCCTGCCGCTCCACGCTTTTCTGGGCCAGTTGCAGGCGCAGGCGGTGGGTGTCCAGTTCCGACAAGGCCTGGCGCTCCTCGGCCTGCAGGTTCTGCAGGCGTTGCTGCAGCGCCTCCTGGCGTTGGCGCAGGTTCTGTTCCGTCAGTCGGCGTTCGGTCTCCAGGCTGGCGCGGCGTGCGGCGTGCGGCGAGCGCCTGGGCGGTCAGCAAGGCAGCATCGCCCTGGGCCGTGATGCGCTCAGCCTTGATGCGCAGTAGCGGCTGACCGGCCTGCACCTCTTCGCCTTCGCGCACCAGCACTTCGGCAATGGTGCCGGCCTGAGGCGCAGCGACGTTGAGCAGTCCACCCACCGGCAGCAGCACGCCATGCACCGTGGCCTTGCGGGTGACTTCACCCCAGCAGGCGAACGCGATGAGCGCCGCTGCCATGGCCAGCGAAGCGCCGGTGACGACGCTGAAGCTCAGCGGCCGGCCGATGCGGATGCTGCCCAGCCACTGCGCCTGGCGGGCTTCCAGCACTTCCTGGCGGAAAAGCGGCAGTGCCGGCTTGGCGGTATCGGAAGAAGTCTGCGCGGGCTGACTCACGGCGATCTCGGGCTTCGTTGTCGTTGCTTCGTCTGAGCGGCGTTCCTCTCGCCATCTCAACGTGGTCGGAATTCTGCGAAGCGGTCCGAGCGGCGTGACCTAGCAAACCTTCCAGGTCACCGGGGTGAAGATTCACGCGGCTGGTGGCTTGGCTGGGCCAAGCGAATCACCTAACGCGAAACCTCGTGCCAGGCGCCTGAGGCCCAAGCAGAGACAATCGCGCCCTCACGCTGAGAAACACTCTTCATGTCCCACCTGATCGTCCACGGCGGCACGCCCCTTTCCGGCCGCATCACTCCCTCGGCGAACAAGAACGCCGTCCTGCCCATCCTGTGCGCCACGCTGCTGACCCAAGCGCCCGTGCGCCTGCGCGGCGTGCCCGAGATCACCGACGTGAAGAAGATCGTCGAGGTCTTCCGCAAGCTGGGCTCCCAGGTCGAGCTGGACTTCAAGACCGGCATCCTGGACGTCCATCACAAGGACACGCGGTTCGATCCCGCCACCGACCGCCTGCCCGAGGAGATGCGCTCCTCCATCATGCTGGTGCCCGGCCTGATGGCGCGCTTCGGTGCCGCGCGCATCGAGGACGACGTCAAGGGCTGCACGCTGGGCGCCCGCGAGATCGACCCGCACGTGGAGGTGTTCCAGCGCTTCGGCGCGGATGTGGAGCGCCTGCCCGACGGCCTGGTGCTGAAGGTGGACCGCCCGCTCAAGGCCAACGACCACTGGACCGACTACGCCTCCGTCACGACGACCGAGAACTTCGTGCTCTGTGCCGCTCTGGCTGATGGCGTCTCCACGCTCACCAACGCCGCCAGCGAGCCGCATGTGCAGGAGTTCTGCAACTTCATGTCGCTGCTGGGCGCGAAGATCGAAGGCCACGGCACGTCCAAGCTGAAGATCACCGGCGTGCAGGAGCTCGGCGGCGCCGACTACACCTTCACCGAAGACTTCCACGAGATCGTCACCTTCCTCGCGTTGGGCGCCATCACCGGCGGCAACGTGCAGGTCAAGAACGGCGCGCCGGAGATGTTCCCGCTGCTGGACCGCACCTTCGCGAAGTTCGGCGTGCAGATCGTCCACGAGGACGGCTGGAGCCGCTGCGTCGTGGACGGCCCGCTGAAGGTCAAGGAGCCCTTCACGCGCAACATCCTGCAGAAGGTCGAGGCCGCGCCCTGGCCCTATGTGCCGGTGGACCTGCTGCCCATCTTCGTGGCCCTGGGCGTCAAGGCCGAGGGCAGCGTGATGTTCTGGAACAAGATCTACGACGGCGCCATGGGCTGGACGTCGGAGCTCGCCAAGTTCGGCGCGCACGCCTTCCTCAGCGACCCGCACCGCATGATCACCTTCGGCGGCAAGCCGCTGAGCCCCGCCGAGGTGGAGAGCCCGTACATCATCCGCGTCGCCATCGCGCTGCTGATGGTGGCGGCCAGCATCCCCGGCAAGAGCGTGATCAAGAACGCCACGCCCATCCGCCGCGCCCACCCCAACTTCGTCGAGCACATCGGCGAACTCGGCGCGCGCATGGAGTGGGTCGAAGGAGACTGATGGCGATGTGGCGCTGCCTGAGCGCTGCGGTGGTGTTCGCGGCGACGGCAGCGCAGGCGCAGCCGCCGGCCGACACCATCCGCTGGGTGGCGCAGGACCTGCCGCCGCATTTCAGCTTCCACGAAGGCCATGCGCCGCGCAGCGTGGCTGAGCTGGGTTCCGGCGAGGTGGCGAGCTTCATGCGCGTGCTGCTGCCCCGCATGGCCGGGTTCCGGCACGAGTTCGTCGAGGCTGGCACGGCGCGCTACGAGGCACTGAGCCGCACCGGTCAGACGCTGTGCTCCACGCTGCACGTGCGCACACCCGAGCGGCTGGTGTGGGCCTACTTCTCGCACCTGTACCCGCCGCTGGCGTCGCGCGAGGTGCACGTCATCGTGCGGCGTGAGGCGCTGGGCCACGTGATGGCGCACCCGCCCGCCGATGGGCGCGTGGTGCTGGCCGACCTGCTGCAGCGCTCCAAGCTGCGGCTGCTGGTGGCGCGCGACCGCGCCTTCGGGCCCAAGATCGACGCGCTGCTGGCGCAGCAGGCCGTGCCGCGCCTGAGCGTGGGCGCGCAGCCGGGCACGCAGCTGATGGACATGCTGCGTGCTGGCCGCATGGACTACACGCTGGATTACCCCGCCGCCATGCACGACTACCTGCGCCGCAGCGGCGACGCCGCCGCGCTGGTGGCGCTGCCCGTGGCCGAGGGCCGCAGCACGCTGGTGGCCACGGTGTCCTGCAGCCGCACGCCGCTGGGCCTGCGCCACATCGAGGCCATCGACGCGGCGGTACGCGAGCTGGCACGCGACCCCGACCGCGAACGCTGGGTGCGTGCATGGCGCGGCGAGGCGCTGTCGGGGCCTGACCTGAAACGGCTCAACGCCTACATGGACGAGCGCGCCCGCAGCGGCCCGCGCATCGAATGAGCCGGCCGCCCAAGCCGGCGCTGCCCCTGCGCAACGGCGTGGCCGCCAGCGCCGTGTTCTGCCCGCCCGGGCCCTGGCCCACGCTGACCGCCTTCCTCGCCGAGCGCCTGCCGCGCGTGGCCGACTGGGCCGAGCGCCTCGCGCGGGGCGACGTGGTCGGCGATGACGGCGCCCCCGTGGCCGACGCGCCCTACCGCGCGCAGCGCCGCGTCTACTACTGGCGCCACCTGGACGACGAGCCCGCCGTGCCCTTCGAGGCCCGCATCGTCTTCCAGGACGAGCACCTGCTGGTGGCCGACAAGCCGCACTTCCTGCCCGTCACGCCCAGCGGCCTCTACGCCCGGCAGACGCTGATGGCGCGGCTGCGCCATGCGACGGGCCTGGTCGACCTCATCCCCATCCACCGGCTGGACCGCGAGACCGCCGGGCTGGTGGTCTTCGGCGTGCGGCCGCAGGACCGGGATGCCTACCACCGGCTGTTCCGCGATCGCGCGGTCGACAAGGTCTACGAGGCCATTGCGCCCGCCGGCCCCGGCCCCTGGCCGCGTACCGTGCGCCACCGCCTGGCCGAGCCCGACGGCGACGACTTCATGCAGATGCAGGTCGTGCCCGGCGAGCCCAATGCCGAGACGTGCATCGACCTGGTCGAGCTGCTCGCCAATGGCCTGGCCCGCTACGAACTGCGCCCGCGCACCGGCCAGCGCCACCAGCTGCGCGTGCAGATGAACGCGCTGGGCCTGCCCATCGTTGGTGACCGCATCTACCCCGTGCTGCAGCCGCACGAGAACCCGCCGCGTTTTGATGCGCCGCTGCAACTGATCGCGCGCGAGATCGCATTCACGGACCCGGTAACGGGCGCGCTGCGGTACTTTTCACGTGACACCGCCACAATCGCGCTGCATGACGCTGCCCCTCGCCCAGTCTCGCCCCGCTGATCGCGGGCGCCCCTGGGCGGTCTTGCAGACCGCGCAGCCGACGGAGCGGCTACCCTTCGGCAGGCACGACAAGTCCACAGGACTTGCCGTGTCCGGCCTCAGCCCCCGAGGGGATGGCGATGCCTGCGGCATCGAGCCGCGAGCACACGCCTCAGCGGGCCGGCTTGAGGCGGCCCGGCGCTCGGCCCGAACACAACACTGATATGAACTCGTCCACGCCCGAAGCCCAAGTCCAGGAACTGCGCCGCCAGCTGCAGTCGCTGCTCGACGCCGCCAAGGCCAACGAGCGCAAGCTGGACCGCTTCGACGCGCTGGAGCGCCGCCTCATCGCCGTCGGCTCGATGGAGGAGCTGGTCAACCTGCTGCTGGTGGACTGCCGTGCCGACTTCGGTCTGGACGCCGCCGAGCTGTGGCTGCTGGACCCCGACGGCGAACTGCAGCGCGCGCTGCCGGCCCTGCCCATGGTGCGGGCGCCGCGCCTGCTGGACAGCCACGCCGCGCTGAAGGACCTGTTCGGCGGCGTGCGCATCACGCGGCTGGTGGGCCCGGGCCATGACGAAGCGCTGGTGGCCAAGGCCTTCGGCCCGGGCACGCTGGTGCGCTCGGCGGCGCTGCTGCCGCTGATTCGCCAGGGTGTGCTGATCGGCAGCCTGCACTTCGGCGCCTGCGACCCCGAGCGCTACGACGCCTACTCCGGCACCAAGTTCCTGGACCGGCTGTCGGCCATCGCCGCCATCGCGATCGAGAGCATGCTCAACCGCGAGCGGCTGCGCCGCGCCGGCATGACCGACGGCCTCACCGGCGTGCACAACCGCCGCTACTTCGACCATCGCAGCCTCATCGAGTTTAGCCAGGCCGTGCGCCACCGCTACCCGCTGGCCTGCCTGTTCCTGGACATCGACCACTTCAAGGCCATCAACGACAGCCACGGCCACCCCACGGGCGACGAGGTGCTGCGCCAGGTGGGCGGCCTCATTCAGCGCTCGCTGCGCACCGGCGACCTGGCCGCGCGCTACGGCGGCGAGGAGTTCGTCGTGCTGCTGCCGCGCACCGACCTGGCCGGCGCCCGCGAGGTGGCCGAGCGCATCCGGCAGATGGTGCAGGAGGCGCCCTTCGTGACGCCCGAGGGCGGCACGCTCAGTGCCACGCTGTCCGCCGGCCTGGCCATGCTGCCGGCCGACGCGACCAGCTTCGCCGACCTGCTGACCGCCGCCGACCGCGCGCTCTACGAAGCCAAGCGCGCCGGCCGCAACCGCACGGTGGCCGATGACCTGATGCCCGCCGGCGCCTGATCGCGCCAGCCCCAGCTGGGGCCGAGGAAAACCCCGACGCCATCGGCGCCCAAGGCAGGCAGCATGGCGCGTGACAACTTGCGCGCAGTCGCAGCGCTATGCCGATGAACACCGATTCCCTCGCCCAGCCCCAGGACGACGCTGCCATGCCGCGCCGTCTGGGGTCGCTGCGGCTGCGGCTGACGCTGGGCGTGCCGCTGCTGACGCTGGCCATCGTCGTGGTGTTGACGTGGAGCCGTGCCGGCCCGGCGGCGCCCGTCGACGAATTGGGGCGCATCGTCTGGCAGGTGCTGCTGCTGAGCGTGGCGCAACTGCTGCTCATCGAGGCCTTGCTGCTGCGGCCGCTGCAGCGGCTGGCGGCCGGCTGCGAGGCCATGGAGTCCGACGCCATGCCGTTGCAGCCCGAGGGCGCTCGCCCCGCGCCCGGCCTGGCGGCCGAGCTGGACCGCATCGGCCACGCGATGCGCCGCGTGCACGGCTCGCTGCGCCAGCAGGATCAGGATGCCCAGGCGCTGCGCCGCGAACTGGCCCACCAGCGCCTGCTGCTGGAGCAGGCCCAGGCGGCGCTGGAGGCCAACCGGCGCGAGCTCGCCAGCCTGGAGCGCACCGATGCGCTGACCGGCCTGGCCAATCTGCGCGCCTTCGACGAGGCGCTGCGGCGCGAGTTCAAGCGCGCGCAACGCCAGCGCGGCCTGCTGGCGCTGGCCGTGCTGGACCTGGACGAATTCAAGCAGTTCAACCAGCGGCATGGCGCGGCGACCGGCGATGCGGCCCTCAAGCGCGTGGCGACGCTGCTGAACGAGCGCTTCAAGCGCGACACCGATGTCGTCGCCCGCCTGGGCGGCGAGGAGTTCGTCGCGCTGCTGCCCGGCGTGGGCATGGCCGAGGCGCAGGGCGTGCTGGAGCTGCTGCGCGACGACCTACGCTCGCTCGGCCTGCCCGATGGCCAGGGCCAGCTGACCCTCAGCGTGGGACTGGCCGCCGTCAGCCCGGCCCATCCCTACCTGAGCGCCCAGGCGCTGATGCAGGCAGCCGACGAGGCGCTCTACATCGCCAAGCACGCGGGCCGGGACCGATTGAGCCTGGCGGCTTGAAGCGTAGGGCGGGTCGTGACCCGCCGCTGTGGTGGCCTGCGATGAAACTGCACGCGAGCAAGCCGCAAGCACATCGCCGGCGGGCCCGCTTGGGCCGCCCCCCAGTGGCAACACCGCGCGGAATCAGCGCCCGTGTTCCTGCGCGGCCTGCAGCTGCTCGTTGACGCGCCGTGCCGCGCGCAGCACCAGTGTCTCGTCCAGCTGCGCCTGCGGGGCGATCTGGCTGGCGATGTCGTCCAGCTGATCGACATGGTTCAGCAGCGCCCAGGCCACCGTGGAGATGGCCGCCACGCTGCGGCGGGCCAGGTTGTCGGGCATGGTCAGCGAGCCCTGGATCTCGACGTGATGGCGCACGCTGGCCACGGCGGCCGGCGCCAGGCCCCAGCTCTCGCACAGCGCGGCGCCTAAAGCGTCGTGGCTGACGCCGAAGGCCGTGCGCTCCAGCTCCACCAGCTCGGCGTCGCGCGTGGCTGCGCGCAGCATGGCCGGGTAATGCGCGGGCGCATGGCGGTACAGCACCGCCTTGCCGCATTCCTCGAACAGGCCCGCCGAGTGCGAGGCCCACGGATCCACGCCCAGCATCTGGCCCATGCGGCCCATCAGCAGGCCGCGCTGCGACGCGCGGGTCCATACCGATTCCAGCTCGGCAGCCGCCGGGAAGGCCGCGCGCAGGCCCATCTCGAACGTGATGGCCGCGACCTCGCGCATGCCCAGATACGTCAGCGCCTGCTGCACCGTCTGCACGCGGCCGCGCAGGCCGTACAGCGACGAGTTGACCGCCTTCATGACGGCCGCAGCCAGCGCCATGTCGGTCTCGACCAGCGAGGACATCGCCTGCAGATCGATGTCCTCGGCTGCCATCAGCAGCGACAGCTTGACCAGGACCTCCGGCTGGGTCGGGATCTCGATGTCCAGGTTGCGCAGTTGGGGATCGACGGGCATGGCGGGTGTCAGGAGCTCCGGGGAATGGCCGGATCGTAGATCAGCGGAAGAAGGCGTCCCAGGCAGTTTTGACGATGAGCACACCCACCACCGAGATGAAGACGCCGCGCACGAAACCCGCGCCATGCTTGAGCGCCATGCGCGTGCCCAGCAGGCTGCCGACGATGTTGGTGACGGCCATCACGGCCACGACATGCCACCAGATGTGGCCTTTGCTGACGAACAGCGCGATGGCGAAGGCATTCGTCAGCAGGTTCATCAGCTTGGCCGTGGCTGAGGCGTGCAGGAAGTCGTAGCCGAGCACGCGCACGAACAGGAACACGAAGAAGCTGCCAGTGCCCGGGCCAAACAGGCCGTCGTAGAACCCCACGCCCAGTGCGATGCCGCCAGCCACCAAGGCCTCGGCCCGGCCCGTGAAGCGCGGGGCATGCTCCCGCCCCAGGTCCTTCTTGGCCAGCGTGTAGAGGAACACCGCCAGCAGCACCAGTGGCAGCGCCTTGCGCAGGCCGTCGGGGTTCACCAGCGTCAGCGTCCAGGCGCCGGCAAAGCTGCCCCCGCCGGCCAGCGCGGCTGCTGGCAGCAGGCGGCGCCAGGGCAGTTGCACGCGGCGCACGTACTGCCAGGTGGCCCAGCCCGTGCCCCAGATCGCCGCCGCCTTGTTGGAGCCCATCAGCGTGGCCGGTACGGCCGTCGGGAAGGTGCTGAACAGCGCAGGCAGCAGGATGAGCCCGCCGCCGCCGGCCACCGCGTCGATGAAACCCGCGAGCAGGGAGGCGAGGGCGACAGTGGCGAGTTCGAGCATGCAGGAGTCCATCAACGCGCCCGGGCCTTCGTGCATTCGTTAGGGCCGAGCGCCGGGCCGCTCCCAAGCCGGCCCGTCTGGCGATGTGCGGACGGGGCAGGCCCCGCGAGCATCGCCGTCCCCTAGTGGGACCGGCCGGGCTTGCCCGCGTCCAGCGGCGCAAGACCGGACGAGGGGCAAACAAAATAAAACGGCCACCAAGGGGTGCCTTGGTGGCCGGTGAGATTGTCTTCGGGATGGCGAAGCAACCTTGCTGTATGTCTCCTCACACCCGCCAGGCAGTCACTGGGCTTGCAGCCCCTGACCGCGTCGAGTGAGAAGAATGTATTGCCCCGCCTCGGTGCATGAAACTGGGGTAAGCCCGGGTTCGCGGCGCGCGAAGGGGCGGATATGCGCCAAAGTGGTGCAAAAACAGCGCCTCGGACCACGGGAGAATGGGGCCATGAAGCGCCTGTCCTGCCTGTTGACGACCCTGTGCTTGGGCCTGCTGAGCGCCTGCGGTGGCGGCGGATCGGGGAGTGCCGGCAGCAGCGGGACGACGAGCGAGACGGCACCTCCCGGCATAGGGCAGACGCTCACGCTGACCCTGCCCGCAAGCGGGCTGGCGGCCGCCGATCTGGGCGTCATCGTGGCCGAGGGCGATGCGGTCAGCGAGGCCATGGCGGCGGCCTATGTGGCGGCGCGCGGCGTGCCGGCGGCCAACCTGATCCGGGTCAAGGTCAACACGGCTGTCGCCAGCCTGTCGGCCGCCGATTTCCTGTTGCTCAAATCCGACATCGATGCGCGGCTGCCGGCCTCGGTGCAGGCCACGTTGCTGGCCTGGGCCGCACCCAGCCGGGTGGCGGGCGCCTGCAGCATGGGGATCACCAGCGCGATGGCGCTGGGCTACGACACCCGCTGGTGCAACCCCAGCCCGGCAACCGACACCTGCGCCAGCACCGCCGCGTCGCTGCTGTTCGACCGCGAGACGCGACGGCCGCAGGCGGACGTACAGGTGCGGCCGTCCATGCTGCTGGGCACCAGCACGCTGGCGGCGGCGCAGGCGCTGATCGGCCGCGGTGTGGCGTCCGACGCCACGCGGCCGGCCGGCGAGGGCTGGCTGGTGCGCACCACCGACAGCGCGCGCAGCGTGCGCTGGACCGACTTCCAGTCGCTGCCGGCGGCCTGGAGCGGCGCGCTGGCGCTGAACTACGTGGACAACAGCAGTGGCGTGGCGGCGGCCAATTCCCTGTCGGGCAAGACCGATGTGCTGTTCTACCTGACCGGGCTGACCCAGGTGGCCAACCTGTCCACACTGCAGTTCCGCCCGGGCGCGCTGGCCGATGCGCTGACCTCCGTGGGCGGCCTGCTGCCCGGTGGCGGCGGGCAGATGCCCATCACGGCCTGGCTGGATGCCGGCGCGACGGCCAGTTACGGCACGGTGGAGGAGCCGTGCAACCATACGCAGAAGTTCTCCCGCGCGTCCGTGCTGATCGACCACTACTGGCGCGGCGCTACCGCCATCGAGGCCTATTGGAAGGCGGTCGAGTGGCCCGGTCAGGGCCTGTTCATTGGCGAGCCGCTGGCCCAGCCCTTCCGGGACGCGCCCAGCTTTGCCATCGTGGGTGGTGAATACCAGATCCGCACGCGTTCGCTGCGGCCCGGCAGCCGCTACGCGCTGCAGTACCGGCTCGGCGGCGACAGCGCCTGGACGACGCTGGCCAGCTTCACCGGCACGCGCGGCCAGGCGCTGGACGGCCGGGCTCCGCTGCCGCCCGCGGCGGCCGTGCAGATCCGCTGGCAGGGGCCGTGCCCTGCCGATGCCGCCAGCAGCTGCACGCTGGCGCAGTCGCCGTGAGGCGCGGTCGGCGTGCAGGCCGCGCTATCCTCGCCGCACCGTTGAGCGCCGACTTTCTTTGTCGGCGAATGACCTATCCATGCATGAGCCGCGTCCGCCCCAGCCTCGACCCCGACCTGTCATCACGCCGGGCCGCCTTGGGGCGGTGCGCGCGGGGCTGGCAGCATGCCTGCTGGCGGTCAGCGGCATGACGGCTGCGCAGTCGCTGCCGGCGGACCGTGCCGAGAACGCCGTGGCCCCGCGCGTCCGGGCGGGCATGGTGAGGCCGGTGTCGGGCGCCTCGGTCACGCTGGCGGATGTCGAGGCCGCAGTGCGGGCCGACGCTGCCCAGGCCTGGCAGTTGGCGGGTGGTGGCGTGTTGCAGGTGCGCACCGAGGACGTGGACTGGGCGGATGGATCGCTGGGTTGTGCGCGGCCCGGCATGACCTACACGATGGCGCTGCAACCGGGGTGGCGTCTCGTCGTGCGCCATGAGCAGCGTGAAGCCGTGTACCACGCCAGCCGGCGCGGCCAGTGGCTGCTGTGTCCGGGCGGGGCGGCGGGGCTGCCGCCTGTGGGCGCTGCGTCGTCGCGCTGACCCAGCGCGCCGGCCCTAAAACCAAGGGGCCGCGTGATGCGGCCCCTTGGTGATCTGATCACGCCGTCGCCGGCGAGGGGGTCAGGACTTGCGGCGACGCGCCACGGCGCCAACACCCAGCAGGGCCAGGCCCGCGAGGCCGAACGAGGACGGCTCGGGGATGTAGTTCACCGTCAGGCTGCCGCTGGCCCACGTGCCGTCTGTGCCGTTGAAGTCATCGGTGAACTCGAAGAACTCGAAGTTCAGTCGACCGTCGGCCCCGAGCAGGAAGTCCAGGCCCAGGCCGACCAGGTCGGCCGATCCGCTGTAGGTGGCGGTGCCCGAGCTGTCCTCACCCAGGCCCGGGAACAGGGAGACGCCGCTGCCGCCGGCGCCGGTGTTCAGATCGACGCCCATTTCGGACAGCCAGCTGCTGCCTTCGGTGGCTAGGCTGACGCTCCACGAGATGCCGGTGATGCGGACGTTCGAGAAGATGTCGATATAGCGCGTCTCGTTCGAGGCATCGCCGAACCCGGCGTTGCTGGCAATGCCCGCCACGTCGAGCGTGACGGTACCTGCGTGGGCTGCTCCGGCCGTCAAGGCCGCAGCAAACAGTGCTGCGCTGATCGCGCCGCGCTTGAGTTGACTGACTTGCATGGATTCTCCAGGTTCGGTGATTCACGGCCAGCCCGTTCCGGCCGTGAACACAAAGTGGCTGCAATTTGCCATCCCGTGTTGATCGCTACAAGCTGAGAAGCCCCGGATGAAAAGTCGACACCCCTTGACTCGGTGAGGGTACTTACCCGTGTCTTCAGGGCCTGCCGAAAGAGGAGGGGGCAGGTTTTGCCTGCATGGCAAGGCGTGTCTGGTGCGCGGTGGGCACCCTCACTCGAGGGGGGGCTCGTTGCCGCTGTCATGGGGGCAGCGTGAGCCGGGAGGGTGGCTGTGGGGAAAGCACGGATCCAAACACCGGAACAAGTGGAGAGCATCCGCACTTTCGTCATCGGAGAAGTCGTATGTCCACCTGGAAATTGAGCCGCAAGCCCGTCATGTTGGCGATTGCTGCGCTTTCAACCGTCTCGACGGCCATGGCCCAGTCGATCCCTGTTTCCCAGGCTGAAGGCAACCGCCTGTGGTTCGTCGAGTTCGCTGGCAAGACGGTGGCGGATGGCGCCAGCCTGTCGGCCGTGCAGGCCGAGCAGGCCGCGTTCCGCGCTGCTGCGGCGGCGGCCAAGGTGTCTTATCAGGAACGCCGCGCCTTCAATTCGCTGTTCAACGGTCTGGCCGTGTCCGTCGGCGCCATCGAGCGCGCCAAACTGGCCCGCGTGGCGGGCGTGAAGGCGCTCCATCCCATCGAGATCATCCAGGCGCCGACTCCCGAGCAGGTGGCCGGCTCTGCGATCGAGCTCAGCCGCGCACTCTCGCTGACCGGTGCTGCCGTCGCGCAGAACTCGCTGGGCCTCACGGGCGCCGGCGTGAAGGTCGGCATCATCGACACGGGCGTCGATATCGACCACCCGGCGTTTGGCGGCACTGGTGTCAACGGCACGACGCCGTTCCCGAGCGCGCGCGTGGTGGCCGGCTGGGACCTGGTCGGCGATGCGTTCAACGCCGACTCGAGCAGCGCCTCGTACAACCCGGTGCCGTCCCCCGATGGCAACCCGGACGACTGCGGCGGTCATGGCACGCACGTGGCCGGTATCGTCGGGGCCAACGGGGGCGGCCTCAAGGGCGTGGCACCGGGTGTCACCTTCGGCGCCTACCGCGTCTTCGGCTGCAATGGCAGCACCACCGCCGACATCATGCTGGAGGCGATGGAGCGTGCGCTGGCCGATGGCATGCAGGTCATCAACCAGAGCATCGGCGCCAGCCGCCAATGGCCGCAATACCCGACGGCACAGGCCGCATCGCGCCTGGCCAAGAAGGGCGTGGTGATGGTCGCGTCGATCGGCAACAACGGCCCCGGCGGCAGTGCGCCGGATGGGCTGTATGCCGCCGGCGCCCCCGGCGTGGGCGAGAGCGTGATCGGCGTCGCGTCGTTTGACAACGCGCAGATCTCTTTTGCCGTCAATGGCACGCCTTACGGCTACAACCCCGCCACCGGTGCGCCGGCAGCACCCACCAGTGGCAGCTTGTCGATGGCCCGGACCGGTGCGGCTGACCAGCCGACCCTCGGAACAACGGCGCCGGATGCCTGCGCGGCCTTGCCGGCGGGAAGCCTTGCCGGCAAGGCGGTGCTGATCCGGCGCGGCGCCTGCGGCTTCTACGACAAGGCCCTGAACGCCCAGAACGCGGGCGCGGCTGCCGTCGTGCTCTACAACCACTCGGCTGGCGCGCTCGGCGCATCGGTGGCCGGCGTCCAGTCGATCACGATCCCGGTCGTGGGCATCACCGCAGAGCAAGGCGCGGCGCTGCATGCCGCCATCGGTGCCGGCCCGACCACGTTGAACTGGACGGCCGAGAGCGTCGGGTTCCCGTTCGGCACGGGCGGTTTGATCTCGGGTTTCTCCTCGTTCGGCATGGCTGCGGACCTGAGCTTCAAGCCTGACCTGGGCGCCCCAGGCGGCAGCATCTTCTCGGCCTACCCGCTGGAGCTGGGCGGTGGTGCCACCTTGAGCGGCACGTCGATGTCGTCCCCGCATGTGGCTGGCGCCGCCGCGCTGATCCTGCAGGCCCTGCCGAACGCGGCGCTGGGCCGCGAGGGTCCGGTCGTCGGCCGCAACGCGCTGCCCATGATCAACATGCTGACGCGCCTGCAGAACACCGCCAAGCCCAAGGCCTGGTCGGGTAACCCGTCACTGGGTCTGCGTGAGCATGCCTTCCGCCAGGGCGCCGGCATGATCGACATCGTGGCTGCGGTGAAGGCTCAGCAGTTCGTGCTGCCGAGCAAGATTTCCACGGGCGAGAGCGCGGCCGGATCGACGGTGCAGAAGCTGACCCTGCGCAACGATGCCGCGGTGCAGGTGACCTACACGCTGGGCCATGCGGCCGGCGTGGCTGCCGGCCCCAACACGCAGACCGGCGCCAGCTACAACATCTCCGGGGTCTACAACTCGCCCGCGACCGTGACCTTCAGCAGCCCCACCGTCGTGGTGCCTGCCAAGGGCGTGGCGACGGTGACCGTGACGATCACGGCCAACCCCGCTTTGGTCGACCGCGGGCTCTATGGGGGCTACATCACCTTCACGCCCGACGCCGACGGCACGTCCATCCAGGTCCCCTACGCGGGCTTCAAGGGCGACTACCAGTCGACCCAGGTGCTGACGCCCACGGCCAACGGCTTCCCGTGGCTGGCCAAGCTCAGCGCCGGCTCGTACAGCAAGCAGGCTGCAGGCGCCGTCTACACGATGGCGGGTAACGACCTTCCCATCGTGCTGCTGCACCTGGATCACCAGTCGCGCACCCTGAGGCGCGAGGTGCTGGATGCGACGACGCTGGCCAGTCGCGGCCTCATCGGCGAGGAGCATTACCTCGGCCGCAGCGGCACGCCGGGCGGCTTCTCCGCCAGCGGCTGGGATGGGACGACGACGCAGGGTGTGCTGCCGAACGGCAGCTACATCATCAAGCTGTCCGTGCTGAAGGCCCTGGGCGATGCGGCCAACCCGGCGCACTGGGAAACCTGGAGTTCCCCGGCACTGACGATCGCGCGTCCCTGACGTGTGTTTGCGCCCCCGCTGCGGGGCATCGAAAGCGGGCCCTGCGAGGCCCGCTTTTTCTTGATCTGCCGCACGGCCCGGCGGCCGGGAAGGCGGATCTGGCTAGCGGGTGATCGGGCCTGGCCGCGTCTGGCAGCGACGGGCCACGCACTGGACGGCCGGCGCCGGGACGACGGCGCAGTTGGACACGCGGCCGTCGCGACGATCCTGGCGGCTGCGCAGCGCACGGTGCTCGTCCGCCAGCCGCTCCAGCGTGGCACCCTGCGTGTAGCGCACCGACCAGGGCAGATAGGCCTCCGGTCCGCCGCAGGCCTTGGCGCCTACGCTGAGCACGCGGCAGTCGGCATCCCCCTCGCAGGGGGCCTCGCCGATGGCGGTCTCTATGGCCTTCATCGCGTCGGCGGCGCTGCGCGCGGTGTCGACGGCATGGGCCGGTGCGAGCAGCGTGGCGGCCAGCAGCGGGGGCAGGAGATGGGCGGTGTTCATGGCCGCATGCTGGGCCTGCGGCGGCCGCTTGGCAACCGCCCGTTGCGGCCCGCTGGCCCGCATACGATGCCGCCATGCGTGCATGGTTGCTGTTGCTGGGCTGTCTTGGTGGGGCCGCGCCGTGGGCCGCGGCGCAGGCGGGCTGCGAGGTCGAGGCCGAGGCGGCGCAGCGGGCCCTGGCGGCGTTGCGCAGCCAGCCTCGCGCCTGCGGCAGCGTTCACTGGCCGGCCGTGCCGCCGCTGCGCTGGCAGCCCCTGCTGGACGCCTCGGCGCGCCGGCATGCCGCCGAGCTGGCGGCGCAGGACCGGCTCAGCCATGCCGGCGCGGGCGGGGCCTCGCTGCGGGCGCGGCTGCGCGAGGCGGGCTACGTGATGCAGGTGTCGGCCGAGAACCTGGCCGGCGGCCCCGAGACGCTGGACGAGGTGCTGGCCCAGTGGCTGGCCAGCCCGGCGCATTGCGAGCACCTGATGGCCGCCGATCTGCAGGAGTTCGGCCTGGCCTGCGCGGCCCATCCGCACAACCAGCGCCGCTACTGGGTTCTGCAGCTGGCCACGCCTGCCGGCGGGTCGGCGCGTTAGGACATCGCCTTAAATCCAGCCCAGATCGATGGCGCGCAGCACGGCCTGCGTGCGGTCGCGCACGCCCATCTTGGAGAAGATGGCCGAGCAGTGGTTCTTGATGACGCCCTCGCTGTTGCCCAGTAGGCTGGCGATCTCGGTGTTGCTGCGGCCGCTGGCCACCAGGCGCAGCACCTGCAGCTCCTTCGGGCTCAGCGGGTCGGGGTGATCGGCAGCCGTGAACGCGCGCTCGCCGCCCTTGGCCTCCATGCGTGTCGTCAGCGACGGGCGCAGCGCGGTGCCGCCGGCATGCACGTCGCGCAGCGCCTGCAGCAGCGTGTCGGGGCTGATGGCCTTCAGCAGAAAGCCCTTGGCACCGGCGCGGGCCGCCTCGTCGAAGGTGGCGGTGTCGTCGAAGGTGGTCAGCAGGATGACCGGCAGGCGCAGCGCGCGCGCGGCGAGCGCGCGGATCAGGCCCAGCCCGTCCAGGCGCGGCATGCGCATGTCGGACAGCACGATGTCGGGCATGGCCTCGGGCGAGGCGCCGGCCAGCCATTCCAGCGCCTCGGCGCCGTCGTTCGCTTCGCCGACCACCTGCACCTCGTCGTGCAGCGCCAGCAGGCCCTTCAGGCCCTCGCGAACCAGTTGCTGGTCTTCCACCAGCAGGATCTTGATCACACCCATCGCGGACATCTCAGCTCGATTCGAAATCCCGGGCTGGTGCGCGTCACGCGCATCTGCCCCCCCAGTTCGGCCATGCGCTCGGCCATGCCGGACAGGCCGTTGCCGTAGCCCTCGGCCCCGTTGGCGAGCCGGCCCGGCGCACCGCAGCCATCATCGTCGATGCTGACCGTCACGTGATTGCCCGCGCCCTGCAGTTCGACCCGCACGCGGCGGGCGCCGGCATGGCGCACGCTGTTGGTGACGCCCTCCTGCACGCAGCGCAGCAACGCGTGCGCGGTGCGCGGGCCGAGGTCGCGGGCGGCATCGTCCAGCGCCAGCTCGATGCGCGTGCTGGCAATGCCCTCGGCCAGCGCCTGCAGCGCGGCGGACAGGTCGATGCGCTGCGAGCTGCGCTGCTGCGACACGGCCTCGCGCACATCGGCCAGCAGCTGCGCGGCCACACCTTCGGCACGCGCGAGCGCCTGGCCCGCGCCGCCGGCGTCGGCCCGTGCCAGCAGCGCGCCGCCCAGCTGCAGCTGCAGGTTCAGTGCGGTCAGGTGGTGGCCCATCAGGTCGTGCAGCTCGCGGGCGATCTGCATGCGCTCGCTGTAGCGCATCTGCTCGGCCAGCAACTGCTCGCCGGAGAGCTGCTCGGCCAGCACGGCCTGCAGCCAGCGGCGCTTCTCGGCCTCGGCAGCGGCCATGCGGCCGAGGCCGAAGGCCAGGCCGTGCAGCGCCAGCATCGAGGACAGCAGGCCGAACTGGTCCAGCCAGGCATTGGCCTCGGGGCCGGCGTAGATGCCGGTGTTCAGCAGCACCTGCGCGGCGCCGAAGCCCAGCGCCATGCGCGCCGGCAGCAGCACGGCGGCCAGCGCTGTGACGAGGAAGGGCAGGCCCGGCGTCACGCCGTAGGCCAGCAGGTCCACCAGCAGCAGCCAGCCCAGCCGCCGGTTCACGGCGACGACGCTGGCGCCCCGGCTGGCCAGGCGCCACATCAGCGCGACGAAGGCCAGCAGCAGGGCCACGCAGATCAGCAGCAGGCCGCGGTCGTTGGCGTCGCCGCCGAGCTGGCGCCAGATGTTGGACACCAGGCCGTCATAGGGCTCGGTGCGCGCACCGAACAGGGCGGCGCCGGCGCTCACCAGCTCCATCGCACACACCACCAGCGCGGCCAGGCGCAGCACGAGGCCGGGTTCGGCCAGGCGGGCGAGCAGACGGTCCAGACGGTTCATGGCGGCGCATTGTCAACGTCATTGCGGCTTCATCGGGCGTCGCGAGCATGCGCACTTCCTCATCACCGGTCGTTGGAGCACACACATGGATCAAGCAGACACGGGCCGTCGCGGCCTGCTCAAGGGTGGCGCCGCTGCCGTGGCGGCCGCCTTCGCCGGCCCCATCGGCGCGCTGGCCACGCGTGTGGCCGAGGCCAACACCGGTAGCTGCGTGGCGGCCGGCGCCTCGTCCCTGCTGGACAGCCCTTACGGTGCCACGGCACCGGTCAACGATCTGACGACCGGCCTGCCGCTGATCGAGCTGCCGGCGGGCTTCAGCTACAAGAGCTACGGTTGGCGCGGTGACGTGATGTCCGACGGCCTGGTGACGCCCGGCGCCCATGACGGCATGGGCGTCGTCGTGCAGCGCCGCGTGGGCCGCAGCACCGAGATCATCCTGGTGCGCAACCACGAGCACAGCACCAGCAGCAATGCAGCCAACATCGTGGGTGCGGGCCGCGCCAACGTCGCCAAGTACGACACGGGCATCACCGGTGCCAGCTATCAGGTTGGCGGCAATACCAACCTGGTCTGGCGCGATGGCAACTGGGTGGGCAGCTACGCCAGCCTCGGCGGCATCTACCGCCCCTGCGCCGGCGGCGCCAGCACCTGGGGCTCGTGGATGTCCAACGAGGAGATCCGCAGCAACAGCGTATCCAGCACCGGCAAGAAGCATGGCTATGTGTTCGAGGTGCCCGCCGACACCAGCCTCACGGCGGCCAACCCGGAGCCCATCATTGCGATGGGCCGCATGGCCCATGAGGCCAGCGCCATCGATCCGGCCACGGGCTACTGGTATCTCACGGAAGATCAGGGCAATGCCAATACGCTGTATCGCTTCCGCCCCGCCAACCTGGCTGGCGGCCTGAACAGCCTGCACGCCGGCGGCACGCTGCAAGGCCTGCGCGTGCGTGCGGTGGCGAACGCCGACCTGCGCGACCCCACGCTGTGCCAGGAGTACCTCTGCGACTGGGTGGACGTGGCCAACCCCGACCTGGACGGTGCGACGCTGCCCACCATCAACGGCAATGTGTCGGCCAGCGGCCCCTACCGCCAGGCTTATGCCAACGGCGCGGCCATCTTCGGCGCCACCGAGGGCTGCTGGGTGGCGGGCGGCATCGTCTACTTCACCGACAAGCAGGTCACCACCAGCCCGGCTCGCGCCGGCCGCATCTGGGCGCTGCACCTGGCCAGCATGACGCTGAAGGCCATCTTCGTCAGCAACAGCCTGCAGGTCGGCAACTCGCCCGACAACCTGTGCGTCAGCCCGCGCGGCGGCGTGCTGTTCTGCGAGGACGGCGGCACCGGCGGCCCCGGCAACACGCCGGCCATCACGGCCCAGTACCTCAAGGTGGTCACGCCCACCGGCGGCAGCTATGTGTTTGCCAAGCACAACTACAACTTCACCCGTGCCCAGCTCGACGCAGTCGGCAAGACCGGCGCCACCGCTGGCGACCAGCGCAATTCCGAATGGGCCGGCTGCGTCTTCAGCCCGGACGGCCGCGTGCTGTTCGTGAACCTCTACACCGGCGTCACGCTGGCCATCACCGGCCCGTGGACGCGCGGCAGCCTTTGATTCCCGGAGCCTCACCATGACCAAGACCCTGATCGCCGCCGCGCTCGCGCTGGCCGCCGCCTTGCCCGCCCAAGCCCTGAGCTTCGAGGGCGCGCTCACGCAAGGCGCCACCGTGGCCACGGACTACAGCAGCACCGGCCTGCTGTCCTTCGACCTGGACCTGGGCAGCAGCGCGCCCGCCGTGCTGACCTGGCGCCTGGACGAGGACGACCTGCTGGCGCCCATCGGCCTCAACGCCGTCATCCGCAACTACACCGGCGTCGGCCTGCGAGGCCTGACGCTGACGCTGGACCGTGGCAGTTTCGGCAGCGTCGGCAGCGTGACGCGCCCGTTCAGCGGCGAAGCCTCATCGGTGACGGGCAGCGGCGGCACGCGCACCGTGACGTTCTCGTCCGAGGAGTTTCTGGACGTCGAGCTGGGCAACGCGTTGGGCGGCGCCGGCAAGACCGACTGGACCTTGGCCCAGGCGGACCTGCAGGCCGGCGACCGCATCAGCCTGACTGTCAGCGCCGTGCCCGAGCCTGAGCAGTACGCGCTGCTGCTGGCCGGGCTGGCAGCCATTGGGCTGGCGGTACGCCGTCGTCAGGCCTGAGCCGGCAGGGCGGCGGCAATGACGCCGCCCCCCAGGCACACGTCGCCGTCGTACAGCACGGCGCTTTGGCCCGGTGTGACGGCCCATTGCGGCTCGGTGAAGCGCAGCCGCAGCCGGCCGGCTTCGTCGTAGCCGACGGCGCAGGCGGCGTCGGCCTGACGGTAGCGCGTCTTGGCCGCGGCCAGGCCGGCGGCGGGCGCGTGGCCGGCGATCCAGCTCAGGTCGTCGGCCAGCAGCGCGGGGCTTTGCAGCAGCGGGTGGTCGTGGCCCTGCACGGCGATCAGCGTGTTGGTCGGGATGTCCTTGGCGGCCACGAACCAGGGGGCGTGCTCGCCGCCGCCACGCGGCGCCTTCTTGTCCTTCACGCCGCCGATGCCCAGGCCCTGGCGCTGGCCCAGCGTGTAGAAGCTCAGGCCCAAATGCTGGCCCAGTGTGCGGCCGCGCTCGTCCTTGATGGGGCCGGGCTGGTGCGACAGGTACTTGTTCAGGAACTCGCGGAACGGCCGCTCGCCGATGAAGCAGATGCCGGTGGAGTCCTTCTTCTTTGCGTTCGGCAGGCCGATGTCGGCGGCGATGCGGCGCACCTCGGTCTTGGGCAGGTGGCCCACCGGGAACATCGCCTTGCTCATCTGCGCCTGACTCAGCCGGTGCAGGAAGTAGCTCTGGTCCTTCAGCGGGTCCAGACCCTTGAGCAACTGGAACTCGCCGTCGACCTCACGCACGCGAGCGTAGTGACCCGTTGCGATCTTCTCGGCGCCCAGGCGCATCGCGTGGTCGAGAAACGCCTTGAACTTGATCTCGGCGTTGCACAGCACATCGGGGTTGGGCGTACGGCCGGCCTGGTACTCGCGCAGAAAGCTCTCGAAGACGCGATCCTTGTACTCGGCCGCGAAGTTGACATGCTCGATCTCGATGCCCAGCACGTCGGCCACCGAGGCGGCGTCCAGGAAGTCCTGACGCGTCGAGCAGTACTCGTCGTTGTCATCGTCTTCCCAGTTCTTCATGAAGATGCCGATGACCTCGTGGCCCTGTGCCTTGAGCAGGTGGGCGGTCACGGCCGAGTCCACGCCGCCGGACAGGCCGACGACGACTCGATGCTTTTTCTCGGAGCTCATGGGCGGGATTGTCCCAAAGCGGCGCTCAGCCTTTCACGAGCGGGGTCGTCAGCGAGGCGTGCGAGAACACCGCCTCCAGCGGCAGCCGCCGGCCGGCGGCATGGTCCTGCACGCACTGCAGCACCAGCGGGCTGCGGTGGCGCTCGGCGCAGGCGGCCACCTCGTCCAGCGTCATCCACAGCGTGCGGTGGATGCCCGCGTCCAGCGCGCGGCCGGCGATCTCGTCGCCCGCTGCACCACTGAAGGCCAGCCGAACATAGGTCACATCCTCTAATCGCGCCGGCCGCACGAAGCGGGCCAGGTAGACACCCAGGAAATGCTCGGGCGTGAAGGGCCGCGCGGTTTCCTCCAGCGCCTCGCGCACGACGGCCTCGATGGGACTTTCGCCCAGCTCCACATGGCCGGCGGGGTTGTTCAGCATCAGGCCCTCGGCTGTCTCTTCCTCGACGAGCAGGTAGCGCCCGTCGCGCTCAATCACCGCCGCGACAGTCACGCTGGGACGGAATCTCTCTGTGGCAACCATGAAACTTCCTCGCGAATTCCCGCACGGGGCGACACGGGGCATTGTGTAAGCTGGGACGCAACACCTGCCCCTTCGAGGAGCCCGCATGCAGATTGGTGTCCCGCGCGAACGCGCGGCCGGAGAGTCCCGTGTGGCCGTCACGCCCGAGACGGCCAAGAAGCTGAAGGCCGCCGGCCACGTGCTGCGCATCGAAGGCGGTGCCGGCGTGGCGGCCAGCGTCACCGATGCCGCTTACGAAGCGGTGGGCTGCGAGATCGTCGACCAGGCCGCCGCGCTGGGCAGCGAGCTGGTGCTGAAGGTGCGTGCGCCGGCCGGCGACGAGCTGGCGCTGATGAAGCCCGGCACGGCGCTGGTCGGCATGCTCAACCCCTTCGATCGCGACGGCCTGGCCGCGATGGCCGCCGCCGGGCTGACGAGCTTCGCGCTGGAAGCCGCGCCGCGCACGACGCGCGCGCAGAGCATGGACGTGCTGTCCAGCCAGGCCAATATCGCCGGCTACAAGGCCGTCATGATCGCGGCCGATCGTTACCAGCGCTTCTTCCCCATGCTGATGACGGCCGCCGGCACCGTGAAGGCGGCGCGTGTCGTCATCCTGGGCGTCGGCGTGGCGGGCCTGCAGGCGATCGCGACGGCCAAGCGGCTGGGCGCCGTCATCGAGGCCAGCGACGTGCGGCCGTCGGTGAAGGAGCAGGTCGAGTCGCTGGGCGCCAAGTTCATCGACGTGCCCTACGAGACGGCCGAGGAGAAAGAAGCGGCCGAAGGCGTGGGCGGCTACGCGCGGCCGATGCCGCCGAGCTGGCTGGAGCGGCAGAAGGCGGAGGTGGCCAAGCGCGTGGCGCAGGCCGACATCGTCATCACCACCGCCCTCATCCCCGGCCGCGCCGCGCCTGTGCTCGTTACCGAGGACATGGTCAAGGCCATGAAGCCCGGCTCGGTCATCGTTGACATCGCCGCCCCGGCCGGCGGCAACTGCCCGCTGACGGAGGCGGGCAAGACCGTCGTGAAGCACGGCGTCGTCATCGTCGGCGAGACCAACCTGCCGGCGCTCGTCGCGGCTGATGCGTCGGCGCTGTACGCGCGCAACGTGCTGGACTTCCTGAAGCTCGTCATCACCAAGGAGGGCACGCTCACCGTGCCGCTGGATGACGACATCGTCGCGGCCTGCCGCGTGACGCAAGACGGACAAGTGACGAGGGGCTGACCATGGAACTGGTTGATCACACCATCATCAATCTCATCATCTTCGTGCTGGCCATCTACGTGGGCTACCACGTCGTCTGGACGGTGACGCCCGCGCTGCACACGCCGCTGATGGCCGTGACGAACGCGATCTCGGCCATCGTCATCGTCGGCGCCATGCTGGCGGCGGCGCTGACCGAGACGCCCTTCGCCAAGGGCATGGGCGTCGTGGCCGTCGCGCTGGCGGCGGTCAACATCTTCGGCGGCTTCCTCGTCACGCGGCGCATGCTGGAGATGTTCAAGAAGAAGGACAAGCCCACCGCCAAGAAGGAGGGCGCGTGATGAGCATGAACCTGGTCACGCTGCTGTACCTCATCGCCAGCGTCTGCTTCATCCAGTCGCTGAAGGGCCTGTCGCATCCGACGACCTCCATCCGTGGCAATGTCTTCGGCATGACCGGCATGGCCATTGCCGCGTTCACGACGGCGGCGCTCATCGTCAAGCTGGCCGGCTCGGCCACCGGCCTGGGCTGGGTGATGCTGGGGCTGGTTGTCGGCGGTGGCTTCGGTGCCTGGAAGGCCAAGACGGTCGAGATGACCAAGATGCCCGAGCTGGTGGCCTTCTTCCACAGCATGATCGGCCTGGCGGCCGTGGCCATCGCGGCCGCGGCGGCCTACGAGCCCTGGGCCTTCCAGATCACCGCCAAGGGTGGCGACATTCCTGGCGGCAATCGCATCGAGCTGGCGCTGGGCGCCTTCATCGGCGCGGTCACCTTCACCGGCTCCGTCATCGCCTGGGGCAAGCTGTCGGGCAAGAGCAAGTTCCGCCTGTTCCAGGGCGCGCCGGTGGTCTTCAAGGGCCAGCATGCGCTGAACGCGGTGCTCGGGCTGGCGGCGGCCTTCTTCGTGTTCGGCTTCTGGCACAGCCAGAGCCAGATGGACTTCTGGATCGTCATCGCGCTGGGCCTGGTGCTGGGCGTGACGCTCATCATCCCCATCGGCGGCGCCGACATGCCGGTGGTGGTGAGCATGCTGAACAGCTACTCCGGCTGGGCGGCGGCGGGCATCGGCTTCTCGCTGAACAACAGCATGCTGATCATTGCCGGCTCCTTGGTGGGCAGCTCGGGGGCGATCCTGAGCTACATCATGTGCAAGGCGATGAACCGCTCGTTCTTCAACGTGATCCTGGGCGGGTTTGGTGGCGACGCCGCGACCGCTGTATCTGGCGGCGGCGTGCAGCGCAACGTCAAGAGCGGCAGCGCTGACGATGCCGCCTTCGTGATGGGCAATGCCGAGACCGTCATCATCGTGCCCGGCTATGGCCTGGCCGTGGCGCGCGCTCAGCATGCGGTGAAGGAGCTGGCCGCCAAGCTGACCGAGAAGGGCGTGACGGTGAAGTACGCCATCCACCCGGTGGCCGGCCGCATGCCGGGGCACATGAACGTGCTGCTGGCCGAGGCCGAGGTGCCCTACGACCAGGTCTTTGAGATGGAAGACATCAACGCCGAGTTCGCGCAGGCCGACGTGGCCATCATCCTGGGCGCCAACGATGTCGTGAACCCTGCCGCGCACGTGAAGGGCAGCGCCATCCACGGCATGCCGATTCTTGAGGCCTACAAGGCCAAGACCATCATCGTCAACAAGCGCTCCATGGCTGCGGGCTACGCTGGCCTGGACAACGAACTGTTCTACATGGACAAGACCATGATGGTGTTCGGCGACGCGAAGAAGGTGGTCGAGGACATGCTGAAGGCTGTGGAGTAGGGGGCTGCTTCCCCCCGCTATCGAATCCCCTGACCGGCCCACCGCTGGCCATCGGCCAGAATCCGTGCCAACCCATAAGGAGACAAGGCATGGAGCCCATCTGGCTGAAGTACTACCCGGCGGAGGTGCCGCGCGACATCAATGTGTCGCTCTACCCCAGCCTGGTGGACCTGCTCGATACCTCGTTCAAGAAGAACGCCGACAAGGCGGCCTACCTGATGATGGGCAAGAGCGTCAGCTTCGCGCAGGTGGACGAGGCCTCGCGGGCGCTGGCGGCGTATCTGCAGGGGCTGGGCCTGGAGAAGGGTGACCGCGTCGCCCTCATGATGCCCAACTTGTTCCAGTACCCGGTGGCCGTGGCCGCCGTGCTGCGGGCAGGCTATGTGGTGGTCAACGTCAACCCGCTGTACACACCGCGCGAGCTGGAGCATCAGCTCAAGGACTCGGGCGCCAAAGCCATTGTCATCATCGAGAACTTCGCCTCGGTGCTGCAGCAGGTCATCCAGCACGTGCCCACCAAGCACATCATCCTCGCCGCCATGGGCGACATGCTGGGCCTCGTCAAGGGCAGCCTGGTCAACTACGTCGTGCGCAAGGTGAAGAAGATGGTGCCGGCCTTCGAGCTGCCGGGTGCCGTGCGCTTCAATGATGCGCTGGCCAAAGGCCGCAGCCTCACCTACAAGGCGCCCAAGCTGGGCCCCGAGGACATCGCCGTGCTGCAGTACACCGGCGGCACGACCGGCGTGTCCAAGGGCGCGGTGCTCAAGCACCGCAACCTGGTTGCCAACATCCTGCAGGCCGAGGCCTGGTACCAGCCGGCGCTGAAGAAGATCCCGGCGGGCCAGCAGGTGGTCACGGTTTGCGCGCTGCCGCTGTATCACATCTTCGGTTTCAACACGAACATGATGCTGTCCATGCACATGGGCGGCGCCAATGTGCTGATCCCCAACCCGCGGGATCTGCCGGCCATGTTCAAGGAGCTCAGCGCCCACCGCTTCCACAGCTTCCCGGCTGTCAACACGCTGTTCATGGCCATGGCCAACCACGCCGACTTCAACACGGTGGACTGGAGCCGGCTGGTTATCTCGGTGGGTGGCGGCATGGCGGTGCAGCAGGCCACGGCCAAGCTGTGGCTGGAGAAGACCGGCTGCCCCATCGTCGAGGGCTACGGCCTGTCCGAGACCTCGCCCACCGCCACCTGCAACCCGACCGACAGCACCGCCTACACCGGCACCATCGGCCTGCCCATGCCGCTGACCGAACTCAAGCTGCTCGACGACGACGGTCACGAGGTGCCGGCCGGCCAGCCGGGCGAAATCGCCATCCGCGGCCCGCAGGTCATGGCCGGCTACTGGCAGCGCCCGGACGAGACGGCCAAGGTCATGACGGCCGACGGCTTCTTCCGCACCGGCGACATAGGCACCGTGGACGAACGCGGTTACTTCAGGATCGTCGACCGCAAGAAGGACATGATCCTCGTCAGCGGTTTCAATGTGTATCCGAACGAGGTCGAGGACGTGCTCACGCAGATGCCCGGCGTGCTGGAGTGCGCCGCTGTGGGTGTGCCGGACGCCAAGGCCGGCGAGGCGGTGAAGGTGGTCATCGTGAAGAAAGACCCGAATGTCACCGAGGCTGATGTGCGCGCGTATTGCGAATTGAACCTGACGGGCTACAAACGTCCCAAGATCGTCGAGTTCCGCACCGACCTGCCCAAGACGCCCGTGGGCAAGATCCTGCGCCGCGAGCTGCGGGACAAGACCTGATCGCCCGTTTTCCTACGTGACGATGGCCTGACGCCGGCACCCGCCGGTGGTGGGTGGGGTTCTGCACCGTGCTTGATCAGCTGCTTTCCAAAACCGAGGCCGGCCGTGCCGAGATCCGCGCACGCGCGCTGCCGCTGTCTCGCGCGGCGCGCAACCTGCTGCTGGTGCTGGACGCCACCAAGACCGCCAGCGATTGGTTGGGCCTTGTTGCCGGGGCCACGCCCGCGGATCTGGATACGCTGATCCAGCAGGGCCTCATCGCCGCCGAAGGCCGCGCCGCGCCGCGCCCGGCGGCGGCCGTGCCGCCGGCAGCCACGCCGGCTGCTGCGGCTGCACCCTCCTCGGCGCCTGCTTCGGGCTCGCCGCTGCTGGACCGGGCGGCGCTCTACACCTACCTCAGCGGCCAGGCCACCAAGCTGCTGGGCCCGTTCAAGGGCTATGCCTTCGCGCTGGAGGTGGAGCGCTGCGACAGCCTGGCGGAGCTGCAGGCCCTGGCGCTGCAGCTGGTCGAGCGTGTGCAGAAGGCCAAGGGCGAGGCTGCCGCCGCCGCGGTCCGTGAGGCGCTGGGCCTTCGTTAACGGGCCGAGCGCTGGGCCGCTCCCGAGCCGGCCCGGCTGGCGATGTGCTCGCGGTTCGATACCGCAAGCATCGCCGTCCCCTCGGGGGACCGGCCAAGGTACTCCTTGGACGAGGGGCTAGCCTTGTCTGAAGCAGCGCCCGCACACCGAGCGGTAGCGCGCGTTGCCGCCGATCTCCACCTGCGCGCCCTCGGTGACCTTGCGGTTGCCGGCGTCCACGCGCATGTTCATCGTCGCCTTGCGGCCGCAGTCGCAGATGGTCTTCATCTCGTCCATCTCGTCGGCCAGCGCCAGCAGCGTGGCCGAGCCGGGGAAGAGCTCGCCCTGGAAGTCGGTGCGCAGGCCATAGCAGATGGCCGGCAGGTTGCGCAGGTGGGCCATTTCATGGAGCTGCTGCACCTGCTGCTTGGACAGGAACTGCGCCTCGTCCACCAGGATGCAGGCGATGCCGGGTGAGGCGTCCATCAGCGCGACGAAGTCGGTCGTGGCGTCGAACTGTTCCACCTCGCGCTGCGGCCCCAGGCGGGACGTGACGAAGCCGTGGCCGTAGCGGTCGTCCAGGCGCGCGGTGAAGATGCGCACGCGGTGGCCGCGCTCCTCGTAGTTGTGCGCCACCTGCAGCAGGGCGGTGGACTTGCCGGCGTTCATCGCGGCGTAACGGAAGAAGAGCTTGGCCATGGGGTGTCTTCGAGAGGGATCGCATTGTCCCCGCTCGCCGACCCCGCAGATCAGGGCCGGGTAAGCCCGTGGTTTGCGGTGTTTTCAGGGTGTCTCTGCGGGGTTGCGAGGTGGCGTTGTCATCTGCGCCGTGCCTCAATGCATGCTTCACCCCGACCTGTCTGAAGATGAGCAAAGACACCGTCACCGCGGTCCGCCAGGATGGCCTGCGCTATGCGTCGAAAGTGGGCGGTTCGCCCTTCCTCGGCAGCGGCCACACCCGCTCCTGCTTCAAGTGCGGCAAGCACAGGTCGCCGGCCAGCCTGCAATCCATCCGGCTGCTGGGCCGCAACGAGGTGGTCTGCAAGCCCAGCTGCAAGTCGCTGCCCTGATGCTGCCCTGAGCCGCGCGGCGCTCAGGCGCCGGGCCAGCCGCCGCCCAGCGCGCGGATCAGCCCTATCGTCGCCTGGTACTGCGCCGAGCGCACCTGCAACGCGGCGCGCCGGTTGGCCAGCTCGCTGCGGCGGGCGTCCAGCAGCTCCAACTGGCTGACGAGGCCGTTGCGGTAGCGTGTGTCCGACAGCTTGAGCGCCTGGCCAGCCGCGGCCACGGCGCGGGCATTGGCGTTGCCTTGTGCCTGCAGCAGCGCCAGCGCGCCGAGCTGGTCTTCCACGTCCTTCAGCGCCAGCAGGAACTGCTCGCGGAACGCGATGGCGCTGCCCTGCAACGCCGCCTGCGCCGCGTTGACGCCGGCTTCACGGCGGCCACCGTCGAAGATCGGCAGCGCGGCCAGCAGGCCCACGCCCCAGGTGCTGGCGCCGCTCTTCAGCAGGTCGGACAACTCGCCGGACACGCCGCCGCCTTGCGCCGTCAGTGACAGGCTGGGCCACCAGGCGGCCTGCGCTACGCCGACGCGGGCCTGCGCTGCCTGCAACTGGCTGCGCGCGGCGGCCAGGTCGGGGCGGCGCTGCAGCAGTTCAGATGGCAGGCCGGCGGGCACGGCGGGCAGCGCGGTCGCCCAGGTCGCCGGTGCCAGGCGGAAGCTGGACGCTGGTTCGCCCAGTAGCACGGCCAGCGCCGTCTCCAGCTCGACGCGGCGGCGGTCCAGCGCCAGCGCTTCAGCCTCGTTGGCGGCCAGCTCGGCGCGCACGCGGGCCAGGTCCAGGTCGGCCACATCGCCGGCGCGGGCGCGCTTCTCCGTCAGCGCCAGCGTCTCGGCGTAGGCTGAGACGGTGCCCTGCACGAGGTCGCGCTCGGCGTCCAGTGCGCGCAGCGCCAGATACCCGCGCGCCACGTTAGCCTGCACCAGCAGGCGCGCGTCGGCCAGCAACTGCTCGCGGGCCAGCACATCCAGCGCGGCGGCGTTGCGCTCATGCAGCAGGCGGCCGCCGAGGTCCAGCTCGTAGGCCAGGTTGAGTCCGGCGCTGTACTGCGTGGCGCCTGGCGCACCCGGCGTGAGCGTGTTGCGGCCGGCGCCGGCGGAGGCGCCGAGTTGCGGCAGGCGCGCGGCCTGGGCCGAGCCCAGCGAAGCGCGGGCCTGCGACAGGCGGTTGGCGGCCAGCTGCACGCTGGTGTTGGCCGCCATCGCGCGGCCGACGAGCTCGTCCAGCACGGGGTCGGCAAACGGCTGCCACCAGCTGGCGGTCAGCGCAGGCGCGGCGTTCGCGACCGTCTTGTAGGCGGCGGGTGCCTGCGGCAGCTGGGCGGGGTCCACCGAGCCGATCGAGGCGCAGCCCGCCAGCAGCAGCGCTGCGAAAAGTGGGGTCAGGGTCAATTTCATGATGATCACTTGCCTCGTTGCGGCAGGGCGTCGGCCACAGGCGCGACGTGCTGCGTGGGACTTTCAGAAGCAGCCGGTGCCGCCACCTGGCCACCGTGGTGGCGCAGAGGGGCGTTGCCCGTCAGGCGGCGGAGGATGACGTAGAACAGCGGCGTCAGGAACAGGCCGAAGAAGGTCACGCCGATCATTCCGGCAAACACCGCCACGCCCATGGCTTGGCGCATCTCGGCGCCGGCGCCGGTGCTGAGCACCAGCGGCAGCACGCCCATGACGAAGGCCATCGACGTCATCAGGATGGGCCGCAGCCGCAGGCGCGCCGCCTCCAGCGCTGCCTGCACCGGGGTGCGGCCGGCGAACTCCAGCTCGCGGGCGAACTCGACGATGAGGATGGCGTTCTTCGCACTCAGGCCCACCAGCACGATGAGGCCGATCTGCGTGAAGACGTTGTTGTCGCCACCGTCCAGCCACACACCCGCCATCGCCGCCAGCAGGCCCATGGGCACGATGAGCAGGATGGCGATGGGCAGCGTCAGGCTCTCGTACTGCGCGGCCAGCACCAGGAAGACCAGCAGGATGGCCAGCGGGAACACCCAGGCCGCCGAGTTGCCAGCGATCTTTTCCTGGTATGTCAGGTCGGTCCATTCGAAGCTGATGCCTGGCGGCAGCGTCTCGGCGGCGAGGCGCTCCACGGCGGCCTGGGCCTGGCCCGACGAGAAGCCGGGCGCGGCGCCGCCGTTGATGTCGGCGGACAGGAAACCGTTGTAGCGCATGGCACGTTCCGGCCCGAAGCTGGGCTGCACCTTCATCAGTGCGGACAGCGGCACCATCTCGCCCGACGACGAGCGCACTTTCAGCGCACCGATGTCTTCGGCACGGGCGCGGTAGGCGGCGTCCGCCTGGACGCGGACCGAGTAGGTGCGGCCGAACTTGTTGAAGTCGTTGACGTACAGGCTGCCAAGGTAGATCTGCATGGTCTCGAACACGTCGGTCACGGCCACGTCGAGTTGACGGGCGCGGGTGCGGTCCAGGTCAGCGAACAGCTGCGGCACGTTGACCTGGTAGCTGGAGAACAGGCCCGCCAGCTCCGGTGTCTTGTAGGCCTTGGCCATGAAGGCCTTGAGCGCGGCGTCCAGCGCCTCGTAACCCAGGCCGCCGCGGTCCTGCAGCTGCAGCTTGAAGCCGCCGGTGGTGCCCAGGCCCTGCACGGGCGGTGGCGGGAACATGACGATGAAGGCGTCCTCCACCGCGCCGTATTGCGCGTTCAGCTTGCCAGCGATGGCGCCCGCCGACAGCTCGGGCGTGCGGCGCTCGTCGAAGGGCTTGAGCGTCGCGAACACGATGCCCGAGCTGGCGCTGTTGGTGAAGCCGTTGATGGACAAGCCGGGGAAGGCAACCGCGTGCTCCACGCCCGGCGTCTTGAGCGTGATGTCGGTCATGCGGCGGATGACGTCCTCGGTGCGGTCCAGCGTGGCGCCATCAGGCAGCTGCGCGAAGCCGATCAGGTACTGCTTGTCCTGGCCGGGCACGAAGCCGCCGGGCACGGCCTTGAACAGGCCCGCTGTGGCCGCCACGAGGCCCAGGTAGATCACCATCATCAGCGCCTTGCGCGACATCAGCGTCTTCACGCCGCTGCCGTACCTGTCGGCGCTGCGCGTGAACAGCCGGTTGAAGCGCGCGAAGAAGCCGCCCAGCACGCGGTCCATGCCGCGGGTCAGCGCATCCTTGGGGGCCTGGTGGTCCTTCAACAGCAGCGCGGCCAGCGCGGGCGACAGCGTCAGCGAGTTGATCGCCGAGATCACCGTCGAGATCGCGATGGTCAGCGCGAACTGCTTGTAGAACTGGCCCGTCAGGCCGGTGATGAAGGCCAGCGGTACGAACACGGCGATCAGCACCAGCGCGATGGCGATGATGGGGCCCGAGACCTCGCGCATGGCCTGGTAGGTCGCGTCGCGCGGGCTCAGGCCGGCCGCGATGTTGCGCTCCACGTTCTCCACCACGACGATGGCGTCGTCCACGACGATGCCGATGGCCAGCACCAGGCCAAACAGGCTCAAGGCGTTGATCGAGAAGCCGAAGCCATGCATCACCGCGAAGGTGCCGACGATGGACACCGGCACGGCCAGCAGCGGGATGATGGAAGCGCGCCAGGTCTGCAGGAACAGGATGACGACCAGCACCACCAGCGCGACGGCTTCCAGCAGCGTGTGTATGACGGACTCGATGGAGGCTCGGACGAACTGCGTCGGGTCGTAGACGATGGTGTAGTCCACGCCCTCGGGCATGGCGGCCTTCAGATCGGCCATCGTGGCGCGCACGTTGGCCGAGATGTCCAGCGCATTGCCGCCCGGGGCCTGGAAGATGGGCACAGCGACGGCGGACTTGTTGTCCAGCAGCGAACGCAGCGCGTACTCGGACGCGCCCAGCTCCAGCCGGCCCAGGTCACGCAGCCGCGTGACGGCGCCTCCTGAACCGGTCTTCACGATGATGTCGCCGAACTCCTCGACCGACTGCAGCCGGCCCTGCGCGTTGACGGACAGCTGCAGGTCCACGCCCGCCAGGCCCGGCGACGCGCCGACGACGCCGGCCGCGGCCTGCACGTTCTGGCCGCGGATGGCGGTGACGACGTCGCTGGCCGACAGGCCGTGCTCGGCCACCTTCTGTGGGTCCAGCCAGATGCGCATCGAGTAGTCGCCCGCACCGAACAACTGCACTTGGCCGACGCCCTGGATGCGCGCCAGGCGGTCCTTGACGTTGAGCAGCGCGTAGTTGCGCAGATAGGTCATGTCGTAGCGGTCGTTGGGCGAGGTCAGGTGCACGACCATGGTCAGGTCGGGGCTGCTCTTGACCGTCGTCACGCCCAGGCGCTTGACCTCCTCTGGCAGCCGCGCCTCGGCCTGGCTGACGCGGTTCTGCACCAGCTGTTGGGCCTTGTCGGGGTCGGTGCCGAGCTTGAAGCTGACGGTCAGCGTCATCAGGCCGTCCGTCGTCGCCTGGCTGCCCATGTAGAGCATGTCCTCGACGCCGTTGATGGCCTCCTCGAGCGGTGTGGCCACCGTCTCGGCGATGACCTTGGGGTTGGCGCCGGGGTACTGGGCGCGCACGACGACCGACGGCGGCACGACGTCGGGGTATTCCGAGATCGGCAGCGCGCGGATCGACAGCAGGCCGCCGATGAAGATCAGCAGCGACAGCACGCCCGCAAAGATCGGGCGGTCGATGAAGAATTTGGAGAGATTCATTGAGGTTGTCCTTCCTGGACTGCGACGCCGCTAGGCCGTCGCAAGGTCGAGCGACAGCCGTGGATCCGGCTTTGCCGGTCCACTGGCTGTGCCCCCTTGAGGGGGCGCGCGAAGCGCGTAGGGGGTGGGCTAAATCTTTGCGCTCAGTTCCGGTTTGGCGTCCATCGCGACGTCCTTGGGCGCGAGGACCGAGCCCGGTCGCACGCGCTGCACGCCGCCGACGACGATGCGCTCGCCACCCTGCAGGCCCGAGGTCACGACGCGCAGGCCGTTCACGCTGGCGCCCAGCGTCACGGGGCGCCATTCAGCCTGGTTGCCAGTGCCGACGACGATGACATAACGCTTGTCCTGGTCGGTGCCAACGGCGCGCTCGTTGACGAGCAGGGCCGCCTCGTGGCGGGCCTGCCCGAGGCGCAGCTTGGCGAACTGGCCCGGGATCAGCGCGCCGTCCTTGTTGTCGAACTGGGCGCGCACGCGCAGCGTGCCGCTCTTGGCGTCCACCTGGTTGTCCACCAGCTGAAGGCGGCCGGTCGTGGCCTTGTCGCTGCCCGCCAGCATCTCGACGGGGATGCGTTCCAGGCCGCGGCGTTCGGCCGCACCGCCAGGCAGCGTGGCCAACGCGTCGCGCACGACCTTCTCGTCGGCGTCGAAGCTGGCGTAGATGGGGCTCACCGACACCAGCGTCGTCAGCACCGGCGCGCCCGCGCCCGCGGCGACGAGGTTGCCCGTCGTCACCTCGACCTTGCCGACGCGGCCGGCCACCGGCGCGCGCACCTGGGTGTAGCCCAGGTTCAGCTGGGCCGACTGCAGCGCGGCCTGCGCGGCGCGCAGGTTGGCGGCGGCCTCGCGGGCGGCGTTGTCTTTCTCGTCGAACTCGCGCTTGGCGACGGCGCGGTCGTCCCACAGCGACTTGGCGCGCTGCGCCTCGCTCTGCGAGTAGGTCACGCGGGCCTGCGCGGCGGCAACCTGGGCTTCGACGCGCGCGACTTCGGCCTGGTAGGGCGCGGGGTCGATGGTGACGAGCAGGTCACCGGCCTTCACGAGGCTGCCCTCGCGGAAGTGCACGGCCTGCACGGCGCCCGATACGCGGGCCCGCACGTCCACGCGCTCCACGGCCTCCAGGCGGCCGGAGAACTCGTTCCAGGCGGCCACGTCCCGGCGGACGACCTGGGCCACGGACACCGGCGTGGCCGGTGGCGCCGTGGGGGCAGCGTCGGCCTGGGCTGGACTGGCGCCGAATTGCGCGATGCCGATGGCGCCGAGCGCGACGACGGCCGCCGCGCCGGCGATCAGGCCGACGCGACGGTTGAAGGGGGTGAGGGTGGGCATTTGTTGTTCTCCGAATAATCGACCGGGCAGGAATCAGGCGGGCAGGGACAAGGCGCGGCGTGCGGCCTCGCGCAGGAACTCGTGGATGGGGTGGTGCGCATGCCCGGCGTCCAGCGCCGGCAGCGCCAGGTCTTGCGCGGGGCTGCCGTGGGCGCGCAGCGCGGCGGCATAGCGGCTGGCCTCGTCATGGAGCGGGTGGCCGGCCACGCTGAGCACCAGCGCGGGGGCCAGGCCCGCCAGGCGGCGGGCGTTCAGCGGCACGGCGTAGGGGTGGTCGGCGTGGGCGCAGCGGCCGAGGTAGGCCTGCCAGCCCTTGGCGTAGAGGCAGCTGCTGCTGCCGCATTCGCCCTGGCGCATGGAGCGGCTGCCCAGCGCCGGGTCCAGCATGGGCGACAGCAGCAGCTGGCCGGCGAGCGCGGGGGCGTGCTGGTCGCGCGTCATCAGCGCCAGCGCTGCGGCGAGGTTGCCGCCGGCCTCCTCGCCGCCGACGAGCAGCGCGGTGTGCACCGAGCCGGTCAGGCCGGCGGGCCGGGCCGCCAGCGCCTGCAGCGCCAGGAAGGCGGCGTCCAGGCCGGCGGGGAAGGGGTGCTCGGGGGCCAGCGGGTAGTCCAGCGCCACCACGTCGGCGCCGGCCTCGGCCAGCATCGCGCAGCGCGCCCGGGCCTGCGCCGCCGAGCCGTCGTTGAAGCAGCCGCCGTGCAGCCACAGCAGCAGGGCATGGCGCTCTTCGCCCAGCGGGCGCCGGGCCGGGTAGACCTGCGCCGGCAGGCCCGGCAGCGGGCCCAGGCGCACGGTGGCAGTAGTGGCGTGCTTGTCCATGGCCTGAACGATAGAGATTGACGCCTTAGGGATAAACGGCCGAAGAACGGACTCACTTTTCCTCTCCGTGGAACAATCTGCGCATCCCTGCCAGCCCTGGGGCCTTTGCGCCCGCCGATCTGCCCATGGACCGACTCCAAGCCATGCAAGCCTATGTCCGTGTCGTCGAGGCCGGCACCTTCACCAAGGCTGCCGATTCGCTGGACCTGCCCAAGGCTACGGTCACGCGGTTGATCCAGACGCTGGAAACCCACCTGCGCACCAAGCTGCTGAACCGCACGACGCGGCGCGTGACGGTGACGCCCGATGGTGCGGCCTACTACGAGCGCGCTACGCGCCTGCTGGGCGACCTGGAGGAGCTGGAAGGCAGCATGAACCAGGCGCGCATGACGCCGCGCGGCCGCATCCGGGTCGACGTGCCCGGCGTCGTGGGCCGCGAGATGATCATTCCGCACCTGCCGGACTTCTACGCGCGCTACCCGGACATCCAGATCGAGATGGGCGTCAGCGACCGTATGGTGGACCTCATCAGCGACAACATCGACTGCGTGATCCGTGGCGGCGAGCTGACCGACCAGAGCCTGGTGGCGCGGCGCATCGGCGAGTTCCACTTCGTGACCGCCGCGACGCCGGAGTACCTGCGCCGCCATGGCATGCCTACCCACCCGCTGCAATTGACGCAGCCGCCGCACCGCATGGTGGGCTACTTTTCGGCGCGCTCGGGCAAGGTGATGTCCGACGTGTTCAAGCGCGGCGACGAGGTGGTGGAGGTGGTGGGCAACCACGTCATTGCGGTCAATGACGCGAACGCCTACCTGAACGCCGGCCTGGCCCACCTGGGCGTGGTGCAGGTGACCTGCTTCATGGCCGCACCGCTGCTGAAGAGCGGCGGCCTTGTGCGGCTGCTGGAGGACTGGACCGTGGACGCGATTCCCGTCTACGTCGTCTACCCGCCCAACCGCCACCTCAGCAGCAAGCTGCGGGTGTTCGTGGACTGGGTCGTGGAGCTGCTGGGCAGCCAGAGCACGGCGGGCCTGAAGGTGCGCTGTGCGCTGAGCTGACGCAGGCCCTCAGGCCTCATCGGCAGCGGTGTTGGCCGTCAGCACGGGAGGGTTGAACTCTTCGCTGGCGGGCACTGGCGCATTGATCGCCAGCATCAAACCCGCTGCCAGCGCCGCAACGGCCGTGGCGGCGGTGATCAGCGTGGACAGGGAACGGGTGGCCATCGTGACTCTCCTGGTTGGGCACACCGAGGTCGGTGTGCGCCGTGGATGGTCACTGTAGAAACTTGGGCCCGAATGAGTAAGCCCGTCAGATAGAACGGCGAGTTGCTGCTGGCGCAACAATCAACCGTCGTCAGGCCCTGCGCAGCGCGCCCCGCCCGCGTTCCTCCAGCCAGGCCTTGGCCGTCGAGAAATGACCGCAGCCGATGAAGGGCCGCGGCGGCTTCAGGGCCGACAGCGGCGACGGGTGGTTGGCCTTCAGCACGAGGTGATCCTGGCCGGCGGCCTCGATCAGCGGCGCCTTGGCCTGGGCGTAGTTGCCCCACAGCATGAAGACCTTGGGTGCCGGGTCCTGGGCGGCCGCGCGGATGAGGGCGTCGGTCAGCACCTCCCAGCCCTTGCCGGCGTGGCTGGCGGCCTGGCCGTCCTCCACGGTCAGCACGGCATTCAGCAGCAGCGTGCCGCCTTCGGCCCAGCGCACCAGGCTGCCGGTGGGGGGGAAGGGCTTGCCGAGGTCGCGCTGGATCTCCTTGAAGATGTTGCGCAGGCTGGGCGGGAAGGGCATGCCCTCGGGCACGCTGAACGACAGGCCCTCGGCCTGGCCGGGCCCGTGGTACGGGTCCTGGCCGAGGATGACGACGCGTGTCTGCGACAGCGGCGTCAGCGTCAACGCGCGCAGCGGCTCGGGTGGGTAGATGGTGGCGCCGGCCGCATGGCGCTCGGCCAAGTAGGCCAGCAGTTTCTGGCCGACGGGGCTGGCGGCCCAGGCGTCGACGACGGGCCGCCAGTCGGTGTCGGGCAGGTTCAGCGGGAAGTTCATCCGAACAAGTTTGCCAGTGCAGCACCCGGGTCGGGCGCGCGCATGAAGGCCTCGCCGACCAGGAAGGCGTTCACGTTCGCGTCCCGCATGCGCTTCACGTCGGCCGCGCCGAGGATGCCGCTTTCCGTCACCAACAGGCGGTCGGCCGGCACGCGCGGCAGCAGGCCCAGCGTGGTGTCCAGCGTCACGTCGAAGGTGCGCAGGTTGCGGTTGTTGATGCCCACCAGCGGCGTCTTGAGCGTCAGCGCGCGGTCTAGCTCGTCGCCGTCGTGCACCTCCACCAGCACGTCCAGCCCGATGGCGTGGGCGGCGGCTTCGAGGTCGGCCATCTGCGAGTCGGCCAGACAGGCCGCGATCAGCAGGATGCAGTCGGCGCCCATCGCACCGGCGTCCATGACCTGGTATTCGTCGACGATGAAGTCCTTGCGGATGACGGGCAGCTCGCAAGCGGCACGGGCGGCCTGCAGATAGGGCACCGCGCCCTGGAAGAAACGCTCGTCCGTCAGCACGGATAGGCAGGCGGCGCCGTGGCGGGCGTAGCTTTCGGCGATGGCCGCGGGCTGGAAGTCGGCGCGGATCACGCCCTTGCTGGGGCTGGCCTTCTTGATCTCGGCGATGACGGCGGGCAGGCCGGTGGCGATCTTGGCGCGCAGTGCGCGTTCAAAGCCGCGTTGCTCGCCGCGCCGGCCTTCCGCTTCTTCGCGCAGCGAGGCCAGCGAGCGCTTGGTCTTGGCGGCAGCGATCTCTTCCCACTTGACCTCGACGATCTTGTTCAGGATGTCGACGCTCATGCTGCGGCTCCCAGGCCCTGCGTGGTTTTCACAAAGGCGTCTAGCTTGGCACGCGCAGCGCCGCTGTCCAGCGCCTGGCGGGCGCGGGCGATGCCGTCGGTAATGCTGGCCGCCACGTTGGCGGCGTACAGCGTGGCGCCGGCGTTCAGCAGCACGATGTCGCGGGCCGGGCCAGTCTGGCCGTCCAGCACGCCGACCAGCATCTGGCGCGACTGCTCCGGGCCTTCCACCTTGAGGCTGCGGTTGCTGGCCATCGAAAAGCCGAAGTCCTCGGGGTGCACCTCGTACTCGCGGATGGCGCCGTCCTTCAGCTCGCCCACCAGCGTCGTCGCGCCCAGCGAGATCTCGTCCATGCCGTCCTTGCCGTAGACGACCAGCGCATGCTCGGCGCCCAGGCGCTGCAGCACGCGCACCTGGATGCCCACCAGGTCCGGGTGGAACACGCCCATCAGGATGTTGGGTGCGCCGGCCGGGTTGGTCAGCGGACCCAGGATGTTGAAGATGGTGCGCACACCCAGCTCGCGGCGCACCGGCGCGATGTTCTTCATCGCCGGGTGGTGGTTGGGCGCGAACATGAAGCCGATGTCGCACTCGGCGACGGAGGCGGCCACCTGGCGTGGCGTTAGCTGGATGTTGGCGCCCAGCGCCTCCAGCACGTCGGCACTGCCAGTCTTGCTGCTGACGCTGCGGTTGCCATGCTTGGCCACCTGCGCGCCCGCGGCGGCGGCGACGAACATCGAGCAGGTCGAGATGTTGAAGCTGTGCGCGCCGTCGCCGCCGGTGCCGACAACGTCGACGAGGTGGGGCTGCGGGCCTAGCGGTACCTTGTTGCTCAGCTCGCGCATCACTTGCGCGGCGGCGGTGATCTCGCCGATGGTTTCCTTCTTCACGCGCAGGCCGGTCAGCAGCGCGGCGGCCATGACCGGCGACATCTCGGCAGCCATGATGCGGCGCATCAGCGTCAGCATCTCGTCGTGGAAGATCTCGCGGTGCTCGATGACGCGGGTGAGGGCTTCGGTGTCGGTGATCGGCATGGCTCAGCTCTTGAAGAAGTCCGCCGCAGCGGCGATGGCGTGGTCGATGCCGGCGGCATCGACGTCCAGGTGGGTCACGAAGCGCAGGCCGATGAGGCCGGTGGCCAGCACGCCGCGCGCCTGCAGGTGCACCAGCAGGGCCGGGCCGCGGCCGTCGGCCACCTGCACGAAAACGATATTGGTCTGCGGTGGCGTGACCGTGACACCCGGCAGCGCCGCCAGGCCCGTGGCCAGGCGCCGGGCCAGCGCATGGTCATCGGCGAGGCGGTCGACGTGGTGGGTCAGCGCGTGGTCCGCGGCAGCAGCCATCAGGCCCACCTGGCGCATGCCGCCGCCCACCATCTTGCGGACCCGGCGCGCCTGGGCGACGAGCGCGGCCGAGCCCACCAGCATGGAGCCCACGGGCGCGCCCAGCCCCTTGCTGAAGCAGACTGACACCGAGTCGAACGGCTCGGCCAGCGCGGCCACCGTGCGGCCCGTGACCACGGCGGCGTTGAAGAGCCGGGCGCCGTCCAGGTGCGTGGCCAGACCGCGCGAGCGGGCCAGGTCGCAGGCGGCCTCGGCATAGCCGGCGGGCAGCACGTTGCCGTTCCAGGTGTTTTCCAGCGCCAGCAGCCGCGTGCGGGCGAAGTGCGGGTCGTCTGGTTTGATGGCGGCGGCGATGTCGTCCAGCGAGATCGTGCCGTCGGGCTGGTTGGGTAGCGGTTGCGGCTGGATGCTGCCCAGCACGGCCGCACCGCCGCCTTCGTAGCGGTAGGTGTGGGCCAGCTGGCCGACGATGTACTCGTCGCCCCGGCCGCAGTGCGCCAGCAACCCGCACAAATTGCTCTGCGTGCCGCTGGGCATGAAGAGCGCAGCTTGCTTGCCGAGCAGCGCGGCCACGCGCTCCTGCAGCGCGTTGACGGTGGGGTCGTCGCCGAAGACGTCATCACCCACCGCCGCGCGCGCGATGGCCTCGCGCATCGCCGCCGTGGGCTTCGTGACGGTGTCGCTGCGCAGGTCCACCACGGCGCCTCGGGCGCTTGCGCCGGACGAGGGCGCGTAGTCGCTCACGGCTTCAGCTCAAGGAAGTTGCGCAGCATCGCGTGGCCATGCTCGCTGAGTATGGACTCGGGATGGAACTGCACGCCTTCGCAGGGCGTGGCCGTGCCGGCCAGCGCGCGGTGGCGCACGCCCATGATCTCGCCGTCCTCGCTGCGCGCGGTGATCTCCAGCACCTCGGGGCAGGTGGCTTCCTCGATGACCAGCGAGTGATAGCGGATCACTGAGAAGCTCTGCGGCAGGCCGCTGAACACGCCGCGCTGGTCGGTCGTGATGGTGCTGGCCTTGCCATGCATCTGGCGCTGCGCACGGATGATCCTGCCGCCCAGCGCCTGGCCCATGGACTGGTGGCCCAGACACACGCCCAGCAGCGGCTTCTTGCCGATGAAGTGCTGGATGGCCTCCACGCACACGCCCGCCTCGTTGGGCGTGCAGGGGCCGGGGGAGAAGACGATGTGGTCGGGGTTCAGCGCGGCCATCTCGGCCACGGTGATCTCGTCGTTGCGCACCACGGTCACGTCTGCGCCCAGCTCACCGAAGTACTGGACGATATTGAACGTGAAGCTGTCGTAGTTGTCGATCATCAGCAGCATGTGGCCTCCCGCCGGACCGCCCCAAGGGAGGCCGCGCCCCCTCGGGGGGCAGTGAACGAAGTGAGCGTGGGTGTCATCAAAAGCCCTCCTCGACGAGTTCAGCTGCACGGAGCAGCGCCCTTGCTTTGGCCTCGGTTTCTTGCCACTCCAGTTCAGGCACCGAATCCGCCACGATGCCAGCCGCCGCCTGCACGTAAAGCGTGCCGTCCTTGACGATGCCGGTGCGGATGGCGATGGCCAGGTCCATGTCGCCGGCAAAGCTGAGGTAGCCGCAGGCGCCGCCGTAGATGCCGCGCTGCACGGGCTCCAGCTCGTCGATGAGCTCCATCGCGCGCACCTTGGGCGCGCCGCTGAGCGTGCCGGCGGGGAAGGTGGCCTTCAGCACGTCCAGTTGCCCCACCTCCGGCCGCAGCGTGCCCTCGACGTTGGAGACGATGTGCATGACGTGCGAGTAGCGCTCGACATCGAAGGCCTGCGTGACCTGCACGCTGCCTGTGCGGGCGATGCGACCGATGTCGTTGCGGGCCAGATCGATCAGCATCAGGTGCTCGGCCCGCTCTTTGGGGTCGGCCTTGAGCTCGGCCTCCAGCGCCACGTCGCGCTCCGGCGTGGCGCCGCGCGGGCGGGTGCCGGCCAGCGGCCGGATGGTGGCCTTGCGGGACCCGTCGGCCGCATGCTCCTCGCGCACCAGGATCTCGGGGCTGGCGCCCACGACCTGGAAGTCGCCGAAGTCGTAGAAGTACATGTAGGGGCTGGGGTTCAGCGCCCGCAGCGCCCGGTACAGCGCGATGGGCTCGGCCTTGAACGGCTTGGCCAGGCGCTGGCCGATGACGACCTGCATCAGGTCGCCCGCGGCGATGTATTCCTTGGCTCGCTCCACGGCGGCCATCAGCTCGGCCTTGGAGAAATCACGCTGCACCGGGTGCGATTCGCTGCGGTTCACGCGCGGCACGCTGACCGAGTAGTGCAGCTTGTCGCGCAGCTGCGTCAGCCGCTTGGTGGCGCGGAAGTAGGCCTCGGGCTGGCGCGGGTCAGCCCAGACGATGAGGTAGAGCCGCCCGGACAGGTTGTCGATGACGGCGACTTCCTCGCTCAGCAGCAGCAGGATGTCGGGCGTGCCCAGGCCGCCGGACTTTCGGGTCGCGGCCAGGCGCTTCTCGATGGCGCGCACGGCCTCGTAGCCGAAGTAGCCGGCCAGGCCGCCGCAGAAGCGCGGCAGGCCTGCGGGGATCTTGGGCTTGATGCGGTCCTGGTAGGCCGCGATGAAGTCCAGCGGGTTGCCCTCATGCGTCTCGACGACGGCGCCGTCGGTGACGACCTCGCACAGCGTGCCGGTGGCGCGGATCAGCGTGCGCGAGGGCAGGCCGATGAAGGAGTAGCGCCCGAAGCGCTCGCCGCCGACGACGCTCTCCAGCAGGAAGCTGTTGCGCCCGGGGCCTGCGCCGGCGCAGAGCTTGAGGTAGAGGGACAGCGGGGTTTCGAGATCCGCAAAGGCCTCGCTGATCAGCGGGATGCGGTTGTAGCCCTCGGCGGCGAGGCTCTGGAATTCCAGTTCAGTGATCACGACGTCAAACCTTGAAAAGACAGATTCAGGGCTTGGCGTGCAGCCCGGGGGAGATCGGGCAACGCAATGAAGAGCGCGTCAGGGCGCGCCAAGCGGCATCAGGCGGCAGTGAACCAGCGACGCCAGGGCCAGGCTCCCCGGTCGCTCGACCCCGTGATGTGCTTGCGCGTGATGAACATGGCGGTCAGTGTATCAGCGGGGTTTTTCGGCAGCCGGGCCATACTTCGGCTCACGGAGACGCCGCCATCGCGGCCAGACAACGGAGAAGAGACATGCGTGCATTCGTGGCTGCGGCCGTGTTGGCCGTCAGCAGCCTGAGCGGGATGAGTGCCTCGGCCCAGGCGGTCGAGGTCGGCAACGTGAAGTACGAGTCGGCGGTGGACCTGGCCGGCCAGAAGCTGCAGCTCAACGGCGCCGGCATCCGCTACAAGTTTGTCGTCAAGGTCTACACGGCCGGCCTGTACCTGACCACCAAGGCCGGCACGACCGCCGAGGTGCTGGCCGCGCCCGGCCCCAAGCGCATCCACATCAGCATGCTGCGCGACATCGATGGCAACGAGCTGGGCAAGCTGTTCACCAAGGGCATGGAGGACAACGCGCCGCGCGAGGAGTTCGTCAAGTCCATCAACGGCGTGCTCAAGCTCAGCGAGATCTTCGCCAGCCGCAAGCAGCTGAACAACGGCGACAACTTCTCGGTGGACTACGTGCCCGGCCTGGGCTCCACCGTGCTCCTGAACGGCAAGGCCATCGGCGAGACCATCAAGGAGCCCGAGTTCTTCTCGGCGCTGCTGCGTATCTGGCTGGGCGACAAGCCGGCTGACAGCGGCCTGAAGGACGCGCTGCTGGGCGTCAAGAAGGGACGCCGCTGAACTGGATCCCCTCGCCCGGCCTGCCCCGCTGAACGCGGGCAGTCCGGGCGGCCCCCCGAGGGGGCGGCGATGCTCGCGGCATTGAGCCGCTCGCCCATCGCCCAGGCGGGCCGGCTTGGGAGCGGCCCGGCGCTCGGCCCGCAAGCCATCCACCTTGCATCAGCCAAGCTGAATTTCACCCAGGCGGCCCACGTGCTGTCGGGCCGCCACGGCGTGGATGTCCTCGCCGTGGTTGTAGCCATAGGTCACCAGCACCACGGGGCAGCCGGCGGCCTGCGCGGCCTCGGCGTCGTTGCGGGAGTCGCCGATCATCCACGTCGCTGACGGCGGCGTGCCCAGCGCCTCGCAGGTTTTGAGCAGCGGCAGCGGGTCGGGCTTCTTGCGCTCGAAGCTGTCGCCGCCGAAGACCTGGTCGAAGTAACCCGCCAGTCCCTTGCGCTGCAGCAGTTCGCGCGCCGGGGCGACCGGCTTGTTGGTCAGCACGGCCAGCGGCAGGCCGCGCGCGCGCAGCGCACCCAGCCCCTCGATGACGCCCGGGTAGACGGCCGCATGCTCGCCGTTCACGGCCGCGTAGTGCTGCTGGTACAGCGCCCAGGCGCGCTCGAACAGCGCCGGCGCGGCGCCCACATGCGCCAGCGTCTGGCGAACCAGGTTCTCGCCGCCGCGGCCGATGGTGTGCTCCACAAAGTCGCGGCCTACGGCCGGCAGACCCAGCTCAGCCAGCGTCAGGCCCAGCACAGCGACGAAGTCGCCCAGCGTGTCGACGAGGGTGCCGTCGAGGTCGAGGATGCAGGCTTGGGGTGTTGTGTGCGTCATGGCTTGATCAATCCGTCGGCCTTGAACATGGCCTTGATGCCGCGCACCGCCTGGCGGATGCGCGACTCGTTCTCAATGAGGGCGAAGCGCACATGGCCGTCGCCGTGGTCGCCGAAGCCGATGCCGGGCGACACGCAGACCTTGGCCTTCTCCAGCAGCTGGCGCGCGAACTCCAGCGAGCCCAGCTCACGGTAGGGCTCGGGGATGCGCGCCCAGATGTACATGCTGGCCTTGGGGCAGTCGACGGTCCAGCCTGCTTCGGTGAGGCCTTTGTAGAGCACGTCGCGGCGGCGCTGGTAGCTGGCGGCGATGTCCTTCACGCATTGCTGGTCTCCCTCCAGTGCGGCGATGGCCGCCACCTGCAGTGGCGTGAACGTGCCGTAGTCGTGATAGCTCTTGATGCGGGCCAGCGCGGCCACGAGGTCGGGGTTGCCGACCATGAAGCCGATGCGCCAGCCGGCCATGTTGTAGCTCTTGCTGAGCGTGAAGAACTCCACCGCGACGTCCTTGGCGCCGGGCACCTGCATGATGGATGGCGCCACAAAGCCGTCGAACACGATGTCGGCATAGGCGAGGTCGTGCACGACGAGGATGTCGTGCTTCTTGGCCAGCGCCACGACGCGCTCGAAGAAGCTGAGCTCCACGCACTGCGCCGTCGGGTTGGACGGGAAGCCGAACACCATCATCTTGGGCTTGGGGTAGCTGCCGCGGATGGTCTTCTCCAGCTCGGCGAAGAAGTCCACTTCGCTGCTGACCGGGATGGCCCGGATGTCGGCACCGGCGATGACGGCGCCGTAGATGTGGATGGGATAGCTGGGGTCGGGCACGAGCACGGTGTCGCCGCGGTCCAGCGTAGCCAGCATCAGGTGGGCCAGGCCTTCCTTCGACCCGATGGTGACGATGGCCTCGGTGTCGGGGTTGATGTCGACGCCGTAGCGGCGCTGATACCAGTGTGCAATGGCGCGGCGCAGGCGCGGGATGCCCTTGCTGGCCGAGTAGCCGTGGGTGTCGGGCCGCTGCGCGACCTCGGCGAGCTTGGCGACGATGTGCGGCGGCGTGGCCCCATCGGGGTTGCCCATGCTCATGTCGATGATGTCTTCCCCGCGTCGGCGGGCAGCCAGCTTGAGCTCGGCCGTGATGTTGAAGACGTAGGGCGGGAGGCGGTCGATGCGCGCGAAGCGGCGCTTGCCGCCGGAGGCGGAAGACGAAGAGGTCATGTCGATGTACGTAAGCGCCCGGAACCGTCCGAGCGACGTGACCGGGCCTGAGTGATCCGGTCGACAACATGGTAAGCGATGGACCTTTGTCCGCTGTTTGGAGGACACGCCCCGGCGCGTGTTGCCCACAGAATCTCGCCGCCTTTCACATCACTGGAGACTGCCCATGCGTCCTCGTTTTCTGCAGCAACTGATGCGCCAAACCGCGCTGTTGGCCGCCGGCGTCGGCATGGCGGCGCTGGCGCACGCTGGCCCGTACTCCAGTCTCTACGTCTTCGGTGACAGCCTGTCGGACGCGGGCAACGTGCTGCAGATCACGGGCGGTGCGGCGCCGGTGGCGTCCATCTACACCGACGGCACAAACACGGGCCGCTTCACCAACGGGCTGTCCTACGTCGACCACCTCGCCAAGGGCCTGGGCCTTTCGGCGGCGCCGTCGCTGCAGGGCGGCACCAACTACGCCTTCGGTGGCGCGCGGGTCAGCTATGTGAATCCCGGCCTGCCGTCCACGGCACTGAGCTTCAACCAGCAGATCAGCGCGTTCACCAGCGACCATGCCGTTGCCGACGCGGGCGGACTGTATGTGCTGTGGATCGGTGCCAACGACATGTCGGACGCCATCGGCGCCGCTGCGCGTGGCAACTCGGCCGCTGTTCGGTCCGCGATCGGCAACGCCATGCAGGGCATCGGCGGCGCCATCGCCGAGCTGTCCAGCCGCGGGGCCACGCATTTCCTGATCCCCAACCTGCCGGACCTGTCCCTGGTGCCTGCCATCCGTGGCGTCAACGTGCCGGCGTTGACCACCTTGGCGCAAAACGTCAGCCTGTCGTTCAATGACGCGCTGCAGCGCACGCTGTCCCAGACGGACTTCGCCTCCCTGGACATCCGGACCTTCGACGTCTTCCAGACGCAGACCGACATCACCACCAACCCCGCTGCCCATGGCTTCAGCAATGTGACCAGCGCCTGTTTCACCGGCGAAGTGAGCGGTGCCGCTTTGCCTGGTGGCCCGGCGCCCACCCTCTGCAGCACGCCACAGAACTACCTGTACTTCGACTACGAGCACCCGACTGCGGCACTGCATGCGGTGCTGGGCCAGCAGGCCCTGGCCGTGGCCGTGCCCGAGCCGGCTCAGGTGCTGCTGTTCACCCTGGGCTTGGCGACGCTGGGCGGCGTCGCGCGCCGCCGCCGTCGCGGCTGAGCTCGGCCGGGCCCGCAGGAGCGGGTCCATAAAATCGGGCGATGAGCCATCCTCCTGCTCCCATCGTCTGCATCGGCGGTCTCAACGTCGACCGCAAGCTCAAGCTGCTGTCCACGGCGCTGGCGGGCTCGTCCAACCCCTGCGAAGCGCACGAGACGCCGGGCGGCGTGGTGCGCAACGTGGCCGAGAACCTGGCCCGGCTGGGCCTGCCGGTGGCGTTGATTGCGGTGGTTGGCGACGACGCCGGCGGGCAGATGCTGATGGCGCAGGCGGCGCAGGTGGGCATGGCCACCGAGGCCGTCATCCGGCTGCGCCGCCATGCCAGCGACAGCTACACGGCCGTGCTGGCGCCCGACGGCAGCCTGCACCTGGGCCTGGCGTCCATGCCGTTGGTGGAGCGGCTCAACCCCTGGGCGCTGGCCGCCAGCCGGGCCTTGCGGGCCGGCGCGGCGTTGGTGGTGGCCGATGGCAACCTGCCCACCGACGCCTGGCCGCTGCTGCTGGCTGAGGCGCGCGACAGCGGCATCCCGCTGGTGGGCGTGGCCGTGTCCGAGGCCAAGATGGAGCGGCTGCCCGAGCAGCTGGGCGGCCTGCATCTGCTGATCCTGAATGCCTGCGAGTTGGCCACGGTGGCAGCTGAGCCTGACGAGGCGCTGGCCCGGCTGCATGCACGCGGCGTGGGCTGCGTGCTGGTGTCGCAGGGCGCGCAGGGCCTGCTGCTGAGCGAACCCGGCCAGCCGCCGCGCCACTGGGCCGCGCCGGCCGTGCCTGTGGTGGACGTGACCGGCGCGGGCGATGCGCTGTCGGCCGGCGTCTGCGCCGCGCTGCTGCGCGACCCCACCGACTTCGACGCGGCTGCCCGGCTGGGCCTGGACCTGGCAGCGCTGACGCTGCAGACCGAGGACAGCGTCCACCCCGACCTCACCCCTGACTTCCTGTTGAACCGATGAACGACCTGATCCAGCTCTCGCCCGAAGTGGCCACCGCCCGCACCGAGGGGCGCGCCGTCGTGGCGCTCGAATCCACCATCATTGCCCACGGCATGCCCTGGCCACAGAACCTGGACACGGCCCGCGAGGTGGAGGACGTCATCCGCGCCCAGGGCGCCGTGCCGGCCACCATCGCCGTCATCGGCGGCCGCATCCGCGTGGGCCTGACCGATGCGGAGCTGCAGCAGCTGGCCCAGGCGCCGGACGCGATGAAGCTCAGCCGCCGTGACCTGCCCTATGCCATCGCCATCGGCCAGCTGGGCGCCACCACCGTGGCGGCCACCATGATCTGTGCGCACCTGGCGGGCATCGAGGTGTTCGTGACCGGCGGCATCGGCGGCGCACACCGCGGCGCCGAGACCAGCTTCGACATCTCGGCCGACCTGCAGGAGCTGGCGCGCACGCCCGTGGCCGTCGTGTGTGCGGGCGCCAAGTCCATCCTGGACCTCGGCCTGACGCTGGAGTACCTGGAGACGCATGGCGTGCCGGTGCTGTCGGTGGGGCAGGACAACTTCGCCGCGTTCTTCACGCCCGACAGTGGGCTGAAGGCCGACTTCCGCTTGGACGACGCGGCCACGCAGGCCCGCTTCATCCGCGCCAAGTGGGCGCTGGGCCTGGGCGGCGGTGTGGTGGTGAGCAACCCGGTGCCGGCGCAGGCCGCCATGCCACGCGAGGAGATCGACGCCATCACGGCGCAGGCGCTGGCCGAGGCCAATGTGCAGGGCATCACCGGCAAGGCCATCACGCCCTTCCTGCTGGCGCGCATCAAGGCGCTGACGGGCGGCCGGAGCCTCGCGACCAACATCGCGCTGGTCAAGCACAACGCCGTGGTCGGCGCCCGGCTGGCGATCGCGCTGCGCGGCGCCTGAGGCTCAGCCGGCCGGCAGCCGGCCCTCGCGGCTTTGCGCCAGCAGCCGGGTGGCGGCGCGCTCCAGCATGCCGATGACGGCATCGAAGCCGGCCACCGGGCCGAAGTAGGGGTCGGGGATGTCCTGGCCGGCCATGTCGGGCAGGAAGTCGCTCAGCAGCCGGATGCGCGCGTGATGCGCCGGCGCGGCCTTGCTGCGCAGCGCGTCGGCGTGGTCGGCCTCCATCACCAGCACGAGGTCGTAGTCGCCCAGTGCGGCCGGGTCCACGCGGCGCGAGCGCCATTTGCGGTCCAGGCTGTACTGGTGCCGCGTCAGGGCTGCGGCAGCGCGAGCGTCCACCGGGCCGCCGCGTGGGTCGGCGTGCACGCCGGCCGAGGTGATGCTGTTGAACACCCCGCCCAGCCTGGCCTTGAAGATGGCCTCGGCCATCGGCGAGCGGCAGATGTTGGCGGTGCAGACGAGCAGGACGGCGGCCATCGCGCTCAGGCGAGCTGTTGGCGCATCGCGTCGATGACGGCCTTGTAGTCCGGCTTGCCGAAGATGGCTGAGCCGGCGACGAAGGTGTCGGCGCCCGCGTCGGCGATCTCGCGGATGTTGTCCACCTTGACGCCGCCGTCGATCTCGACGCGGATGTCACGGCCCGAGCGCGCGATGATCTCGCGCACCCGGCGCAGCTTGGCTAGCGACGACGGAATGAAGCTCTGGCCGCCGAAGCCGGGGTTCACGCTCATCAGCATGACGAGGTCGACCTTGTCGATGACCCACTCCAGCACGTCCAGCGGCGTGGCGGGGTTGAACACCAGGCCGGCCTGCTTGCCCTCGCCCTTGATGAGCTGCAGCGTGCGGTCCACGTGGGTGCTGGCATCGGGGTGGAAGGTCACGATGTCCGCACCGGCCCGGCAGAAGGCCAGTGCCAGGCTGTCGACCGGCTGCACCATCAGGTGCACGTCCAGGATGGCCGGCGTGCCGTCGGGCTTCACGGCGTGCTTGCGCAGCGCCTCGCAGATCATGGGCCCGAAGGTCAGGTTGGGCACGTAATGGTTGTCCATCACGTCGAAGTGGATCCAGTCGGCGCCAGCGGCCAGGACGTTGCGCACTTCCTCGCCCAGGCGGGCGAAGTCGGCGGACAGGATGCTGGGGGCGATGCGGTAGTCAGGGGCGGCCATGGGCCGGCATTCTAGGAGCCGGGCCTGCTGAACCTGTCTCGCGCCTGCTGCGCCTCGGCCCAGTGGTGGCAGCCCGGCTGGTGGTCGTTGATCAGGCCCATGGCCTGCATCAGCGCATGCATCGTCGTCGGGCCGACGAACTTCCAGCCGCGGCGCTTCAGGTCCTTGGACAGCGCCTCCGACGCCGGCGACTGCGACAGGTTGTGCGCCACCGAGTTCTGTGCCGGCTCGAAGCGCCACAGGTAGGCCGCCAGCGAGCCCTCCTGGGCCACCAGTTCCACGCAGCGCGCCGCGTTGTGGATGGCCGCTTCGATCTTGCCGCGGTGGCGCACGATGCCGGCGTCCTGCAGCAGCCGGGCCACGTCGGCCTCGCTGAAGCGCGCCACCCGGTGGAAGTCGAAGCCGGCAAACGCGGCCCGGAAGGCCTCGCGCTTGTTCAGGATGGTGCGCCACGACAGGCCGCTCTGGAAGCCTTCGAGGCACAGCTTCTCGAACAGGCGGAAGTCGTCAGCCACCGGCCGGCCCCATTCCTCGTCGTGATAGCGCAGGTAGGTGTCATCACCCGGCGCGGCGGCGCACCAGGCGCAGCGCGGGCGGCTGTCGGGCGGGAGGTACAGGGGTTTGGGGCTCATCGGTATTTCTCCGTCAGCTGGCGCAGCGTGCCGTCCTTGTCGAGCTTGCGCAAGGAATTGGTGAGGCGCTCCTCGTGCGCGGCCGGCAGGTCGGCGCGCAGCGCGAGGTACTGGGGCTCCTCCTGGAAAACGGTGCGGCCCAGCTTCACCTGCGTGCCCATCTGCGATTCGTGGATGTGGCGCAGCAGGTTGATGTCCTGGCCGTAGACCATGTCGGCGCGTCCCATGGACAGCATCTGCAGCGCCTCGCGCTCCGAGCCCACCTCGGTGATGGCCACCTGCGCCTTCACGAGGTGGCGCGCGATGGCCGTGCCGCGCATGACCAGCACCCGCTTGGCGCGGCTGGCCTGCGCCAGCTGGGCCAGCGTGTCGAAGTGGCGGCCATCGTCGATGCGCTGCACGACGACGTGGCGGATCACGTACAGCGGCACCGGTGCATAGCGCCACTGCCGCTCCCGCTCGGGGGACTTCAGCAGGCAGAAGAACACGTCCACTTCACGCTCGGCCAGCAGCCGCTCCACGCGCTTGAGCGGCAGCTTCTGCGTCAGGCCGGTGAAGCGCAATGTGGGGTCGACGCGCTCGACGGCGCGCAGGATCTCCAGGCACAGCCCCGGCCGGGCCGGCGTGTTGGTGTCGTACTTGACGATGGAGCCGCTCTGCTGAGCGGTGCGCAGGGTCAGGGGCTGCTGCGCATGGGCGGCAGCGCCCGCGAGCGCGATCAGCACCCAGAACTGGTGCAGCACTTAGGATCACGCTTCCTGATCGACATGGGACGAGCATAGCGCCGGCCCGGCAGAATCACCCGATGGCCAACCCCCGATTCAGTTGCAGCGTCACCGTGCAGGCGCTGCCCGAGCAGACCCACCTCGAGCAGGGCCTGTACGCCTACAGCTACACCATCACCATCGAGAACACCGGTGACGTGATGGCCCAGCTGGTGGGCCGGCACTGGGAGATCACCGATGCGCGCGGGCAGGTGCAGCGTGTCGACGGCCTGGCCGTCGTGGGTCACCAGCCGGTGCTCGCGCCCGGGCAGAGCTTCCAGTACGGCTCCTGGGCCCAGATCGGCACGCCGCAGGGCAGCATGCGCGGCCGCTTCCTGTGCGTGACCGAGGCCTGCGAGGTGTTCTACACCGAAGTGGCCGAGTTCCTGCTCGCCGACAGCGCGTCACTCCATTGAGCTGGGACCTCACCGCGCTGCTGAACGCAGCGGATCCGCAGGCCGTGTTGGCCGAACGCAACCTGTGGCTTGTGCGGTTGCTGGAGTGGCTGCGCCACGCCCCGCGCGAGCCGAGCGCCGCGGCCGGCACGCCGCTGCCGCTGGTGCGGCTCAAGCACCTGCTCAACGTGCTGGAGCGCCACCCCGAGCACGCGGGCAAGTTCGCCGACGTCATCGCCGGCGTGTGGAACGACGTGGACGCCGTCAGCCTGTTTGCTGAGGTGGGCTTTGCGCCGCGCATGGCGCTGTGGCACGAGTTCCTCGGCCGGCTGCGCCGCCGTGTGCTGCCGGCCACCACCGACACGCGCGACCTGGCCGCGCTGTTCGAGCTGCTGTTCGGCGATGAGCAGGACGAGGGCTGGATGGCCGCCATCGACGACGAGCTGCTGGCCCGGCTGAGCTTGCTGTTCGCGGCGGCGCCGGATGAGGGCTGGCGCGTGGAGATGCGCGCGGCCGTGACGGTGCTCGTCAGCCATGTGCATGCCGCCGGCCTGGCCGGCGCGCTGCGCGTGCGCATGGATGCGCTGCTGCTGCAGGACCGGCCCTTCCACCAGCTGCCCGCGGCCTGGGAGGCCGTGGAGCGCGCGCTGGCGCAGCCAGGCGGCGAGGCGTTGTCGCCCGCGCTGCAATACCTGCGCGCGCTGCTGGACCGCTGCCGCGCGGCCGCACTCACGGTGCCCGAGCACCTGGAGGCGCACGGCGTGTCGGTGGACCTGATGTTCTCCGTCGAGCAGCTCACCGCGCGGCTGGACCGCATCGAGGCGCTGCTGTCCTGCCTGGTGTCGGCCGCGCCGCAGCGCGAGCTGCTGCGGCTGGTGGCCGGCCTGGTGCGCGTGGTGCACGAGCGGCGCAGCCTGCGCACGCTGTTCGCGCGCCACTACTCGCTGCTGGCGCGCAAGGTGGCCGAGCGCAGCGCCGAGACCGGCGAGCACTACATCACCCGCAACCGCGCCGAGTACCGCGACATGCTGGCGCGCGCGGCCGGCGGCGGCGCCGTCATCGCCGGCACCACCTTCGCCAAGTTCTTCATCGGCCTGCTGGGCTTCACGGCCTTCTGGGGCGGCTTCTGGGCCGGCGTGAACTACGCGCTGAGCTTCGTGCTCATCCACCTGCTGCACTGGACGGTGGCCACCAAGCAGCCCGCCATGACGGCGCCCGCGCTGGCCGACAAGCTGCAGGGCGTGGACCGCGACGACGGCCTGGAGGGCTTCGTCGACGAGGTCACCCACCTCACGCGCTCGCAGGTGGCCGGCATCCTGGGCAACCTGGCCATCGTCGCGCCGCTGGTGCTGGGCGTGCAGCTGCTGTGCCAGGCGCTGTTCGGCCTGCCGCTGGTGGGCCCGCACGAGGCCGAGTACGTGCTGCACTCGCTGGACCTGCTGGGCCCCTCGCTGCTGTTCGCGGCCTTCACGGGCACGCTGCTGTTCTCGGCCAGCCTGATCGCCGGCTGGGTGGAGAACTGGTTCGTCTTCCACCGGCTGGACAGCGCCATCGCCTGGAACCCGGGCATCGTCTCGATGCTGGGCCGCGCGCGCGCGCAGCGCTGGTCGCACTGGTGGCGCGCCAACATCTCTGGCCTGGCAGCCAACATCAGCCTGGGCCTGATGCTGGGCCTGGTGCCGGCGCTGCTGGGTTTCTTCGGCCTGGGCGTGGAGGTGCGGCACGTGACGCTGTCCACCGGCCAGCTGGCGGCGGCCGTCGGCGCGCTGGGCTGGCCGGTGATGGCGACCTGGGCCTTCTGGTCCTGCGTGCTGGCCATCGCGGGGATCGGGTTGCTGAACGTCGGCGTGAGCTTCTTCTGCGCCTTCAAGGTGGCGCTTCGCTCGCGCGGCGTGCGGCTGGCCGACCGCCAGCGCGTCTACGCCGCCATCCGCCAGCGGCTGCGCCGCGCGCCGCTGAGCTTCCTCGTGCCGCCGAAGTGATCAGTCTTCCTTGCGCTCGCCCTTGTTGCGGCCCGAGAACATGGTCCACCAGACGATGAACACGAGGATGGCCAACGCGCCAAGGGCTTCGAGCAGGATGAGCAGCATGTCAGGCAGGTGGGCGCGTGCAGCGGTGGCGGCGATTCTAGGAAGCCTGGCCGCCTGCTCCTCGCCGCCGTTGCAGCCGCCGTCCCGCGAGGCCACGCCCGTGCCTGCAGCGCGGCCGGCACCGGCCGCCGCCGAGCCGCGTGCGGCCGGCCGCTGGACGGCCGTGGACTGGCAGGCGCTGCCCGGCTGGGGCGGCGACGACCTGCTCGCCGCGTGGCCCGCGCTGCGGGCCGGCTGCCAGCGACCGGCGCCCGGCTGGGCCGAGTTCTGCGCGCGCGTCGCGCTGCAGCCGCCGTCCGACGCGATGGAGCTGACGCTGCTGCTGATGAAGCACCTGCGCCCCTGGCAGCTGGCCGCCGACGACGGCAGCACCACCGGCCTGCTGACGGGCTACTTCGAGCCGGTGCTGCTGGCGACGCGCACGCGCCAGGGCGCCTTCCAGTGGCCGCTGCACGCGCTGCCGGCCGACCCCGCGCTGCGCCGCCTGCCGCGCCGCGACATCGACGGCCACCCGCGCTTCGAGGCGCTGGCGCTGGCCTATGTGGAGGACCCCTTCGCGCTGCTGCAGCTGCAGGTGCAGGGCTCGGGCCGCCTGCTGGTGCGCGACGCATCGGGCGCCGAGCGCCTCAGCCGCGTGGCCTGGGCCGGGCACAACGACCAGCCCTTCCAGTCCGTTGCCCGCGCGCTGCTGGACCGGGGCGAGGTGGCCGACGCCACGCCGCGGACCTTGAGCGACTGGGCACGCCGCAACCCCGCCCAGGTGCGCGACGCGCTGGCGGTGAACCCGCGTGTCGTCTACTTCCGCGAGGAAGCGCTGCCGGACGCGAGCGTCGGCCCGCGCGGCGCCCAGGGCGTACCGCTGACGCCGGGGCGCTCGGTGGCGGTGGATCGCAGCATCGTCCCGCTGGGCACGCCGCTGTGGCTGGACAGCACCGAGCCCTGGTCACCCGGCACGCCGCCCGCGCCGCTGCGCCGGCTCGTGCTGGCCCAGGACACCGGCAGCGCCATCACGGGCGCGGTGCGGGCTGACTTCTTCTGGGGCTGGGGCGAGGAGGCCGCGCTGCGCGCCGGCCGCACCCGCCAGCCGCTGCGGCTGTGGGCGCTGCTGCCGCAGGGCCTCAGGCCCTGATCACTCGATGACCTTCACGCCCTTCCAGAACGCGTAGCGGCCCTTGATCTCGGCGGCGGCGGGCAGCGGGTCGGGGTAGGTCCAGACGGCATCCGGGTTCATCTCGCCGTTGACCAGCAGGCTCAGGTACTTGGCCTCGCCCTTCCAGGCGCAGCGCGACACGTGGTTGCTGAAGGTCGTGTACTGCGTGTTCAGCGACTCGGCGGGGAAGTAGTGGTTGCCTTCGACGACGACGGTGTCGTCGCTCTCGGCCAGGGTGATGCCGTTCCAAACTGCTTTCATGTCGTCTCCTGGGGACAATGCATGGGATGAAACGCTACCACTCCCACCTCGGCCGCGACATCGTGCTCACCGGCGGCAGCGCGCGCGACCTGGCGCCCGGCCAGTTCGGCGTGCTGGCCATCGACGGCGGCGCGGGCGGCTGGTCGGTGGTGCACAAGGGGCCGGACGGCGAGGTCGTCGAGCTCAACAACGAGATGCACTTCGAGCTCCCCGAGGACGCGCTAGCGTTCGCGAAGGAGTTGATCGAGATGCTGGCGCCGCAGCCAGGCGAGGCCTCGTGAAGGCGCTGGCCCTGCTTGCGTTGATGGTGCCGCTGGCGGCGGCGGCCCGCGACGTGGCGGCCGGCCGCCAGCTGTACGCGTCCTGCGCCAATTGCCACGCGGTGGGGCCGGCCGCCCGCCATGGCTTCGGGCCACACCTGAATGCCCTGGTGGGCCGCAAGGCCGGCAGCCTGCCGGGCTATGCGTTCTCGCCGGCCATGAAGGGCTCGGGCCTGGTGTGGTCGCAGGCCACGCTGACTGCCTTTCTGCGCAGCCCCGGCGACGTGGTGCCCGGCACCAAGATGCGCTACTGGGGCGTGGGCCTCAACGAGCAGAAGGTGGCCGACCTGCTGGCCTACCTGGCCAGCGCGGAGTCGGGCTCGCGCTGAGCCGCGGCTCTACACCTGCCCACCCGCCTTGGCGCCCTTGCCCTGCAGCACCGGCGCATCCGGCAGGCCGAGCAGGTCCGCCGCCAGCGCCTCGGCCACCTCGATGCCATCGACACCGGCGCTCATGATCCCGCCCGCATAGCCCGCGCCTTCACCGGCCGGGAACAGCCCGCGCACGTTGAGGCTTTGATAGTCGCGCCTGCGGTTGATGCGCAGCGGCGAGGACGTGCGTGTTTCCACGCCGGTCAGCACCGCGTCGGGCCGGTCGAAGCCGCGGATCTGTCGTGCGAAGGCGGGCAGGGCCTCGCGTATAGCTTCCAGGCAGTAGGTTGGCAGGGAGCCGTGGCCCTTGGCCTGCAGGTTGGTCAGCGTGACGCCGGGCTTGTAGCTGGGCGCCACGTCGCCGAATTCCTTGCTGACCTGGCGCTTGATGAAGTCGCCCACCAGCGAGCCCGGTGCCAGGTAGCCGCCGCCGCCGAGCTCGTAGGCGCGGCTTTCCCAGAGGCGCTGGAAGGCCATGCCGTCCAGCGGGTTCACGGGGCTGCCGTCCTTCTTGCCGTCCTGGCGGTAGTCCTCAGGCGTCAGGCCCACGACGATGCCTGCATTCGCGTTGCGTTCGTTGCGCGAGTACTGGCTCATGCCGTTGGTGACGACGCGGTGCTCCTCGCTGGTGGCGGCCACGACGGTGCCGCCCGGGCACATGCAGAAGCTGTAGACGGCGCGGCCGTTCTTGGCGTGGTGCACCAGCTTGTAGTCGGCCGCGCCGAGGATCTCGTTGCCTGCGTTGGCGCCAAAGCGGGCGGCGTCGATCAGCGACTGCGGATGTTCGATGCGGTAGCCGATGGAGAAGGGCTTGGCCTCCATCTGCACGCCGCGTGCGTGCAGCATCTGAAAGGTGTCGCGCGCGCTGTGGCCCAGCGCGATGACGACGTGGGTGGCGGCGATCTGCTCGCCGGATTCCAGCGTCAACCCGCGCACGGCACCGTTCTCGAGGTGCAGGTCGGTCACCTTCTGCTGGAAGCGGATCTCGCCGCCCAGCGCCTCGATCTCGGCCCGCATCTTGATGATCATGCTGACCAGCCGGAAGGTGCCGATGTGGGGCTTGCTGACGTAGAGGATCTCCTCCGGCGCACCGGCCTTAACGAACTCGGTCAGGACCTTGCGGCTGAGGTGGCGCGGGTCGCTGATCTGGCTCCACAGCTTGCCATCGGAGAAGGTGCCGGCGCCGCCCTCGCCGAACTGCACATTGCTTTCGGGGTGCAGCTTCTGTTCGCGCCACAGGCCCCAGGTGTCCTGCGTGCGCTCGCGCACCGACTTGCCGCGCTCCAGCACAAGGGGGCGCAGGCCCATCTGCGCCAGGATCAGCGCGGCGAACAGGCCGCAGGGGCCGAAGCCGACGACGACCGGGCGCGGGCCGGTGTGCTCGCCCACCTGAGCCAGGAAGTGGTAGCCGGTGTCGGGCGTGGGGCGGATCTGGTGGTCGCCCGCGAAGCGCGCCAGCACGGCGGCCTCGTCGATGCCCTCACTCAGCGTGCAGTCCAGCGTGTAGACCAGCTGGATGTCGCTGCGCTTGCGCGCGTCGTAGCCGCGGCGGAAGACGTGGACGGCGGCCAGTTCGGTGTCGGCCAGCTTCAGGCGGGCCAGCACGGCCGGGCGCAGCGCGTCCTCGGCATGGTGGAGCGGCAGGCGGAGTTCGGTGATGCGAATCATGTTGCTTGGTCGATAGTTAGCCGACAAAAACAAACAGGCCCCGCAGGGCCTGTGTGTGGTGGATCTTCAGGCGCTGGGCCCGAATGATCAGCCCGAATGCGGGCGCTTGCCCGGGTTCTTCTTCGAGCGGGTGTGCGCGCCGCGCTCCAGGCTGCTCAGCTGGCCCTTGCCGGCCGTGAAGGTGACGCCCTTGGGGGCGGCGGGGCGGGGAGTGGCCTTGCGGTCCGCTTCGGTGACGATCTTGTTGCCCATGTCTGGCTCCAGTGAAAACTTAGCCCACAGCAGGGGCAATTCGACGAAAGGCGCGGATTTTAGCCTGTCTGTCAGGCGGCACTCCAGCGCTGCAGCAGCAGCCGCGCGGTGCTGACGTTGGTGGCGCAGGGCACGTCGTGCACATCGCAGGCCCGCACCAGTGCGTTGATGTCGGGCTCGTGGGGCTGCGGCGTCATGGGGTCGCGCAGGAAGATCACGCCGTCCAGCTCGCCCACGGCCAGCCGCGCACCGATCTGCAGGTCGCCGCCCAGCGGGCCGCTGAGCATGCGCTCCACGATCAGGCCATGCGCCTGCGTCAGCCGCGTGCCGGTGGTGCCGGTGGCCATCAGCGTGCAGCGCTGCAGCAGCGGCAGGAACTCGGCGGCGAGGGCGATCATGGCGTCCTTCCTGCCGTCGTGGGCGATCAAGGCGAGTCTCATCGGGTGGGGGCTCGTGCGGTGCGGAGACGATGACGTTACACGGCTTCCCGCCCGTCAGCGCCCATCAGCGCCTCGCGTGGCGAGAAGGCGGGCTTCAGCGTTCAGTCAGGCTCAGGGCCGGCGACACGCGCAACTGCAGCTCGCGTGCGGGCTGGCCGGCGGCATCGCGGCTGCTGAGCGTGCCGCGCTCGGCCGGGGCCATGGCGGCGCCGCTGCGGGCGACGGTGTGCCACTGCGCGAGCGGCAGGTCCAGCGTGGTCTGCAGCGCGAGGTCGCCGTCTGTTACCTCCAGCACCACGCGCACCGGTGCCCGCCCGCCGGGCCAGGTGGGCGTGACGGTGAGGCGCTGCACCTGCGTGCGCTCGCCCTGGCGGGGCTGGGCGTGCAGGGCGCGCGGTGTGCGGCCTGTGGGATCCAGCTCGACCAGCGCGTCCACCCACTGCAGCGGCTCGCGGGTCGTCAGCTGCCGGGCGGCCTGCTGGCCGTTCATCACCTGCAGTTGCTGTACCGGCGGCGGCGCGGCCGTGGCAGTGCGGGTGACGACGCCGGCCCCCTGCGGCGACACGGTGCCGGCTGTGCCCACGACCACGGCGCCGTCACGCACGCCGGCCTGCGCGGACGGTGGCAGCAGGGTGTCCACCCAGCGCCATTCGACCCGCAGCGGCACGGCCGGCGGCGCGGCCACGGCGGGCCACGCCAGCCAGGGCAGGGCCACCAGCGCGGTCAGGGTGGTCAGCGTGCGGCGCTTCATGGCGGCCAGCTTAGCCGGCAGCGGCGGGCGCGCGCCGGCCCAAAAGCCGGGCGCCGAACAGGTTGATCAGCAGACCACTCAGCACCAGGGCCGCCGCGCCCAGCTTCCACGCGGGCAGTGGCTCGCCCAGCCACAGGCTGCTGGCGCCCATGCCGAACACCGGCACCAGCAGTGCCAGCGGCACGATGCGCGCGGCCGGGTGGCGCGTCAGCAGCCAGGCCCAGCAGCCGTAGCCGAACAGCGTGTTGGCCACCGTCTGCCACAGCACGGCGGCCCAGGTGCCAGCGTCGGCACTGGCCAGCGCGGCGCTGATGCGCCCGGGCCCATCCACCAGCAGCGCTAGCAGCAGCAGGGGCGGCACGGCGAAGGCGCTGCTCCACACTACATAGGCCAGCATGTTGACCCGCCCCGCGCGCTTGCCGACGAGGTTGCCGCAGGCCCAGGACAGCGCGGCGGCGAGCACCAGGCCCAGGCCCAGCGGCGTGGTCGTGCCGTCGGTGTGGGCGGCGATGAGGGCGATGCCCGCAACGGCCAGCGCCAGCCCCAGCCACTGGCTGGCCAGCACGCGCTCACCGGCCACGCGCACGGCCAGCAGCAGCGTGAAGAACACCTGGGTCTGGATGACCAGCGAGGCCAGGCCGGGCGAGATCTCGCTGCGCATGGCGAAGTACAGCAGGCCGAACTGGCCGACCGCGACGAACAGGCCGTAGCCGGCCAGGTTGCGCCAGCCCACGGGCGGGCGGGCCAGGAAGAAGCAGGCCGGCACGAAGGCCAGGGCAAAGCGCAGCACGGCCAGCGTCATGGGCGGCATGACGGCGAGCGCGTATTTGATGACGACGAAGTTGCTGCCCCAGATGGCGACGACGGCGAGGGCGAGCAGCAGGTGGCGCGGTGGCAGGGCGGGCATGCGAGAGGTGGCGGCCGTCAGGCGTCGCTGGCACAGATGCGGTCGCGGCCCTCGGCCTTGGCCTGGTAGAGCAGCTGGTCGGCACGCTCCACCGTGTCGGACAGCGCCTCGTCGCGGCGGTGCTCGGTGAGGCCGATGGAGACGGTCACCGACAGCTGTGCGCCGTCCTCGGTGTCGATGCGCAGCGCGGCCGTGTGCTGGCGCAGCCGCTCCAGGCCCACCAGCGCCAGCGGCATGGCGGTGTCGGGCAGCAGCACGAGGAACTCCTCGCCGCCCCAGCGGGCGATGACGTCGGTGGCGCGCAGCGCGGCCTGGCCGGCGCGGGCGAACGCGCGCAGCACGGCGTCGCCGGCGGCGTGGCCGTGCTGGTCGTTGACGCGCTTGAAGTGGTCCAGATCCAGCAGCGCGATGCAGAAGCCGTGGCCGTGGCGCAGCGAGCGCTGCAGCTCCTGCTCCATCAGCGCGCTGACCTGGCGGCGGTTGGGCAGGCCGGTGAGGTCGTCCCGCGTGGCGATGGCGCTCAGCTGGGCGAGCGCGCGTTCCAGCTCCTCGCGCTGCGCGGCCAGCCGGTGCCGGATGCGGCTGAGCTTGGCGGTCAGCGCCGCCACGGCGGGCAGCATGATGGCCAGCATCAGGAAGTGGCCGAGCTCGGCCTCGACGGTGTAGATCTGCGGCTGCAGCCGCGTCATGCTCACCATGACGGCGCCGAACAGCGCCAGCGCGTAGGCGCACAGCGCGTAGGCGCTGCGGGCGCGCAGCTGGAACATGCCGAACATCAGGATCAGCGTGAGCACCGGGAAGGCGCCGCCGCGCAGCAGCCCGGCCTGGGCGTAGCCGGTCGCGGCCGACGTGATCGCAAACGCGATCTGCACCGCGGTCAGTGACGGGTCGGCGAAGCGCCGCGACCAGCCGCTGCGGATCGCTGCATACAGGGCCACCATGCCGCCGAGCGACAGGGCCGTCCAGGTCCACAGCGGCCAGCCAGGCTGGATGTGGGCCACGCCGACAGCGTAGTGCAGCATGGGCACGCAGAAGGCCATCAAGGCCATGGCCAGCGAGGTCTGGCGAAGGCGCAGACGCTGCAGCCGGTCCGTGCCCAGCCAGACGTCTCCCAGTCGACGGAAAAGCGGCGTTGCCATGCGCCTAGCCTAACCCCTGCGCAGGGGGGCGAGTCTTGCCGTTTGCGCGGGGCTTGTTCACCAGCGGCAGCATGGCGGCGTCAGCCCTGCAGGTGTGCCAGTGGCAGCGCGCCGCCGGCCTTCACCTCGCCCAGAGAGAAGCTGGTGTGGATGTCCTTCACGTTGGGCAGCTTCAGCAGCGTGTTGATGGAGAAGCGCGAGAAGGCGTCCAGGTCCGTCGCCATGACCTGCAGCTCGAAGGTGCCGGCGCCGGAGATGTAGTGGCAGGCGATGACCTCGGGCAGGCGGCGGATCTCGTCCTCCAGCGCCTTGGTGGCCGACGCGGCGCTGCGCTCGGTGTCCACGCGCACGAAGGCCAGCACGCCCAGGCCGATGCGGCGGCGGTCCAGCTCGGCACGGTAGCCGGTGATGTAACCCTGTTCCTCCAGCCACTTCACACGCCGCCAGGTGGGCGCGGCCGACAGGCCGATGCGCTGGGACAGCTCTGCGTTGGACTGCCGCGCGTCACGCTGCAGCTCGGCCAGGATGGCGATGTGGTAGCGGTCCAAGGCGTCGGGCGTGGGTCCTGTAGTGCTCATGGTTTGCCCTGAGAGGCGGTGTGGCGATCAATATTGTTCTCTAAATACTGAATCAAGAAAGGAAATTGCCGGACGGCGGCTGATCGAGCGAAGAAGAGAAAGCATCCGGCGCCGTGCTTTTCCTACACTGGCCGACCGGGCCGAGTTGCACCACACTGGCCCGCAGCCCGCGCCGCCGCCTCACAAGGGCCGCACGCCAGCCAACCTGGAGCCCCGCATGAACGCACCGCTGCCCGAGCACATCCTGAAGTCGCTTCAGAACGTCACGCTCGACGACAAATACGCCCTGGACACCGGGCGTGCCTTCATGAGCGGCGTACAGGCCCTGGTGCGCCTGCCCATGCTGCAGCGCACGCGCGATGCGATGGCCGGGCTGAACACCGCCGGCTTCATCAGCGGCTACCGCGGCTCGCCGCTGGGCACGTACGACCAGGCGCTGTGGCAGGCCAAGAAGCACCTGGCCAAGCAGAACATCGTGTTCCAGCCGGGTGTCAATGAGGAGCTGGGTGCCACGGCCGTGTGGGGCACACAGCAGCTGGACCTGTTCCCCGACAAGGCCAAGTTCGACGGCGTCTTCGGCCTCTGGTACGGCAAGGGCCCGGGCGTGGACCGCTGCATCGACGTCTTCAAGCACGCCAACATGGCGGGCACTTCTCGGCATGGCGGCGTCATTGCCATCGCGGGTGACGACCACATTGCCAAGAGCTCCACAGCCGCCCACCAGAGCGACCACGTCTTCAAGGCGGTCGGCTTCCCGACTTTCTTCCCGAGCAGCGTGCAGGACATCCTGGACATGGGCCTGCACGCGTTTGCGATGAGCCGCTTCTCCGGCCTGTGGGCGGGCATGAAAACCATCCAGGAGATCGTCGAATCGTCGGCCTCGGTCAGCGTGGACCCCGATCGCGTCAACATCGTGCTGCCCGAGGACTTTGTCGTGCCGCCGGGCGGTCTGCACATCCGCTGGCCCGACCCGCCGCTGGAGCAGGAAGCGCGGATGATGAACTTCAAGTGGTATGCCGCGCTGGCCTACATCCGCGCCAACCGCCTGAACTACAACGTCATCGAGGGGCCGAACGACCGCTTCGGCATCATCACCAGCGGCAAGGCTTACAACGACACCCGCCAGGCGCTGCACGACCTGGGCCTGGACGACGACACCTGCCGCCGCATCGGCATCCGGCTGCACAAGGTCAACGTCGTGTGGCCGCTCGAAGCCCAGGTGGCGCGCGAGTTCGCTTCAGGATTGCAGGAGATCCTCGTCGTCGAGGAGAAGCGCCAGATCATCGAGTACCAAGTCAAGGAAGAGCTCTATAACTGGCGTTCGGATGTGCGTCCCAACGTGCTCGGCAAGTTCGACGCCGGTGATGCCGACGGCGGTGAGTGGAGCGTGCCCAACCCCAGCGACCACTGGCTGCTGCGCCCCCAGGCGGACCTGACGCCGGCCATCATCGCGCGCGCCATCACCAAGCGGCTGAAGAAGCTGGGCGTGGACAGCGACATCGTCGCCCGCCTGGACGCCCGCATGGCCGTCATCGACGGCAAGGAAGCCTCGCTCAAGGCCGAGGAAAAGACTGCCGGCGGTGCCGACCGTACGCCGTGGTTCTGTTCGGGCTGCCCGCACAACACCAGCACGCGCGTGCCGGAGGGCTCGCGCGCCGTGGGCGGCATTGGCTGCCACTACATGGTGACCTGGATGCCCGGCCGTAACACGGCCACCTTCACCCAGATGGGCGGCGAGGGCGTGCCCTGGGTGGGCCAGGCGCCGTTCACGAACGAGAAGCACATCTTCAGCAACCTCGGTGACGGCACCTACTTCCACAGCGGCAGCCTGGCCATCCGCCAGAGCATCGCTGCGGGGGTGAACATCACCTACAAGATCCTCTACAACGACGCCGTCGCCATGACCGGCGGCCAGACGGTCGGCGAGCGCCCTGAGGGCCACACGGTGCTACAGATCATGAACAGCGTGATCTCGGAGGGCGTGAAGAAGCTGGTCATCGTCACGGACGATCCTGCCAAGTACGAAGGCGTGGCCCTGGCCCCCGGCGTGACCGTGCACCACCGCGACGAGCTGGATGACATCCAGCGCCTCCTCCGTCAGATCGAGGGCGTCACGGCCATCATCTACGACCAGACCTGCGCCACCGAGAAGCGCCGCCGCCGCAAGCGCGGCAGACTGGTGGACCCGGCCAAGCGCGTCGTCATCAACGAGCTGGTCTGCGAGGGCTGCGGTGACTGCTCCGTGCAGTCCAACTGCCTGTCCATCGAGCCGCTGGAGACCGACTTCGGCCGCAAGCGCCAGATCAACCAGAACAGCTGCAACAAGGACTACTCCTGCGTGAAGGGCTTCTGCCCCAGCTTCGTCACCGTCGAGGGCGGCGAGCTGAAGAAGCCCAAGAAGGAAGGCCGCAAGAGCCCGTTCGACACGGCGCTGGGCGTGCTGCCGCTGCCGGTTGTCCCGAACGCGGAAGAAGCCTGGGGCATCGTCGTGGCCGGCGTGGGCGGCACGGGCGTCATCACCATCGGCCAGCTGCTGGGCATGGCCGCGCACCTGGAAGGCAAGGGCGTCATCACGCAGGACGCCGCCGGTCTGGCCCAGAAGGGCGGCGCGACCTGGAGCCATATCCAGATCGCCAACACCCCCGAGGCCATCCACTGCACCAAGGTCGGCACCGCCGAGGCGCGCCTGGTCATTGCCTGCGACGCCATCGTGGCCGCCAACAAGGCGACGCTGGCCGTCATGCGCGAAGGCCGCACGTTCGTCGCGCTGAACACGCACGGCTCGCCGACGGCGACGCTCGTGAACGACGCCAACTGGAGCTTCCCCGGCGCCGCCTGCGAACAGGCCGTGGCCAAGGCCGTGGGCGTGGAGCACTTCGGCTCGTTCGACGCCGAGGAGGTGGCCGTCAAGCTGCTGGGTGACTCGCTTTACACCAACCCGCTGATGCTGGGCTTCGCGTGGCAGCGCGGCCGCATCCCGCTGAGCTACGACGCGCTGATGCGCGCCATCGAACTCAATGGTGTGCAGGTCGACAACAACAAGGCCGCCTTCGAATGGGGCCGCCGCTGCGCGCATGACCTGAAGGCCGTGCAGGCGCTGTACGCGGCGCAGGCCGTCATCCAGCTCGTCAAGCGCCAGAGCTTGGATGAGATGGTCGCCAAGCGCGTCGACTTCCTGACCGGCTACCAGAACGCCGCCTACGCGGCCGAGTACAAGGCCTTCGTCGACAAGGTGCGTGCCGCCGAAGCCAAGCTGGGCGCCAAGACGACGCTGACTGAGGCCGTGGCCCGCTACCTGTTCAAGCTGATGGCCTACAAGGACGAGTACGAGGTGGCGCGCCTGCATACCGACGCGGCGTTCACGGCCAAGGTCGCCGGCATGTTCGAGGGCGACTACAAGCTCGTGCACCACCTCGCGCCGCCGCTGCTGGCCAAGAAGAACGCCAAGGGCGAGCTCGTGAAGCGGCCGTTCGGAGGCTGGGTGCGTTCGGCCTTCGCGCTGCTGGCCAAGATGAAGGGCCTGCGCGGCACGGCCTTCGATGTCTTCGGCCACACTGAGGAGCGCCGCATGGAGCGACGCTGGATTGCCGACTACCGCGCCGGTGTGGATAAGGCGCTGGCCGGCCTCAGCGCCGAGTCCCTGGCCACCGCGGTCGAACTGGCCCGCGTGCCGGAAGACATCCGCGGCTACGGCCACGTGAAGGCGCGCCACGAGCACGCCGCCAAGGCCAGGTGGGACGCGCTGCTGGCCAAGGTCTGACCACCGACACGCCCTGACGCCCCGTCCCAGGCCTGTCTTGCGGGGGCGTCGTCGTTCAGGGCCTCAAGGTCGAGTGCTGCAGCACGATGAGCCAGCGGCCCTGGATGCGCTGGTAGGCGAAGCTGTAGCGCGCTGGCCGCTTCCTGGGCTGGCCGTCCACCTGCTCCTCGAGCTCGTACTCTCCCGAGCGCACGGCCGTCTCGCCGAACAGCATCAGGTTGCCCACCTGCCAGCGCATGCGGGCCGTGGGCCGCTGTGCCATCTGGTCGAAGAACTCGGACAACGTGTCGCCGGCCAGGGGCACGGACACGTACTCGTCATCGGTGATCAGCGCACCCGGCGCGTAGAGCTGCTGCAGGCGTCGCGGGTCACGGGCGTTGTAGGCGGCCTTCCAGTCCTCCAGCGCCGCCATCAGGTCGGCGACGCAGGTATTGCCGGCACGGTCGCAGCTCAGCGGCGGCGACACCGCCACCTGGGGCTTCGTCGAGCAGCCGCTGCCGACCAGCATCAACAGCAGGCAGGCCGCGACGGTGAGAGACCGGCGCTGCGGGCGGATGATCACGTGCATGTCTAACGCTTTCTTGAGTGCAAGACGCGATGGCGCGGGAGTATCTGTGATGCCGGCCCGGGCGCGAAGCACGCATGCACGATGCACAGAGCCAGCGGCGACCTTGGTGCTGGCACCATGGCGGCATGGCTGAACACCTTCCTCCCGAGCCGCGCCGCCTGTGGGTCGGCCTGCTGCTCGCCGTGCTGGGGGCCATAGGCTTCTCCGGCAAGGCCATCATCGTCAAGCTGGCCTACCGCCATGGCGTCGATGCCGTCACGCTGCTGATGTGGCGCATGCTGCTGGCGCTGCCGTTATTTCTGGCAATCGCTTGGTGGGCCGGCCGGGGGAAACCGGCGCTGACGCGGCAGGACTGGCGCGACATCGGCGTGCTGGGCTTCACCGGTTACTACCTGGCTAGCTACCTCGACTTCGCCGGCCTGGCCTACATCTCGGCCAGCCTGGAGCGGCTGATCCTGTACCTGAACCCGACGCTGGTGCTGCTGATCTCGGTGTTGTGGTTCAAGCACCGGCTGCAGGCGCGCCAGGTGGTCGCGATGGCGATCAGCTACGCGGGCGTGGTGGCGGTGTTCGCGCATGAGCTGAGCTTCGAGGGCCGCCACACGGCCATTGGCACGGCGCTGGTGTTCGCCAGCGCGGTCAGCTACGCGATCTACCTGTCGCTCAGCGGCAAGGTGGTGCAGCGCCTGGGCTCGCTGCGGCTGGCCGGCCTGGCCAGTACGGTGGCCTGCGTGCTGTGCATCGCGCAGTTCCTGCTGCTCAAGCCCGCCAGCAGCTTCCGGGTGCCCGAGCCGGTGCTGTGGCTGTCGCTGCTGAATGCGACGGCCTGCACCGTGGCGCCGGTGCTGATGGTGATGATGGCCATCGCCCGCATCGGCGCACCGCTGTCCTCGCAGGTGGGCATGGTGGGCCCGATGAGCACGCTGATCATGGGCGTGCTCATCCTGGGCGAGCCCATGAACCTGTGGATCGTGGCGGGCACGGTGCTGGTGCTGGGCGGCGTCTTCCTCGTCAGCCGCCCGGCGCGCTCGCGCTGACCTGCTTAGCCGTACAGCACCTTGGGCAGCCACAGCCCGATCTCGGATGAGCACGCTGATCATGGGCGTGCTCATCCTGGGCGAGCCCATGAACCTGTGGATCGTGGCGGGCACGGTGCTGGTGCTGGGCGGCGTCTTCCTCGTCAGCCGCCCGGCGCGCTCGCGCTGACCTGCTTAGCCGTACAGCACCTTGGGCAGCCACAGCCCGATCTCGGGCCACACGTACAGCAGCACGATGGCGATGACCTGGATGGCCATGAATGGCAGCATGCCGGCGAAGATCTGGTTCAGCGTCACATGCGGCGGGCTGACGCCCTTCAGGTAGAACGCCGCCATCGCCACGGGCGGGCTCAGGAAGGCGGTCTGCAGGTTCAGTGCGACGAGCAGGCCGAAGAACAGCGGGTCCACGCCGAAGTGGTCCAGCAGCGGGATGAAGATGGGCATGAAGATCACGATGATCTCGGTCCACTCCAGCGGCCAACCCAGGATGAAGATGATGAGCTGGCTGAGGATGAGGAACTCGGTCTTGCTGAGCTGCATGCCCAGTACCCATTTCTCCACCAGCTCCTGCCCGCCCAGCAGCGCGAACGCGGCCGAGAAGATGGCCGAGCCGACGAACAGCCAGCACACCATGGCGCTGGTTTTGGCGGTCAGGAAGACGGACTCCTTCACCTCGGTCTGCAGCCGCGCCTGGCGGTAGGCCAGCATGGCCCACAGCAGTACGCCACCTGCCGCGATGGCGCCCAGGCCGGCGCTGACGGGCTGGGCCGCCAGACCTTCCTTGTGCGCGATGAACCAGCCCAGGCAGCCGAAGAAGGGCAGCCACAGCAGCAGCCACACGATGAACACCGGCCGGCGCTCGCCCGGCGCGCGCTTGTTGATGACGGCGTAGATGGCCGCCAGCACGTAGCCGCCGAACGCACCGACGGCGGCCGCCTCGGTGGGCGTGGCCAGGCCGAAGACGATGGAACCCAGCACCGCCAGGATCATCACCAGCAGCGGGAAGAAGCTGGTCAGGAGCAGCTTGAAGATCTCCAGCCGCTGGAAGGTCAGCACGGCGTAGAAGGCCAGCAGCACGCCGCCCGTGACGGCCCAGCCCAGCCAGCCGCGGCCGGGGTCAGGGCTTGCCGGTGCCGATGCGGCGGGCGCGGCGGGTTCGGCAACGGCCGCGGGCTCGCTGACGCTGGCGGCCGGCTGGGCGCCGGGCGGCTCGGCGATGCCGGCCTGTTCGCTGGCGGGGTCTGCCGGGGGCTCGGCCAGCCCGCCGACGTCGGCCGGCGGCTCGGACAAACCGCCGCTGTCTGCGGGCGGTTCAGCCAGGCCACCGGCCTCTGCCGGCGCGGTGGCTGGCGATGTGGCGCCCATGGCCTGCGGCGCTTCGTCGGCCGGGGCCGGCGCGGGCTGCGGGCTGTGCGCGTGCAGCCAGGCCACGGCGGCGATGAACAGCACCAGTGCCACCGGCAGCAGGGCCACGCCCAGCTGGCGCAGCACGGGCGCCTTGGCGGGCTCGCGGGCCAGGGCCTGCAGCAGCGCCGGCAGCGCCGCGCGCGGCCGGCCTGCGCTCAGGCGCTCGGCCAGCGGCGGCAGCGGCACGAAGCGGGCCTCGGCCGACAGCGGCGGCATCAGCGCCGGCTTGAGCTTGGCCAGCAGCACGACATAGACGATGTACAGCCCCGCCAGCATCAGCCCGGGGAAGAAGGCGCCCGCGTACAGCTGCACCACCGACACGCCGGCCGTCGCGCCGTAGACGATGAGCATGACGGACGGCGGGATCAGGATGCCCAGGCAGCCGCCGGCGGTGATGGCGCCGGCGGAGATGCGCACGTCGTAGCCGCCCTTGAGCATCTGCGGCAGCGCGAGCAGCCCCATCAGCGTGACGACCGCGCCGACGATGCCGGTGGCCGTCGCGAAGATGGCGCAGGTGAAGATGGTGGCCACCGCCAGCGAGCCCGGCACCCGCGCCATGGCCAGGTGCATGCTCTTGAAGAGCTTCTCGATCAGGTTGGCTCGCTCGACCAAGTAGCCCATGAAGACGAACAGCGGAATGGAGATGAGCACGTCGTTGCCCATCACCTTGAAGGCGCTCTGCACCATCAGCGCCAGAGTCTTGCCGGTGTCGAAGTCGTAGGCCAGCCAGGTGAACAGCATGCCCATGCCCATCAGCGTGAACGCTGTCGGGAAGCCCAGCATGATGGCCACTACCACCAGAGCCAGCATGGCCAGGCCGAGGTGGCCGCGCGTGAGCTGCTCGGCGCTGAGCAACACGAAGCCCGTGCCGGCGATGATGAGCGCCATCAGCACGAAGCCGAACCACAGTTCCTTGCGGATTTTCATCGGGCGGCTCCGTCGGCGTGGACCATCTGCTTGAGCTTGTCGACGTCGACTTCCTCGACGTCCTGTTCGCGGCTGGGCCACTCGCCCGCTTGCAGGCATTGCACGCAGCGCACGATCTCCACCAGCCCCTGCAGCAGCAGCAGCCCGCCGGCCATCGGGATAACGGCCTTGAACGGGTAGACCGGCAGCGGCGTGGCGCTGAAGGTGGACTCGCGGATGGCCAGCGCGTCCTGGAAGAAGGTCCAGCCCGCCCAGGTCAGCGCGACGATGCCGGGCAGAAAGAACAACAGGTACAGCGCCAGGTCGATGGCGGCCTGGGTGCGCGGCTGGAAGAAGCCGTACAGCACGTCGCCCCGCACATGGCCGCTCTTGGCCAGCGTGTAGGCGCCGGCCATCATGAACAGGGTGCCGTAGCCCATCAGCTGGGCGTCGAGGTTCCAGTCATGCGGGTCGTTGAGCAGGTAGCGGGAGAACACTTCCCAGCTGATCAGCAGCGTCAGCGCAACGATCATCCAGGCGAAGGCCTGGCCGATCCAGGTGGACAGGCGGTCCACCGCAAGCAGCAGTTGTTTCATGGGCGACGACAGTCAAAAAAGGGGGCGCGAGGCCCCCCTGGTGTGGTCAGCGGTGTCAGGCCTTCTTGCCCGCCGCCCGGAAGTAATGGTTGTAGGCCATCTTGAAGTCCACCGTGTAGTCGTTCTGCCAGCCGCCAGCGCGCGCGGCGAAGGCCTTCTGGCTGTCCAGGATCTTCTTGAACAGCGGGTTCTCGGCGGCCTTGGCGGCGGTGACCTTGTCCCAGGCGGCGAGCTGGGCGCGCAGCACGCTGTCGGGGGTCTTGTAGAACTTCACGCCGGCCTTCTTTAGCTCGTCGTAGTCCTTGCTGTTGCGTTCGATGGCCTTCCAGCTCATGTCGGCGCTGGCCGCCTGCACCGCGTAGTCGATGACGGCCTTGAGCTCGGCCGGCAGGCCGTCGTACTTGGCCTTGTTGAACAGGATCTCGAACTGCTCGCCGCTCTGATGGAAGCTCTGCAGCATGCAGTTCTTCACCACGTCGGGGAAGCCCAGCACGCGGTCGCTGGATGCGTTGTTGAACTCGGCTGCGTCGATAAGGCCGCGGTCCAGCGCCGGCACGATCTCGCCGCCCGGCAGCGGATTGACGGCAGCGCCCAGCTCCTTGAACACGTCCACCGCCAGCCCCACGGTGCGGAACTTCAGGCCCTTCAGATCCTCGGGCTTGGCCACCGGCTTCTTGAACCAGCCCAGCGGCTGCGTTGGCATGGGGCCGTACAGGAAGGACACGACGTCGATGTTCAGCGCCGCATAGACCTCGGCTAGCAGCGCTTTGCCGCCGCCGTAGTTGTGCCAGGCCAGCACCATGTTTGGGTCCATGCCGAAGGCCGGGCCAGAGCCCCACAGGGCCAGCGCATTGTTCTTGCCGTAGTGGTAGGCCACGACGCCGTGGCCACCGTCCAGCGTCCCCTTGTTGACCGCGTCCAGCAGCTGGAAGGCCGGCACAACCGAGCCCGAGGGCAGCACCTCGATCTTGAGGCGGCCACCGGCCATGTCGTTGACTTTCTTGGCGAAGTCCTGCGCGTACTCGTGGAAGATGTCCTTTGCCGGCCAGGTGGACTGGAAGCGCAGCGTGGTGGTCTGCGCGGTGGCGATCATGGGGGCTGCCAGGGCACCCGCCCCGGCGGTGGTGGCCGCTGCCGTCTTGATGAAGCGACGACGTGCGCTGGGTTTCTGGGTCATTGGGCTTGTCTCCATCGGTGTTGTGGGAATGCGCCTCGAACAGAACAACCTCTGCGGCCGGCGCTGGCCGCGCCCTGAATGTCTGGCCCGGGGGGCGCGCTGCGCAACTGGGTCAAACCCCCGCGAAGCCCCGTGGCGGGCTAGGCTGTTCAAAATCGCTGAACAATGGCGACAAGGCGGGTGAACCGCTGGCCAGCCTGTCGGGAACACACTGCGAGCCATGATGAGCACTGCCACCCGTTACACCCCCATCGCCATCGTGCTGCACTGGTTGCTGGCACTGGCCATCGTCGGCGCCTTCGGGGTGGGGCTCTACATGACGGAGCTGCCGTTCTCGCCCGCGCGGCTCAAGCTGTACAACTGGCACAAGTGGGCCGGCGTCACCATCCTCGCGCTGTCGGCGCTGCGGCTGCTGTGGCGCCTCACGCACCGCCCGCCGGCCGATGCGCCCATGCCCGCTTGGCAGGCCAAGGCCGCCCACGCCACGCACCACCTGCTCTACGTGCTGTTCTTTGCGGTGCCTCTGGCCGGCTGGGCCTACAGCTCGGCGGCGGGCTATCCCATCGTGTGGTTCGGCGTGCTGCCGCTGCCCGACTTCGTTCCCAAGGACTCCGGCCTGGCCGACACCTTCAAGCTGCTGCACAAGCTCTCAGCCTACGGCCTGGCGCTGCTGGTGCTGGCCCATGTGGGCGGCGCCATCAAGCACCACTTCATCGACCGCGACGGCCTGCTCGCCCGCATGGGCATTGGCCGCGCCTGACCTCTGGATTCACCATGAAACGACTGCTTTCCGCCCTGCTGATCGCCACCACCGCGCTGGCCGCGCAGGCTGCCGCCACGCTGCAGCCAGCCAAGAGCGAGCTGGCCTTTACCTTCAAGCAGATGGGTGTGCCGGTGGACGGCAAGTTCACCAAGTTCGAGGCCCAGCTGGACTTTGATGCCAAGAAGCCTGAGGCCGGCAAAATCGCTTTCACGGTAGACCTGGGTAGCGTGTCGCTAGGGGACGCAAGCTTCGACGCCGAGGTGGCCAAGGCACCGTGGTTTGACACCAAGCGCAACGGCCGCGCCACCTTCGTGTCCACCGCCATCAAGCCCAGCGGCCCCGGCAAGTACGACGTGGCCGGCAAACTGACCATCAAGGGCTCGGCGCGCGACGTGGTCGTGCCCATCACGCTGAGCAACGGCGTGGCCGCCGGCAGCGTGGCCATCAAGCGCCTGGACTACAAGATCGGTGACGGCGAATGGGCCGACACCTCCATGGTGGCCAACGACGTGACCGTCAAGTTCAAGTTGTCCTTCGCCGGCCTTTGAGCCGCCTCTTTCCTTCCGTCCTTCCCTTACCCCCGGAGACCCTGCCCATGAAGCACACCCTGCTGCTTGCCGCCCTGTTTGCCGCCGCTGGCGCCGCCCAGGCCCAGAGCGCCACCTACGCTATCGACCCGACCCACACCCAGGTCTTCTTCGAGGCCAAGCATTTCGGTGTCAGCACCAACCGCGGCCGCTGGGTGCAGAAGGAAGGTACGGTCACGCTGGACAAGGCCGCCAAGACCGGCAAGGTCGACCTGACCATCGACATGGCATCGGTCTCAACCGGCATCGGCCCCTTCGACGGCCACCTGAAGAGCAAGGACTTCTTCGCTGTGGAGCAGCACCCGACGGCCAAGTTCGTCGGCGAGCAGTTCACCTTCAACGGTGACAAGGTCGTCAGCGTCGCCGGCACGCTGACCATGCTGGGCAAGGCCAACCCCGTCACGCTGACGGCCAGCAGCTTCGGCTGCTACGAGAACCCGCGCCTGAAGCGCGAGGTCTGTGGCGGCGACTTCGAGACCACCATCCAGCGCAGCCAGTGGGGCATGACTTACGGCCTGCCGGGCATCCCTGACAGCGTGCGTCTGCTGATCCAGGTCGAAGCCATCAAGCAGTAAACCTGCTGCTGGATTGCGCCCAAGCCCGCCGCCCGGCGGGCTTTCGCGTTTCTGGCGTGACGTATTCACGGGGCGCGGTGGCGGCCCGGCGCGCGCCGTGCGGCCTGTCGGGCGCTTGTGCAGTTCGTCAACGGCGACGGCCGGCGCATCGCTTGGACCGCGCCCGCCTGCACCGGCCTGCGTACAGTGGCCCCAACGACACCGAATCACCCCGGCCCCACCGCCCTCCCGGTCATGACTCCCTCCTTCACACCCAGCCCCCAGCAGAAGCTCTGGATCGAGCGCTGGCAGCGCTTCTCCAGCGCCGCGGTGCGCTACTTCCACCTCTATGCCGGCTGGCTGGTCGGCATCAGCTGGAAGCGTTTTGCGCTGCTGTCCGTGGCCTTGCTGATCGCCGTCAACATCGTGCAGGAGCTGCCCCCGTTCACCTGGCGGGTGAGCGAGCAGATCGAGAGCTCGGACAGCGCCGAGAAGGTGCGCCGCCAGGCCCGCAAGGCAGCCGAGCAGGCGGTGGAGCAGGCCAAGAAGGCGGCCGAGCAGGCCCGCAAGAACGCCAGCAAGGTGCCCTACGAGGTCAAGATCGACGAGCGCGGCGTTCACATCCGGCCCGCCCAGTCCGCCTCGGCAGCCAGCGCGGCGGCCAGTGCCGCAGCGACGGATGCTCCCACCATCGAGATCGAGTTCCCCAAGAGCGTGCGGGCCGACGACATCCGCGAGGCGCTGGAGCAGGCCAAGGACAAGTTGGAGGCGCTCAAGCAGGAGGCCGAGGAGGTCAACAGCCTGCAGGACGAGGTGGCTGAGGCGCAGCGAGCGCTGGATGAGCTGGTGGCCAGCCACGCCGAGGAGAAGGCCGAGTCCCGCACCCGCGTGACCGTGGTGCGCCTGGGCGACTCGCTCAACGAGCTGGCCGTGTTGTGGATCCTGGCGTCGGCCGTCATCAAGGGCATGTACAAGGGCCGCATCCAGGCCGAGGTCAAGGCGGCGCAGGCCACCGAGAGCGCCGAGGCCGAGGCGCTGAAGCGCCAGGTGATCGAAGCCCGCATGGCCGCCATGCAGGCCCAGGTGGAGCCGCACTTCCTGTTCAACACGCTGGCCAGCATCGACCACCTCATCGAGGTCGATCCGCCCACCGCCAGCAAGATGCAGAAGAACCTCATCGCGCTGCTGCGGGCCTCCATGCCCACCATGCGCGAGGCCAACGCCACCGCCACCCGCGACCTGGGCCGTGAGCTGGCCGTCATCCGGCCCTACCTCGAGATCCTGAAGATGCGCATGGAAGAGCGCCTGCAGACCGAGATCGACGTGCCCGAGGGCCTGATGTCGGCCGAGTTCCCGCCCATGATGATCCAGGGCCTGGTGGAGAACGCCATCAAGCACGGCCTGGAGCCCAAGGCCGAGGGCGGCAAGCTGACCGTGAAGGCCGAGATCCTGCACGGCAAGCTGGCCGTCACCGTGGCCGACACCGGCCTGGGCTTCGGTCGCGCCGCCACCTCCGGCACCGGCGTGGGCCTGGCCAACATCCGTGAGCGCCTGCAACTGCTGCACGGCGCCAAGGCCAGCGTCACCGTCACCGAGAACCAACCCACCGGCACCGTCGTCACCATCACCGTGCCTTATCGCAGCCGCAACGAAGAAGGAGCGTCCGTATGAAAACCGCGTTCAAGATCCTGTTCGCCGTCACCGCACTGATGGTGCTGCTGGCCCTGCTGGCCGGTGCCACGCTGCTGACGCAGGACTTCACCGACATGCATGTCGTCATCAACGACGAGGAGGTCTTCCTCAGCGGCATGGGCGATTGGCTGGGCGCCGGGCTGGGCCTGCTGATCAGCGGCGTCGTGTGCCTCATCGTCGTGCCGCTGGTGCTGCTGCTGGGCGTGGCGCTGCCGCTGCTCATCGTGGGCGGCGTGGTGGCGGCCGTGATCGCCATGGTGCTGGGCGTGGGCGCCGTGCTGGGCTCGCCGCTCATCCTGCTGGCCCTGCTGCTGTTCGTCGTGCTGCGTAACCGCAGCCGTGCCAACGCCGCGCGTTCGGCGGCCTCGGTCTGATCTAGCATCCGGCGCCATGAGCAACACACCCATCCGCGCCGTGCTGGCCGACGACGAACGACTGATGCGCGAGCAGCTGCGCGCCCGGCTCACCGAGGTCTGGCCCGAGCTGGACATCGTGGCCGAAGGCAAGAACGGCCTTGAGGCCGTCGAGCTGGTCAAGGAGCACAAGCCCGACCTCGTGTTCCTGGACATCCGCATGCCCGGCCTGACGGGCGTGGAGGCGGCCAAGCAGATCGCGCAGCTGCCCGATGACGACGACTGGCTCGTGCCCGAGATCGTCTTCATCACTGCCTACGACCAGTACGCCGTCGAGGCCTTCGAGCAGGGTGTGGCCGACTACGTGCTTAAGCCCGCCGAGCGCGACCGCCTGCAGCTGACCGTGGCCCGCATCAAGAAGCGCCTGGCCCAGCGCGACGCGCCGTCCGCTGACTTCAGCGACAGCGCCCCGGCGCCTCTGCAGCAGTTGCTGCACAAGCTGTCTGGCCAGATGAACCCGGCGGCCGCTAAGCCGCAATACCTGCAGTGGATCCAGGCCACCGTGGGCCAGGCCATCCAGATGATTCCGGTGGAAGATGTGCTGTTCTTCATCAGCGACGAGAAGTACACCCGTGTGCAGACGGCCAAGATCGAGGCCCTGATCCGCAAGCCCATCAAGGAGCTGGTGGACGAGCTGGACCCGCAGCTGTTCTGGCAGATCCACCGCTCCACGCTGGTCAACGCGCGCGCCATCGATGGCATCACCCGCGACTTCCGCGGCCGCCAGCTGGTGGGTGTGAAGGGGCTGACCGAGAAGCTGGAAGTCAGCCGGAGCTACACGCACCTGTTCAAGGGCATGTAATTGGGTGGGACGCAGGAGCGCGGGTGGAGAAGCCGGGATGCGGCTGCGCGAAATTGCGCAGGTAAAGGAGGAGGCTTTGGTGACTGCTTGGATGCGCAGGACTCCTCTGAGGCATCGAGATTCCGTACGAACAGTTATTGCCTGTAGATTGGCCGCGCTCGCCTGTAAGGGGTAGCTCAGCGTCAGATGGCGGGAGCGGCCGTCGTCTGCAGGACAAAGCGGCGACGAAAGCGGGCGGGCGTTTGCTTCGACGGTCAAACTCCTTCGGAAACCACGTCCGTGCCGAGTCGGAATGGACGCGCTTCCAAGCGTCCAGAAAAGGCGTTGTGGGTCCCGGTGGGTTCGCGGGCACTGACCGGCTTGCCGCCTCGCCCGGCCAGTGCTGGAACCGGTCGCGGCAGCCATTTGCGTTGATCGAGGTGCGTTATCTGACGCTGGCCGGCTTGCGCGTCAGCCGTTCGAAGACCAGCGGCACCAGCGACAGGACGATGATGCCAAGGATGGCTTTTGACAGGTTCTGCCGGATGATCGCCAGATCTCCGAAGGCCATGCCGAGGCCGATGAGCGAGACGACCCACAAGACCGCACCCATCACGTTGTACTGCGTGAACGTGCTTTGGCGCATGCGGCCGAAGCCGGCCGCGAATGGTGCAAACCCCCGCAGCACGGGAATGAACCGTGCCATCACGATGGTGCGGACGCCGTGCTTGCAGAAGTAGTTCTGCGCCTGCCGGTGGCCGCCTTCCAGGCGCGGAAGGTGCCTCAGCAGCATGCTCCCGCAATGCCTGCCGATGACGAAGTTGACTGCGTCACCGGCCACTGCCGCAGTGATCAGGACGGGGATGACCAGCTTGAAATCCATCACGCCCGCCCCGCAGAAAATCCCTATGACGAACAGCATCGAGTCGCCGGGCAGGAACGGAAAGAAAACGAAGCCCGTCTCGGCGAACATGATGAGCGCCACGATGGCCAGCGCCCAGATGCCATAGGCCGTACACCAGTGCTGCAGGTGCTTGTCGAAGTTGGCGAGCAGGTCGATGAAGTAGAGCGGTATGTCCACGACAGTCCCTACCAGGCTGTGCTCAGTTCCACGAACGCCAGGGAGTTGGCGCGCAGGTTGCCGAGATAGGAATCGACAGGCCCTCGAAACAGGTCGATGCCCGTACTGAGGCGCAGGCTGTCGCTCAACGCATGGTTGAGGCGCCCACGCACCATCCAGTCGCCGCGCGGCCGCGTGTAGACCACGAAGATGTCCATGTCGGCGCGGGACTCCCACAGCGGGCGGGCGTAGCGCAGCGTCAAGCCGTACTGGCGACGATCCAGTTCGTTGCTCAGTAGCCCCTGCGCGATTTGGAGCCCGTCCACAACCGGATGACCGGTCACCTCGACTTGCCCGCGCAAGTGCTTGGCGAATGCCTGGATCGCGATCGTCTCGCGGTCACCGAGGCCGCGCTCGGCCTGGACCACGGCAGAGGCATATGGCCGACGTTGAGCGTGCAGGCCGGCAACGAGATTCGGATACTGCACCCACGCCGCCTCGGCGCGATAGACCATCGAGCCGTGGGTGATTGCGATGTCGCCACCGACCATGCGCATGCGAGTGGCGTCAAGTCCGATCAGCAGCCCTTGTGCCGACATCGAACGCAAGGTCAATGTCGGATGGAGGTCATGACCGTCGATGAACGAGACCGCCCAATCGGCCGCCTCGCCCATCGTCTCGTAGCGCAACGCCGCTGATGGGCGCAGCCGGGGCTTGTCTTCCTTGAACTCGACACGGGCTCGTCGCGACAGGGGAACGTCATTGAAGCGGAAGCGGTCCAGCAGATGCGCCTGCAGGCGCCCTGGCCCTGCAGTGCAGTTCAGGTGCAGCCCCCACACACCTTGGCGCTGCTCGGTGTCCTTTGCCGCGAGGCGGCGGTGGTTTGTCGGCGACAGCTGATCCGTCGGGTTCAGCGCGTCGGTCTTGCCCCATGACACGAAGCGCTTGCCTAACGAGGGTAAGCAAGGCAGCGACCGCGATTCGACGAACAGCTCTTTCAGGCGCGTCGATGTCCGATCTCCGTCAAGCCGTTCGGGAGCGGACATGACCGTCCCCTCCACGCGCAAGCTGAACAGGTCCGACGGCGCCCACTCGCCTGCGAGCTTGGCGCGGCCGACGGCGATGCCCTTGTCGTCATTGAGCCGGCGGTCCGAGCTCCAGACCGAAGCGCCGACCTCGCCGGAGAACCGCGGCGGTGCCGCCATCGCCACCGCTGCCGGCAGCAGCAGCGCAGTTGCAACCCACCCCAGGCGCAGCGTCGCGCCTGCCAGTACAGCGTTGAGGTGCATGGGTCAGTGGCTCGACAGCGCGTTGGCCGAGAACAGGTCGTCGTTCAACTTGTCGCCGACCTTGAAGGTGCTGAACACGATGGTGGTGGTGTGACCGCTCTGCAGGTTCGCGCCGACGGCCTTCATCGGTTGCCACTTCGACTTCGCGGCGTCGACCGGCTTGATGTCGGAGAAGGTGAACCGCTTGTAAGGCTGGCCGCCCGCGTCGAAGGTCTCGACGAAGGTGGTTGCCAGGTTGTCCTTGCGTATCCACGTCGTGCGCTTGCTGTAGCCACTGTCGTTCTTGACCGTGTCGTTGGCTGGCACGGACTCGACGACATAGTGTGGCGCGCCGTCACGGGCCTGCTCGGCCACGAGCTTGTGGGTCCAGTCGCTGACCTTGTAGCCCATGACATCGCCGTAGCTGAAGTCGGTGCCGATGAAGCTGTCGCGCTTGTTGGACGCCACCAGGCGGCGCACCTTCTTCATGGCAGGCAGGTAGACCCACATGTCGTCCTCCTTGGCCGAGCGCTCCACCAACAGCGTCGATGTGCCCTTGATGTCGGCCGGCGCGTCGAACTTGACCAGGCGCATGGTGTCCTTGTCGTTGGGCTGCAGCTTGGAAGACATGCTGGCTTGGCGAGTGCGCTTGCTGCCGTCCTTGTTCTCCAGCGTGAACTCGGCGCTGGCGACCGACGTGCTGAAGCGTGTCACCGCGGCGTTGCGTTCCATCAGGTCCGCAGGGTTGGTTTCGGCCCAGGCCACGCGCGAGTAAGTGAGGAAGCCGACGGCAGCTGCACCGATCAACACGATGGCAGCCAGGTCGCTGGAGCGCCGCTTGAAGATGAATTTCGGTTGGATGCTCAGGATGACGCTTGGGATCAGGACGAGCGCGGCGAACACGCTGACCAGCATGGCCAGCACGATGAACGCCGACAGCCAGACGTGGACCTTGTAGTCGTACGACGCCATCAGCACCGCGTACCCACCGGCAACGGCGGTGGCGACGAACAGGCAGGCCTTGCCCGCCGTCTTCATTGCCGACGCGACGGCTTCGGGCAAGGCCTGGCCTTGCGCCACGTACTCCCGGATTCGGTAGATCAGGTAGATGGCGTAGTCCGCGCCGATGCCGACCGCCATGGCGGAGATCAACGAGTTCGGGATGTTCAGCGGCACATCGAAGTAGCCCATGGCACCGAAAAGCAACGACAGCACCACCAGCAGCGGCGACAGCACCAGCAGCCCCGCCAGGATCGACCGGAACGCGATCACCGATACCAGGAAGATCACACCGAGGATCTGCGCGATGTTCATGAGCTTGCTGCGCACCATCACCTCGGTCACCGCCAGCGTCTGCGCGACCTCGCCGCCGAAGCTGACCTGAACATCCGCGGGGAAGCTCTTGGTGGCCACCGCGCGAAGGTCCTGCACCAACTGGTCGATCTCGGCGTTGCTGTTGGTGCGCAGCATCACGGAGACCTTGGCGCGCTGGTAGTCGTAGTCGACATGGGCAGAGAAATCCTCCGGGTTGCCCGACATGCCGTACAGGAAGAGGTACTGGGCGATCAAGTCGCGGTCGTCCGGCAAGCGCTCGGCGCTCCTGGCCTCGCCGGAGGCGGCTGCGTGCATGCGCAGCAGGAAGTCATCGATCGACAGCGTCTTGCCGACGATGGGCTGGCCGGCTGCGTGGTGCTGCAGGGCACGCATGGCCTTCAGGATCTGCGGGTCCTTGATGCCGTCGGCCTTGCCGGTGTCCACCATCACATACAGGACATTGGTGCCACCGGTCTGCTGGTTCAGCAACGCGTCGTCCTTCTGGATCGCCAGCGACTCGCCGAAGAAGCTCTTGCTCGCGTTGTCGACCTGCACCAGGTGCCAGCCGCCGATGGCGGTGCCGGTCAACAGGACCAGCGCCGCGAGCGCCTTGATACGGTGCTTCGGGATGACGACCAGCGCCGACATGCCCATGGCCAGGCGGTCCCAAAAGCGGATGCGCGTCTCGGTGTCGATCTGCGCCAGCGAAGGCGGCTTCAGCGCCGCGCGCACGGCCGGCGTGAAGGTGAACTCCAGCACGACGGCGGTCAGGATGCCGATGCCGGTGAAGATGCCGAACGCGCGGACCGTCTCCACCTCGAACACCACCAGCGAGAAGAAGCCCAGCGCAGCCACGCCGCCGGCGATGACCAGGACAGGGCCGACCGCAGCCAGCGACTGGATGGTGGCGAGCCGGTTGGCGACCAGCGGCTCGACGCGATGCACCTTGACGAGATCGATGTAGCGCTCGTAGTAGCGTTTCAGCAGCTGGACCGCATGCCCGGCCGCGACGGCGAGTATCAGGATGGGCGTTGGTGAATTGAAGATGTCCAGCGGGATCTTCATCAGGCCCATCACGCCGACGCCCCAGACCACCGACAGCAGTGCGGTCACGAGCGGCAGGATGAGGCCCTGGCGGGTGCGGAACGCCTCGAAATGCAGCAGGCCGATGACGAGCACGGCGATCGGGAACAGCCAGTTGATGCGGTTGGCGAAGATCTCGGCTTGATGCAGGAAGACCGGGTTGCCGCTCAACGAGATGTCCAGCCCGGCATCCTTCTCGGCGCCGATGATGCGATGCACGTCTTCCAGCATGGCGCCGAAGCCGTTCGGGTTCTCCTTGAGCTCCAGCATGATCGTGGCGGTGCGCCAGTCCTTGGACACGACCGTCTCGCGGTAGACCGGATTCGTCTCGATGCGCGCCTTCAGCGCGGCGACCTGTTCGGGCGTCCGGGGAATATCCGACAGCAGCGCGCGCGCCTCGAAGCCGTCGGCCGTGCCATTGATGCCCTTGGCCTGGCGAGAGGACAGGCTGAGCAGTGTTTGCTTGGAGACGCTGGGGGACGCGTAGAGCTGGGTCGTCAGCCGCTGCACGGCCTCCAGCACCCTCGGCTGCAATGCGTCGCCTTCGCGCGGTGTCACACCCACCACGACGAGGTACTTCGAGTCGAAGACCTTTTCGATGGTGTTGGTCGCCTTGATGTAAGGGTGGCTCTGGGGCACTACCGAGGCGGGGTTGATGATGACCTGCTGCTTTGCGGCGAACAGGCCGAAGAAAGCGGTGATGGCCAAGATCGCGCCGATCACCCACTTCCGGTAGTCGACGATCCACTCCACGTAGCGTTCGAGCTTCAAGCTGCTTTGCAGCGTCTGGTGAAGGTGGGCCCCTGGCTTTGCGGCGATGGCGCTCATGTCTGTCAAGGCAGTCTCCGGCTGGTCTGGTTGTTGGGGTTCAGTGCGCTGCAGCGTTCGCCCGAAGGCGCTGGGCAAGCACAGGTTTCAACTGGTTCTTCTGCACCTTGGCCGAATGCGTGTACGGCAAGGCGTCCACGGCCATCAGGTGGTCGGGCGTCCATCCGCCGAATGCTTCAGCCAGCATCTGGCGCAACGCCAGCGTGACCGTCGCTTCATCGGCCTGCGGGTGGCGCACCCACGCCAGCACGGTTTCGCTGGAGTCCATCTTCACGAGCGCCGCATCGGCAGCGCCCGGCACGCGTCGCGCGTGGAACTCGACCAGCGCCGAGCTGATGAGGCTCGCATCGCCGTTGAGCGCGTCTTCCATCCGGTCAATGACTTCGAGATGCCCGTCGGCATGCAGCGCGGCCCAGTCGCCGGTTTGCAGCCAGTCGCCGTCGCCCCGGTGGGCGACCCAATGGCCACGCACCTGCAATTCATCGAGCCGCTGGCTACGGGCGCCGGCGCACTCGTTGCCCACGCGAAGCTCGACGCCGAACACCGGCTTGCCATGGCGCAACAAGTTCGCGTTGGACGCATACCGCTCCATCGTCGCCAGAGGCGAGGTCTCGGTCATGCCCCAGGCGTGGCGGACTTCGACGCCCAAACCCTCGGCAATCACCCGTGCCACGGCCTCGGGCAGACGCGTGCCGCCGACCACCGTGCGCAGAAGTGTGCTGAAACGCAGCTTGTTCGCCTGCATGTACTGCACCAGCGCCATCCAGTGCGCGGTCACGGCGCCGAGCACGGTCGCCTCGTGCGCCTCGATCCACTCGTACCACTGCTTCGGGTCACGGCTCGGCGGAACCAGGATCAGCGAGGCGCCCACCAGCGGCGACACGAAGGGTGCGCCCCATGCCGTCGCGTGGAACATCTGCATCAGAGGCAGCACACGGTCGCGGGCAGTCAGCGCCATCGCATCGGGCAGCGCACAGCCCCACGCGTGCAGAACAGTGGACCGGTGCGTGTACTGCGCCGCTTTGGGCAGCCCCGTCGTGCCGGAGGAATAGCAGACGATGGCGGGAGACTCTTCCGAGAACGTGGAAGCGGCTCTGCTGCCCTGTGGACCCCACGCTGGCGCCTTTGGTGGCGCGTCCATGTTCAGGTGGGGAATGGCATGCACGACTGCCGGCACCGCCGAGGCGATTTGTGCCGTCGCTGTGTCGTGAAGCAGAACGCTCGGATGCGCGGCGGCAATCAGCTGCAACACCTGTTCAGGTAGCAATAGCGGGTTCATCAGATGGGTCGTTGCACCGATGCTGAGCGCGCCGTAGAGCCACGCCAGCTGTTCGGCCGAGCTCACCCCCATGTTGACAACGACGTCACCGGTTCCTACTCCCAACGCGCGCAGTTGCCTTGCATGCTGCAGCGCGCGGTCTTCGAGTTGCGCGTAGCTCATTCGCGTCGCCAAACCCGACAACGAGACGGACGTGATGGTCGCGTCTGCATGTACAGAAGCAGCATGGCGAAGAAGCGAGTGCGCATGCAGAGGCACATGCCGGACGTTGGAGATGGGCACGCCTGCGCCGGCGCTGTCGTGGGGAAGGGGGGGCTGAACCATGGGCGGCGATGGTCGGCTCTCCATCTCTGCGGCTCAATGGAAGCGATGTACTACTGACGGACTGTTGCCTTCACCTCAAGGCCCGTTCCCATCGACTTGCGCGCCGACGCACATTGGAGCAAGTTCCAGTCAGTCAACCCCCAAGAAACGCTTTGGTGAATCGTGGCGAAACGGGCCGCGTAGTACATCCATCCCATTCGAGAGGAGGGTTCACGTCCTTAGCATGCCGACCTTTTCCGCGACGGCCGTCGCCGTTGTGCTCAAGGACCTGATGTGATCAACAAACAAAGTGCTGCGCGCCGTTCAGCGTTTCTCCTCGTGGCCGGCGCCACAGCCATCGCAGTCGCCGCGAGTCTTGCCGGCTGCGGCAGGAAGGCCGACAAGGACATCGCCAAGATCACCATCGTCGGCTCCAGCACGATCGCGCCGCTGATGAGCGAGATTGCCAAGGCGTTCGAGAAGAAGAACCCCGGCGTGCGGATCGATGTCCAGTCCGGCGGAACGTCTCGCGGCGTGCTGGACGTTCGCCAAGGCACTGCCCAGATCGGCATGGTGTCGCGTGCGCTGAAGGCTGATGAGCAGTCTGAACTTCGCCGCGTGCTGCTGGCTCTGGATGGCCTGTCGCTGATCGTGCACAAGTCCAACCCGGTGAAGTCGCTGAGCAAGGATCAGGTCGTCGGCATCTACTCCGGGAAGATCACCAACTGGCGTGACGTTGGCGGTCCGGACCTGCCCATCAACGTGGTGAGCAAGGCCGAAGGACGTTCGACGCTGGAGATCTTCAGCCACTACTTCGGTCTCCCCTACAAAGACATCAAGGCGCACGTCGTCATCGGCGACAACCAGCAAGGCATCCAGACCGTCTCCGGCGTGCCGGCCGGCATTGGCTATGTCTCGATCGGCACTGCCGAGTACGAGGCCGGGCATGGCGCCGCCATCCGGTTGGTGCCGCTCGATGGCCATGTGCCAAGCACAGCGGCGGTCGCCCAGGGCGGCTACCCGCTGAGCCGGGAACTCAATCTCGTCTTCAAGGCCGACAACGAGGCCCAGCTCGACGGCCTGCTCAAGTTCGCCAAGACGCCGGAAGCCGCTCAACTCGCGACCAAGCAGTTCTTCGTGCCCGCCGCGCGCTGAGCGTCCATAGCTGCTGCCATGCGCATCACCACGTCGCCATTCAGCTTCGCCAGCCGGCACACGCCGAAGGGCGACGTGCTGATGTGGTCGTTCTTCGCGGTGGCGTCATTCCTCGCCTCATTGATCCTGGTGCTCATTGTCGCGTTCCTGCTCGGCGAGGCTGGCCCGTTGGTGACGGAGGGCGGGTTCGCCCGCTTCTTCACGGACCCGGGCTGGTGGCCCAAGGAGCAAAGCTTCAACATGACCGCCATGCTCGTCAGCAGCCTGCTGCTGACGGTCGGCGCAACGCTTGTTGCAGCACCGTTCGCGGTTGCGGTGGCCGTTTTCATGGTGTTCATGGGGCCGGCATGGCTGACGCAACTGATGCGGCGCCTGGTCGAGGCAAGCGCAGCCGTGCCCACCGTGGTTTACGGCCTGTGGGGTGTGACGACGGTCGTTCCGGCGCTCAATGCCTTCCATCCGCCGGGCGCAAGCCTGTTGGCCGGCATCGTCGTGCTGGCGCTGATGGTCATGCCGACGCTCACCATCCTGTCCCGCGAGGCGTTGCAGGCCGTGCCCGACTCGTTCATGCAGGCCTCGTCGGCATTGGGCGTCAGCCGGGCCAGGACGCTGGCCCACGTCGTGCTGCCGGCGGCATGGCCGGGCATCTGCGCGTCGCTCGTGCTGGGCGCGGCGCGCGCCATCGGCGAAACCATGGCGGTGCTGATGGTCTGCGGCAACATCGTGCAGACGCCCAATTCGCTGTTCGATCCGGTCCGCGCACTGACCTCGAACATCGCGTTGGAGATGCCCTATGCGATGGGCACGCACCGCTCTTCTCTGTTTGTCGCCGGCCTGATGGTGCTGTTGCTGGTGACGGTGCTCGTCATGATCCGTGAAGGCGCGGTCCGCGAACGCCAGGGAGCCGGCTCATGAACCGCCGTCGCTTGGTCCCGTGGGGTGACCAACTCGCCTTCTCGCTCGTCGCGGCGGTCAGCCTGGCTGCGATCTTGATGCTGACCTGGCCGCTTGTCACGGTGCTCGTACACGGCATCCCGGCGCTGTCGCTTGACTTCTTGCTCGACGCGCCCAGCGACGCCGGCCGCTCGGGCGGCATCGGCCCCATCCTGGTTTCGACGCTGGCCATCGTCGGCTTGAGCCTGCTGCTCGCGCTGCCCATGGCGTTTGCCACGGCAGTCATCCTGACCGAAGTGCTGCCGGCCGATGCATTCATTGCGCGCGTGATGCGCAGCAGCCTGGACATCCTCGCCGGCGTGCCTTCAGTCGTCTTCGGCCTGTTCGGCCTGAGCCTGTTCTGCCGGCAACTTGGCCTGGGTTACTCCATCGCTGCGGGTGGCGCGACGCTGGCCTGCATGGTCCTGCCGACGCTGACACGATCACTCGTCAGCGCATTGCACGCCATCGGCGCGCAGCACCGCATGGCCGGTTCGGCGCTGGGGTTGTCTCGCGCGACGGTGCTGTGGTTCGTGACGCTGCCGGTGGCGCTGCCGGGCATTGCAGCCGCCATCATCCTGGCGCTGACGCGCGCCTTGGCGGAAACCGCATTGCTGCTGTTCACCAGTGGCTACTCGGACCGCATGCCTGAATCGGTCATGGACTCCGGGCGCAGCATCTCCGTGCACATCTACGAGCTCTCCACCAACGTCCCCGGAGGCATCGGCAACGCATACGGGTCCGCACTGGCGCTGCTGCTGCTGCTTGCCGGCCTGGGCCTGACGCTCCACATGGGCACGCACTGGACGCTCAGGCGTCTCACCGGGCGACCGGCCGCACTTGACAGAAAGTCTCGATGAACCAATCCATGGCCTGGGCGACCGCACCCACATCGGCGGGCAGCGACGACTGCACGCTGTCCTGCACATGCACGGAGGCAGGCGGGCACATCGCGATTGAGAACCTCAGCGTCAGCTACGGGTCGCAAAAAGTCGTCGAGGACTTCTCGCTGCACATCCCGCGCAATGCAGTCACCGCGCTGCTCGGGCCCTCGGGCTGCGGCAAGTCAAGCGTCCTCATCGGCCTCAACCGCCTCTGCGACCTGATCCCTGGTTGCTGCGTCACCGGGTCTGTCAGTTTCAGCTGGCTCGACAACGAACGCCTGCGCGGTGACCTGATCCAGCTGCGCCGGCAGGTGGGCATGCTGTTCCAACGCCCAAACCCGTTTCCGTTCTCGATCTGGCGCAACCTGGAGTTCGCGCTCAAGCAGCACGGACTGAAGGCCAAAGTCGAAATCGCGGACCGGATTGAAGCGGCGCTGAAGGAAGTTGGCCTCTGGGATGAGGTGTCTGATCGGCTGAACGATTCGGCGCTCGCGCTGTCAGGCGGGCAACAGCAGCGCCTGTGCCTGGCTCGCGCGCTGGTGCTGGATCCGAGCGTCATCCTGATGGACGAGCCCTGCAGTGCGCTCGACCCGATCTCTACCCAGAAGATCGAACAGCTGGTGCTGCGCCTGGCGGAGAAACGAACCATCGTGCTGGTCACCCACAGCCTGGGCCAGGCCCAGCGCGTCGCCGACCACATGGCGCTGCTGTGGAAGCTTGAAGGTGTTGGCAAGCTCGTCGAACGGGGGACGGCCCGGCAGATGTTCGACAGCCCCAAACACCAGCTGACGCAGACCTATCTGCAGTTCGCCGCGTAGCGCATCAAGCGAACGCTCCTTTTCAATGTTCAGGCCGGACGCCATCGCAGGCGTTCCGGCACGGGGTTCGCCGTGCCTGCTGGCGGCATTTCGCGGTCTTGTCGCATGTTCGAGTGGCGATGGAAGCTATGTACTATGGCGCGCTACCGAGCCTCTCTCAACAATGCAGTCAAGGCCACCGTTCGGTCCATTCCTAATGGATCGTTTCGTTTGACAGTCCATTGCAATGAAGAGGTTTTAGATGAATGAAGCAAACGTCCTGGAGAGCGCCGTCAAGCCCGGCCCGGTCGACCTGCGGTCTGCCAATCGACGCGAGGAGCTGAAGACCGATCACAGCAAGACCGACGGCTACTTCAACCTGATCTCCTACATCGTCTCCAACGCGATCTCGGGCGAGATCATGGCGATTGAGAACTACTCGGAGATGGTGCCGCTGATGCCGTCTACTGACGACAAGATCGAGACCGTCAAGCAGGCACATGAGGAGTCCAAGCACATCCTGATGCTGGCCAGCCTGGGCAAGCGCCACGACTACGTCGTGATGCGCGAGATCGTCGAGCCGCAGTGGTTCAACATCCGCCGCCACTTCAGCACCGCCGTGGCCAACAAGGATCTGCCGGCCTGTCTGATCATCCAGGACTTGATGACCGAGACGATGGCCATCGTCCTGTATCGCACGCTGCAGCGCCAGGGCGACCCGGACACGGCGATCCTGGCGGGCAACATCCTCAAGGACGAGCTGGAGCACCTGGACATCGGCCTGGCCCGCATCCGCAGCCTGCTGGCCGAAGACCCGGAAGGCGTTAACGAAGCGCTGAAATGGGCCCACCATCGCGTGATGCCCGAGCTGTTCAGCATGGTCAGCACCAGTTGCCACTTCCTCTGCGACCGGCTCAACATCGATTGCGGCGCGCTCAGCCTGGGCGACCTCAAGACCGACATCGATCAGATCCGCGTGGAAGCGCTCGATGCCTACATCGAGACGCTGGACAAAGCCGACTTCAACCCGGTCGTCACGGCGCAGCTCATCGAGTCCATGCAGTCCTACGGCGGCACGCCGGCGATGGCTGGAAGCCTGGCCAACTGAGCCAAGCCGCATGGCGCGCGCGCCCGTGAGGTCGCGCTTCTCTCACACGGAGTTGCGATATGGCCCAGTGGGCGCAGGCCTTCTTTGAGTTCCTGCTGATGGACGGTGCGTTGCTCGTCGGCTTGTTCCTGCTCATCACATGGGGCGTCGTCCTGCTGCAGCAGCGCCTTCCGTTTCAGGCCACCCAGAAGCACCTGGTGGGCTCGAACGGCTGGGGCGCCGCCTTCGCCGCAAGCGTGGGCGGCGTCATCACGCCGTTCTGTTCGTGCTCGACGATCCCCGTGTTGAACGGGATGCTGCGCGCCGGTGTGGGCTTCACGCCCTGCTTCGCTTTCCTGGTGTCGTCGCCCGTGGTGAACGAGGGCGTGCTAATTCTGCTGTTTTCGACCAAGGGGGTCATTCCCGGCCTGACGTTCCTGATCGCTGGCTTGGCGCTGACCTCGGCCGCCGGCGTTGCGGCCGAACGCATGGGGCTGGCGCGGCACATCGTCAAGGCGGCGGCGCAGCAGTCCAAGGGCAGCTACGTCGGCACCGCCGAGCCCCAATGGCCTGGGTTCGCGCCAGCCAGCCGGTTCGCGTGGCTGGCCGCTGTCCAGGAACTGAAGCGCGTCGCACCGTACTTGGTCGGCGGCCTCTTGATCGGCGGCCTCATCTACGGCGCCGTGCCCAAGGAGATGTTGCTCGGCCTGGTCGACAGCGTGCCGCCCGCTCTGCTGTTCGTCGTCTGCGCGTTGATCGGCGTTCCTCTCTATATCTCGCCGATCGCCGCGCTGCCCATCGGCTTCGCGCTGATCGAGAAGGGCTTCCCGGTCGGGCCGCTTGTGACGTTCCTGGTGTCGGCGATCGGCACGAGTCCACCGGAAATCGTGATGCTGCTTCGCCTCTTCCGCCTGCCGCTGGTGTTGGCGCACACCGCGACGGTGATTCTTTGCGCGCTGCTGCTCGGGATCGTGGTCTCGGCAGTCCTCTGAGCTTCATTCCCATCCACAAGGAGCAAGACATGTTTGGATTCTTCAAGAACCCCCACGCCAGCAACGACGCCGCTCTGGTGAAGCAGGCACTTGGCCCGCACGTGGCCGTCATCGTGTCCGCCAGTTGCTGCGTGCAGGGCACAGCGGATACGGATGCCAAGGTCGATGCGGTCGTGCAGTCGGCGCTCAAGAAGGCCGGGCGCGATTGGCCCGTGTTGACCGTGACGGTGACGCAGGCACAGAGCACGCTCGGCACCATTGCGCGCGAATTGGACGAAGCGCAGAGCCAGGTGGCCCGTGAGGTCAGCGAGCTGTTCGCAACGACCGGCCTCAGTGCCTTCCCCGTGCTCATCGTCGATCAGCACATCGTGTCCTACGGCGGGGTTCCTGGCGAGGCGCTGGTGACCGATGCATTGAATCGCAACAGGCAGGTGAGCCATGAAAACGCTGCGTGAGCACGAACGGTTGGGCGGCCGTGTCTTCCTGACGGGCGGCACCGGCTACCTCGGATCGTTGCTCGCCGCCCAGATGCTCCACGATGGCTGGGCGGATGCCGTCGTCATGCCGACACGGTGCGAGACCGCCGGCGAGGTACCGGAGAATCTGGAGCGCGAGCTGAAGGCATTGGGTGCGGCACCCGATGCGGCTGTCGGTCGCGTGCGCACGATTCATTGGACGGGCGCCGAGACAGCCAGCGTCGAATCGCTGGCCGCGCTCCTGCAAGAAGCTCGCATCACGAGCGTCGTTCATTGCGCCGGTTGCCTGGACTACTTCGATGCGCAAGCACTTCGTGCCCTCAATGTCGACTTCACGGCCAAGCTCGTCGAGGCGTCGAAGCAGGCGGGTGTCGGCTGCTTCGTCTTCGTCTCCACCGCCTATTCGGCTGGTTATTCAGAAACGGTGGTTCCAGAGAGTGCATTGAGCGAGCCTGCGCGCGATCCGACTGACTACACGCTGACCAAGCGAGCCGCCGAGCACGTCGTCGCGAAGAGCGGCCTGCCTTTCCTCGTCGTGCGCCCGTCGATCGTGATCGGCAGCTCAGCCGATGGCCGCTACAGCGGCAAGCGCTACGGCCTCTACCAGCAGTGGATGGGTGTCGAGCGCCTGCTGACGGATCGCTACCACCCCGAGTTGCACACGGTGGCGACGGACCAGCCGCTGAACCTGCTGCACCAGGACGTGTTCCAGCGCAGCATGCACGCCACGCTGCGCTGGGTGCCGGACAACGAGTTCGTGAACCTGGTGGTGGCCGACGACGTGGCACCCTCGATGAAGGACCTGTGGCGCTTGTTCTGCGATGTCACGCGACCGCAGCGCGTCAACTTCTACGGCAGCCTCGACAAGGTCGACTTCAAGGCGATCAACGTCCGGCAGCGGGCCTACCTGAGCTTTGCGCAGACGAACCTGGAGATCGGCGCGTATGCGTGGCGCTTTGAGCGAGCCTGGCTCAGCCGCCTGCAGGAGAACGGACTGGTCTTCACGGACACGTCGATGCACACGCTGCGCATCTGCCAGGATCGCTTCGTGTCGACCTCTGCGGCGATGCGCCGTTATCACGAGCGGTTCGGCGATCAGCTGCCGGCTGAAATCGAGTACTGCGATGTAGACGCAACGCCGGCCGCCGTAGCGCTCCAAGCCAAGGCTGCATGACATGAACGCACCACACGAGAACGTCGCGCGTCTGTCGCCCTGGCTGCGCAACATGGCTGGCGCCGCTGACGTGCTGCGCGGCAAGCTCGTCAATGATGTCGACAGCGACACCTGCCGGCTGCTCTGGTGGGGCGTCCATTCCGAGCTGCTGGGCAACTTGGGCGTGCTGGAGGATATCGACGTCGTCGTCGTTGATGCGGACTCGCGTCGCCTGCGGCGCAGCCTGAACGGCGCGGCGCCCGGTGCACAGAAACTGCGGCTGCTGGACTTGGCCGACCTGCGGCGCGACGCTGCGGGCGTCGAGGCCGTGCTGAATGGTTCCGTTGCGCGTGATCTGGACGGTTACCTGGCCCTGCAAGAGCGGCTGGCTCAGCGCTTTGAACAAGCGCCGGCGGTAGCCAGCGGGTCGGTTGACTACATCGTGCAGGACTTTGCGCTGAATCGCGTGGTGGCGGTCGATGAAGCCAGGCTGTTGCAGGAGGCGATGCGTTGCCTGGCCCCAAAAGGGCGGCTGCTCAGCGTGGTCCTCGTTGCCGACGAACTGGTCGCGGAACCCGTGGTTCTGCGAGAAGGCCCGCAGGGTCCGGCGATGCGGCTGCCGACCGAGCGTGAACTGCTGGCAGCCTTCGAGAACGCTGGTTTCCACGGCATCTGCGTGCATTGGGCAGACGCCGACAATCCGGCGGCACTTGAGCGCATCGGTGCCGTCGAGGTGCGTGCCTGCGTCATTGAGGCGTTCAAAGGCAAGCGCGGCCCCTGCTACGAGCTGGGCCAGGCCGTCATCTACGGTGGGCCATGGCGCGAGGTCAAGGATGACGATGGCCACGCCTACCCGCGCGGCGAGCGGGTGGCGGTCTGCGCCAAGACGTTCGACCTGCTGATGCGCGCACCGTATCAAGGGCAGTTCACCGGCCTGCGCAGCGTCAATGAGCCGCCGCTGGATCAGGCCAGGTTGTTCGACTGCAACACGCCGACGCTGCGCGCGCCAGGCGTGACGAAGGGAACGTTGCCATTTGATGGCGCGCAGGCGCCCTCGCAGCTGTGTGCGCCAGGTGGCGGCTGCTGCTGACCCTCCGCAATCCCGGGCTCTGACCTAGGGGGACTCGGTTCAGCGTCCTCTTTGGGCTCATATAGTGCCGAACCGTCCGCACAGTCCGTCATTTTGGAGGGGGACGCTGCCGCGATGCGGCGTGGTTCATTGAAGGATGTGGTCATGGAGCGGGAGAGAGAAGACTGGTCAGAGTTGACTGCCGTGCTGCGGCTGCCGCATTACCAAGGCCTTGATGTCGACTGTGTCGCTGTGGGCCTGTCGTCGCTCGATGTCGCCGCCGTTCAGATCCAGAAAATCCTGTTCCTGGAAGGCGAGATCCATGAGGACCCGCAGACGCTGCAGAGTCATTGCGCTTCGCTGATTGCTGTCTGGAGCGCGGTGAGAGCCCCATCCATGTTGGACCTTGGCGAATGCACCTGTGTTGGACGCCGCATCCTCTTCGGCGAACCCAAGGCGGGCCGCCGTTTTTCCGTTCACGCCCACCCCTTGGGGAACGGCCAGGCCTTGTTCGCCGTCTTCAGTTCGACCACCCGTTGGGACAGTGCTGAATCGGTCAAGGCGCTGGCACTGGATCTGACCGAACGCGCGCGCGAAGTGGTCGAGCGCGTCGGTACCGGGCCGTTTCCGGCCTTGCCGGATGAAGCGGCCAAGGGGTTGGACTGGTATCTCTTCACCGCCCGGGAGATCGAGATACTCAAGCTGGTGGCCGCCGGCCTCAGCAACAAGCAGATCGCGCGTGAGCTGGGCTCCAGCCCGAACACCGTACGCAACCAGATTCACGCCGTTTTCCGCAAGACCGGGGTGTCGAACCGTACGGAGCTTGCGCTCAGGGCAGCGATCGCTTGACCGGCGAGCTGGCGGGGTGCTAGCCAGGCCCGGACGCCGCTCGACCTTGGAGGGGCGGGCGAACGGCCAGCAAAGCGGCCATCGCACTGAGCGCGAGCGCGGCCGAGAACCACCGCGCTGCGGTACCGCACTCCGCCAATAGCAGGCCGAACAGCCACGGCGATAGCGCCTGCGCCAGCCGCGCCGGCAGCGCCCGCCACGCCTACAAGCGCTGTGGCGGGTTCGGGGCGTTCATGGACTTCTTGAAGTCGAATGTAGGGCGGGCAAAGCAATTGGTAGCTGTGCCCGCCCGAGTTCGATAGCAAGCGACCGTGCGAGACCGGCATTGACGGACTCCGAGCGGCGACTCAGCGCCTGCCTTGCGCTCGCCGCGCAGCGCGCTGCCCTCCCGCGCGCTTCAGCATGGAGCCAAAGCCCCAGGCCAGGGCGACCAGCGCGATCGAGATCCAGAAACCCGGGTTGGTGAGCAGTTCGGTGTCCATGCGGCCGATGCTAGTGATTTGGCCTGCGCGTTCAATGCCCCCGGTCAGCTCCAGCTCTCCCCCAACGCCTGCGCCTGCTGCAACACCAACTCCACCGCCGCATCCTGCATGTCCGGCGGGTACTTGTACTTGCGCAGGATGCGCTTGACCATCAGCCGCAGGCTGGCCCGCACGCTCTCGCGCTCGGACCAGTCCACGCTCAGGTTCTTGCGCAGGTTCTCGGTCAGCTCGTGGGCAATCTTCTTCAGCGTCTCGTCGGTCAGCTCCCGCACTGCTGATTCGTTGTTGGCCAGCGCGTCGTAGAAGCGCACCTCGTCATCACTCAGCCCCAGGGCCTCGCCGCGTGAGGCCGCCTCGCGGAACTTCTTGGCCATCTCGACCAGCTCTTCCATGACCTGCGCGGTCTCGATGGAGCGGTTCTGGTAGCGGGTGATCACGTTGCCCAGCAGCTCGGAGAACTTCTTCTGCTGCACGACATTGCTGGCGAACTTGGACTTGATCTCGCCCTCCAGCAATCGCTCCAGCAGCTCCACCGCCAGGTTGCGCTCGGGCAGGTTCTTCACCTGGGCCAGGAACTCGTCGTCGAGCAGGCCGATGTTGGGCTTGTCCAGGCCGACAGCGTCGAAGATGTCCACCACGGCGTCGGACACCACAGCCTGGCTGATGATCTGGCGGATCGCCTGCTCGCGCTGCTCGTCGGTCTTCTTCTGCGCCGAGATCTCGCGCTTGGTCAGGATCACCTTGACCGCTTGCAGGAAGGCCACTTCTTCGCGCACGGCCTTGGCCTCATCCAGCGTGCAGCACAGCGTGAAGGCCTTGCTCATCGCCAGCGCCGCGTCGGCGAAGCGCTTCTTGCCGTCGCGATTGCCCTCGGTCTTCAGGCCCAGCACATGGTTGGCTGCGCCGGCCAAGGTCTTGTGGCCGCCGGTCAGGAAGCCGCTCCAGTCGTAGCCGTGCAGCATGGCGCGCAGCACATCCAGCTTTTCGGCCAGCACCGCGTAGGCCTCGTGCGCATCCACGGTCGGGCGGCCGCGGCCCTGGCTGGCCGTGTACTCGCGCATGGCCGCTTTCAGCTCGTTGCCAATGCCGATGTAGTCCACCACCAGCCCGCCCTGCTTGTCCTTGAACACGCGGTTCACACGGGCAATCGCCTGCATGAGGTTGTGGCCCTTCATCGGCTTGTCCACGTACATGGTGTGCACGCAGGGCGCGTCGAAGCCGGTCAGCCACATGTCGCGCACGATGACGAGCTTGAGCGCATCGGCCGGGTCCTTGAAGCGCTTCTCCATCCGCTTCTTGACCTGGCTGCTGTAGATGTGGGGGCGCAGCAGCGCTTTGTCGCTGGCCGAGCCGGTCATGATGATCTTGACCGCCCCCTTCTCAGGGTCAGCGTCATGCCAGTCCGGCCGCAGCTTGATGATCTCGTCGTACAGGTGGACGCAGATGTCGCGGCTCATCGCTACGACCATGGCCTTGCCGCGCTGGGCAGCATCGCGGGCTTCGAAGTGCGCCACCAGGTCGGCCGCCACGCTGGCCACGCGCGGCCCGGCACCGACCACTTTCTCCAGCGCCGCCCACCGGCTCTTGAGCTTGGCCTGCGTGCTTTCCTCTTCGTCCTCGGCCAGCTCGTCCACCTCGTCGTCGATGGTGGGCAGCTCTTCGTCTTTCAGGCGCAGCTTGGCTAGGCGGCTCTCGTAGTAAATGGCGACGGTCGCGCCATCCTCCTTGGCCTGCTGCATGTCGTAGACATGGATGTAGTCGCCGAACACGGCGCGCGTGTCGCGGTCCGCCGCTGACACCGGCGTGCCCGTGAAGGCCACGAAGGTGGCATGGGGCAGGGCGTCACGCAGATGCTGGGCGTAGCCGACCTGGTACTTGGTCTTGTACGCGGGGGACTCAAAATCCCCCGCCATCAGCGCAGGCGCCACGCCATCGGTGCTCAGGGCTGTCGTCGCTTGCCCGCCGCGCACCTTCACCTCCTTCAGCTTGGCCTCAAAGCCGTACTGCGTGCGGTGGGCCTCATCGGCGATGACGACGATGTTGCGCCGGTCCGAGAGCATGGGGAACAGGTCCTCGTCCTCACCGGGCATGAACTTCTGGATGGTCGCGAACACGATGCCGCCCGACGGCCGGTTGCTCAGCAGCGTGCGCAGCTCCTGCCGTGTCGTCGCCTGCACCGGCTGCTCGCGCAGCAGATCCTGGGCCAGGCTGAACACGCCGAAGAGCTGGCCGTCCAGGTCGTTGCGGTCGGTGATGACGACGATGGTCGGGTTCTCCATCGCCGGCTCTTGCATCACCCGAGCCGCGAAGCAGGTCATGGTGATGCTCTTGCCGCTGCCCTGGGTGTGCCACACCACGCCACCCTTGCCGCGCTGCGCCGCGCTGCTGTCTGGCCGGGATGCTGCCACGACCTGCTCGATGGCCGCGCGCACCGCGTGGAACTGGTGATAGCCGGCGACCTTCTTGATCAGCCGCCCGTCATCCTCGAACAGCACGAAGTAGCGCAGGTAGTCCAGCAGCATGGCCGGGGCCAGCGCGCCGCGCACCAGCGTTTCCAGCTCGTTGAACTCACCGAGCGGGTCCAGGTCCGTGCCGCTGATCGTGCGCCACTGCTGGAAGCGCTCTTCATCGGCGGAGAGCGACCCCATGCGCGCTTCGCTGCCGTCCGAGATGACCAGCACCTCGCTGTACTGGAAGACGTCCGGGATCTGGGCCTTGTAGGTTTGGATCTGGTCGAAGGCCTTCCAGATGTCGGCATGCGTGTCAGCCGGGTTCTTCAGCTCGATCAGCACCAGCGGCAGGCCGTTGACGAAGAGCACGATGTCAGGCCGGCGCGTGTGATGCGCGCCCTTGATCGTGAACTGGTTGACCGCCCACCACTCGTTGCTGGCAACCTGGCCCCAGTCCACCAGGCGCACGTAGTCGCCGCGTGTCTCGCCGTCCTTCTGGTACTGCACCGGCACGCCGCCCATCAGCAGCTTGTGGAAGGCGCGGTTGGCCGAGAGCAGCGCCGGGGTGCCAAGGTCCAGCACCTGCGCCAGCGCATCCTCGCGGGCGCTGGCCGGGATGCCCGGGTTCAGCCTCGCGATGGCAGCGCTGAGCCGGCCGCGAAGCAGCACCTGGCGGTAGTCGCTGCGCTCGGGTGTGGCGCTGTCGGGTGCGATGTCGGCGCCATGGCGGTGCACATAGCCCAGCTCGGCCAGCCACAGCAGTGCGTCGGTTTCGAGTTGGTCTTCGGTCACGGCAGCACCTCCCACACGCCGCCCTTGTTGGGCCCAACTCGGCGCAGGCGGCCTTGCTCGCGCAGCTTTTGCACGGCGCGCTCGATGGCGCGGTCTGATTTGCCCAGCGCCACTGCCAGCTCCGCCATCGTCATGGCCGGGCGGGTTCGCAGCAGGCCCAGTATTGCCTCCGGCGTTTTTTCCGGCGTTTTTTCCGGCGTTTCTTCCGGCGTTCCCGCCGAAGCGTTGGTGTTCATCCCTTCAGCCGGCGCCCAACGCATCTCCAGCACCGTCTGGTCAAACGGCTCGAAGCTGTCCGACAGGCGCAGCGTATGGCCCGCCTGCTCCCAGCCGCTGCGGATTTTGGGTACGCCCGAGCCGGCCCGCTCGCCCAGGTTGATCAACAGGAACATCTGGTGCAGCGTGCGGTTGCGGCAGTCGCTGGCGCCGCCGTGCAAGGCCTGCGCAGTGGGCAGGCGCATCACGCCCGGGTTGCGGAAGCTGAAGCCAGCGGGCGATTTCGTCACCAGCACCGAGGCGCGGTCCGAGTAGTCGGCGTGGATCAGGCAATTCACCAGCGCTTCGCGCAAGGCCTGGTGCACGGGTGTGTCGTCAATGCGCACGCCATCCTTCAATACAAAGGGCACCTTCAAGTCGGCCGTGAGCTTGCGGATCACGCGATGGAAGAAGTCGTACAGATTGCCCGACCACGAGCCATCGGCCACCACGCGGTCGAGCCAGCGGACGTTGGAGCCCGGGTCGGCCGGGCGCTCCTGGTAGTCCACGAAGTACAGCGGAAACACCTCGGGCAGCGCCGGCCAGCGCCCGAACATCAGCAGCCCGGCGGCGGTCAGCCCTGAGGTGCCGGTGGCGCGGTCTTCACGCCAGCCGCCGATCATGTTCAGGAACGCCGCATCGTCCAGCGCCACCCAGGGGTGGCCTGGCCGCTGCACCGCAAACGCATTGCGGTAGGCGTGCAGGCTGTCCAGGTCCAGATCGGCCAGGCCGAAGTGTTCCAGGATGCGCGTGTCGCGGCTGTCTTCCATCTGCTCGGCCAGCATGCGCTTGACCGTCTCGTCGTCGCAACGGCGGTCGCCGTCGTGCAGGCGCCGCCAGGTGTGCCCCAGCGGCTGGCCGTTCAGGTAGACCGGCCGCTGCTTGCGCGAGGCCTGCGGCACCTGGACCGCCAGCACAACCTGGCCCTCCCAATGCAGCTCCTGCACATCGGCTTCGGTCAGCAGGTTCACGCTCACCTTGGCCGGGTTGTTCAGGTTGTTGAACAACTCGGTGCGCAGCTTGCCCGGCCGGGCCACGCCAGCCACGCTGAACTGCCCGGCCTTTTCCCGCACGCCCAGCAGCACCAGCCCGCCCTGCGCATTGGCCATGGCCGAGTAGGTGGGCCAGAAGTCCTTGGGCAGCTCGCCCTGGCCATCGGCGCCCTGCGCCAGCTTGCATTCCAGGTCGGTGGACTCGCGCAGCAGCGGCAGGTCTTCGGGGCGCAGGGCTGCGGGGCTCATGTCAGGGCCTCTTCGAGCGTTTCAGTGGCTTCGGCGAGCATCTCTCCATCCATCTGCTGCTGCACCGGCACGCCGCTCACCAGCAGCTTGTGGAAGGCACGGTTGGCCGAGAGCAGGGCCGGGGTGCCCAGGTCCAGCACCTGGGCCAGCGCGTCCTCGCGGGCACTGGCCGGGATGCCGGGGTTCAGCTGATGAATCGCATGGGCCAGTCGGCCGCGCAGCAGCACCTGGCGGTAGTCGCTGCGCTCGGGCGTTGCACTATCGGGCGCGATGTCAGCGCCATGGCGGTGCACATAGCCCAGCGCTGCCAGCCAGGCGAGGGCTTCCCGCTCGAGTTGGTCTTCGGTCATGCCGCTGCCTCGCCGGAGCGGGCCGGTGGCCGTTGCAGAACGGCGGTCAGCGCCTCGTTCACGTAGTAGTTGCCGCGGCCCATTCTCTGCTTGCGCACAAAGCCCGCCTCGGCCAGCGCGTCGAGGTACTTGGTGGCCGTCAGGCGCGAGACCTGCAGGTCGCGTTGCACGAAGTCGATGCGGGTGTACGGGTGCGTGAAGAGGTTGTTGATCAAGTCCTGGCTGTAGAACTTGAAGCCTTCGCGGATGCGGTGCTTGTAGTCGAACAACGCCGCCTTGATGGCGTGGATGGTGGTGATGGTGTGCTGCGCGGTCTGCTCCACCGCGTCCAGCATGTAGAGCACCCAGTCCTCCCAGGTGTCGTCGTCGCGCACCGTCTGCAGCAGGCGGTAGTAATCGGCCTTGGTGCGCACGATGTGGCTGCTGAGGTAGAGCACCGGGATATCGAGCAGGCCCTCCTTCACCAGGTAGAGCACGTTCAGGATGCGGCCCGTGCGGCCATTGCCGTCGTAGAACGGGTGGATGCTTTCGAACTGGTGGTGGATCAACGCCATCTTGATCAGCGGGTCCACCGGGAAGAGCGCGGGGTCGTTGATGAATCGCTCCAGCGCGCTCATCAGCGCCACGATCTCCGCCGGGTCCTGTGGCGGGGTGTAGACGGTCTGGCCGCCGCCATCCTTCAACGCCGTGCCGGGCAGCTTGCGAAAGCCGGCGTTGTTGCGCTCCAGCTCGGCCTGGATGTTGATGATGTGGTTGGCGGTGAGCAGCCCGCTGAGGCGCACCTCGTCTAAGCCGACGCGTAGGGCCTGCCGGTAGCGCAGCACCTCCTTCGCGGCCGGGTTGGCAAACGCCTCCGGCAGCACGTCGTCCTTGAACAGCTCGTCATGCGTGGTGACGATGTTCTCGATCTCCGAGCTGTCCTTGGCCTCCTGCAGGCCCAGCGTGTTGATCAGGATGCCCTGGTTCGGAATCGAGGCCGCAATGCCCTTCAGCTCGGCCAGCCGGCGGCTGCTGCTGGCGAGCTTCTTCAGAATGGCCGGCGCATCGAAGCGGGCCGCGTCCAACTGCTCAAGCGCTGCAATCCCGGTCATGAGAGCCTCCCCTGGGCGTTGATCTGTATAGAAATCGCAATTTTTTATACATGCTAAGCGCGACGTGTACAGAAATCCTCGATTTCTAGACCTGTGCTTCCTCCGCGGCTTCGGGCAGGCGCAGCTGGCCGGAGATCAGGCGGGGGAGGAGGGTGTCGCGGAGGGCGGCGAGAGTCTCGGCATGCCCAGCGTTGTGGTCGATGCGGCGTCGAATACTGCTGACGACGGCATCGAAAGCTGCAATGACGCGATCCGGCACCGAGGGAACCAACAGCCGATAGACGTTCTCACGGTTGATGCCAGGCACCGCTGCGTCGGTGTTCATGCCTTGCAGCCCTAGAGTCTTCAGCAACTCAAAGCAGTACGACATCGGCAGCGAAGTCCTCACGTAGAAGACTGTGTCTATCGGGAAGAAGGGACGGCTCTCCCAATACAGGCTGCCGACTGTGCCTTTGCGTCCAACGACGATGGACGGCTCCGCGACAAGTGCCGTGTCATGCCAGCCCGTGACGCCACCAGAACCATAGACGGGGACCGGCCCAGGTCGCCGTGACTCTGCCTTGAGCGCTTTGCCGTACGCGAGCTCAAGCAAGCTGTCGAGTCGGCACGGGAGCCACCCCCTCGGCACCTCCCCCAACTCCGAGTCCTCGAAGCTGTCGGGGAAGAGGGCGGCGGTGGCTTCGTCCATGCCTTCGGGGGCGCGGCCGTCGCGCTTGGCGCGCACGGGGTCGAAGTCCACGAACCAGGACTTGAACAGCGCCTGGGCGATGGCTTCCAGCGTGGCGTTGGTTTCGCGGAGGAGGGTGATGCGTTGATCCAGCATCCCCAGGAATTCGGCAATCTTGCGTTGTTCCCTTACAGGAGCGAGTTGAACCTTCGCTTCATGCAAATGATTTCGGTTGATGCCAGGAACCGCCGCCTTGTCAGAGAAAGCTAGGAAATCGACGGTTTGCAGAAAATAGCTGATGAAGCGTGGGTCGTTGCCTTTGAAGTCACGCACGTACAGGGTGGTGTTTAGAGGCCAGAAGTCCTCCTCGACGTAAAAGACCTGGCCAATCGTTCCATATCGGCCGGTCACCACCCCTGGGCCCCTGACCATGGGGGAACTGTGTTGGTCGCTACGGCCTGAAGACGAAATGAGAGGGAACGGGCCAGCTTCACGTTTCGCCTGGGGCAAGTCATACCCCCGCTTCAGCTCGATGAACTCCCCCAACTTGCCGTCACGCCATTCAGAACTCATATCCGAGCCCCCCCAGCTTCGCCCGGATCACCGCATCCAGCTCCGCCCCCTTCGCCATCTGCTCACCCAGCCGCTCGGTCAGCCGCGTCATCTTCTCGGCGAAAGCCTCGTCGTCGTCCTCAACCACTTCAGCGCCCACATAGCGCCCCGGCGTCAGCACATGCCCATGCTGGGCAATCTCGGCCAGCGGCACGCTGCGGCAGAAGCCCGGCACATCGGCGTAGTCGCCCACCACCTCGCCCGCTGCCGCCTCGCCGCGCCACGCGGCCACGGTGCCGGCAATGCGCTCAATTTCTTCATCAGCGAACTCGCACTGCACGCGGCTGATCATGCGGCCCAGCTTGCGGGCGTCGATGAACAAGACCTGGCCCTGGCGTGCTGCGGGCTTGCGCTTGGCCAGGAACCACAGGCAGGCCGGAATCTGCGTGTTGAAGAACAGCTGCCCCGGCAGGGCCACCATCACCTCCACCACATCGGCGTCCACCATCGCCGCCCGGATGACGCCCTCATTGTTCTGACTGGAACTCATGGAGCCATTGGCCAGCACGATGCCGGCGCGGCCGGTGGGCTTGAGGTGGTGCAGCATGTGCTGCAGCCAGGCGTAGTTGGCATTGCCCTGGGGCGGGTCTCCGTACTGCCAGCGCGGGTCGCCCTCCAGGCTGCCATGCCACCAGTCGCTGATGTTGAAGGGCGGGTTGGCCAGGATGAAGTCGGCGCGCAGGTCGGGGTGCTGGTTGCGCGTGAAGGTGTCGCCCGGCTCGCGGCCCAGGTTGAAGTCGATGCCGCGGATGGCCAGGTTCATGGCCGCCAGGCGCCAGGTGGTGGGGTTGGCCTCCTGACCGTAGATGGACACATCGCCCAGCTTGCCGCCGTGCGCCTCGATGAAGCGCTCGCTCTGCACAAACATGCCGCCCGAGCCGCAGCAGGGGTCGTAGACCTGGCCATGGTGCGGCGCGAGCACCGCCACCAGTGTCTTCACGATGCTGGCCGGCGTGTAGAACTGGCCGCCCCGCTTGCCCTCGGCGCTGGCGAACATGCCCAGGAAGTATTCGTACACCTGGCCCAGCACGTCGCGGGCGGCGCTGGGGTTCTCGCCGAAGCCTATTGCTGACACCAGGTCCACCAGCTCGCCCAGCTTGCCGTCGGGCAGCTGCGCGCGGGCATAGCGCTTGTCCAGGATGCCCTTGAGCTTGGGGTTCTCAGCCTCAATCAGGCCCAGGGCCTCGTCGATGAGCTTGCCGATCTCGGGCCGCTTGGCCTGGGCGCGCAGCGTTTCCCAGCGGGCGTCTTCGGGCACCCAGAACACGTTGACGGCGGTGTAGTAGTCGCGGTCGTCGGCCTCGGCGGCCAGGTCTTCCGCGCTGGCGTCGCCGTAGAAGTATTCGTCGTCCGGGTCCGCCAGCCGGGCCACCACCTCGGCGCGGCGCGCGGCGAAGGTGTCGGAGATGTACTTCACAAAGATCAGGCCCAGCACCAGGTGCTTGTATTCGGCCGCGTCCATGTTGGCGCGCAGCTTGTCGGCCGTGGCCCAGAGGGTTTTCTTGATGTCGTCGAGCATGGAATCAGGCAGCGGTCGCGGCGGCCGGCGCTGGGGCGGCGGCCTTGGGTTTGAGGCTGACCCAGTGGCCGGAGTTGTTCTCCTGGGTCAGCAGCAGTTCGGGGTAGGCCCGAACCATATCGGACAGCGCGGCGTGGCCGTGGGCCTTGGGCGAGAAGCCGGGGTCGGTTCGCTTGAGGTACTGGCCCAGCGCGCCCAGCCCGACGCGGCCGTCGGGCGTGTCGGCCGCCAGCAGGCTCACGGCATTGAGCACGGCCTTGGGGCGCTTCTTGGGCACAGGCTTGGGAGTGGGCGGCGGTGCGGCCTTGGCCGCAGCAGCCGACCCTGCCGGCTCAGCGGGGGGCTCAGGGGGCAGCCATTCGAAGAACTGGTCGCTGGCGTTGCGTAGCGCATCCGGCGTCTTCGCCTCGCCGACGATGTGCACCGTGGCGCCGCGCTCGCGCAGCTTGCGGCAGAGGTAGGCGAAGTCGGAGTCGCTGGTGACCAGGCAGAAGGTGTCGGCGCGTTGGTCGAAGAGGGCCTCGACGGCATCCAACGCCAGCGCGATGTCGGCGGTGTTCTTGCCGGCGGCGTATTGGTATTGCAGGCAGGGCGTGAACGCCAGGCGCACCAGCGCTTCCTGCCACTTGTTGGCCAGCGTGGCGTGGTTGCCGTAGCCCCGGCGCAGCACCACACGGCCGAACTGGGCGACCACCCGCAGCGCGTACTCCAGGATCTCGGGCGTGGTGTTGTCGCAGTCCACCAGCACGGCGACGCGCGAGTCCGCGCCCGTCTCTGTTGATGCCATTGGCTTCCTCCCTGATCTTTGGGAGCGATGTTATGCGGGCTGCTGACGGGCCAAGTCAGCGCAGGCGGAAGGCATGGCCTGCCCGCGGTGCTGGCGCGATGAATTTAGTGGTCAGCATGCGGTGCGCGGGTTTCGGGGGGTGATTTGGCGTGGAACCCGGTGCTCGATGGTCAGCCGTAGATCCAAGAATGGGCGCATCACTGCCCCGAGGTGCTCATGAACCGTCAAGCCTTGTCATCCCAGCTGCCGACCGAGTTCCTTGGCGGCGATGTGCTGCTGACGGTGCGCCAGGTGATGGCGATCACGGGTTTGAGCCGCAGTTCGATCTATTCGTTCATGGCGGCGGGGGCGTTCCCGCTGAGCGCGACCGTGGGTGGCCGGTCCGTCAGGTGGAGCTTGCTCGAGGTTCGGTGCTGGATGGCCGAGCGATTCGCGCTGCGCGACAAGTCCGGCCGAGCGAGGGGCGCGATGCGCTGACGCCGCCTACCAGGCCAGCACATGACGGGCCTTTGGGCCTGCCGCACGGGAGTGGTCGGTAGGCGGGGGGCGGCTGGCCCGGTAGCCCCGGGCAGGTTCTCTTCTGTCCCTGCTGTCAATGCGGCTCATGCAGGTGGCAACAAGCGCTGGTGCGTCGCCTGGCTGCGCACCGTCGGTCAGGGGCTGTTTAGGCCACTTTTAGGACACCGACAAAGAAAAAGCACCTAGCCGCGAGGCTAAGTGCTTGTCATGTCTGGTGCGCCCGGTTGGGATCGAACCAACAACCCCTGCCTTCGGAGGGCAGTACTCTATCCATTGAGCTACGGGCGCGAAGCCGTGCATTCTAGCAGCGGGGTTCCCCGCAGCAGGAGACGGGTTGGGCGCTGCCATAATTCGGGCGCTTCACGCGCCGCAGGCCGCCTCGATGGCCTGCAAGAAAAACACCGACGAGGACAGTCAAGAGGACTCCATGAGCGCCAGCCACGACCACGACCACGACGACGCCCACACCGGCCCGATCAAGACGCCCAAGCAATTGGCCTGGGCTGTGTTCTTCGCGTTCGTGGTGCCCATCATCCTCATCATCCTGCTCGCGAACTACGTGACCACGTCCAGCAAGCCGGCGGCCGGCACCGGCGCGCTGGAGGGCGAGGCGGTGGCCGCGCGCATCGCGCCCGTCGGGCATGTGGAGGTCAAGGACGCCAATGACGCGGCCGCCATGAAGACCGGCGAGCAGGTCTACCAGGCCCAGTGCGCCGCCTGTCACGCCACCGGCGCGGCTGGTGCGCCCAAGCTGGGGGACGCCGCAGCCTGGGGCCCGCGCGTCAAGACGGGCGTGGAAGCGCTGCTGAACTCGGCGCTGAAGGGCAAGGGCGCCATGGGCCCCCAGGGCGGCGGCGATTTCAGCGACTTTGAAATCAACCGCGCGGTGGTCTACCTGGCCAACCAGGGCGGCGCCAAGTTCGACGAGCCCAAGGCTCCCGCCCCGGCCGCCTCAGCGGCCAACTGAGTGGCCCTCCCTTCCGCATGAAGCCCGCCTCGAGCGGGCTTTTTGTTGCCCACACTTTCCTGATGTTGACAATGAATGTCAGCAGGATCGGTGGGTTAAGCCCCCAACTCATTCGCAGGCAAGTCGATCTGGCTAGAGTCGCGCGCTTGCATTCGGAGTACTCCATGACCAAGAACCGCCTGGCGCTTCCCTTCCTCGTCGTCCTGGCTGCCTGCGGGCAGCAGCAGGGGGGCCAAGCCGGCCATGCGGGCGGCCCGCCGCCCGTGTCCGTGGCGCCGGCCACGCAGCGTGAGATCCAGGAGTTCGAGGAGTTCACTGCCCGCCTGGAGGCGCCCGACACGGTGGATGTGCGCGCCCGCGTGGCCGGCACTGTCGAGGCGGTGCGCTTCAAGGAAGGGCAGTTCGTGCGCAAGGGCGAGCCGCTGTTCACCATCGATGCCCGCGCCTACCGCGCCGAGGTGGCGCGCGCCGAGGCGCAGGTCACGGCGGCCCGGACGCAGGCCGAATTGGCCAAGACCGACCTGGCGCGTGCCGAGAAGCTGGTCAGCGCCAACGCCGTCAGCTCGCAGGAGATCGATCAGCTGCGCGCGGCGCAGCGCGGCGCCGAGGCGAGCCTGAAGGGCGCCGAGGCGGCGCTGGTGCAGGCGCGGCTGAATGTGGAGTACGCCAACGTCACAGCGCCGGTCAGCGGCCGCACGTCGCGCGCCAACGTGACGCCGGGCAACCTGGTGGGCGTGGGTGATGCGGTGCTGACGACTCTGGTGTCCAGCGACAAGGTCTACGCCTACTTCGACGCCAGCGAGGCGGCCTACCTGCGCTACATGCGCGCGGCCAAGCCGGGCACGGTGTCGGTGGCCATGGGCCTGTCCGACGAGCAGGGCCACCCGCATGCGGGCAAGCTGGACTTCATCGACAACCGCCTCAACCCCGCCACCGCGTCCATCCGCGCCCGTGCGGTGTTCGACAACAAGGGCGGCCAGTTCACGCCGGGCCTGTATGCGCGGCTGAAGATCGGCGGCGGCGGCAGCTACAGCGGCGTCGTCGTGCCGGAGCGTGCGATCACGACGGACCAGACCCGCAAGGTGGTGCTCATCGTGGGCCCCAACAACATCGTGCAGCCGCGCCCGGTGAAGCCCGGCGCGCTCATCGACGGCATGCGTGTCGTGGACGGCGTGAAGGCGGGTGAGCAGGTCATCGTGGATGGCGTGCTGCGCGCTATGCCCGGCGCGCCGGTCACGCCGCAGGTGCTGAAGGTGGACGACAAGGGCATGCCCGTGCCGGCCGCGCCCGCCGCCCCGGCCGCAGCCAAGTAAGCGCGAGGTTCGCCCATCATGGACATCTCCCGCTTCTTCATCGACCGGCCGCGCTTCGCGACCGTGTTGTCCCTCTTCATCTTCCTGATCGGCGCGCTGGCCATTCCGCTGCTGCCGATCTCCGAGTACCCCGAGGTCGCGCCGCCGCAGGTGGTCGTGCGCGCCCAGTACCCCGGCGCCAACCCGCGCGTGATCTCTGAGACTGTGGCTGCGCCGCTGGAGGAGCAGATCAATGGCCTGGAGAACGTGCTGTATTTCGAGAGCCAGGCCACCGGTGACGGCGGCATGAGCCTGACGGTCACGTTCAAGATCGGCACCAACCCCGAGGCGGCTGAGACGGCGGTGCAGAACCGTATCAACCGCGCGCTGCCGCGCCTGCCCGACATCGTGCGCACCATCGGTGTGACGACGGAGAAGAGCAGCCCTAACCTGACCATGGTGGTTCACCTGGTCAGTCCGGACAACTCGCGCGACGCGCTCTACTTGCGCAACTACGGCTCGCTGAACGTGCGTGACGACCTGCTGCGCGTGCCTGGCATGGGCTCGGTGCAGACCTTCGGCGCCGGCGACTACGCCATGCGCATCTGGCTGGACCCGCAGAAGCTGGCCGCCCGCAGCATGACGGCCACCGAAGTGGTGGGCGCCATCCGGGAGCAGAACTCGCAGGTGGCGGCCGGCGTCGTCGGCGCGTCACCCGCGCCCAAGGGCACGGAGTTTGAGCTCGCGATCAACACGCAGGGCCGGCTGACCAGCGAGGAGGAGTTCGCCAACATCATCGTGCGCGCCGACACACGCACCGGCGCCATGGTGCGTCTGCGCGACGTGGGCCGCGTCGAGATCAGCGCCAACACCTACGCGCTGCGCAGCCTTCTGAACAACAAGGAGGCCGCCGCCATCGCCATCTTCCAGGCGCCGGGCTCCAACGCACTGGCGATCTCGGAGAACGTGCGCGCGACGATGGAGCGGCTCAAGCCCAACTTCCCGGCGGGCGTGGACTACGCCATCGTCTACGACCCTACGCGCTTCGTGCAGACCTCCATCGAGAAGGTGGTCACGACGCTGTTCGAGGCCGTCGCGCTGGTGGTGCTGGTGGTCATCATCTTCCTGCAGACATGGCGCGCGTCCATCATTCCGTTGGTGGCCGTGCCGGTGTCCATCGTCGGCACCTTCGCAGTGCTGTTGCTGCTGGGCTTCTCCATCAACACGCTGACGCTGTTCGGCATGGTGTTGGCCATCGGCATCGTCGTGGACGACGCCATCGTGGTGGTCGAGAACGTCGAGCGCAACATCCAGGACGGCCTCACGCCGCGCGCCGCGACGGTGAAGGCCATGCAGGAGGTCTCAGGCCCCATCATCGCCATCGCGCTGGTGCTGTGCGCGGTGTTCATCCCGCTGACGCTGGTGCCGGGCCTGTCGGGCCAGTTCTACAAGCAGTTCGCCGTCACCATCGCCATCTCGACGGTGATCTCGGCGTTCAACTCGCTGACCCTGTCGCCGGCACTCGCCGCCATCCTGCTGCGCCCGCATGACGCGCCCAAGGACGCGCTGACGCGCGGCATGGACCGCGTGTTCGGTGGTTTCTTCCACTGGTTCAACCGCATGTTCCACCGTCGCTCCGAGAGCTACGGCCGCGGCGTGACCGGGCTGCTCAAGCGCAAGTCGGCGGCTCTGGTGGTCTACGCGCTGCTGCTGGGCGTCACGGCGCTGCTGTTCATGCGCCTGCCCAGCGGCTTCGTGCCCGCGCCGGACAAGCAGTACCTGATCGGCGTGGCCCAGCTGCCGGCCGGTGCCAGCCTGGACCGCACCGAAGAGGTGATCCGCAAGATGAGCGAGATCGCGCTGAAGGTGCCGGGCATCGTCGACTCGGTGGCCTTCCCCGGCCTGTCGGTGGCCGGCTTCTCGGCCGCGCCCAACGAGGGCATCGTGTTCTTCGGCCTCGAGGACTTCGACAAGCGCACCAGCCCCGACAAGAGCAAGGAAGCCATCCTAGGCGCGGTCAACGGCGCCATCCAGCAGATCCAGGGCGCGCGCATGTTCGTCGTGCCGCCGCCGCCGGTGGACGGCCTGGGCATTGCGGGCGGCTTCAAGATCCAGGTGCAGGACCGCAGCAGCCAGGGCGAGCAGGCCCTGTACGGCGCCGTGTGGGGCACGCTGGGCCAGGTCTACGGCAACCCCAAGACCAGCATTGGCACGCCGTACTCCAACTACGACATCAACGTGCCACAGCTGTTCGCCAACGTGGACCGCACCAAGGCCAAGCAGATGGGGGTGCCGCTGGCCAACATCTACGACACGCTGCAGATCAACCTCGGCTCGCTGTACGTCAACGACTTCACCAAGTTCGGCAAGACCTACCAGGTCATCGTGCAGGCCGACGCGCCCTATCGCGCGCACGCCGACGACATCACCAAGCTCAAGACCCGCAACGAGGCCGGCGAGATGGTGCCGCTGGGCTCGCTGATGAGCGTGGAGCCCACCTTCGGCCCCACGCGCGTTACGCGCTACAACGGCTTCCCGGCCGCAGACATCAACGGCGCGCCCAACCCCGGCTTCTCGTCGGGCCAGGCCGAGGCCGAGATCGAGCAGCTGCTCAAGGGTCTGCCGCGCGGCATGAGCTACGAGTTCACCGACCTCAGCTACCAGGACCGCCTGACCCGCGACGTCGCCGTGCCCGGCACCACGCTGAAGATCCCGACGCTCGCCGCCGTGCTGCTGTTCTCGGTCGTGCTGGTGGTGCTGGTGCTGGCCGCGCAGTACGAGAGCTGGAGCCTGCCGCTGGCCATCATCCTGATCGTGCCGATGTGCATCCTGTCGGCACTGTTCGGCGTGTGGATCTCGCACCTGCCGCCCTTCATGCAGGCGGGAGACCTGAACATCTTCACGCAGGTGGCGCTGGTCGTACTGGTGGGCCTGGCGTGCAAGAACGCCATCCTCATCGTCGAGTTCGCCAAGGAGCTGGAGGAGAAGGGCCGTTCGGTGGCGGATGCCGTCATCGAGGCCTGCCGCCTGCGGCTGCGCCCCATCCTGATGACGTCCATCGCCTTCTGCGCTGGCGTGATCCCGCTGATCCTGGGCAGCGGCGCCGGCAGCGAGATGCGCCGCGCGATGGGCATCGCCGTGTTCAGCGGCATGCTGGGCGTGACCTTCTTCGGCATCTTCCTGACGCCGGTGTTCTACGCGCTGCTGCGCAAGGGCACCGAGAAGCGTCGCGCTCGCGCTGCCGCGCTGCGCGCCCAGGTCGAGGCCTCGGCCCACGCCTTCCACCCCGGTGTCGACGACGACGTGCCGACGAACAAGGGCCACTGACATGAAGACCCAACTCACCCTTCTCGCCGCGGCCGCGCTGTTGGCCGGCTGCGCCGCGCCCGGCCTGTCGCAAGGCCCGGCCAACCTGGCGCCCGCCGCGTTCGCGCAGTTGCCTGCCATCGACGCTCGTGCCGGCAACAGCGCCGCGACGATGACCGCCGCCTTTGTCGATAGCGCGCAGCTGCAGCGCGTCGTTGATGACGTGCTGGCCCACAACCGCGACCTGCGCGCCGCCGCCGCACGCCTCAAGCAGGCCCAGGCGCTGGCCGACGCGGCCGGCGCCCAGCGCCTGCCCAGCGCCGGCGTGGGCGCCAACGCCAGCCGCCAGCGTGCTGCCAATGACCAGGGCCAGTACAACACCTTCAAGAGCTATGGCGTCAACGCGACGGCCGGCTGGGAGGTCGACCTGTGGGGCCGCGCGTCGGCCACGGCGCAGGCCGCCGGCTACGACGCGCAAAGCGCCGCGCTGGACCGCGACGCGGCCCAGCTCAGTCTGGCCGGCACTGCGCTGAACCTGCAGACCCAGCTCATCGGCCTGGGCCATCGCCTGAAGCTGGCCCAGGAGACCCTGGTGGTGCAGAACCAGCTGCTGGACCTCGTGAAGGCCCGCGTCGGTGCCGGCCGCAACACCGCGCTGGACCAGGCCCGCGCCGAGGCGCTCGTCGCGCAGACCGCTGCCAGCGTGCCCGCGCTGCGCAACGCGGCGTGCCTCACGCGCCTGCAGCTGGATGTGCTGCGCGGCCAGCCGCCGGCCGACTGTGGCAAGGCCGACAGCGATCCGCTGCCCGCCATGCCCGAGCCGCGCCTCGTCAGCCTCGGCACGCTGCCCGACCCGGCCGGCCTGCTGGCCGCGCGCCCCGACGTGAAGGCCGCCGCCACGCGCGCGCAGGCCGCCGCGTCGCGCGCCCAGGTGGCCTGGGCCGCGCGCTGGCCCAGCATCGGCCTGTCAGGCTCCATCGGCTGGAGCACCGGCCGTGCCGAGGACCTGTTCAAGAGCGCCACGCGCGTGCACAGCCTGGCCGCCGCGCTGAACTGGAACTTCCTCGACTTTGGCGCCCGCGCCGCCGAGGAGCGCGCTGCCCGCGCCGGTTTCGAGGGTGCCGTAGCGGCCGCCGAGCAGGCGCAGCTTGTCGCGTTGCAGGACGCGCAGGGCAGCCTGTCCACGCTGCGCGAGACCGAGCTGCAGGCCGTGTCCCAGGCCCAGGCCGCCGACGCGACCGTGCGTGCCCGCGACCTGGCCTTCAAGCGCTACGACGCCGGCGTGACCGACTTCTACGCGCTGCTGAGCACCGAGCAGGAACGCCTGGCCGCGGCTGATGCGCTGATCCAGCTGCAGACCCAGCGCGCCGCCGCGCTGTTGGCGGTACACAAGGCATTCGCGGCGCGCTTGACGGCGCCCTGACGCCGCGCGGGCGGGCGCCGCGCGCGCCCGCTGTTCGCCAGTGTTCAGTCCAGCGGCTGCGTCTGCGGCGTGAGCTGGAAGGCGGCCTTGTCGAAGCCCAGCGCGGCCGCGCAGTCCAGCAGCGCCTGCAACGTGGCCTCGTCCAGCTGCGGCGTGCGTGACAGCACCCACGCGAACTTGCGGCTGGGCGCGCCCACCAGCACGTGGCGGTAGTCGGCGTCCAGCGCCAGCACCCAGTAGTCGCCATAGAACGGCCAGAAGAAGCTCACGCGCAGCTTGGCGTTGCCGCTGTCGGCGACAAGCTTGGCATGGCCGGTGATGTCGTCCACGCGGCCATCGGCCATGCGGCAGCGGTTGATCACCTGCACACGCTCGCCGTCCAGGCGGTAGCGCGCCTGCGTGTCGGCGACGCACTGTTTCTGGAAGCGGTTGGGCAGCAGCGCGATCTCGTACCAGGCCCCGGCGTATCGGGCCAGGTCCACCTGCGCGACGGTGGGCAGCGGGGCCGGCGCGGCGTTGGCCGTGCCGACGCACGCGGCGCAGGCCAGTGCAGCGGCGAAGGCGCGTCGGACGGTGAGTGGCAGCATGGCGTGAGCGACTGGAAGTGGAGCCGACATTCTCCGTTGCGGCCAGGTCATGGGCGTGTCAGCGCGCCGATCAGGCTGTCGTGCGTGATGAGCCGCGCCGGCATGCGGAGTCTAGGATCCCACAGTCGCCGGGGCGAATGGCAGCGCGGGTGGGGTGAACGGCGCGGTTGGCGGCGCGGCGGCGGGGGACACTGCGCCATGCCCATCCTGCCGCGCCGCTGGTGCCTGCCCTATGTCGCGCTGCTGACCGTCGTCGGCGGGCTGCTCAGCGCCTCGGCGCTGGAGGCCTACCGGCTGGGCGGCGGCACGCAGCCGTGGGAGCCCTTCCTGTGGGAGTACAGCTCGGTCTTCGTCATCGGCGCGCTGGCCTTGTGCGTGCACGCCCTCGTCGGTCGGCTGCAGGGACAGCCCTGGCCGCGGCAGCTGCTGGCGCATGCGGTGGCGCTGCCGGTCTTCAGCGTGCTGCACATCGCTGGCATGTTCGGCCTGCGTCTGCTGGTCTATGCGCTCGTGGGGGCGGGGTACCACCCCGACGACATCCCCACGCTGCTCGTCTACGAGGGCGGCAAGGATGCGGTGAGCTACCTCAGCTTTTGCCTGATCTCGCGCGGCGTCTGGATGGCGCAGGCGGCAGAGCGTGCTCGCTGCGAGCTGGCCGAGCTGCGCCTGGCGCGCCTGGCCGACCAGGTGCAGCCGCACTTCCTGTTCAACACGCTGAACTTGATCTCCTCGGTCATGTACGAGGACGTGCCTCGCGCCGACCGGCTGCTGTGCCAACTGGCCGATCTGCTGCGCCAGACGCTGGCCGCGCAGCAGCGCGCCGAGCACACGCTGCGTGAGGAGCTGGCGCTGGTCGAGCCCTTTCTTGCGCTGATGCAGGCGCGCTTCGGCCCCGAGCGGCTGGTGGTGCGCCTCGACGCCGACGACGCGGCGCTGGCCTGCCGGGTGCCGGCGCTGCTGTTGCTCGCGCCGGTGGAAAACGCCGTCAAGCACGACGTGGCGCGGCACCGCGGCCGTGTCGAGGTCGTCGTGGCGGCGGCGCGCGACGGCGAGCGCTTGACGCTGCGTGTCAGCAACCATGGCGACACGCCCGTGCCCGCGTCGCCGCCTGACCCCGACGGCGGCCTGGGCCTGCGCAACCTGCGCGAGCGGCTGGCGGCACGCTATGGCGGCGCGGCCAGCGTGCGGCTCGGGCCCGATGGCCGCGGCATGAGCCTGACCGTGGAGTTGCCGTGCGGGTGTTGATCGTCGACGACGAACCCGCCGCGCGCGCCCGGCTGCGCCGGTTGCTGGCCGCCGAGCCCGACGTGGCCGAGCTGCTGGAGGCGCCCGACGCGCCGGCCGCGCTGGCCCTCGTGCAGACGCTCGCCGCGCCGCCCGATCTCGCGCTGCTGGACATCGAGATGCCTGGTGGCAACGGCGTGCAGCTGGCCGCCGCGCTGCGCGAGACGGGCGTGCGCAGCGTCATCTTCTCGACCGCGCACGCCGAGCACGCGCTGCAGGCCTTCGAACTCGCGGCGCTGGACTACCTGCTCAAGCCCTACACGCCCGAGCGCCTGGCCGCTGCGCTGGCCCGTGTGCGCGAGCGCTTGGCGCAGCCGCCCGCGCCGGTGGGCGAGTGGTGGGTGGGTGGCGAGCGCGTGAAGCTGGCCGACGTGCCGTGGATCTCGGCGGCCGACAACTACATCGAGCTGCACCTGCCGCCGCGCTGCCTGCTGGAGCGCGCCACGCTGGCTGACGCGCTCGCCCGCCCCGGCTGGGCCGCGCGCTTCCTGCGCGTGCACCGCAGCCACGCCGTCAACCCGGCGCATGTCCGGCGCATCGAACGGCTGGGCAGCGGCGAGGCGGTGCTGACGCTGACTTGCGGCGAGGTGCTGCGCGTGTCGCGCGGCTACCGTGACGTGCTGGACGCGTTCGCCCCATAGCGAACGCCACTCGCCCCGCCACCGTCGCGCCGCGCGGCCGGGCCGGCGACGCTGCGGGCCATGAACACACCACGCCTGCCCTTTCTCGACGGCCTGCGCGTCGCCGCTTTTGCGCTGTTGATCCCGTACCACGTCGGCATGTACTACGTGACCTGGGACTGGCACGTGAAGAGCCCCGCCGCCAGCAGCACGCTGGAGCCCTTCATGCAGCTCAGCTCGCCGTGGCGGCTGTCGCTGCTGTTCCTCATCGCCGGCGCGGCCTGTCACGGCCTGTTCGCGAAGCACGGCGTGCTCGGCACGCTGAAGGACCGCTCGGCGCGCCTGCTGCTGCCGCTGTTGTTCGGCATGGCCGTCATCGTCACGCCGCAGGCCTACTTCGAAGTGCTGACGCAGGCGCCCGAGCTGCTGCCGGGCGACGGTGGCTATCTGGACTTCTGGGCGCGCTACCTGCAGGGCGGCGAGCTTTGCCGCGGCGACGACTGCTTGGACCTGCCGACCTGGAACCACCTGTGGTTCCTGCCCTACCTGTGGGTCTATGCGGTGGTGGGCGCCGCGCTCGCGTCGCTGAAGCTGAAGCCGCGGGCCATCGAGCTGCCTGCCTGGGCCTGGCTGCTGGCGCCCGCGGTGCCGCTGGCGCTGCTGCGCGTGACCGTCATGCCGCATTGGCCCACCACGCACGACCTCGTGCACGACCTCCACAACCACCTGCAGTACGGCTTCGTGTTCGCCGTCGGCTGGGCCAGCCGCACGCCGCTGGCGCAAGGCCTGTGGCCGGCGGCGCTGCGGCTGCGCTGGGTGGCGCTGGCCGTGTCACTGGCGACCTGGGTCGCGCTGCTGGCCTTCAATGCTCGCTATGCGGACGCGGCGCCGCCCGACGCCGTGCTGGTGGCTGCCCGCACGCTGCGTGGCGCGCTGACCTGGTGGGCCATCGTCGCCTGCTGTGGCTGGGCGCAACGCGCCTTCCCGCGCGAGACGCCGGGGCTGCGCCAGGCGGCCGCGGCGGTGTTCTGCCTCTACATCCTGCACCAGAGCGTCATCGTGCTGCTGACGCAGGCGCTGAAGCCTCTGGCACTGCCCTGGGGCCTGGAGGCGCTGCTGCTGATCGTGCTGACCTTCGCGGTTTGCGCGCTGGCCTACCTGGGCGCGCGCCGCGTGCCGGGGCTGGCGTTGCTGCTGGGCATCCAGCGCCGGCCGCGCGTGGCCGGCCCGGCCGTCAGTTCGGCAGCAGCGGCGTGAACAGCGGCGCGGCCATGCGCACCGGCGTCACGTCCAGCCGCACCTTCAGCACCGTGTAGTCGTCGCCGCCCAGCGCATTGCTGAACCAGCCGACCGTGCCCGGCCCCTTGTAGAGCCGGAACTCGAAGCCCAGCTCCGGCGCCAGGTCGCCCGGCCGCGGCCGCACGCGGTAGGCCAGGCCGCGCACCTCGGGCGAGCGCGTATCCAGCAGGTGCGCCATGGCGGTGACGAGGGTGTTGTCGGCCAGGATGTCGAGGAAGTAGTGGTCGAACTGCAGCGCCGGCCGGTAGTCGGCGGCGGTGGGATCGATCTTCTGGTCGCGCAGCTTGTGGGCGGCCGGCGTTGTGAGGCCGGTGGCGAGGTCGTGGCGGTCGCCGCGGTCCAGGTAGCTGAGCTGTGCGCCGCGCAGGTTGAAGGCCGGCAGGCGCGGGTCGCTCGTGGCCTCGGACAGATCCACCAGCACCGCACCGCGCGCGCCGACGATCTCGACCTGCCGGCCCTTGATGACGGCCGCGCTGTTCTCCTCGATGCCCAGTGCCAGCGTGTAGCCCAGCGCCCGCATCGCGGGCAGCAGGCGCCCGATGCGGCCGCGCTTGAGGAAATGTTGGTCCACGAAGAGGCCCGCTTCCACGAAGCCCAGGCCCTGGTCGTACTCGCGCTTCTCGCGCCACAGGCCCTTGAGGATCTGCAGGTTGTCCGGCGCGTCGCGGAACATCACGCGGCTCATGATGGCTGCCCCCGCGCTGGTGCCGGCCACGACGCCGCCCTTGTCCATCACCTGGCGGATGGCCTTGAGCATCGCGGTCGGCTCGCCGCCGGGCTGCAGCGTGTCGACGATGTACTCCTGCGCGCCGCCGGAGAAGAACACGCCGGTTGACGCCGCCACCTTGGCGATCAACGCCGGGTCGTTGAGGTGGGCCTGCCAGTCCACGTCCTTCTGCCGGGGTGTCACGGGAATGGCCTCGGCCTGCGCACCGCGGCGGTTCAGTGAGGCGACGATCAGCCCTGCCGCGCGCTCGGGGTTGGCGGCGGCCGTGGCGAACACCGCGATGCGTGCGCCCGGGCCGCCCGCCTCGTCGACGACACGCTGCCAGACGGCGTCGTTGTCACTCTTGGTGGCGCCGCCGATGACGATGGCCGTGCCGGCCTGCGCGGCGAGGTGGAGGAAGAGGGCCGCCGCAGCGGCCATTCGCAAAGAAATCAAAGGGAGGAAGCGCGTCATGCCGCCATGTTGGCAGCAGAACGGCTCAGGCCGCCGCCTGCGTGCGGATGCCCTCGCTCAGGAAGATGCAGTCACCCTGGTCGAACACCCGCACCTCGCCCGGCCGGAACGCCTGCCAGTCCTCGTCGTGCGTCAGCGGCTCGGTGGCCACGAGCGTCATGCGGTCGCGCGGGCCGTTCAGCAACGCGAGGTCGAGGCGCAGGCCGCCGTCACGCAACTGCACCTGGCCGAACGGCGCCTGGCGGCGCAGCCAGTGCAACCGCGTGGAGGCATGTGCCAGCATGGCGCGCCCGTCCGTCAGCAGCAGGTTGAAGCGGCCGTGCTCGGCCACCTCGTGCAGCCAGGGCGTCAGCGTGGCGGCCAGCTCGGGCCAGGCGGGGAGCCGGTGGCCGAAGCGCTGTTGCAGACGCTGCATCAGCCAGCAGAAGGCGCGCTCGCTGTCGGTCTGGCCGGCGGGCGTGAAGCTGCCGTCCAGGTCGGGATGGAAGTCCTTCAGGTCGCCGTTGTGGGCAAACACCCAGCTGCGGCCCGCCCAGTCGCGGCGGAAGGGGTGGCAGTTCTCCACCGCGCGCACGCCTTGTGTGGCCTTGCGGATATGGGCCACGATGTTGCGGGCCTGCACTGGATGTCGGCCGTAGTGCGAGGCCAGTGCCGACTCGGCGGCCGGCCGGTCCTCCACGATCACCTCGCAGTGCTCGCCGGCATGAAAGGCCACGCCCCAGCCATCGACATGGTCTGCCGTGCGGCCACCGCGCGCCGCAAAGCCGCTCAACAAGAAGTGGGCGGCGGCGGCCAGGCGGCTGTTGAGGGCGAAGAGCTCACACATCGGGCGTCGGTGCAGTGCAGATGGCAGGGCAACGCCGCCAGTCTGACGGCGGTTGACCGTCATGCCCAGGACGCTTTCCGCATGAGCTCATGCGGGCGTGTTTTATGCACAAAGGGCTGTTGCGCATGGCCTGCAATCCCTAGTTCGGCGTCGCGTTTGCTGCGGCTGACGCTCGTCAGTGATTCCTTCACAAACACATCCCGCAACATTTACGCCTGCTGCCAAACATGCTCTCCTACGCTTTAGGGAAGCTCCCTGAGGGTAGGCGAGCAAGGAGTGCAGCCGTGTGGATGAGTGAGTTTGTGCAGCCGGGCCAGGTCCCGGGTCGTCGCGAGGAGCGCCGCCAGGCCGCCTCGTTGTCCAGCCAGTGGCTGGGCCTGGTGCTGGAGGAGCTGGACCATGGCGTCGTGCTGCTCAACGGCACCGGCCGTGTGCTGCATGCCAACCTGGCGGCGCGCGCGACGCTGGACGACAACCACCCGCTGGAGCTCGTCGGGCCGCACCTGCGTGCGCGGCTGTTGACCGATGCCGTGCCCTTCGCCGAAGCGCTGGAAGGCGCCGAGGCCAGCGGCCGCCGCTGCCTGCTGCGGCTGGGCGACGAGCGCGCCGGATGCGGCCGCGCCAACGTCGTCGTCGTGCCGCTCAACCGCGATGTCAGCCAGGCGGCCGTGCTGTTGATCCTGGAGCGCCGCCAGCTGTGCGGCGACCTGGCCGCGCAGTGGTTCGCGCTGCGCTACCAGCTCACGCCGGCCGAGACGGAGGTGCTCAAGGCGCTGTCCAACGGCGTCAAGCCCACCGAGGTGGCACAGCGCCAGGGCGTGGCCATCTCCACGGTGCGTAGCCAGATCCAGAGCATCCGCGCCAAGAGTGGTGCCGACAGCATCGGCGACCTGATGCGCCAACTGGCGCTGCTGCCGCCGCTGGTGTCGTCGCTGCGGCCGCAAAAGCAGGTCAACTGACCTGGTGAACTAACATCCGCCGCGTCGCAGCGTGGCCTCTTGCCCGCTGCCACGCCCGGATGGCTGACCAACCTCTCGACAACGAACTCCTGTCCCTGCCTACCTCGCTGCGCCTGCTGGCGGCACGGGGTATCGCGCGCAGCTACCGCAAGGGTGTGGTGCTGATCGAGGAGGGCTCGGTGGGCGACAACCTCTATCTCATCCTGTCCGGCTCGCTGCGGGCCTACAGCAGCGATGCGCGCGGGCGCGAGATCACCTATGGCATCTACGGCCCCGGCGAATACGTCGGCGAGATGAGCCTGGACGGCGGGCCGCGCTCTGCCAGCGTCATCACCGAGGCCGGCAGCCGGCTGGTGATGGTCACGCGCGCCAGCCTGCTGACGCACATCAGCGAACACCCCGAATTCGCGTTCGAGCTGCTGACCAAAGTCATCCGCCGCGCGCGCTCCGCGACGCTGTCGACCAAGCAACTGGCGCTCAACGACGTCTACGGCCGCCTGCGCGCGCTGGTCGACGAGATGACGCAGGACGGCCGCCACCTGGAGCTCACGCATCAGGGCATGGCGCAGCGCCTGGGCTGCTCGCGCGAGATGGTGTCCAAGCTCGTCAAGGACCTGGAGCTGGGCGGCTACTTGCGCCGCGTGGCAGCCGGCCAGTACGAGCGGTTGAAGAACCTGCCGGCGCGCTGGTAACAGCGCGCGGCCCTGTCAGCCCGCCTTAAGCGGCGGCGCGACGGGGAAGCGCTTGTCCGGCCGAGGCGCGCGCCCGTACAGGCCCGCCACCTTGGGCAGGTTGGCCTGGATGTCGCGGATGCGGGTCACGTTGGCCGGATGGGTGGACAGCCACTGGGGTGGCGCGCCCTTGCTGGCGGCCATCATCTTTTCCCACAGCCGCACGGCGGCCGCCGGGTCATAGCCGGCGCGGGCGGACAGTTCGATGCCCACGAGGTCGGCCTCGCTCTCGTCCTGGCGGCCGAAGCGCAGCGACAGCAGCTGACCGCCCAGCCCGGCGGCGTAGCGGCCCAGGTCGCCCAGGCCCAGCAGCGCCGAGCCCAGTTCGACGATGCCGTTGGTGACAACCGACTTGCCCACACGCTCACGGGCGTGCTCGCGCAGCGCATGCGCCACCTCGTGGCCCATGATGGCCGCGACCTCGTCGTCCTCCAGCTTGAGTTTTTCGAGGATGCCGTAATAGAACGCGATCTTGCCGCCCGGCATGCAGAACGCATTGAGTTGCGCGTCGCCCAGCAGGTTGACCTCCCACTTCCACTGGCGCGCGCGCTCGTTCCACTCGTAGCTGTGCGGCACGATGCGCTGCGCGATGTAGCGCAGTCGCTGCACCTGCGGGTGGTTCATGGGCGCCAGGCCGCGCTGCTGGTTGGCCTGGGTCATCATCTGCGCGTACTGCTGGCCGCCGGCCTTCTCCAGCTGCTCGGCCGAGACCAGGCCGGTGAACTTGCTCTTCTCGCCCACCTCCACGCCTTCACGCCCCCAGGCCGGCGCGAACGCTGCGGCGCCCAGCAGGCCGGTGAACAGCCGCCGCCCGCGCTGGCGGGGCGGTGCACAGCGGCCGGCCGCGCAGTCGGCGCAGGCGCCGAACTGGCGTTGCGGCAGGTGGGGCAGTCGCAGGTCGTCGTGGACGATGAAGTCGTTGGCGTGCATGACCGTCATTGTGCGGTGGCTGTGTGGCAGGCGCCGTAGGACTGGCGACAATCCCGCCATGGACAGCCAGCATTTCCGCGCCGCTCTCGGCATGTTCGCCACCGGCGTGACCGTCATCACGGCGCGTTCGGCGGACGGCAGCCTCGTGGGCCTGACGGCCAACTCCTTCAACTCCGTGTCTCTGGCGCCACCGTTGGTGCTGTGGAGCCTGGCGCGGCGCGCCGGCTCGTTGCCGGTTTTCACGCACGGCTCGCACTACGCGATCAACATCCTCGCGGCCGACCAGAAGGAGCTGGCCCAGCGCTTCGCCACGCGCGATATCGACCGCTTTGCCGGCGTGGCCTGGCGCGAGGGCGCCGGCGGCGCGCCGGTGCTGGACGGTACCGTGGCCGTGTTCGAGTGCGCCAATCGCAGCCGCTACGAGGAGGGCGACCACGTCATCTTCGTCGGCGAGGTGGAGCGCTGCACCGCGCAGCCCGGTGCGCAGCCGCTGATCTTCCACGGCGGCCGCTACTTCACCGAGCTGCCGCTCTGAGCCGCCCGCTCGCCGCCAGAGCGAGCCTTCTCCCACCAGGACGCCCCATGCCCCAAACCGTCAGCTTTCACCGCGTGCTGCGCTGCCCGCCCGAGCGCGTCTACCGCGCCTTCACGACACCCGCCGCCATGGCCAAGTGGCTGCCGCCTTTCGGCTTCACGGCCACGGTGCACGAGATGAACGTCGTGGTGGGTGGCACCTGGCGCATGTCGTTCACCAACTTCACGACCGGCGGCTCGCACAGCTTTGGCGGCTGCTACCTGGCGCTGCGGCCCGGCGAGTCGCTGAGCTACACGGCCACGTTCGACGATGCCAACCTGCCCGGCGAGATGACGACCACCGTCGAGCTGCGCGCGGTGTCCTGCGGCACCGAGGTGAACATCCGCCAGGACGGCATCCCCGATGTCATCCCGGCCGAGGCCTGCTGCCTGGGCTGGCAGGAGTCGCTGACGCTGCTGGCCCAGTTGGTGGAGCCCGAGATCCCCGGATGATCAGCTGAGCCGGCCGGTCGGCAGCGCGGCCGGCGCACGCAGCAGCACGCGCCAGCGCCAGGCCAGCAGCCCGGCCGACAGCGCCGGCACCGTGACAGCCAGCAGCGCGAGGGGCGCACCCAGCCGCGACAGCCCGTACAGCAGCCCCGTCACGGCGAAGAAGGCCAGCACGGGCCACACCGTCGTCGTCACCTGCGGCGCGCGCATGGCGGCCGGCTGTCGGGTGAGGTTGATCACCATCACCGGCATGGCCGCCAGTGGCAGGCACAGCAGCCAGTCATTGTGGGCCGCCAGGCCCAGCGCCAGCAGCACGAGGCTGGTGGCCAGCCAGGCCATGGCCGCGTTGCGCAGATGGCCGGTCGCCACGGCGCGGTTCAGCGCCGCGCCGCGCGGCATGCCCGGCAGCAGGCACAGCAGGGCCTGCTCGCGCCGGCTCTGCCACAGCGCGGTGGGAAGGGCGAAGGCGGGGTTGAAGCCCATGCTCGCGATGGCCACGCCCATGCCGAAGGCGCCGGGCAAGAAGGTGGCCAGCGGCACGTGCATCACACGGGACACCGCCACGAACGCGACAAGCACGATGACGGCCAGCACGGTGATGCCCATCAGCTGATACATCCAGTGCTGCGCGCCGTGCAGCACGAGGGCGGCACGCGCCATCACGTTGGCCGGGCTGCCGTTGTCGGCGCACGCCAGCAGCCGGCGCTGCCAGGCGTCCAACACCAGGCCGAACGGGCGCGTCAGCCATTCGACGGGCCGCCCCCAGGCCGCCGCGTTGACCTGCCGCCCGTCCAGCTGCAGGCGCATCGCGTTGCGCATCAGGCTCTGGCGTGCGTAGCGGGCGGTGTGGCGGGCGCCGCCCGCGCCGAAGGCCAGCACCACCAGCGTGGCCTGGGTCAGCAGGCCGGCCAGCAGCATCAGGCCGGTGTGATCGCTCCACAGCGTGGCCAGTGCCCGCCCGGCGGGCGCCAGCGTGCCGTTGAACGCGCCCAGCAAGGGCGACAGCAGCGTGAACAGCAGCCACAGCCACACCATGCGCGATGCCCACAGCAGGAACACCGCGATGAAGCCGCAGCTCAGCAGCATCAGCGGCACGGCGCCGGTGGGCGGAAAGATGGCCCACAGCAGCAGCGTCGTGAAGCCGGTGCACAGCGCCCAGCCCAGCAGCGCGGCGCGCTTGAGGCTGCGCACATGGCCGGGCACGGTGCGGGCAGCGGTCGGGTGGTTCTGCTCTTGCAGGCTGCCGCACACGGCCAGCCAGACCCCCAGATCCACCAGCAGCAGCAGGCCGGCCACCAGCCGCCAGCCGGCCTCGGGCGGCAGCGCGATCAAGCCGGCCATGCCGATGAGCACGAGCAGTGCCATCACGAGCCGGCGCCCCAGAGGCGCTTGCAGGTCGCGCTGTCGCCAGAAGGCCAGCAGCAGCTGCGAGTAGCGGGCGGCGGCGTTCATCAGGTCAGCTCCGTGAACAGGTCGTCCAGGTTCACCCGCTCGGCGGCCAGGCCGGCCGGCAGCGCGCCGCCGGCCGGCAGCCGCGCCAGCACGCGCTCGCGGCCGGCTTCCAGCGGCGTGCGCTTGAGCGGCTGCGCGCCGAGGCGCCCCATCAGCCCGGCCATCTCGGTGACGCTGCCGGTGAAGGCGCGCACCTGGTCCAGCAGCTCGTCCAGCGGCGCCTGAAGTGCAATGCGGCCCTGCGTGAGGAAGGCGACGTTGAAGGCCACGCGTTCCAGGTCGGACAGGATGTGGGTGGAGAACACGACGGTGGCGCCGCGGTCCAGCACCTCGCCGACCAGCTCGCGCAGGAAGTCGCGCCGGCCGGCCGGGTCCAGGCTGGCGACGGGCTCGTCCAGCACCAGCAGGTCGGGCTCGTGGGCCAGCGCACGGATGATGGACAGGCGCTGCTTCTGGCCCCCGGATAGCTTGCGGATGGGCTGGTCGGCGCGGATGTCCCAGCGCGACATCAGGCCTTCCACCTTGGCCTCGTTCCAGCGCGGGTAGAAGCTCTTGAAATAGGCCAGCAGCTGCGCCGGCGTGAAGCCCTCGAACAGGTCGCTGTGCTGCGGCACGTAGCCAATGCGGGCTCGGGCGGCGTCGTCCAGCTGCAGCACGTCCTGGCCGAACAGCTGCACGCGCCCGGCGTCGGGCTCGCGCAGTCCCAGCAGCGTCTCCAGCAGCGTGGTCTTGCCGGCGCCGTTGCGGCCCAGCAGGCCCACCACCTGGCCGGGCAGCAGCTGCCAGTCCAGGCCGTCCAGCACGGTGGGGCCCTTGGGGTAGGCCAGGTTCACGCCGCTGAGTTCGGCGCTGGCGGATTCGGTGTGCGGAAAGTGCGGGGTCATGGGGCCTCTTCCAGGATGGTTTTGAACAGCTGCAGGGCCTGCGCCTTGGACAGCTCCAGCTGCCGCGCCTCGGCGGCGGCCTTCTCCAGCGTCGGGCGCAGCAGCTCGACGCGGTCGGCAGTGGGTTGGGCCTGCTGGTGCTGCGCCGCCACCACCATGGACAGGCCGCGGCGGCGCTCCAGCACGCCGTCGCTTTCCAACAGCGAGTAGGCCTTGGAGATGGTCATGGGGTGCACGGCCAGCGCCTGCGCCAGCTCGCGCACCGACGGAATCTCGTCGCCCGCCTTCAGCTGCCCGGCGGCCACGCGGCGCTTCACCTGCTCGATGAGCTGGCGGTAGATGGGCTCGGGCGAGCCGGTGTTGATGTGGACGAAGTGGGTGGGATCCATGTGTACTGCCAATGTGTACTAGTACGATAGTACACATGGACACTGTGCGTCAAGCGAGCACACCCAGCGGAGTTGCGCAAAATGTGTCGAAAACTATTGTCGAAATTGTCGAAAACCATTCAGTTCTGAACTTTGTTCATTCAAGTCTGAACTTTTCCGATGTATGGAGCACGGTCGCCGGGCTCGGCGCAGGGATGCCGGGGCCTGCAGGGCAGGGTGCAGGATGCGATAGCCGACGATGGGCCCAAGGCGGGCGTAAGGCCGCTTGCAGGGCCGTTCGCCACCCACGACAGGCCTTCCGCACTGAGTGGGAGCAGGAGCGCCTCCCGGCGCTGCTTAATTCAACTTGCCCGGCAGCCAACTTTTGCAGCGAAAGGTGCGCGGGGAGGAGTTGCATTCCCGTCTCAGATGCGCAGAGAAGTCAGCTCAAGGCTGGAAGCCGACCTCTGCGTCGGGTCGAACAACTGGCCGTTGCCGACCCAAAGCGGAAGTAGCACTAGGCCGGATGGACCGCCTCTAAGCGGACGTTCAACGTTCGAGCTGAGCGGGCGTCAGCGGCGGGGCTCTAGGGTAGACGGACGGAATATCCGCCAGCCCGGCCGGCGGGCTTGGCTGCGTGCTGTTGGCTCTCCGCTTGAGCGAGTGTTTAAGCTGCCCCTCTGCGGCGTCCGACAGGCCGATTGATTGCTACTTTTGACGCCTGTTCATGAGTTGCTTCCCAGTCGATGCTGGGCGCGCTGAATTTGGCAGCTTCTTTTGGCATTGGAAACTCAAGGGCGTGCCATACATCTGCAAGCGGTAGAGAGCGCCAAATTGACAGGTAGCGATCGATCAGAAAAACGCGGACATCCCACTCGATACAGTCCAGACGAAACCATATCTCACTCAACTTCCTGAGTTTGTCTGCCGTAAGGGGATTGGTGTCCTCAATTTCGAAGAGATAGACGACTTTAAAATCATCGTCGATTAGGTACGCGTCTGGGATAATGCGATGTCGACGAAGCAGCGGCCTAAGTTCGTCTGCGTCGAATTTCCCGTTCACTCGCTCCATTGCGGCGCAAAGCGTTTTCGTGAACCCGCCGATCTTCATCCTGGGATCCAGCCCCAATAGCCACGCTGCGCCCAGCTTGCTGAACGTCAAGTTCGGATCGTCGAATAGGTCCATCTGGCTGGATTGTTTAGCCGAACTACTGGTTTACTGCCTAAGTTACTCCGCCTCGATGGCCTTACGGCGTGGTAGCCGCCGCATCGCCGAATGTCGACGAGCCGGGTGAAATTTGTCCACCGCCCCCCCCCCCAAGACGGGGGGCGATGGGCGTCCAGCCTGCCAAGAACCGAGTGCGCCGCGCAAGCCAGGGCGAGGGAACGAGCGCGGCCGCGTGTGCGTGGACCTGCGCGGCGTGGGATCGGCTCAACCAATGACGCGTTCAGCCGAGCTCCGCATGCCATTGAAAAATGGCATCAGCGATATTTTGATCAAAGCCGTGAGGCAGCTTCAAGTGGCATGAAGTCAGCACGGCTTCAGTTGTGACCGACTCCTGACGCTCCGTTGCTGTCGACCGCCGACCGAATGTCGGTTCTAGGCTGGGAGCCGTCCTTCGTCGGGGAAGACCTTTGCCGTCAAAGTTTGACCCGTCGCCGCAAGCGCAACCAGCGAGTGATTTAACGCCTAAGCGATCATGGGCACGATGGCACAACCAGCAAATTCTTGGATTGACGGTATCAATGAGCTTTGATTTGACGCCTTACTAATCTTCGAGCCTTTTTTTGCCAGCAAGAATGGGGCGAAGAGTTTCGCAAACATCGATCGGGAGGAATTGAGGAAAATCGCAAATGACATGAAGCATCTGCTCCTTAAGAGCGCCGTCGTCGCGACCTCTCTTGATTGCATTGAGCTCCGGTATTTTCTCCAGAAGCTTGACTTCATATGTGTGCCCATGAAGCATCAAGAAGGCATCTGGATAAATTAGATCGAATCCATTTTCCAGCTTAACTGGGCTCTTCGACCCCGTGTTCAATCCAAGCGAGTTAAGTATTGAATCAACGATCGATTGAAGTTCGGCTTCCGTTAGCGCGTCGCCTTCGATATAAACGCTCTTGCTCTGGATGGAAAAATCAGAAAATCGCTTCTTTCCGTGCCTAATAAGACCAAGCGCGATGAATATTGGATCAAGAAGGTAGTTTTCTATGGCATACCGTCGCCTACCTCCGAGAATATGGATGAGCTTGGTGCCTATGTTTGCATTGTCATAGTCTATGATTCCGCAAATTGGATGCCCTCCTGATTCCTCTAACTTCTTCACGATATCAATAACATCAGTGCAGTTCGTAGTGCCCGAGTGAATACGAAGGGACTTCCCACCTTCTGGCCCACGGCGTCGAGGCGCCAAGATTGATGGTGCGAATCGTCAATCTGCGGTCCTATGAAAGGGGAAGCCCATGAACGAGATTACCCGAGTCGGGGTCGATCTGGCCAAGCGCGTGATCCAGGTCCACGCCGTCAATGCCACCGGCCGCGTCGTCGCCGCCAAGGCTCTGCCTGCCGACAAGTTCGCCGCCTGGTGCGTGCAACTGCCTGCCGGTTGCCTGGTCGCCATGGAGGCCTGCGGCGGCGCCCACCACTGGGCGTGCAAGCTGCGCAGCTATGGCCTTGACGCGCGCCTGATCGCCGGCCACTTCGTCACCCCCTACCGCATGGCCGGCAAGGGTGGCAAGAACGACGCGGCGGATGCTGCCGCCATCTGCGAGGCTGCTGGTCGTCCGCACATGCGCTTCGTACCCGTGAAGACGCCCGCCCAGCAGGCCCTGCTGGCCATCCACCGCCTGCGCGAGGGCTACAAGGAAGACCGCACCGCCTGCATCAACCGCATCCGCGGCCTGCTCACCGAGTTCGGCATCGTCTTCGCGCAAAGTCCCGACGCCCTGCGCCTGGGTCTGGCCGACGTACTGGAAGACGCCAGCAACGAACTGCCCGGCATCGCACGGCTGGCGATTCAAGAGGCGCGGTTGCACTGGATCGAGCTGGAATGCCACATCGCCAGCTGCGACGAGCGCATCACTGCGCATGTGCGCTCGGACCAGCAAGCCAAGGTGGCGGCACAGCTCAGCGGCATCGGCCCGGTGACCGCATCGGCCCTGATCGCTACGGTGGGCGACTTCAAGCAGTTCAAGAGCGGTGCGCAGTTCGGCTCATGGCTTGGCCTGGTGCCCCGGCAGAACTCCAGCGGCGGCAAGACGCAACTCGGGCGCATCACCAAACGCGGCGACGACTACCTGCGCACGCTGCTGATCCAGGGCGCCAAGTCGGCTGTGATGACGGCGCACAAACGCAGCGACAAGATCTCGCAGTGGCTGGTGCAGTTGCTGGCCCGCGTGGGCTGGCAGAAGGCGGTGGTGGCGCTGGCCAACAAGAACGCGCGCATCGTCTGGGCGCTGCTGGCCAAGGGGCGCGAGTTCGATCCGAACTACGTGTCGGTCAAGCCTGGCGAGGTTCTGCCGATGCCGCCCGTGATGCCGGCCTGAAACCCATTCTCGACAAAACAAGTTCTTCCCCGTAGACGTGCGTTCGAAGATGCAATTCACAGGTCAGACCGGCAGCAGGCAAGCTCGACTAACCCTGTGCCGCGCCAGTTGTGGCGACGGCGGCGAGTGAATGGAGCCCTGCTGAGCGGTTGGTATCTGGGCCCGCACCGAAACCCGAGTGCAACAAGGCCGCCTGTAGATGTGCAGTCTGTTCTCTGTGAAGCCGCATCGAACCCGAACTCCGGTCTTGAGGAAAACAGCAAAGGCGACTATCGGATACCGCCCACATCAATCCGCTTGATCAACTGGGAAGTCCCTGTAGAGGTGCAAGGAAAACAGGCTCGTAGAAAAACGTAGTCAAGCGTCTCAATGCTTTTACAAGGCCTTCATAGTAAGCAACGTCAAACTTGCTTTCAACAAATATTGGAAGCCGCTGTTCGTAACGCACACTCAGAGACGGAACGCCTTGGAGTAGCGTTTCAAGAGCACGCTCGCGGCTTACCTTCAAGGGCGTATCTCCGATAGATCGATCCAGATTGTGGATCGCTGCTTCGGGAACAATAGCCACCGTGATGGGCGAGTGTGTAGTCATGACTGCTCGCACCTGCTTCTCCGTGACTAATACCTCAGTAAGAATCCGAATGTATTTCTTGATGAAAGAGGGATGAAGGTGTGTATCGGGCTCATCCAGCAAGAGCAACTTGTACTTGCTGTTCCCATATTCCGAGGTGTAGTGTAGAAATACCATTGAAACAATCACCTTCTCGCCGGCGGAGAGGTCGTTCGGCGATAGTGTGACGCCCTTTGCCTTATCAAACAACTTCAACTCGAATTCAATCGACTTGCTGAATACCGATGGCTTTGGCTCCGCTGGGGCCTCTACACCAAATGGAAGCTCCGCCAACTCAAAAATTCGGTTTAGCAATACCCATGGAGCCTCTCCAAACTGATCGACAATTTGTTTATCGGTCATCTTGCGATTGCGTGCCTCCGCCTGAAGCACGGCATATGACAAGAATAGCAAGGCCAAGTCGGGGTTTGGTCCAGACAGGCGACCGTATGAGATAACGGAAGGAGTAAGCCGTTCGCGAAATTCATCCTTAGACGGCGTCAGAATCTGATGCTCGTTTTGCGCGCCCTTCTTGGATGAGAAGCCTGCATATAGACTTCCTGAAGCTCTCCATGCTCCATTCGGGTCGTTGACTGGTCTTCTGTAGAGCGTATCAATCAATTCTTCTATATCGCGCAAGCTAGAAGAGACCTTGAATTGAATGCTCTTCTCAGCCTGTACGTACAAGATGTCCCCTGTCGCCAGAGGGAAACCATGAACCACTCCCGGTTTTGAATCGCGCCCATCGGCACTCTTTTCGATATGATACCCCAGCGATGAAGCGATCAACTCAAGCAGATGAGTCTTTCCCGAGCCATTAACGCCCGTGACCACTGAGAAATTTGGCACGTCGCGCCAATCAACGCGCTTGAGCGATTTGTAGGGGCGAAGTGATTGAACGGAAAATGTAGACATTTCGTAAAATGGCAAGGCGTAAAGGGCGCTATCTGCTCGTGCCTGTTTGATATGGCGCCGATTCTGCAGCCAATTCCAGACACTGCAAGATCAACCCCCTATCTGGGCAGTTGCGCATTTCCGATCTCGCCACAGCTACGGCTAAGCTGCTGGCGAATGCCAGCTTCCGCTGCATAGGCGACACGGGGCACGACAACTGGCTTGAAAAGTTCAGAATTGAATGAGCACGGAGTTCAGGACTCAATAAGCATGGCTGCGGCAAGCCGTTGATCCAGCTCTGGGCTCCGGTTCGGCCGGGAGCAGTTTTCGGCAGGGTTGTTCGAGCGTGGCGCTAGTGTCGCGCTGGCGCGAACGACCGCTCTCGCCCGCTGCGGCAGTCACTTTACGACCCATTGTGAACACCGCGCCGGGTCGGTTCGATGGCGAGAAGAGGTCGAACAACGTAGGAATTCAGAGGCGCCGCGGGGCGTTCGCAGCAATGATTGGTTAAAAGTCCCCTCACACTGCCGCGGCCTTCAATCGCGCCTCTAACTCTTCAACAATCGGCAAGATCGTTGCGATCACGTCCTGAACGGAATGAAATTGATGATCCTTGCCGAACTCAATCAATGCCTGAAGTGACTCAGGTCCAAATGGATAGCTGCCTCGAAAGGCACGCGTGAGAAGTTCGACACAAATCTCGATTGACCGAGCCCCGGAGTACCCCCACTCGCCAACTTCAGCTCGCAATCCCTTTGCAATTCGCTCGCTCTTGGATATATCCCAGTACATCTGACGGCATGACTCAACTCGGTCAAAGAGTTCACGCAATCGCATGGAGGCGAGATCGCTACCTGCCGTCAGGCGTACATTTTCAAGTGATGTGACCAAAACGTTCGTAAGCTTCGCCGCCTCAATTGCACCGCTTTGAAATCCAGCTTCACACAGAAGAATTCCTCGATCCGCTCCAGCGTCTGAAACGATCTCCCGAAGTGCCAGTACGTGCAATTTTGATACTGCAGATTTCCAGTGTTTGCACTCAACCAGCCAAGTGACGCCGAAGCCTGCATGGTGTGACTTCACCACGACGTCCACATCGTGCGTGGTTCGAACGCCCTGTATCGTGACGTTGGTGACCGCATCCAAACCCATGGATCGGAAGAGCGCGGCAGCCTCTTCTTGGTAGTCGTCCCAATCTGCTGCCATGTTGTTTATTGGTAGATTTAATCTGGAGAAATTCAGACGCCCGAGGTAAGCGGCTCCGAAAGTGAAGTCGGAGGTCGCCAACGCAGGTCAAGCAACTGGCGGAGCCATGGCCGATGTCTGCGCCCGGTTGACTAAACAGCTAAGCGACGGATATTGGATTTGACCTTGCATTGCATTGCAATTTCGTATGCGCGACTAACCTAGCGATTAGAAAAAGTCGAGACGTGAACTTGATACGTCAAGGGTGGTGGTTAAAATTCAAGTCAGCGTTCATTTGCTCGAATGTGTCGCGCATATATTGCATTTGTGTGTTTTGACTTTCCTGAGTCAGGCGCAACCAGATTGAGCCATGTTTCACCATTGTGCTTGACCTCGATTGAGGCTATTCGCCATACGCAATCGAAGTTTGTGTAACTCAAGTGGACGAGCATGCCTACGCGAAGTTCGTTTCGCGCAACTTGCTGACCAGTATTGTGGCGCTTGGAGTAAAATCCCCCCAATTGATTTCCTTTCGCTGAATCGTCTACGTTTGACCCTCGCAAAGGCTGCATTAGCCTAACTATCAAGCTATCTATTTTCCAAGTCAGTTGGTTCAGCCGAGGATGTGGCCAATCAGGTCGACGTCGCTTGCCCCGCCTCTACCCGGCGCTTCTCCGTTGCCTTCTTGTTGTTCTCGATCGTCTGTAACGAGGTCGCAAGCGCTTCGACATCAGAAATGAACTCACTTGGTTCAGGAAGCGCCGGCGGAGCCTCTGCGCCACCCTCGTGCGTGAAGTTGGAACACCGGGTCATCCCGTTGTAAACAGCACTCGCCTCAGCGTCATCAACGGACACATAGCGAAGCTTCGATGTCTCGATGGCTCGCCTGAAGCGCTTCACCGTGCCGGCAAAGAGGTGCTCCTCGATGAGCAGCTCCCAGGTGTCTCGCATCCGCCGATAGCCAGACTTCCCAGCGCCGTTGTGCCCGTACACGATGGTTAGGCCAGTCGCTTGAAATGTCAGCGCCTGGTTGGGATCAATCGCATTCAGGTTCTGCGGAGAACGCACCGCCGCCAAGCTGACGTCCACACCATCTTGCGCGGCTGCAGGTAGCGTTTTGGGATCAAGCCGCACGGCAACGCGGCCTTTCGGACCAGGAAGCCCGTGCTCCGCCTTGGCAAGTGCGGATAGCTCCTGGAAATCCTGGGGTGTCAGGCCGCCCGCCACGAGCCGGCGAACGGCATCGTCAATCCAAGCTGGCTGTTGCGCAGCCCATGCCGCAATGCTCTGGATGATCTGCATCCAAGCCTCCCTGCCCGTCAATCGAGCTATCAGCACCAATGTTGCCACGCTCTGGTGCGCTCTGAGGCGGTTCGACCCGGTGGCCAGTAGTTGGGCCGTTCGGGTTCGTCAAAAGAGTTGGTCTAGTCCACTGAATCGTTGAGATTGGCGGTGTCCCCGCCATGAAAGACGCGCCGCCGACTTCAATGAATCAATGGACTAGGCACCGCGTCGTCAGCTGAGCCTATGACCGCTTCGTATCCCGGAGAAGGAGTTGGGCTAGTTGCCGCGGAAGACTGCAACCACTGCGAAGCCGAAGTCTAGAACCGGTCGGCTGCTAGGCGGGTTGCTGCCGTTCTCGGCTAGCTCATCCCATGAGCCGTCGCGTCGCGACAATGGGTCAAGAACGGAAGCAGCCGTGTGGGCCCGCTGGTCAGTACAGGTGTTAACGCGTCTTCACATCAACCGCTCGAGCGCGTCCACGAACGCAGTGGCCGCTTCGGCATGTCGGTTGGAGCGCCCGACGATTGCCGCGAAACGCTCTACGACGCTTGGGGCGCGGGCTTGTGTCCGTGTCGCTTCCAGCTTTTGCAAAGCGGTGATGTACTTTTGCAAATTCCCACCATCGCGGCGCATTTGGCCATTTTCGATGCGCGACAGCTGGCCGACGTCAACGGACGTGATCTCGGCGATCTCCGTGAGAGTCTTACCTAGCGATTTGCGCCGTTCGCGAAGTGCTGCACCCAGCGCCTGCGGATCGGCGACTGGCTTGCGTCGCTGCATGATTTTGCATAGAATTATGCAAATATATTTGCAATAAGGCAAGCATGGCCGTCTACGTCGATGACGAGCTGATCCCCTGGCGAGGAAAGCTTTGGTGCCACCTGGTGGCCGACTCGCTTTCTGAGCTGCACGCTTTTGCGCGCAGTCTGGGCCTGCGAGAAGCCTGGTTCCAGTCGAAGTCCGTCTATCCCCACTACGACGTCACTGTCAGCGTGCGCGACCGCGCCCTGGCGATGGGTGCAAGCATGGGTGATCGTCAAACCATCATCAGCTGTGCGAAGCTTCTCAAGCACGAGCTGAGTCTGGAAACGCAGCCTGTGCCACAGTCCTGACCACAAGATGGGAGGACAACAACATGAAGAACTCAGCAGGCGCGACGCAGGCAAAAGCGCTGATGACACTGGAGGCCTACCAAGCGCGTGCCGACCAGGCGAATCAGTTCAAAGGCAAGCCTGACGGGCTTAGCCAGCTCAGGTTTGGGCTCATCGGCGAAGTGGGCGGGCTGCTTGCAGCAGTCAAGAAGTCGTATCGTGATTTCGGCACGGCCCAGCAGGCAGTCGTGAAGGAAGAGCTCGGGGACTGCTTCTGGTACTTGACGGAGGTCGCGGTTGGCTACGGTCACACGCTGTCGTCGGTCGGGGCTGCGGGACTTGAAGAACTGCAGCGTAGGTTCGGTGTCACCGGACCGCCACCGAACGGGCAACTGACGTTCATGCCGTTTGATGGCATCTACGCGATGTGTCACGAGCAGCTCAAGTCGCTCGACCGTAGCAAGCAGTTGTCCGACCTCGGCGCGCATGTCGGTCAGTTGATGGGCGTCACCGTTCCACCTGACCTGGTGAGTTCGACACCCTCGGCGCTGCTCGCTGAGTTGCTGGCCGACCTCGTCACCGTCGCGTGGATGTTCGAACTCAAGTTCGTCGACGTCGTCAGCGCCAACCTGGAAAAGTTCGAATCGCGCTGGCCCCAAAAGGGCGCTCAGTACACGCCCCCGTTTGACCTCGGCTTTCCCGCGCATGAACGCTTCGAGCGCAAGTTCGAGGTGTCCTTCATCGAGCGCTACTATGACGAGGGCAAGGACAACGAGCGCCCCTACGTCATCCAGCAGATCCGCGACGTTAACGTGGGCGACCGGTTGACGGACAACCGGACAGAGCCCGACGGCTATCGCTTCCACGACGTCTTCCACCTCGCCTACGTGGCGCATCTCGGGTGGTCTCCGGTGATCCGGTCGCTGTTGAAGCTCAAGCGAAAGAGCAACACGAGGTTCGACGAGAACCAGGACGGTGCGCGAGCCGCCATCATCGAAGAAGGCATTGCGACCTGGATCTTCAACCACGCTGACCGACACGACTTCTACGAGAACACAGATGTAGGCAAACTGGAGTACGGTCTGCTCAAGCAGGTGCAGGACATGGTCGAAGGCTACGAGGTCGCTGCCTGCCCGCTCTGGCAGTGGGAACTTGCCATCCTTGAAGGCTTCAAGGTTTTCCGTCAACTTCGCGATGCTGGCAGCGGCGTCATCACGGTGGACATGGACGCGCATGCGATCACGTTCGCACCGTTGATCCTGCCGCCTGAACACGCCCCCGAACCCAAGCCGCGGCGGCCGAGAGAGATCGGCGCCGCTCTGCCCCTCAAACCTGTTCCGAAGCCATGACCCCACGCGCCTTCGTCGCCGCGCTCGCAGATGTGCAACTGCAGGGCGTCTTCAATCCGTACCGCGATCACTGCGAGGTGCACGATCTCGCCAACGCGCCGGCGATGCGACGGAAAAATCTGCGCGACTACCTAGGGGCGGTCGAAGCGCTCGGTACCGATACGATCTGGATGGGGCGAGACCTCGGCTACCGCGGTGGCAGGCGGACCGGCCTGGCGCTCACGGATGAGGCGCGCTTGCCGATGTTCGCGACCCACTATCCCGGCTCAGCGCCCGCCAAGGCCACAAAGGGACCGTCGGTGGCTGAGCGCACCGCGACCGAGATTTGGGCGGTCCTGGCTCGGCTCGACCTTCCGCCCTTGCTCTGGAATGTGTTTCCGTTGCATCCGCACGATCCTGACGACCCGATGACCAATCGCCGGTTTGCTGCGCGGGAGTTGTCGGAGGTGACGGAGTTGAACCGAGCCCTCATCGAGTGGCTAGGCATCCGGCGCATCGTCTGCATCGGCCAGGACGCTATGGCGTACGCAGCGACGTTCGGTGTGGAAGTCGAATGCGTTCGCCATCCCAGCTATGGTGGCGTTACTGAGTTCCGCCAAGGCATGCAGCGCATCTATGGCAAGGCCATGCGACCAGCGCAAGCCTCGACGCAAGTCGCGCTGTTCTAAAGCATCTCCGCGGTTAGGTTCCGAGGATTGTGTTCGCGCTTGCCACGCCACCCCATTCGCGAACATCAAGCTCGGCATGCGTCGATAGGCAACTGAGCGTTCCGACCTTCAGTTGGCTCTCTTCAGCGACAAAAGATAGCAACTGTGCCAGCCCGAGCAGGTTCCCCAGAGCGCGCGCGCAATAGTGGTGTGATCGGTACATCGCGGTCAGGTCGACCGCATGCCCGCCGTCGCGAGGGACGCGCTTGAAGCTGAGATGTGACAGGCAAGGCAAACCCAGCCAATCGTTCCTGTCCAAGGCCGGGTTGTAGGTGGGCACATCGCCTCCCTCGTCCGGCTCAGGTGTCGGCTCAAGAAGAAGATCTTCCTCAGGATCGGCAACGCCAAGTTCGTAGGTAGCTGTAAAAGAGACCTTAACCCCGTCTTTCCGCTGGGGCTGGCCTTCATTGGCCAGCTTGTTCACCAGATCATCGAGCGGGTTGATCGTCGTGCCGGGCTCCTTGCCAGGCCGCGAAATCATCCGGTTCGCATACGTGCCCCAGGTGTTTTCAGCCTGGCCTCGCTCAAGCATCGCCTTGTACTTGTCGTAGTAGCCGGGCCGCCCGAACTTGCGATACATCGGCAGCGGGAAGATCGTTCCAGCGACGGTTCTCAATGTGAGCTCGCGGGGCGCAAGCGCCTCGTCCACCTTCGCCATCATGGCGCGGTCGTCATCCGTCAGCTCCATCGGATTCGGAATCTCGAGCAGCAAATTCCTGGCTTGGCGCTTTGGACGCTGCTTGTTGAGATATCGGGCGGCAGCCGCCCACGTCGGAACGATGCGAACTTGGTCGTCGATCAGCTTGGCCATGGTCAGATCAAGAAGCCTTCCACGAGGAGGATGTCCAGGAGCGCAAAGGGGAGCCAGGCGTGCCCGTCCACGCCCCAGGTTCCGCCCCAAGAATTGCGGACAAGGATGAAGCTTTCGCCGGTGTCCAGATTGATGCCCAGTCCCACGCCGATGACAGCGTGATATTGATCAGGCAGGACGAGCGGATCAAACGAGACAACGCCGTTGTCGGGTTGCATGAGCGATTGACACACCTGGATCACCAAGCCTACAGGGCTCCCAGCAGCCAAGTGACTCACCACAAATGCGGTCGTCATGTCCTGCCGTCGCGCCGATGCTGAGGCGTGCAACTCGAAATCACCCGACGGTGCTGTGAGCGGCGCGTCGTGGATGCCGTGGCGGTAGGGATACGTTTCTTCAAGCGGCTGACCAGGCGCGCGTACGGCACCGAGAACGTGGTCCATCTGGAACCCTCGGCCAGGCTGCCAGTCTCCACAGAGCCGAGCGGCGTGATGGCAGAGAAACTCAGTGCTGAGATGAGCGACGCCGTGCGCGGCCGAGTTCAAGTCGGAGCCGGCGAAAACCAGGCAAGTGGGGCGATCGCCTTGGTCTCGCGCCGCGCCCAGCCGCGCAGAAAGATCAACTTGCGGTGTGATCATCAGGCGAGGCGCGAGGTGACAAGGCGGCGATGGCGCTCGGGCTGAGGCAATCCGTCCTCCAGCTGTTCGAACTCCGCGAAAAGGTTCAGCTGACCGCCAGCTGTGTCCTGCTGCTTCCAAGGTGCGCGTTCGGTGAGTGCGATTGCGCGCTTTCGGACCCCCAGCATCGATACAGGCTCGTCGTCGTCCACTTCATCGGCCGAATCAGCCGGCGATGCGAAAGGTGTCGTCATCAACTCATATCGCAGCGTCGCCCCGTCGCCTCCGACGATGAACTGCGGGTCGCGACGAGCTGGCACTGTGCGTGCATCCCGCACAAATGGCTTGAGCGTGAATCCTTCGCTCTGCGCGTCGTCAACTGACCAAAGCCGCCCGGATCCAGAATGATTCGGCAGCGAGAACACAAGCTGGTCGCCCCGACCAGGCTCCAGGACGCGATCCCGGTCTGCCTCGGTCAACATCCAGACGTCGCTGCGGGAATTGTTCGGCGCCACACCACCTAGGAGGTGGCGCTTGAGAGAAATCGGCTGCACATCGACGATGTCCAAGGCATCGTTGAGCAGAAGATGGCCGAGTCGATGTAGCGACCAGACCATGGCCTTGTAGCTCATGCCGAGCCGTAGCGACATCTGATAGACGACGAACGGATCGCGCAGGTTGCTGCGACCCCAGCGCTGGCTGCGCATCGTCTGCGACACCAACCATGACGGGGCCAACAGCGCATATGCAAACTGATTGGCGGTGCGCTCGACGATAGCGGCGTCTTTCGACACGTCGACGGTGGTGTCGGCCGTGCTGTCGTGGCCGAGCGCGAAATGACCCAGTTCATGCGCGCACGTCATGTGAACCAAGCCGCGTGGACGATCCCAGTTCACGATGATGCCGGGCGTCCCATCCTCTACGAGGAAGCCGCCAAGCAGAAGCTCGAGCTTGCGGTACATGACAACCACGTCCGAGGCTGACGCGAGCTGTTCAGCGTCAATGCGGGTGTAGCCAGCATCGATGCGCTTCCTAGCCTCGAACTCATCGAGAACCTCAGTCGCCCGGCGAGCCGCGGCCATCAGCGCATCGTTTTCCTCCTTCATGACGAGCGCCTCTTGGCCTTAGGCGAGTTTTTCAGGAATGCTGCGAACCTGGCCAGTTCGTCAAGATCGCTGTCGGACAGACCCTTGGTCGCGCGAGCGAGGAAGGCGACACGCGTGTCTTCGGCAGGTGCGTCGCCAGTCAAAAGATAGTCGACCGTCCTGCCGTACAACTCGCTCAGCTTGTTGAGTTCGAACGCCTCAACCTTTCTGGAGCCGGACTCAATGTTCCCCACGGCCGGTCTGGAGATCGACAGGGCGAATGCAACTTCCTCCTGCGAAAGCCCGACGTAGTCGCGCGCCTCCTTCAAACGCCGTCCTAGCCGCACCCGGTCGGCATCGCCCTCGTCGTCGTTGGATCCGCTCATGACTTCGACTTCTTGGCCACGTAGGCCAGCACTGCGGCTGAGAGCTTATTGACGAACTCATCACGCGTCGCATAACCGCCGGCCTGAATGACCGAACTCGGCAACTTCATCCCCGTGATCTTGTCGAGCGCAACCAGCACCTCGACGGCGATCATCGACTCCACCGGCCCGATCAGATCGTCCACCGTCGCGGGTGCTCCGCCCTCGGCTGGAATGGCATGCTCATCCCAGAACGCTTCCAACGCAGCTTTGATCTGGTCTTCCATCTTGCCTCCGATAATCCGACATCGCTGGTACGAAAATCGTACATCATGGTTGCTTCGTATGCAAGCGGTGCGGAGCAGCGGAAACTGCCGTTGGCGGAGTTCTCGGAACGACGATGCTTTATCCAGATCTCAATCGCACCGGCGCGATGCGGCATGATCTCTGCGTGCATGGCGGCGGCTACGCGTTCGTCCGCGAGTTCGATGCCGGGCTGAAGGAAGCCTCTATGGATTGCTGGCGTGGCAGCAATCCAGCAGCAACGGCTTCAGCAACTTACCCTGCAGTCGACGCGACGCACTTGGCAGCGTTAAGGCGAAGTAGTCGGAGCGCCGTTGTGCGGGCTTTGCGAACATCGTCCGAGACGCTGCTGTCTTCATTCGTGGCCGCGAAGAGCGGCATGACCCCAGCGGCCGTCTTGACCGGTATCACTTTGTCGCGGACTGCCTTCTCGCGGTCGTAGGCGCCACGCAGTTCTTCAAGGTTCACGCCCGTCAGCTTGAGATCATTCCGCTGCGCGCGGATCAGCTTCGTCAGAACCAGGTTCATGCTCCGGTTCACGGCGGGGAAGACATCGTTGAGCTCGAGCTGCGCCGTCTCCTTGGCGGCCGCGTCCGCAGAGTCGAGGACGCCGGTGAACTCGCCAGCTCTGTTGAAAAATTTCCACGCCCCCAAGGGAACTCGCTCAACCTCAGTGGCAATGCAGTCCATTGCATCGGCGGCAGTCTGGTAGTTCTGCGCTTGCACCTCGACCTTGTAAGTGCTGGAGACGCTTCCAAAAAGCGCGGCGCCAATGCCGGCGTAACGGGCGGACCGGAAGTTGGACTTCACTGCTTCATAGGCTGCCCAGAGAACCGCAAGGTCGCGGGCACGCCCAGGGATGTCTCTCATTCCCAGCAGCAGATCCCCTTCCACACCTCTCCAGAATCCAGCATAGACGGCGAGCTGCCCTTGAAGCTCGGTCACCTCAGTCGTCTTCGGAATGCGAAGCAACCCCTTGTCATCGGCCTGCTTCTGAGCCCAGGTCTTTCCAGCGGCGGGCTTTTCTGGAACCTCCACAACGCTGGGTGTGAGTGCGCACCCAGTGACCACAAACGTCGTAGCCAGGAGCGCGGCGTTGCCGATGTGACGAGCACAAATCCTCCATTCGGCCGCACGCGATGTCGTCGCCATGTTTTTCTCCCTAATCTAGTGGCATCTCGAAAGGCTATCAGTCGGACCTTACAGTCCCATCGGGTGTATCCCGCGTCGGCGCTGCTCGGTGCCGCTTGGCGACCCAGCAAGACTTCACGACGCATCGAAGCCTCACCAGAATTGCGGATGCCGCTCGCCTATCCAACTGCTACAAGGTCACCCCCTAAAGGAAGGTGGTTATGGCCAAGTGTCCGTTCGCACAGTGGAAGCCGATCACGAACGAGCGGGGATGCGGTCGCTACCTCGGCGGTCCATTCAAGATCGTTCATCACACGACCCAAGGCGACACCGCGAATAGCGCCTTCACGACATTCGCGAAGCGTGGGTCTGACCCTCACTTCACCGTTGACGCCAAAGAGATCTATCAGCATGTTGACACTGACTATGGCGCTCTGGCTCTGAAGAACGCGAAGGATGGCGTTGAGACCAACCGGGATTCGGCAGTTCAGATTGAGCTCGTCGGCTACGCGGAGCGCGCCAAAGATCGCGATGCGTTAAAGCGGGTAGCGCGTCTTTGCCGATGGATTGAGGCGACGCACGGTGTGCCCCGAGTCTGGCCCGCCGGCGTACCCCGGCCCGCGAAAGAAGGGAAGGACCCTGGCGGTCACATCAGAGACGCGTTCTTGTGGGACGCGACGGGCGGTCACTACGGGCACAGCCAGGTGCCGGAGAACTCGCATTGGGATCCAGCCTACACAGCCGAAGAAGCGTCATTCGTCCTGGCCGCCGAGTTCGATGAACTTGGCGACCTGCTTGTCCAGAATTTCGTGCAGCCCGCCGAAGCGCCGGACAAGCCCAGCAGGTTGCTGGCCACTATCACCAATGATGGCGTCGTCAGCGTGATCATGGAAGATCCGGACGGGCGCGTGCACTTCACCGCAGACGCGGACATCGATGCAGATGGGGCCAACGGGCAGAACGGCGCTCCCTGGGCATACCGTGCAGACGACAGTGGTAGCGATGCGCTCGCGAACGCCGGTATGGCGCGCATCGGCGGAAAGGTGGTGTGCAAGCACGCATGGGCTCGCAGCGTGGTTCTTCTGGATGTTGACAATGAACCTAAAGTTTTTCCCGGCGGCGGGATCGCTTCCTGCACCTGGTACAGACATTCCGGCAAGGCCAAGACCGATCCGAGCGCCTACGTGGACTCTGAGACCGTAGCGTATGTCGTCGTACCTCCGGTGATCGTCCAAAAAACGCAAGGAGTGGTCCGAGGCTGCAGGGCGCTGGTGACTTACCGAGGCAAGACTATTGAATGCGTGGTGGCGGACAAAGGGCCGGCAAACAAGATTGGTGAGCTCAGCATTGCAGCCGCCCGCCAGCTCGGGATTCCATCAAGTCCGAGATCCGGCGGGGTATCTGGCCCAAACGTCCACTACGAGCTCTGGCCAGGCATTCCTGCAGAAGGTTTCGAACTTCAGCCTGCATAGCGTTTCTGGCGCTGCGACCCCACGGATCCCGGCCAGCATGAAGGCGGCTCTGAAGCGCGATTGGTACGCTAGACCAGGGCCAAAAAGTGGCTCAGTTTTCGGTCGGCGCCAACAATCTAGAGCTCAATTGCTGGGCTGCTTCCAAGGCGGCCAGACATCCGCGGAGCGTGGCAGGACCAGCAGCGTCAACACCGAGCCAAATTTCTCCGAGGTAACCTTCAACTCGGTCACGGGCGTTTCCGCTGTTGCGTGCTTGAACCAGACCGATGCGGGCAGCTTGATGCCACAGCGGTCGTGCTTGACTGAGGTATTCGCCGCCAGCGACCCGTCGGGTACCGGGACGACCTGGCTTCGGGTGCGGAAGAATGCGCCCGCTTTCGCGGCCGGGTCGCTCGACCACGCCCAATTCATGAAGCCGTCGTTGGACAACACCATGACAGCCTTCTCGTCGGTGTACTGCAGCCATTTCAAGACGGCGGCCGTCAGCGAAACGCCATAGCGCAGGGCGCAATGCTTGAGCACCTCAAGGTCTACATTGACCGGCACCTGCTTGCGGAAGTCGTCGAGGGGCATGAGCAGGTAGGACGCGAACATGTCGGCCTGACCTTCAAGGTTCTTATCGTCCTGGGTCCAGTTCAGCATGTCCGCATCGCTGCACTGAAATGACTCGCGGAGCGTGCGATGAAGGACATAGTGCCCAAGCTCATGGGCCTGCGTGAAGCGCACACGCCCAGGCGACTCCAACCGGTCGTTGTAGAGGAGTAGCCACTCCTTGCGATCGTCACCGGGGAAAAGAGCCCCCTCGAACCCCTTGATGTTGGCGGCCTGCACCTGTGTGATCGGGTCAGGCCAGCTGAATATGCGCGCCGCCTCCATCGCGAGTGGCGGCACTTCAACCGGGAACCGATCTAGCCCGTGCGCCGAGCTGAAAGCCTCCGCGACCTTGACGAGCCGGGTCGCAGCGCGCTGAGGGGTCCAAACCTCTGCCATCAACCCGGTTTCTTGAAGGTGTTGAGGATCTTTCTCAGCTGCTCCTTCGCATCGGGCTCGAGCTTCTGGTAGTTCCGAAAGAACGCTTCGTCCAAGTGGCGTTCCTCGGGGGCGCGCACGTCTTCCTCCAGGAAGTACGTTGCCGCAACGCCCAGCGCATCAGCCAGTGCGGTCAGCTTCTCTGCTGACGGGCGCTGGGATTCGCGGTTTTCGAGCTCCCAGAGGTAGCTCTTGCTGAGGTTCGCCATCTCCGCGAGCTTGTCCAGCGTGAGCCCGCGTTCCTTGCGCAGGTCGCGCAACTTCTCTCCGAGACGAGTGGGCATGGTCCGTCTCCTGTCCAGTCTGTTCCAAACGAACGGTATCACGATACCGAACTTTTTCTTTGACAGGCGCGGCAACAGGCGTAACATCCGCTCTGTTCACGATTCCGAACTTTTTGTATGACTCGCTAATACGAGCCGCCTGACAAGGAGCAGCGCCAGATGTCTCGAGCCCATATCGACCACAGCGATCTCGTCCGCTTCGCTGAAGATAAGGTCAACCTTCCCAAGGACAAGGCCGACGAGTACCGAGGCCAGGCCGGACGCCTGCGAGAGAAGTTGGAGGCCTACATCTCCGACCATCCCGGCTTTTCGCTGAAGAAGATCCAGTTGTCGGGCAGCCTGGCGAAGGGCACGGCGCTGCGCTCGCTCAATGACATCGACATGGCGGTGTACGTCAGCGGCTCTGATGCGCCGCATGATGTCCAAGCCCTGCTGGACTACTTGGCCGAGCGGCTGCGCAAGGCCTTTCCGAACTTCACGCCAGACCAGGTGAAGCCTCAGACCTACTCGGTCACGGTGTCGTTCAAGGGCAGCGGCCTGGACGTTGATGTGGTGCCGGTGCTCTACGCAGGACTGCCGGACTGGCGGGGCGACCTGATTAGCCAGGACGACGGCTCGCGTTTGGAGACCAGCATCCCGCTGCATCTCGAATTCGCACGCAAACGCAAGAAGGCCCAGCCGACGCATTTCGCCCAAGTGGTTCGCCTCGTCAAGTTCTGGGCACGACGCATGAAGCAGGAGCGAGAGGGCTTTCGCTTCAAGTCCTTCATGATCGAGATGATCCTGGCCAAGTTGTGTAACGACGGGGTCAACTTCTCCGACTACCCCGAAGCCCTGCAGGCCTTCTTCACCTACCTGGCGAAGTCCAACCTGCGCGAGCGCATCGTCTTCGAGGACTACTACTCCGCCAGCAGTGTCGGCAAGCTGTCCGACCCGGTGCAGATCATCGATCCGATCAACGCCACCAACAACGTGGCGCGCCTGTACACCACCCAGAACGCTGACGACATCGTCGAGGCGGCCCTGGACGCCGGTGAGGCCATCGATGCAGCGCTGACCGCTCCGACCAAGGAGCTGACGGTCCGCTATTGGCAAAAGGTTTTCGGCCCCTCTTTCCAAGGTTGAACGTCATGAGCTACAGCTTCACTACCACCCAAACTCGCACGTTCACGGTGACGCATGCCCGGCACATGGCCGCCAAGGTCGCCGCCGACCTCAAGCGGCTGCAGCGCCTGTACGGCCACATCTCCGACACGCGGATTGCGGAGTTCGAGGGTGAAGTCACCGAGCTGCTGCGCCAGGGCTATCTTGGCGAAGTCACATACGGCTTCAAGCGCGACAACAAGTGGATCGAACCCACGCTTCGCTACACCGCTGCCGAGCTGGCTGATGGCGGCGCTGACGACGATCCAGGCCGCGTACCTGCCGGGCGGGATATCAGTGGCGCGGTCTTCGGCAGTTTCCTGAGCTACAGCTCTGCCTGGTATGCGCTCACCACTCAGCAGCAGGAAGCCGTCGAGAACCAACTGCCACTGAAGCGGGGTTCAGGCACTAGCCCCGCCGTACACAACGGCTACTTTGCCAATGACAAGACCTATTCGTCGGGCGGCCAGTCGCTCGGACGTGCCAGCGTCAGGAGCTACACATGAGCAATACCCAAGACAAGAGCTTGTTCGAGCGCACAACCACGCTCCCTGATCCGGACGCACAAGGACGTCTAAGCCGCCTGGTCGGCGTTGACGACAAGATCAAACGCCTCGCCAACATCCTCGGCGTGCTGATCAACCCGGCCGGCCTCAAGAGCTGGCAGCAGAAGCACCATGACGACGCTTACGGCCTGCTCGACACGGTGACGCGCCGTCCGCCGCTGGTCGTGCTCTCCGGTGACGTGGGCTCAGGAAAGACCGAGCTGGCGGAGACGATCGGCGACAAGGTCGCGCGTCAGGAGGAGATCGACATCACGCTGCTGCCGCTGAGCTTGTCTTCTCGCGGCCAGGGGCGTGTGGGAGAGATGACCCAGCTCGTCACGGCTGCGTTCGAGCGAGCGTTCGATGAAGCTTCAAAGCTGAAATCGGCAAAGGGCCCCGCTCGTGGCGGCGTCATTCTGCTGGTCGATGAAGCCGATGCCCTTGCCCAGTCCCGCGAGGCCGAGCAGATGCATCACGAGGACCGCGCCGGCGTGAACGCCTTCATTCGCGGCATCGACCGGCTCGCCAACGGTGGCCTGCCGGCCGTGGTCATCATGTGCACCAACCGGCTGAACGCGTTGGACCCGGCCGTGCGTCGCCGCGCCGCAGACATCCTGGTGTTCGAGCGACCCAATGAAGAGCAGCGATTGGACGTTCTTGCGCGCCGGCTCGCCGGCACGGGATTCAGCCAAAACGATCTGAAGGCCCTTGCGGCGGCCACGGGCGAGCAGCCCAAGCGCCCCTACGGGTTCACGTATTCCGACATCACACAGCGATTGCTGCCGGGCATCGTGCTGGACGCCTATCCCGACGCCCCCATCCGGCCGGCCAGAGCGATCGAGTTGGCCAAGGCCATGCTTCCGACGCCGCCGTTCAAAGACAGCTGATCTAAGGCTACGCTGATTAAGGTCCGCCTTCCGGGTTGATCTGGTGGCAATGCTGGCACCACTTCGAGGTCATGCTGGCATGAAGCAAGCAACCTTGGCAGCGGCAGCCGATCAAGGCGCGGAGTTCGAACGATTCCGCAGGCCGACGCGGCGCGACGTGTTCCTGCAGACGATGGACACCATCGTGCCGTGGGCC